>JAEWOH010000024.1 GCA_023460955.1 Bacillota bacterium | reverse complement strand
GGCATATACTGTAC
This sequence comes from Bacillota bacterium, assembly GCA_023460955.1. Taxonomy (GTDB): domain Bacteria; phylum Bacillota; class Clostridia; order Acetivibrionales; family DSM-1351; genus Ruminiclostridium. The sequence goes on along the minus strand of JAEWOH010000024.1, from coordinate 208,961 downwards.
AGCTGGATGGGTTTAATTTTATTTTACCGGCTGTAATCATCTCACAGGTAACAGTTCCTTTTGCTCTTTTTATAAGTGCTAAAACCTTAGCATAAAGTTCTGCCAAAGAAAACGGTTTTGATATGTAATCATCACAGCCAAGCTTATAGCCATGCAATCTGTCGGTTTCTCCGTGCCTTGCAGTTATAAAAATTATGGGGATATCACTTTTAAGCCGCAGCTGTCTGCAAAGTGTAAACCCATCAATTTCGGGAAGCATAACGTCCAGAAGAAGTAAATCGTAAGCTTGTTCCATAGTTTTTTCAAAGCCTTCTCCACCTGAACCGGCACAATGTATTTCAAAGTCACCTCCGCTTTTTACGGAAAAGTAATCTGTTATAATCTCCCTCAGTTCAGCATCATCTTCTACCAATAAAAGCTTGTAAGCCATTTTTTCACCCCCAGCTATAGAATACCATACAAATGTATCGTTTCTATATCCACAAACTTTTAAATTTAATAAAATTCAATTAAAAAAACTGCAGCAAAACCAATATTACAGGTTTTACTACAGCTTTCTATTCACTAGGATAACAATTATCTAGCTACATAATGTGTATGCAGCAATTTGTGTGCCTTATGATCTCCTGCTTCGCCAAGATACTCGGCGTAAAGCTTCTGAATTTCAGGATTGTCATGGGACTTTCTATAAGTGCTGGCTTTGTCTATATCATATAGGCCCTTTATTCTGGCAGCTTTAACCTCATTGGTTTTGTTCTTATCCATTATGATAGGCTGTCCTCCGCCGTTAATACATCCGCCTTCGCAAGCCATTACTTCAATAAAGTGGTACGTAGCTTCTCCGGTTCTTATTCTTTCAAGGAGCTTTGAGGCGTTAGCTGTACCGTTTGCAACAGCAACCTTTATATCCATGCCTGCCACATTAACAGTTGCCTCCTTGATACCTTCAAGTCCTCTTACTGCTGTATATTCAATACTTTCGAGTGACTTACCTGTCAATTTGTCGGCAACTGTACGAAGAGCTGCTTCCATAACTCCTCCGGTGTTACCAAATATTGTACCTGCTCCTGAGTAAGTTCCTAAAATGCTGTCTCTGGTACCATCTTCCAGTTCACCAAACTTAATACCTGCCTGACGGATCATCCTTGCAAGCTCTCTTGTAGTAATGACAGCATCTATGTCTCTGAGACCGTCAACCTGCATTTCTTCCCTGTCAGCTTCATATTTCTTTGCGGTACATGGCATTACTGAAACAACAAATACATTCTTAGGATCAACATCAGCCTTTGCCGGATAATAAGACTTTGCAACTGCACCGAACATCTGCTGCGGTGATTTGCAGGTTGACAGATTATCTATGAAGTCATGGTAATTGTGTTCACAGAACTTGATCCATCCAGGTGAGCAGGAAGTGATCATCGGCAATTTTCCTCCGTTTTTGATTCTGTTCAGAAGCTCATTGCCTTCTTCTATTATTGTCAGGTCTGCACTGAAGTTTGTATCAAATACTCTATCAAAACCAAGCCTTCTTAATGCAGTAACCATTTTTCCTTCAACATTTGTTCCAGGAGCATATCCAAACTCTTCTCCAAGAGCAACCCTTACTGCGGGCGCAGTTTGAACTACCACATGAAGATCAGGGTTTTCAAGTGCCTTCCACACCTTTGCAGTGTCATCTCTTTCAGAAAGAGCGCCAACCGGACAAGCTTTAATACATTGACCGCAGTTTATACAGTCATGTCCTGCAAGACCTTCCTCGTAAGCAGTAGTAACTGTCATATGAGCACCACGGTATGCATAATCTATAACTCCAACATCCTGAATCTTAGCACATACACTCACACATCTGCCACACAGTACACATTTGTTTGGATCCCTTACAATAGGTCCCGAGGTGTCTATAGTACCCTTGTCAACCTTACCCTGATAAGGAAGTCTGTTAATACCATTGTCATTGCAAAGAGCCTGCAATTCACAATTTAAGTTTCTTGAGCAGGAAAGACATTCTCTGTTATGGTTGGACATTATAAGCTCAAGAATGTTCTTTCTTGCCTCTCTTACTGTACTAGTAGCAGTCTTAACCACCAAACCATCCGAAACCTTTGTAACGCAGGCAGGATGCAAGCCCCTCCAACCTTCTACTTCAACTACACATACTCTACAGGAGCCGGGCTCATTAACACCCTTCATAAAGCAAAGTGTAGGAATATTTATATTCAGCTTCTTAGCTGCTTCAAGTATTGTAGTATTCTTTTCAACTTCTACTGCAATACCGTCTATTGTTAAATTAATCATATCCATAATAACCTCCAAGCCAACTATGGCACATAAATACTAATTCTCATGAAGCTTTGCTGATACAAATTCAGCCACTCCAGCTTCCTTTGCTATCTCTTAATTTTTGCCGTGCATAGGGCATGTGCCTGTTCTGCATTTGCCGTTTATATGCTCAAGAAACTCTTCCTCAAAATACTTAATAAGAGTCAACAGTGGAACAGGAGCACTTTGTCCGAGGCCGCAGAAGCTTGATGTCTTCATGGTCTGAGCAAGGCTCTTCAGCTTATTGAAATCTTCCATGGTAGCAGTTCCTTCAGTAAACTTATCAACCAACTGTACCAATCTGTAGGTTCCTTCTCTGCATGGAGTACATTTACCGCAGGATTCTTCTTCAAAGAATTCCATTGAATTTTTAAGGTAATCAATTACACAGTGACTGTCATCTACTACAACAACTGCACCTGAGCCTAAAGAAATACCCGCTTTTTTGAGATCGTAATAACAAATCTTTGTATCCATCAGACTTTCAGGGAAACAGCTGCCTGATTGTCCTCCCATGTGAACAAATTTAAGCTTTCTACCATTTGTTACTCCACCGCCAAGATCATATATTAATTCTCTTAAGGTCATACCAAAAGGAATCTCATAAACTCCCCTGTTCTTAACATTACCAGAGAGACACATTAGCTTTGTACCGCCGCTGAACTCAGTTCCCTTCTTGCTGAAGGTTTCTCCGCCGTCCTTGATTATCCAGGGTATACAAGAATAAGTTTCAACGTTGTTCAATATTGTTGGCATTTGGTAGAGCCCACAATTCTTGATGTAAGGGGGCTTTTGTCTTGGTCTTCCGGTCTTGCCCTCAATGGATTCAACCAATGCAGTATTTTCACCGCAAACATAGGCTCCGGCACCTGACACAACCTTAAGAGTGAAGTCAAAGCCTTCTCTGCCGAGTATGTTCTTACCAAGGTATCCAGCCTTTTCTGCATTGCTGATTGCACTTCTTACTATCTTCTGTATTGCAGCATACTCTCCTCTGATATATATAAAGCCCTCTTTTGCGCCCATTATATATGCGCCGATGGTCATACCTTCAATCAGCTCCAGGGGGTCTTCAGCAAGGATATGTCTATCCTTAAACGTACCCGGCTCACCTTCGTCTGCGTTACAAACCATGTATTTAGGCCCTTTTGTTATTGCATAAGCCTGCTCCCACTTTATACCTGTAGGGTAAGCAGCTCCGCCTCTTCCAAAAAGGTTGGCTTTTTTTATTTCTTCAATTGCATCTACATGCTCCATTGACATTGTCTTTTTAAGGCCTTCATAACCACCAGCAGCTGTATATTCTTCAACACTGTCAGGTTTGATTTTTCCGAATCTTGCGCTCAATACCTTATCCATTATTGTTGACCCTCCCTATAAGAGTTTACTATCTCTTTCAGCTTATCAGGTGTAAGATTTCCATAAACCTTCTCGCCAATCTTTATCGCAGGTGAAATGTCACATGCTCCGAAACATGCAGACTGTATTAATGTAAACTCCCCATCTTCAGTTGTTTCACCTGGCTTTACATTTAATTCAGTCTCCAGCATTTTTAATAAGCTGTTTGCACCTGTTACATGACAAGGCGCACTCTTACAGACTTCCACAACATACTTTCCTCTTGGTTCGGTACCAAACATTGAATAGAAGGTAATAACACTGTACGCCCTGCTTAAAGGCATATCCAGCTCAGCTGCAGCAAATTCTACCCATTCATGAGGAAGTGAATTTGTACCTGAAATATTCTGTAGTTCCAACATAATTTGAATAAGATTGTCTTTTGAATTGCCATAGCGATTCAATACTTCTCTGACCTTCTCCATTTTTTAGCCTCCTACGGCCCTTGTAACGGCCCCTTATAAATAAAATACAATACCTTACCAGGCTTAAAACTCAACAGTATAGCCATATAAGGTTAAATCCGATATTTTCGCTAATAGTACTTTGTATACAAACTCACCATATAAAAAAACGAGTTTGCTAAATACCGTATCTCTAATATGCGAAATTTTTAACATTCTCAATTCTATTGTAAATTCTACCGTTAACATTGTCAATCAGAGTTTGATATTTTTTTCACAGAATTTGAAAATTTTTTAACAATTAATTATAATTTTTGCCAGTATTGTTTGTTATTTATTTATCATATAAAAACCTTCAAGCCCTTGAAAAATCTCATGTATACATGCATAAACACTTTACTATTTCCTAAATATGTATTAAAATTAATACATAAAATCGATTGGAGTGGTGGTCATGTGTACTCGTACCTTAGATGTAAAACCCGATATTAAACGAAACAATTCACGCCATACCGAATGTTGCACCTGCATGAACGGATATCCCAAAAAATGTAACTGTGGAGGACTAATACACGTGGAGGATACTGAAAGTGAAAGCTTTGGAACTCTTCTAGTCTTCAGATGTGACAAATGCAATTTCGTTTTTGATATTCAAGAAGAAGAGTATTAAGAATAATTACGTTTACAGCATTAATTAAGGGACTGCTTAAAATTAAGCAGTCCCTGTTTTTCTCCTCTTAGTATTACAGGTCAAGCTTTGACATGTAATACTCATCTATATATTCATTATCAATAAATATAGATTTCTTTTTGATACCTTCTATATAATCATTCCTTTATCTTCCTATTTGTTTAGCTGCCACACTGCGTAATTCAGAAAGGCGGCAAAGATAATCCATAACAGGTAGGGCACCAGAAGCCATCCGGAAAGTTTATCTATCCTGTAAAATTTAACAATAGTTATTATTACAAACACAATCAGGATAATTAAATCAATAAGTGCCAAGCCTCTAAGCCCTGCGCCGAAAAATAAAATACTCCACAGAAAATTAAATGCAAGTTGTGCTCCATAATAGAACAAAGCATCCTTTACATTCTTCCCCTGAGTTCCATACATCCATATTCTGTAGCTTGCGATACCCATTAATAAAAACAGTATGGGCCACACCACTCCAAACACCCAGGAGGGCGGGGCAAATGCCGGTTGCTTCAACTGCTTATAAATCTCCATCTGGTCCCTTGTCAGAATACTGCTTATAAAGCCGACACCCTCACTGATTACTACACTTAAAATAAGTTTTTTAAGATCGAATTTTCCTTTAACCTTAAAAGGATTCATACCGTCACATTCCTTTCAATTCACATTAAGCAAATAATATTTACTTATGTTTATTATATGACAGTCTGTATTAATTTATTTTATATCTGATTCGCCATCCAACTTCACTCCAGCCAGCTTCATGAGATATATGGCATTTCTTGTGTCGGAGACTCCTCTACGAAGTTTGTAATCAAAATAAATTTTATCGTTCTCATAATACTCTTTAAAATGATAATTAGCTATCCTGCCTTTACTTTCCCTCTCAATATCAGCCAGCTCCAGATCATGCGTCGAAACCATACCCCAGGCTCCCTTTCTGTCGAGCTGGCTGATAAGCATTTTTGCGCCGGTATGCCTGTCTGCAGAGTTTGTCCCCTTGAATATTTCGTCCAGCAGGAAAAACACCTTTTCTCCCCTGTCAACTGCCTCGACAATCATTTTGACCCTGAGCAGTTCAGCATAGAAGGAGGATACACTCTGCCCCAGATTATCACTGGTTCTCATACAGGCATACACCTTCAAAACCGGGCAGCCGAAAGCTTTAGCACATACCGGCAGTCCAATATACGATAATATAAGGCTTAAGCCTAAAGTCCGCAGGAAAGTACTTTTCCCAGACATATTTGAGCCGGTGATAAGAAGTATTGGCTGCCCTCCATTAAACTCGATATCGTTGCACTTCCTGGCATTTGTTAGAAGGGGATGTCCCAGTTCACGTGCAACGATGCCTGCGCTCAGCGTTTCAGACACCTGAGGTATTATATAGTCCGGATTGTCATGGTACATTACTGAAAGACTGCATAGTGCTTCTACTTCTCCAATAATCAGAAACCATTCCTCAACATGTCTTCCACTGTTTTTTTTCCACTTTTCAAGGGCAGCCAGGCAGTGAAAATCCCATAAAGTTATAGTATTAACTATTGTATGGAGAAAATTATATCTGTTTGCTATCAGTTCCCAAAGCTTGGAAAGCTTTTCAATCTGTCTTGATGCGGGTATTTTCGTTTCTCCCTTTAATTTCTGCTGCAACCCTTTTATATAAGTACTTTCAAATTTTTCGGCTTCAAACTGCTTAAGCACAGAAACGTATACCTTTAGGGTCCTTGAGTACCTTTCTACCAGCTCAAAGCTCTTGTTTCTGAAATTTATCCGGTAGCCCAGCAGCAGGAACTGAATTGCAAACCCGGCTATGGGAAAATAAAACGGAACAGCTTTTATTATTCCTAGAAAAACCAAAAGGATTGTTATCACAGGTAGTGCAGTTATAAATACCTTGAACCAGGTAGATGAATACAGGCTGTTTTCTTCTTTTGCCCATGTAAATAAATCATCCAGTTTATCTATTAAGTCATTAAGCGATTTAATCTTCTTTTTACCCTGCTCCTCCGAATCAGCCAAAACAATATTTTTATTTGACACTAAAACATTAGAATATAGTCTGTGGCGGAAGGTTAATTTTTTTGAAAGTTCTGCTAAGGCCTCTTGACGCCATTTGATTTCTTCGGTTTTGTCAAGGGGCTTAAGAAACATGTCAGCAAGACTCTTTCTTCCTGTGTAGGTTGTCGTCATATTAAGCATCTGAAAAAGTGAACCCTGCCCAAAAACATCAAGATCGTAGGTATAATTGTGGCTACTGTTCTCAAATTCCTCTCCGGCATCGGAAAAAGTTTTCCATAGACCTTGTGACCTCTTCAGGCACATTGTATTGATTTGAAGCATTGCCTGAGAGTAGTTTTTATTTTTAATCATACGGTTTTGAAGTATGGACAGATAGGTGAAGGCAGCTACTATTAAAATAAGCATTGCTGACATCAGAATATGCTGCTTCATTACATAAAAAACCACGGTCAATGCAACTCCCGTAAAAAACAATAACAGTTTGTAGTTTCCCAAAGCATTGCTTTTACTTGTGTATAGACTTAGTTTTTTAATATAAGCTTCAACTCTTCTCCGGTATTTATTTTCAGGCGTATACATATGCCCCTCCGTTAAAGCAGATTTTTAATAATACCGGTTCCTGCAACAAAGGTGCCTATTGAGGCTCCGATATTGGACATTATAACTACAGCCAGTGTTTTCAGAAAACGGTTTTTAAGTATTCCCTTTATACTTAGCATATCTGTCTGAATATTTTGAACATCCTGAACTGTGGGCTTTTTTACCGTTGCCTCAACCAGTCCTGCAAACCATCCACAGGCAAGCATTGGATGCAGTGCTGTTATGGGAGCAGCTAAAAACGATGTCAGTATACTCAGAGGATGACCTAGTGTAAGTGCTGTAAACAGCGCTGCAAGCAGTCCCGTCCACAATACCCAGGTAGATAATTGGTTTAACCCTGTTTCAAAATTTACCACAAAGGCATATATAAACAACCCAAATATCAGCGCGGGAATAATCCAGCCCACCACCTTTGAAACAGCGCTTTTGTTAGGAACAGTCGAGATTTTATCCAGATCCTGCTCTTTGAATATTTCCTTTTTTACTCCTGGAACATGAGCCCCTCCCAGGACAGCAACAATCTTATTTCCCGGGGCGTTTTTAATTTTTGCAGCCAGGTATTGATCTCTCTCAGATATTAGAATTTCACCTATTACAGGAAATTGCTTCCGGAGCCCTGAAATTGCAGATTCAAGCATATCCTCCTTTAGCATATCTTCCAGATCCTCATTTGTAATCTCTGAATCATCTCCAAAAGAAAATACCAGACTGAAAATCAGTTTCATCTTTTCCCAAAAGCTTAGTTTTCTCCATATTCTTAAAAAAGTAGTCTGAATATTTCTATCCGCCATTACAAGCTCAGCGTTTATGTTTTTTGCACATTTAATCCCTTCAATCATTTCTCCGCCAACATTAGAATCAAGCTTTTTTGCCAGCTTTTTCTGATAGCTGCTTAAAATCAGATTTGCAATAAGGAAGCCAACCTTTTTTTGTTTTACAACCTTAATAATATCAGTGTTTTCCCACTGCTTGGGATTCTGAATGCTTTCATATCTTTGTTCATCCAGCTCAACACATACGCTGTCAGGGCACTCCTCGTTTATTATCCGGTTTACCAGTTCAACGCTGTCTTTTGAAACATGTGCAGTTCCTACCAGAATAATATCCTTTTCTCTATATTTTAATCTTGTTACATTAGCTTCATCCATTATTTTTAGCTCCTTATTTTCATTAGTGTGCTTCGTAGTCCAAGCCCCTTTATTCAGCTATTTATGTACTTACAAAGAGTATTTTATGTAATAATACAAATATTTATTGTCAGTATACCTATGTGTAGGAATTAAGTCAATTAACAGAATGTAAATAATTGTTAGCAGCGAATACTACTATAAGTTGTATTAAAAGTCCTAACCATTTTATTAATAATTAATTAAAAATAAAAATGCACCCAAATCAATATTTGAGGTGCATTAATATTATCCACCGATTATTGGCTACTGCCTTTTTATTTCATCGGAAAGCTCGCTGTGAATATGTCCGTTACTGGCTATTGCAGAATCCTTATGTATGTAACTGAGCTTATTACCGGTCCAATCGGTTATTACTCCTCCGGCTTCTTCCAGAATAAGGGATGCCCCTGCGTAATCCCAGGGCTGAAGCTCCATTTCAAAAAATCCATCCATCCTGCCGGCAGCTACATTACAAATATCCAGTGCTGCACAGCCAGATCGTCTGACATCTCTGCATTTAAGAAAAACATTTTTTGCAACACGGAAGGTCTCATTTGCCTTATCTTTGTCGTAGGGCGAGGTTCCGAAGGTTATCAGACTGTCTCTGAGTGTTTTGTTTGCCGTAACCGAAATGGGGGTTTCATTTACGAAGGCTCCCTTTCCCTTTTGTGCATAATACATTTCTTTGAGATAGGGATTGTATACAATTCCTGCATAAGGCTTTCCATCAACCGCCAGCCCCAATGAAATGCAGGAATACTTGTAGCCGTACATCAGGTTGGTAGTTCCATCCACAGGATCTAAAATCCAGGTATATTTTCCAAGAGTAAAATCATTAGCCTTTGTTTCTTCTGCAATAATATTGCTCCCCGGAAGAATTTCTTTCAACCCTTTGATTATTTCTTCCTGTACTTTCAGATCTATTTCGGTAACGAAATTTGCATCACCGTTCTTTGTTATAACCTGCTTGCCCTCCATATCTGTTAAAAGCAGTACACTGATTTCCTTAACGAGCTTTTTTGCTTCATTTAAAGCTATGTTTATTGTCTCATCCATCTCTATATAAAACTCCTGTCGCTATTTGTCTCAGCTATTACATTTAAAGAGGCCGAAATCAATTGTTAATTATTTTTTCAATTCCTGATATCTCTTTATTTTTTTAGTGGTAGTCTTCTCAAATTCTGTATCCCTAAGAATGAATTCCTTAACATACTTGTAGGTAACAAGTTCTTTGTTTATTCTCTTGACTTCAGAATTGATAATTGAATGTACATCCTTATCTTCAATTATTCCATTTTTAATATCTTCCTCTATTTTTTCCTTGTCAGGCACTATCTGAGCACACACAACTACATCTTCTTTTCCGTCCAAGCCATAAACAAGGGATTCCTTAATATAGTCACTTCTGTTCAGAAGAGTTTCGATTTCCTCTGGATAAACATTCTTGCCGTTCTTGGTTACAATTACATTCTTCATTCTACCTGTAATGTGGATAAATCCATCACTGTCAATAAAGCCCATATCTCCTGTGTGGAACCAGCCGTCTTTTATGCAGGCATCGGTAGCTTCTTTATTTTCGTAATAGCCTAACATTACACTTGGACCCTGTACCTTTATTTCACCAATAGCTTCACTGTTAGGTTGATCAATAACAACTTTTAGCCCGGGAAGCGGCAAGCCTGCTGCGTCATCCTTAAACCAGCAGTCCCTGTTCAGCCCCACAATCGGAGCACATTCTGTCAGTCCATAACCCTGTACAAGCTTTATACCAATATTTCTGAAGCCTTTGGATACCTCGGGATCTATAGCGGCTGCACCACTGATAAAGAGCCTTAAATGTCCACCCAGTGCATCATGTATTTCTGCAAAAAGCTTTCGGCGAATATCTGCTCCGAATATAGCAGCCAACTTGCTGATTCTTATTCCAAGCTTGAGTTTTCGTGGTCCTCCCGGTTTTTTTGCAACCTGATTCATAAGCTGTTTATATATTGATTCAAAAACAAGAGGTACTCCATTCATTACAGTACAACCTGATTCTCTGAGATTTTTTACTATGTGACGCAGCCCCTCACAAAAAGCAACAGTACAGCCCCTGTACATCTGACAAAGGAAACCGCAGGTACATTCATATGTATGGTGCATAGGCAGCACAGATAAAAATACATCTTTTTCATCAATATAAAGCATGGAACACATAGCCATAAGATTTTCAGCAATGTTTCTGTGCGAGAGCATAACAGCCTTTGACTTGTCGGTAGTACCTGAAGTAAATAACAGAATGTTCATCGCTTCGTTATCTATTTCTGCATCAAGATAATCTCTATTACCCTGCTGGAGTAATTCCTGCCCCTTTTCCAACAACTTTGTATAGGAAAGCTGACCGTTTGAATCCTCCTGAATATCCATATTTATAAAATACTTGCAGGTAGTGATGTTTTTTAAGATGTTATCAATATTTTTGGATACTGTCCCTGAAAAAATAATAGCATCTGCATGGCTTCTAACGAGGCAGTTCTCAATCTCATTCTGAGGGAGTTCCTTGTCAAGAGGAACAATTATACCGGCCCCATTACATACAGCAAGGTATGATGTTGCCCATTCGTACCTGTTTTCACCGATCAAAGCAATCTTTTTTCCTTTTAGATTAAGACTCAACAAAGCTGTCCCTAATACATCAATATCCTGCTTAAAATTTTTATAGGTTACAGGAACGTAGTCCCCTCCGGTTTTAGGCTTAACCAGAAAAGCAGCCTTATCGGCATAAATTTTTGCGCTCTGTTCAATCATATCTTTAAGATTAGATATCTTTCTTACTTCGTATAACGGTCTGTCTTTCATCGGTAGTTCCTCCAATAAACAAATTATTCCGTAAAATTCTGCTTACATTTTACCATATTAAGTACATCGTTGCACATTTTTTTAGCTAAAGAGTAAGACCATACATATTACTCCCTTCTTACGACCTCTTAGTCCTGCTTACGACCTCTGAACCATCCCAGATATTCCATGCAGAATTCATCCTTTCCTGCGAGCATCTCTGAAATGTATATGGTACTCTGGACCTGTTCATTTGTAATATCTACAATTCCGCTGTCAAGGCCGGCATATATAGCTGCAGTAAGGAATGCAGCATTAATATTTGCTCTCTTGGGCAAGCCGAAGGACACATTGGAAACTCCGCAAATGATATGAATTTCGGGTTCTACCTTTCTTAATGCAGCAATAGAATCGATAGTAACCTTGGCATTTTCATTATCTACTGCCAATGCTTCTGTTAAAACATCAATATATATCTTGTTTTTAGAAACACCTTCCTGCTGCAGGATTTGAACAAGTTTCAAAGAATTCTCAACTCTTCTCTCAACTGTTTTTGGAATTCCGTCATTATCAATAGGCAGACATACAACGCCTGAATTATATTTCTTTACTACAGGTAAAAGTTCGTTTATCCTGTCCTGAAGAGTAATAGAATTGATAATAACCTCCCTGCCTGATATTAGCTGGATTGTTTTTTCAATAACTTCCGGCGAAGGCGAGTCAAGCATTATACCGCACTGGGTATTCTCAAGAACTATATTTAGGATATATTCCAGCATTTCCTGTTCTTCAGCTCTGAAGATTGCGGTGTTTATATCCAGGAAGTTAGCACCGGCATTCTGCTGTTCTATGGCTATTTTCTTTATTTCTTCCGTGTTCTTTGACTTCATCAGTTCGAACATTTTTGGAATTGAACTGTTTAATTTTTCACCTACAATTATCATACTTTAATCTCCTTAATTCTTTTTATTAGCTCACAAACCACCTGAGTTCTTTTCAGTGGTGTCATGATATAAAACCCTGATACATATTCATACAATTTATTTATACACTTCATAGAGTGTTCTATACCAATTAACTCGGACTCCTCCCTGCTCTTATCACGGAAGCTGTTTATTACTGCTTCGTCAATAGTAATACCGGGAACCTCATTATTTATAAACTGAGCATTTTTGTAGCCCACAAGTGGCATTATACCGGCAAATACAGGAACGGTCAGCACCTCAGTTGCTTTGATTATATTGCTAACAGCTGTGTCGGTGTAGGTAGCCTGAGTCAGAAAAAAGCTTATTCCGTTTTCAATCTTTTTAACAGCTCTTTTCATTTCTGCCTCAAAATTAGGGGCGTTCACATTTAATGCTCCACCTATTTCAAAGGAAGCTTCCCCGAAAATATTATCGTTAAGGCTGGACACATAGCTTGCCAAATCGGAAGAATTCATGCTATAGACACCTTTTACATCTTTTCTTTCCAGATTTGCAATGGGATCACCGGTTACAAGGAGTACATTTCTTATACCCTCGATATTCAATCCTAGCAAAGTTGCCTTGATTCCAAGCAGATTTTTATCCCTGCAGGTAATATGAGGCATTACGGGTAACCCAGCCTCCCTTTGGATCTTTGCAGCAAGAATTGAGCTATCTGCTCTGGCTTTTGCCAAGGGTGAATCGGCTATTGTGATTATGTCTGCTCCGGCTTTTTTTAGCAGGAAAGCATCCTTGAGCATATACTCCCAATTTGTATCAAAGGGAGGATCTATTTCAACCAAAATTGGTTTCTTTTCGATGCAAAGGCCTTGAAGTAAACGCTTCTTTTCTGTAGTCTTAACTTCGGATTTCTCAGAATAATTTCTAGTCCTATCAATATCACTTTTTTCAGCTAATAGTTTAGCTGCCACTTTTATGTGGTGAGGAGTGGTCCCGCAGCAGCCGCCAAGAACCTGGACACCCATATCCCTGAGCTCCACCAGTTTTTCCGCAAAGTAATCAGAATTGTCCACATAAACTGCCCGCCCTCTTTCGGAGGAAGGGTAACCGGAGTTCGGCATTATTATAAGCTGTCTGCCCTTTGTGTCCAATCGGCTTACCAGTCTGCACATATGAGCAGGGCCGCTTATACAATTAAAACCACAGACATCTACAAGGCCGCTTCCGCTCACCTTAGTAAAAATATCCTGATAATATAGACCTTCTTTGGAATATCCGTCAGGATATACAGCAAAGGAGGAGATTATCGTTGCAGAAGGCTTCTTTAAGCGTATGTAGGCTGAAATATCCAGAAGGATATCGAATCTTGGAAAGGTTTCAAACAGGAAGTTCTCAGCACCGCATTCAATAAATATATCAACTATCTTTCTATATTCGGCTTCTTCATCAACTCCCTTACTTGTAGGAATTGGGCCTATATCTGCAAAAACAACGGCTTTACTGTTTTCAACTGCATTTTGAGCAAGCTCCCAGCCCTTACTAATTATTTTTTCCACCTCAGACTGTTCACAGGACAAAGAAAATCTGTTTGCACCAAAGGTGTTGGTTTTAATGGCATCGGCTCCTGCCTCTATATATTCTTTATGTATTTGGTATATTGTCCGGCTATCGTAAATATTTGCAGTTTCACAGGGTACATTTCTATCGTGTTTTGAGGCATAGTATGTCCCCATGGCACCGTCAAACAGAAAATAATGTTTATAATTAAGGTTATTATTCAGTGTATTCATAATCAATTCCTTTACTGTTTAAGGATAAAGCTTGTTAAACCCTATATCCGAACCGGCATAATCTCCCTTACATCCTTTGAAATATTATACTTTTAGTTACAGATGCAGTCAAGGAATCTGATTGGTGAAGTATGTTATTTGAAAATTCCTTTACCATCTACTGATTATAGCTAACGAATTTGATTTTGATGATGATAAACATTGTAGTATTATAGAAAATAGTGTAGAATAATAGTAAGAGTTTAATATTATAAGGTAAGGAGTGGTTGGAAATGGATATTGCTGCTTTATCTGTATTGAAATCACAAGCCTCCATTAGTCAAAGCGTAGGCCTTGCTGTAACAAAGCTGGCTATGGACAATGCTAAGGAGAATTCGGAAGCTCTTAATAAAATGATGGAACTCAGTGTAAACCCCAATATAGGAAGAAATTTTGATCAAAGAATTTAAGAATACTAAAACCGTAAGCCCTGTGAGTCCATGGTCTTATGGTTTTTTTATTAAGAATGTTTTCTTTAAGGATTTTTATAATTTTTACCAGACTATTACTTTATATTGACTGTGCAAAGGGATATACCCTATTATATAAGCATAATAAAATACATAGTAGAATAGTTTTTCAAAATGCTATTTAAAGCCGTTTTACGGCTTTTTTAAGGCTCTTGTGTTATTTTATGTAAACCAATAAAAGGTTTATCTATTTTCTTAATTTTTTTTAATTTTATTGTATATCGGGGGTTTAAATGAATAAAAAATATTGTTTTAAAATTCGAGTTTTTAACTTTTTACTAATATTTCTATTAGCTTTTCTTATTCCTTTACAAACCTTTGCTGCGGCCTGGGACCCTTATCTTCAGTACATACCTGCAACAACTCCTGTTACCAAAAGTCACTTGAGGGGAGCATGGATAAGCACCGTTGTCAACCTTGACTGGCCTTCCTCAAAAACTAAGGCTATCACAGATAATAATCTCAGAATTCAAAAGTCTAAGGAAGAGCTTGTAAAGTTATTGGACAGAGCGGCAGCTCTCAATATGAATGCGGTATTTCTTCAGGTGAGATCTACCAGTGATGCCTTATACAGGTCAAGCCTTGTACCCTGGTCACGTTATCTTACCGGAACTTTTGGAAAGGATCCCGGTTTTGATCCACTTCAATTTGCAATAGAAGAAGCACATAAACGAAACCTTGAGCTACATGCGTGGTTTAACCCTTACAGGGTATCCATGGACACCAGTGCTGCAACTAAGGCCTCTTTGGATATAGCTAAAAGTGTATATAAAGAACATCCTGAGTGGATTAGAACCGCAAGCAACAGATTTGTTCTGGATCCCGGCATACCTGAAGCAAGGAAGTGGGTTGAAGACTGTGTTATGGAGGTTGTAAACAACTATGACATCGATGGTGTACATTTTGATGATTATTTTTACTATGAATCCTATACGAATGAAATGGGTGATGATACAACCTTCCAGAAATATAATAATGGACAATTTTCAAAAAAAGCGGATTGGAGAAGAAACAATACTTATTTATTGATTAAGGAGTTATCAGAGAAAATCAGAGCATCTAAATCCTGGGTAAAGTTCGGAATAAGCCCGTCTGCAATATGGAGAAATAAAAAGGATGATCCTGCGGGATCGAACACAAACTCCTCGTATACCAACTATGACAAATGCTATGCTGATACAAAAAAGTGGGTTGATGAAGAGTTAATAGATTATATAAATCCTCAGATATACTTTACTTATGCCAATACTGCCGCACCTTATGGAGAGCTGGCAAACTGGTGGTCCAATACCGTAAAAAACAAGAAAGTTCATCTTTATATAGGACAAGCCTTATACAGAATAAATGAGGGTAATTCCACAAACGACAAAGATTTTTCCATAGATAACGGAGTTCCGGAAATGACTCGCCAGATAAAACACAATATTGCACAGTCGGATATAAAAGGCAGTGTAATGTTCCGAATGAACAACTTTTTTGAAAGCCCCAGCCAGTCTGTAGTAGCTACGTTACAAAATAATCTCTGGGCAACAAAGGTACTTGTACCCGTGATGCCCTGGAAAGGAGGCCGTGCCCCCTCAGTACCCCATAACGGCACAATATCTTCCGTTTCAAACGGTTTAAAACTGACCTGGACTGACACTGATGAGACAACCTCCTACTATGCCATTTACAAATACTCGGCTAATGAAAGTATTGATATAGCTAATGATGAAAGCTCTAAAAAACTCATTGCAACAATAAGAAGAACGGCAGTGGGTTCGCAACAATTTACTGATACCACCCGAAACGATCCAAACGGTGTCAAATACGTTGTAACAGCTCTTGACAGGCTTCACAATCAGAGCTCAGGACTTAATATCAGCTATAAATCAAGGTATTTCAGCGATGTCGGACAAAATGTTTTTTGGGCTATAGATCCCATAGATGGGCTATATGAGAGGGGGATTGTGACAGGGGTAGGTCAAAGCTTGTATATGCCTATGAACACTTCCAAACGAGGAGACTTTATACTTATGTTGATTAAAGCCACAGGTCTCCAGAAGGTTTTTGCAAGTAATTTCTCAGATGTACCTGCAGACTCCTACTATTATAACGCCATAGGCACAGCTAAGGCCCTTGGCATTACGTCAGGTACGGGAAATGACCTGTTTTCTCCTAAATCAGGAATTACCCGCCAGGATATGTTGGTTCAGGTGTATAAGGCATTAAAAACTGCCGGTATCACTATGGAAACCGCGAACGTTTCTGAACTTGACAAATTTCTGGATTCGAACCAGGTAAGCAATTATGCAAGGGAGGCTTTAGCCGTAATGGTTAAAAACGGGTATGTCAGCGGTTCGGGTTCAAAGCTAAACCCTAAGTCTCTCGCTACAAGAGCTGAAATAGCGGTAGTTTTGTCAAAGATAAAATTAAACTGATATAGTCATGGCAAATAGCTAAAAGAGTATGGATTTTTTGTAGTTAACTATAAGAGTACTCGTTATTTGCGAAAATACTTGCTCATAACCTGTGAGGATATTTTGGCTGCTGCGGTTCCGCCGTAGCCGCCTTCCTCAACAACTACAGCTATTGCTATCTCAGGGTTTTTGTAAGGAGCAAATCCTATGAACCAGCTGTGAGGAGTTTTACTTTCTATATGCTGAGCAGTTCCTGTTTTCCCGCAGACCTGAACCCCTCCAACCCGGGCTCTTGTACCTGTTCCCTTTTCAACTACCTCTCTCATGAAATATTTGATTTTAGCAGCATTATCGGGAGAAGTAACCTGATCAAGCTGTTCGGGCTTAAACTCCTTGACTGCATTTCCGTTGTAATCAAGCACCTTGTTTACCAATGTAGGTTTCATCATACTACCATTATTTGCTACAGTTTGTGCTACTAACGCCATCTGTATCGGCGTAGCCAGAACCTCCGCCTGTCCTATGCCTGCCTGAGCAAGATTTCCCTTTTCAGCCGCCTTATATTTTGGAAAAATACTATTATCTATAATTATTCCGTCTGCAGAAATATTTCTGTTAAACCGGAATTTTTCAGCAGTATTGAAAAGCTTCTTTCCCAAACGTATTCCCAAATTCCCGAAATAAACATTGCTGGACTTTATAAATGCCTGCTCGAAGCTTATTTTACCCATGGCTTTTCCCTTGTCATTGCTGAGGGTATAATCTCCTCCCAAAGTAAGTTTACCTTGGTCATTGAATGTTTCCTTTTCAATGTTTTCCAGGTTTTCGAGGGCACTGATACCTGTAACAACCTTGAGAGTAGATCCCGGAGGGTAAAGACCTGAAACAGCTCTGTTTAACAGTGGCCTTTTTTCATCTGTACTGATTTTCTTCCAGCTCTTGTTTAAATCATTTGGATCAAAGGAGGGTTTTGAGACCATGGCCAGAATTTCTCCTGTATCAACCTTGATTACCACAACAGAACCTTTTGAGGAACCAAGAGCTTCATAGGCAGTCTTCTGAAGTCCATAATCAAGTGTTGTGTATACGTCATCTCCTTTTTTGTCCACTTTTTCAAAGCCATTGCCTACCCATGCGAGGAAGGAGGCTGAAATATTGCTGGAAAGGTAACTATCATAAAGGTTTTCAAGTCCGGATATTCCATATTGAGGATCATAATAGCCAAGAACATGAGCTGTGGAGGCGCCGCCCTTATATATTCTCTTGTAATTGCTGTTCTTATCCTTTTCGCTTACTGAAAGCTCTTTTTCATTTCTATCGTAGATAGTTCCTCTCACAACTTGGTTTCTGATATCCCACATTCTTCTATTGTCTGGTCTTGTTGCAATGCCAGGACCTCTGAAGAGTGTAAAATATGAAAGGTAGCTGATAAGAACTACAAATACAATCAGGAAGATGACCATAACTCTTTTTATATTAGTTGTCAGATTATTCATTTATTTCTTCGTCTCCCTCGGATACTTTCTGTATTATGCTAAGCGATAAAAAGCTAATAAGCAGAGAAGTGCCTCCATAACTTACAAAAGGCAAAGTTATACCTGTCAGTGGAATGAAGCCTGTTACTCCTCCTACTATGACAAGTGCCTGGGTTGCTGTCATTACACTAAGTCCGGCGGTAAGAAGCTTTGTAAAATTATTTTCGGCATGGATTGCACTTCTTATGGACCTGTAAAACAGCAGGAAATGTAGTATTAGAATTGCTAACCCCATTAAAAGTCCCATTTCCTCACAGATAACAGAGAATATAAAATCCGATTCATTTACAGCTACATAGCCGGGGTGACCCATACCAAGCCCTCTTCCGAAAAGTCCGCCCATTGCAATTGCATACATAGACTGCACCAGCTGGTAGCTTTCATTATAGACATAATCCCAAGGATTAAGCCATATCATGAAACGCCTTCTTATATGACCAAATACTGCATAACTAGCCAAGCCTCCCATCGAGAACAAACCCAGTGAAATAAAAACATAAAGTTTTTTCGAGGTAGCCAGGTATACCATCGTTACAGAAACCGCAAATATAATAAGAGCTGTGCCGAGGTCCTTCTGAAGCACCATAAAACCAAGTGAGATTATTATTACAATACCCGGCTGAATAAGCTGTTTTCTTGAGGTAATATTTGATAGGGCTGATGATAAATAAAGTATAAGGAATATCTTTCCGAATTCAGAGGGTTGAAACCCGTAAGGCCCTATTTTCACCCAATTCTTTGCACCCAGGATTTCAACGCCTACAAAGGTTGCCATAGCCATGAAAATAATAGTTCCGGCAAGGAATATATATTTATATTTTGAAAACTTAATAAGTCCTTTTTTAAGGTACAACACTACAAAAAGGAACATAAGTATCCCGATAACAAGCCATATAAGCTGTTTCAATGCTGAAGCCATGTTTAACCTGAAAAGCATGATTATCCCTATTGAACACAAAAGCATTGCCAGTAGAAAAATAAGCCTGTCACCCATAGGATAGAATTTCCTAAGTACTTTTGATGTTATTGAAATAATTAATACTATTACGCAAAAAAATACTCCGGCTATAGGGTCTAATGGGTTTCCCAAAAACGCAAGATTGAGAAAACCAAAAAACAGAAATAAATATATGAAAAATTGTAGAATTTTTAATCGTTTAGTCATTATGTTTTTGAAACTCCAATAAATTAAAACGTTATTCGTCTGATACCATCAGAACAGTTCGGGATATACTGATTTCATCACCAGGTTGAAGACTTTTTTTGTCTACCATGATACCGTTTATAAAAGTTCCATTTGTAGAGTTGAGATCCTCCAGCATGTAACGACCATCTTCAAAATACACTTTTGCGTGAAAGTTTGAAATTGACGGCGATGGAAGCACCATCTGGTTTAATCTGTTTCTGCCTATAGTCAGCTTGTTTCCGATAGGAACAGAATCTCCTTCAACAAAATTCCCGCCATCCCCGGGATCAACAACTTTAAGCTTCCAGCCCAGATTATTGTTGCCTTTGGCCCCGCTTCTTTTTACATCCTTTGACATGATCTTAAGAGCCTGAACTATTATCGCATAAATTATTATTATAAGTATTATTTTAAGAATGACGCCGAAAAAACTAAGGTCAAGCAAGTCAAATTTCATAAAAACCTCCCTAATCCGGGTTTTAAACCTATTATATACAAATACTTTGTATTTTACAAATTGTCTGCCCGCTGAGCTGTTTTTAAATATCCAAATAAAAAAGAAGCATGCTCTTTGTTAAGTCAACATGCTTCGAAAATAACTATGCGTTTTTTATTTTGGGAACTATTTAATATAAGAACAACAGTAATCAGTCAATTCTTCAACTACCAATTTAAATCTGGAGTTTGCTTTAACCTCGAATTGCTGGCCGCCCTCAATGGATACCCAATTATTGGTATCAGGTAGCATAACCTGCAATTTGCCCGCCATAATTTCCATGATTTCCTTATCTGCAGTACCAAATTCATATTCACCCGGCATCATTATACCTAATGTCTTTTTCTCTCCGTCTTCAAAAATCACTGTACGGCTTGTTACCTTACCATCAAAATATACGTTTGCCTTTTTAACAATGCTGACCTTTTCAAATATAGACATTTTTATCTCCATTTCCGCATGCGCTTTAAATCTATCCGATTTTTATTTAGGAAAGATTAACATATTATATATCTTGTGTCAATAATAACCTATGGGCTGTTTTAATTGTTATATAAAAAGAAAAATGGCGATAATTAACATAGTAATTAAGAAAAAGCTAGCACATTTAAGGTATAATATTGTATTATTATAGTATAATACATCTTTAGATATTTATTGAGGTGCGTTTATGCAAAATTTCATGATTGGGTTGGTACTTTTGCTAAACATTTTTGGCTTTGCATTGGTATCCCTGGATAAATTTAAAGCAAAAAACAAATTGTGGAGAATACCTGAAAGATCATTTTTTCTCCTCTCAATACTAGGCGGAAGTATCGGCGTATACTTAGGACTATTCATATTCCATCATAAAACTCGTAATTGGTACTTTATGACACTTGTACCTTTGATAATTTTAGCTCAAACAGTTTTTGTATATTATCTGGTAAACAAATAAGGAGTGCTGCTAACTGCTTTCAAGCGGACCAGCGCTCCTTTTTAATTCCCTAACCATAGGACTAAGTCAGTAATAAACCTGTCTCATAGTGAATAGCATTTATTAATAAAGCAAAATTGGAGCTATTATAAATGGGACTTGATAAATTTTACAAAAATTCCGCAATCCTTACGATGTCAAATTTGGTAACAGGCTTTATTGGGTTTGCTTTTTCAATAATCCTTTCAAAAAAGTTGGGGGCTGAAGGGCTTGGACTTTATGGGCTCATAATGCCCGTTTATTCCCTGCTTATCTGTCTAACAGCTGACGGCCTGATTACAGCAGTATCAAAGACCTGTGCAGTATACAATAACAAAAGAGATTACCGGAATCTTCACAGAACAATTAAGGTTGCAATTTGTTTTATCGGGCTGTGGAGTATAAGTATTGCAATCCTTGTCTTTTTGAACGCATCAAATATAAGCAGTTTCTTTATTAAGGACGACAGAGCTGCAGATGCTATAAGAATTATTTGCCCCGCTCTTGTGTTTATACCTATGTCAGCGATATTCAAAGGATTTTTTTACGGCTTTGAAAGATTCACCATACCAGCCGGCATTGATATTCTTGAAAAGGGCATCCGTGTCACCATTCTCCTCGCTACAATGGCTATTTTAGCGGTAAAAAACATAAAAGGTGCAGTTACTACAGCATACTTCGCTCTTGCAATAGGTGAAGCCATAAGCATGGTAATGCTCTTTACGGCTTTTAAAGTCTTTTCCCGCAAGCTTGTACCCGTAAAGACCAAAGTAAAAAATCCTCTTCAATTGCTGGTTGATATACTTGTGATATCTTGTCCCCTGTGTCTTAATGGTTTTCTATCCTCCATTCTAAATACAGCTTCTACCCTTATTCTGCCTAGAAGGCTTGTCAGTTCAGGAATGAGCTATGATAATGCACTGGAGCTGATAGGAAAATTCATCGGTATGTCCATGACCACAGTTAATCTTCCTTTTATTATTGTAGGTTCAATGATGACGGTTATGATTCCTGATATGTCCTTAAGTATAAGTAAGAAGGACTCCTGGAGCACCGAAAAAAGAATTTCACAAGTGCTGCGAATCTCTCTTTTAGTGGGGTTGGGGACGCTTATTGTGTCGGTGTGTATACCTCAAAAGCTGGGATTGTTGTTTTATGGAAGGGATGACCTTGGACAAATGATAATGGTGGCAGGTATATGTAATTTTATCAGCTATGTAGCTTCGGCTACTTTCGGCATATTAAACGGTCTGGGCAAGCAAAATGTCAATCTAAAAAATTCTATAATAGTATCAATTCAATATTTGATTTTAGTAATTATATTTACAGGAATTCCTTCACTTAATATTTACGGCTATGGAGTTGCGCTTGTAATTGCATCTATTACAGGGCTTGTACTAAACCTTCATGAAATAAGGAAGGTCTGTGAGATAAAGCTATCAGTGCTCAAAAGTGCGGTTTTCGCAATGTTTGGTCTGGCAGGCTACCTTTGTGTAAGGGTCATCAATATTATTATCCCTGATAATCTTATAGTATTTGATGTTTTATTCTCCACGGGAGTGTGCTTTCTTGTTATATTCTATCTTACTAAAATGTACAATTTCAAACAGCATTTATTGTAGTTTAATGTTATAATGAATAGTATGTTAACTTATAAGTTGTTGATATATATATTAATTTTCGGAGGATAAAATGTTCAAATATGTAGTATTCGATGTAGATGGTACGATGGTAGATTCAGAAGAAGCAATAATATTTGCATACCAGAGTATAATTTTTAAGAAGTACGGAAGATATTTTACAGAGGAGGAACTTCTAAAGGGTTATGGTGTTCCGACGCTCAAGTCACTTGAAAGATATGGCTTTACAGATATTGAAGCTACAATGAAGGACTATTATAAATATCTTATTGAAGGTTTTGAACGCTGTAAGCCTTTTGAAGGAATAAGCGAGCTTATTGACACCTTAAAAACTATGAATATTCCACTTGGTGTTGTAACATCCAGATGTGGTTACGAAATCAAAATCGATAGTTGTCTGCAGGATTTAATCAATAAATTTGATGCAGTAATTTGCTCAGATGACACTATGAAGCATAAGCCTGAAGCAGAACCACTCCTAAAAGCATTGGACAAGCTGGGAGCCTTACCTTCAGAAACAATATATATTGGAGATACACTGTTTGACAGACAGTGCGCTTTAAACGCTGGAGTCAAGTTTGCACTGGCTATTTGGGGCTCAAATAATGCAGATAATATAGATGCAGAGTATTATTTAGAGTCACCTTCCCAGCTGCTTGAACTGCTTAAATAGCTTGTGAACTTAAAACTAAATTTTCTGTATTATTAAAACCCGCCTTCTGATTTATTGCAAGGGCGGGTTTTTATGATGGTATTTTTGGAATTTTGCTTATTACGATATAGCTCTTTTTCTTTTTTTGTTTAAGAGCCTAAAGCCGGTTAAAGCAGCTCCGATAAAGGAGATGAGTCCCGCACAGATATAGGTAATTCTCATGGCATAAGCAAATTGCGGCTCTTTCCCCTCTACAAAGGTAGTAACAGTATAGCCAAGCTGGCTGCTCATAACACCATATAAAATCAAGGTTGATACAGATACTCCTACTACAAGCCCCAAATTTCTTACCAGTGCATTTATACTGCCGGCTATACCCACCCTTTCCCTCGGTACTGAAGACATTACCAGAGAGTTGTTGGGAGACTGGAACATTCCATTTCCAAGTGCCATGACGGCAATTATTATAACCAGCTTTACAGGCTGAAAATGTTCATTTATAGTAGCCATCATGAAGAAAGCCGAGCAGAAGGTCAGAAGCCCCATAAGAGTAAGCAGCTCAGAACCAATTTTATCAGATAAATATCCGCTTATGGGAGCAACTACAAACAATACGACAGGGTAAGTCATTAAATAAAGACCAGAAACCGAAGGTGATAACTTTATGACATCCTGGAGATAAAAGGGAAGAAGTATATTTGAGCAATTCATTGCTACAAATAGCAGAAACCCGCACAGTATACTCAGTGAAAACAACTGATTTTTGAATATGTTAAGCTGAAGTAAAGGACTTTCCTGTTTCAGCTCTGCTTTTATAAAGGCAATAAAAGCGGCTATGGCCAGTGCAAAACCAACAAGTATCAGAGGCTTTGTAAACCCTATCTGCTCGCCCACAATAAGCGCTGCAAATAAAGACACTATAAATATAAGGAAGAGCAGAGCACCTACCAAATCAAACTTTACCTTTTTTCTTTCCTCATCCTTTGGTAGAATTCTCAGTCCCATAATAAAAGCAACAATACCGATTGGAATATTTATAAGAAAAATATACTGCCAGGCTGCCACATCGACAATAAAGCCACCGAGAGGTGGTCCCACAAGTGTACCCAGTGCCACAAATGAGCCTGTAATACCAAGTGCCCTGCCTCTTTCACCGGCAGGAAAAACTCTGGTTATAATACCCTGGTTTGTTGCCATGTATCCGGCTGCACCCACTGCCTGAATTATTCTGGCTGTTACAAGCAGGTTCAGACTGTTTGCTATTGCACATAAAAAAGAGCCGATTGTAAAAATAACAATACCTATCTTAAATATCTTAACAGTTCCTTTTATATCTCCCAATCTGCCAAAAATAAGTATAGTTGCTGAGATAGCAATCAAATATGAGGATACTATTATTGAAATTGAATTCATTCCGACCTTAAAAGAATCCGCCATGACAGGTAATGCTACATTTACAATACTGCTGTCAAGGCATGCCATAAAGGTCAGCAGAACAATGTTTATGAGTATTAATCCCTTGTTTTTGTATTGAACTTCCATACTATAAGTTACTCCAATCCGAATTAATTTATTTCAGTAACAACAGACGTTATTTACATTCAATGCGGTTAATAAAACTTTATTTATATGTTTTCTATATAAATAAAAAATTATTGCTTCAGCATATTTAATTCGTTTTTCATCATTGAACGCGAAACAATCATACCTGTAAAAAGCATTACTCCGGCAATAACAAAGAGAAGTTGCATAATTCCCACAGAAAGTTTTCCCAATGAATGAGAATGAGAATACTTGCCGGTCAAGGTAATGAAATACGAACCGACCAACGTACCAAGGAAACCGATAATTCCATTAACTGCTGATGAAAAGCCCATAAACACCATCTTGTTTTCAGGAGGTGAAAAACTGTACTGAAGATTGTTCATGGAAATATTAATTCCGGCAATAGCCGCACCGCTTAATATATGGGCAAAGGCTATAAGATACATAACAGTATGTCCGTTTATAAAAAACCAAATTAAGAAGCTTGCCACTTGGAGCAGTAACATCAGATTTGTCAGATGAACCCAGGATTTTCTATCTGCCAGCCTACCCCAAAACTTTACCGAAATAACACTTGTAATGGATGCTAAAACTGCCATTATGGTAATTAAGCCGTACCCAAGTTTCAATGTCGATATCATGTATACTGAGGTAAACGGAAAAGCCAGCTGATACCCGAAATTCCAAATTGCCATAAGAAGTGATACTTTCATATATTTTTTGCTTTTTATAGGTTTACTGAATATATTTATTATTGAAATGCTGTTCTTTGTTATTTTATTCGGCTGCTCTTTAATGCCTGAAAAAATGATAAGGTTTACCATTGTTGTAATAATCACAAATATGTAAAGTACAACAAAGCCATTAAGCTGGTGTCCTGCCCTGTCAAAAACATCAAGCACCTGTCCCATTACAAGTGTTACAATGGTTACCACACCCAGAACTATTGATTCTCTGCGTCCGTAATAAGCACCCCTGATTCCCTCCGGTGTGATATTGAGCACCCATGCAAGTGCCGAGGGCATAACTGAAGCCAAAAAGAGGTTGGCTACAAGGAAGGTTGCTATCAAAATGGTTATCCGTGTCGCACCGGATATATTAATAAAAGGAATGAGTATCATTAATCCCAGCAAGAGCCGGCCTATAAAACAAAAAAGCACCGTAATTAGCTTTCTGTTCTCCAGCCTTTCAAATAATACTGGTGAAAACACCGTAATAATTCCGGCCAGAACAGGTATTGCAGAAATTAGCCCGGATATCTGGTTACTGGCACCAAGGTAATTGGCGAAGCCGACAAGGAAGGATCCGCTTGTAAGGGTTAATATACTTCTTGCAGTACAGCCCTCGTAAATTGATAAATTCCTTGAAGAGGCCATTTCTTCATCATTCAGGTCCCTTTTATTAAAGTATATATTATTTAATTTTTCGGCGAAATTCATTAAACCAACCCCCGGACCTACCCACAATAAAACAAAAATAATAAAAAATATAATTGTAATGGCAACATGAGCGAGCACAAAAATATAGCAAAGCAAACGGTATTCCATCTGCCCTGCTATATTAACATAGCATAATTATCTTTTTTTGAAAACACTACTATAATTGTTTGTAGTCGAAATAGCTTTTAATTTGTCTAAAAACAATTCTTACACTTTCTCTGGCTTATTCTGCTGCCAAACCAGCCATATTAAGTATATTCCAAGGTTTATTATAATGTGGTTGGAAGAAGAAATCCACAAAAGCCAGTTCATCTATAGTCATCTTATTCTGTATCACAACTGATAAAGTATTTATTGATTGAGTCAGATCAGCTTTTGACAACAGCTGTGCGCCTAGTACAACTCTTGTTTTGTTGTCATAAACTATCTTAAGCATAGCCTCTTCATAGGATGGCATGAATTCAGGCCTATAATTTTCTTTTACCGTTACAGTCTTGACATCAAGCTCTTGGGCTTCAGCCATAGTCTGTGTTAGACCGGTAGCTGCACAGTTGAGATCATATATTTTTATTCCCGAGGTAGCTTGAGTTCCCATACCTTTAATTAAAGGCTTTTGAAGGTTTCTCGCAACCAAAGTGCCCATTCTTACTGCATTGGTGGCAAGTGGTATATACTGAAGCTTTCCGGTGGGATTGTATTTTACGGCACAGCAGTCACCTGCAGCAAATACGTCCGGGCAGCTGGTCTGCATATATTCATCCACGATAATGGCTCCATTTGGCAGCATTTCAAGCATTCCCCTAAAAAGCTCTGTACTAGGCTTGAACCCTATGCTTAAAATAACCATATCTGCGGGATAGAGACCCTTGTTGGTTACAACGGAGGTAACTTTCCCGTTTTCCCCCTCAAAGCGTACGACTGTTTCACCTAAAGCAAGCTTTATTCCATGATTTTTATACTCTTCCTCAGCCAAATCGGTAAATTCCTTGTCAAAATATTTACTCATTATCCTCGCTTCAGTATCTATCAAGGTTACCTTCTTACCTTGATCTGCAAAGGCCTCCACCAGTTCTGCCCCGATGTATCCCGCACCGACAACAACAATATTTTCAGAATTTTTTGATTTCTCTATAATGTCATTTGAATGATCATAATTCTTTGATAAAAGAATATTTTCGAGCTCAAGCCCTTCAAATTTGGGTACAATTGGCCAGGAACCCGTAGTTATAATCAGTTTGTCATAGGTGTCTTCAAAGATTGAGGCATCTGTCAGGTTCTTAACCATTATAATTTTTTCCTCAGGTTTTACCTCCAGAACCTCATGATTCATACGGGTTGTAATACCTATTTCCTTTAACGCTTCTGGTGAAGAATAAAAAAGTCCCTTGGGATCTTTAACCACTCCGCCTACATACAGCGCTATTCCACAGGAAAGAAAAGAGATATTATCATTCTTTTCATAAACGGTAATCTCAGCATCCTTATATAGCTTAGCCGCATTTTTTGCTGCAGCTGTTCCAGCATGTGTACATCCTATTATTACTACTTTCATATTCTTCCTCCTAAAGGTCAACAGACCTAACATATTCTGTTAAATTATAGTTATCAATTTATATACCACTCTTAAAAAAAATAAAACAAGTACCTTAAAAAATATTAATTATTTGAAATAACTTCTGACCCAAAGCAGCTGTTATAATTTCAGACGCCTCATATCAAAAATTAAGTATCTGGAATACTTTCAATACTTAATTAAAGTGTCCAAACAGTGAATTTTAATGTAATAAAAAGAACATATACTTTACCATAGCAGTAAAATATATGTTCAGCCTCATTTGTTTATTATCCTTTTGTTACGTATGCTCTGTCAGTCTGAAGGATATGATCTGATATCCAATTGAGTATAAACTCAAGAATATCTAATAGATATTGCTCATGATCCATATCTATTTTCTCAAGATCCACATTATTTATTTTATCTATAAAATCGTTATGCTCAACTTTATGACTTAACAGCTTTCTGTAGCCAATACTAACCATGTATTCCTCTTCCGACTTAAAGTGGAATACAGTATAATCCTTAAGTTCTGAAAGCAACTTAATGATACTGTCGTACTTATCGGTAATAAGATCATTTTGTAAAAGTTCATGGATTTCTGAAGCAATTCTAAAAAGTTCCCTATGCTGCTGGTCAATGTGTTCAATACCTAAAACATAATCGTCCTTCCAAAAAATCATAATAACCCTCCGTCCATTAGTTTTTTGTTCAATTGAAACTCTTATAGCAAATTATACTTACAGTAAATCTATTAATCAACTCCAAAAAGCAACATTAAATAACCAAATCCTATAAATAGTTCAGAATTCGATATCTGCATTTAATAGTTTTCTCTTGCGGGTAATCTTGCTATTGTACATTTTTAGATCAATCTCGTGTATAAATTGATCCATACTCATATCATTCTTATACGTTCCGCAAGCACAGCTGAATTTCAACATATATGGTTTTTCACATCTGTGATTATATCTGTCAACCATTTTACCCATCTTTATTATAAGATCATTTACCTTAGTTTCAGAGAGACCGTAAACAAGTATAATAAATTCATCTCCGCCCATTCGAATTACAATTCCACTCTCTGAATAAACCTTTTGAAGCAGCTTTGCAAAAACTTTAAGAGCTCGGTCTCCCTCCAAATGTCCATAGGAATCATTAATATTTTTAAAATAATCCATATCAATCATTATTACCGATAAAGCTTCATAGGGCCTTTTAGCATGAGAATCCAAACATTTTTTTAATACTAATCTGTTTCGAACTCCGGTCAATGCGTCCCTGTAAAGTTCTCTTTGCTGGATTGTTATAAACATCATAATTATTATAAAGGTTGTTATACACCAGATAAAGCTGATCCTAGATGAAAATAACAAAGAAAGTACTAGTACATTTGTAATAAAACTCAAAATCAGGATATATCCGTATTCAAACTTAAGCAGTATTTTTTTGTTTATGATAATAACATATAAACCGTACGCAAGGAAAATTATTGAAGCAAGGAAGGGAATAATATAGCCCAACACACTTTCCGATTGGATTTTACCTAATAACGAGGACAATACTCCTACAAATATGTTAAAAACCAGTAAAAGCTTAAATACTGGGCGAACAGACCTTTTTATTTCGAAGGGCGGCATATAGTATGCACAAATAAATTTAAGGAACATGTAAGCCAATACAGGAGACAAAGACTTTAAAAGGGCCGATAAAATACGAGCCCAGACTAACCCTATACTTGCCTCTTGTAGAATAAACAACACAATTTCTGCATTAATCAATAATAGATTGAGGCATAAGGAGGCAATATATGTTTGGTTTATCAAAACCTTTTTATCCAGAACACTTAACGCGTAAATTCCAAAAAGAAATATTACTGCACCGGAAAGGATATTCATCTGTTGATGAACTAAAAACTGCATAAAATTTGCTCCTCAATTGTGCGTTTTTTTGCATAAATACAATAATATTTTACATTATATTTCATATTTATTCAAATAAATTATTGTTACTTTTTACCACTAAAGGGGTATATTATATTTAGTAAAGCTTACTCAGGAGGTAAACGCTATGAAAAACAAATCCATAAATAAAATTGCTATTATTGGTACCGGTTTTGTAGGGTCAACAACTGCCTACACACTTATGTTAAGCGGACTTATTTCTGAATTGGTTCTTATAGATATTAATGCAAAAAAATCCGAGGGCGAGGCCATGGATATGAATCACGGCATGCCTTTTGTCAGACCGGTAAGAATATACAGCGGCACTTACTCAGACTGCAGTGATGCAGATATCGTGGTTATTACAGGTGGAGCTAATCAAAAGCCCGGTGAAACCCGAATTGACCTTGTAAACAAAAACACAGCCATTTTTAAAGATGTAATAGGAAACATAGTTAAATACAATAGTGATTGTATACTTCTGGTAGTTACAAACCCTGTTGATATTCTTACCTACGTTACCTATAAGCTTTCAGGGTTTCCAAAGAACAGAGTAATAGGCTCAGGAACAGTATTAGACTCAGCTCGATTTAAATATATGATTGGAGAACATATGGGTGTTGATCCCCGTAACGTACACGCTTATATTATTGGGGAACACGGGGACACGGAAGTACCAACCTGGAGTATTGCCTCTATTGCAGGAGTATCCATGGACGCATACTGTAAGGATTGTAAATCCTGTGACAGTACAAGTTTTAAAGAAACCACCTTCAATAATGTAAAGAATGCTGCTTATGAAATTATTGACCGCAAGGGAGCCACATATTACGCAGTGGCTCTGGCAGTGAGAAGAATCGTTGAAGCCATTGTAAGAAACGAGAACTCAATTCTTACTGTATCAAGTCTGCTGGAAGGTGAATATGGTTTGAGCGACATCTGTCTCAGCATTCCAAGCCAGGTTAATTCAGAGGGCATAGCAAGAATCATTAATGTCCCCTTAAGCAGCGAAGAGACATTAATGCTTAATAAATCAGCCCAGTCTTTAAAACAGGTTATCAGTGGTCTGAATATATAGTACAGCTCTAATTAATATGTATCAGTAATTTAAAAGGGAGACTGTCAAACAGTTACTATGACTGACTGTACGACAGCTCTCTTTATCCTTGCTTATAAGCCGTTAATTAGTTCAGCAGCTTTTTAAGTATCTCATTGCTCCTGAGCAGTTCCTTTGCCTTTATCCTGTTTTCTTCAACATGAATATAAGTAAATCTGTTGGGTTTTATGGAAGGAGCAATGTCTATAGCTTTCTCAAAAGCCTCAGCCTTCATGTTTAGCGTTGCAACATAATCAAAAAATCCGGTATCACCCAGGAATTTTTCTATACGTTCTGACCTGTGTTGCTGGACAAGGCTCATCAGATATGTCGCAACACCAACCTGAATGCCGTGAAGCTGAGGCTTGTCAAGTATTTTATCCAGAGCGTGGGATATAAGATGCTCACTACCACTTGCGGGAGAGCTGTTTCCCGCTATCTCCATAGCAATGCCGCTCATAGTAAGTGAATCCACCATTTCTTTTAAAAAGAAATGTTCTTTTATATTGGTATAAGGCATTCGCACTATACTGTTCACAGATTTTTTTGCAAGCATAGCAGCAAAATCGTCCACTTTTGATACTGAGTTTCTCTCCTCAAAGTACCAGTCGAATACAGCAGTAATTTTTGAAGAGATATCTCCCAGCCCTGAATAAATAAACTTTGAGGGTGCATTTTTTATTACGTTCAGGTCAACAATTATTCCAAAGGGCATTGTAGCATGTACCGAAGTTCTTTTTCCTCCGATAATCAGTGAACAGCCGGAGCTGGAAAAACCATCGTTTGAGGTTGAAGTAGGAATACTGATAAAGGGAAGCTTGTTTAAAAAAGAAATATACTTAGCAGTATCCAGAACCTTCCCTCCTCCCACACCAATAACCGCATCTGTTCTGGAAGGTATTGAAAAAGCCTGGGGAATTAGCTTCTCTATAGTAATATCATCAAAATCATAGGAGTCAAGAAGTGAAAGCGAAGACTTACTCTTTATGGAATTAATTATTCTTTCTCCGAAAAGTGTTCTGATTCCCTCACCAAATAGAATAATTACTCTGGATATACCGGCTCTTTCAATGTATGAACCCACATTTTCCAGTATATCAATGTTTACTTCCATTATAGTAGGTATTTCGATTCTGTGTATGGATGTACCCATAGAAACCTCCTGCTTCCACTCAAACCTATAAACGGATTTTCAATGCTCTTATTTGTTGAGCATTCCATTATTAATCATATATTCTTCAACTTCTAAATATCTGTTAAAAGGAACAAAAGATATGTTCTGTTCTGTTAGCAGCCTTTGGAGATCATTTCTTGCGAAGGCACAATCTGCAGCTTTAGCAGCACCCATGTCCGGCTCGCTGTCGCCTGCAAAATATACTTTCTGATACTGCTCCTTCAGTGTCATAACCACCTTTGCTTTATCAACACCCCATAAGCTTGAATAATACTCACTTTGCGTGTCTGGGATGATAGTAATTCCTCGGTTGTAATATTTTCCCTCCATTGATATAACTGTAACATTATCAATTTTAAAATGTGCTAGAAGTTTTTTTATATAATATGATGTTCCGGCACTTAATATATAAAAATCTCCTCCGCAGTTCTCAACCTTTTTAATGAAGTCCATTGCATGCGGATCCAGAGGAAGCTCCAATATATCCTCAAGTATTTCCTCTTCGCTTCTGTTCATTGCACCAAATATCTTGTTTAAAAATTCAACATTTATCTTTTTTGACTTTCTCCATTCATGATAGTAATCCCATGCCCAATCCTTAAGGTATTTATCCATAACGATGTGGTAAAAATCCCTGTCGGTAAGTGTCCCGTCAAAATCAGACACAAATGCGAACTTTTTCATTCTGATATCCCCCGATTATACTGTATAATTCTATGTTATTTAAGAGTGCTCATGCTTTGTTTCAATTGGTCCTTTTAAAATAGCAATAACAATATGATATCATAACTGCCGTCAGAGGATAATATCCCAACAAGCATGAAGTTTTCATAAAATATACTGTTATTCTCTAAATAAACATCAAAGATTATACACATCTTTTAATCTATATATCAAGTGTAGAATAAATAAACATTGCAAAAAAGGTAAATAATAATTATTATTGTATAGTATATAAAATCAAAAGTGTAAAAAAGTAAAGGAATAATAATGGAAAAATTAAGTTTTAAGGATCTAAACCTTTCAAGTGAAGTACAAAAAGCAATTACTGATATGGGTTTTGAGGAAGCAACTCCTATTCAATCCCAGTCAATCCCTCCAATTCTCAATGGAAATGATTTGATAGGTCAGGCTCAGACCGGAACCGGAAAAACATGTGCCTTCGGTATACCTGCCATTGAAATGATTCAGCCGGAAATTGAATCAATTCAGGTATTGGTACTCTGTCCAACAAGAGAGTTAGCAATACAATCCTCAGAGGAACTGAGAAATGTATTGAAATATAAAGATGGAATACGTATTCTTCCAGTATACGGCGGTCAACCGATTGATAGACAGATACTGGCTCTTAAAAAACGTCCCCAGATAATCATCGGAACTCCTGGTCGTGTCATGGATCACATGAGGCGAAGAACGTTAAAGCTGGATAATCTTAAAATGATAGTACTTGATGAAGCTGATGAAATGCTAAATATGGGCTTTCGAGAAGATATTGATACAATTCTTGAAAAGGTGCCTGAAGAAAGGCAGACTATTCTGTTTTCGGCTACAATGCCTAAGGAAATTCTTGACATTACTAAAAAATACCAGAAAAATCCTATTCATATAAAAGTTGCACATAAGGAACTGACAGTGCCCAGCATTGAGCAGTACTATCTCGAAGTTAAGGAGTCTGCAAAACTAGAAGTATTATCTCGACTGATAGATACCAATGACATTAAACTGTCTCTTGTATTCTGCAATACAAAGAAGAGAGTTGATGAACTTACCTCCGGCCTTCAATCCAGGGGATATTCTGCCGAAGCCCTCCACGGTGATATGCGTCAGGAACATAGGGATAAGGTTATGTCTCAATTCAGAAAAGGAAATTTTGATATTCTTATTGCAACAGATGTTGCGGCTAGAGGAATTGATGTCGATGACGTTGAAGCAGTATTTAATTATGACATTCCCAGTGATGAAGAATATTACGTTCATAGGATAGGACGTACCGGAAGAGCAGGAAGAACCGGAAAGGCTTTCACCTTTATTTCAGGCAGGGAAGTATACAAGCTAAGGGATATTCAACGATATACAAAATCGACAGTAACTTTAATGAAGCCTCCAAGTATAAATGATGTTGAAGAGAAAAAGATGTCAAATGTACTTAAAACCCTTAAAGATAATCTGGCGCATGAGAGTTTGTCCAAGTATGTTAGTCATATTGAGCGTTTTGTAGATGCACTGAATTCTGAAACAGGGGATCAGGAAGAAAGCTTTGTTACATCTCTTGATGTTGCGGCGGCACTGCTCAAAATGTACTCTGAGCAAACAGGGAGCTTACCAAACTCAGTAAGTGAAATTGATGAATTGGGCGATACAGCATTTGAAACAGACAACGATATGGTGCGTTTGTTCATAAATATCGGCAGCGACAACAAAATACAGCCAAAGCATATAATTGAAAGTCTTGTTGAATCTTCAGGGCTGCCTGGTAAAATGGTAGGTTCAATAGATATTTTTGATAAATACTCATTTGTTGAGGTTCCTAAGGAATTTGCCTCTGAGGTTCTCAAGTCCATGAAGAATTATACCATCAAAGGCAAGAGAATCAATGTCGAAAAATCGACTCCTCGTAAGAAGGGCGGACGGGGCGGTTCAAACCATAGTTCCGGGAGAAGCGGCGGAACTTATGGAACCTTTACAGGACACAGCTCTTATGGCAGCGGGCAGTCTTCAAAGAGGAGATCGAGCCAGGCGGGCGGAAAAACTCCTGGAGTTTTTAAAGCCACAGGAAACAAGTCTTCAGGCAAATCCTATAGGAAAGATAAATAAGCAAATATTTAAATAATGTTGTAAACGAAAGAGAAGATCGGGGTTCCGGTCTTCTCTTTCGTTTACTTAATTAATTTATATTCTATTCCTGTTAATTCATTGATTTTTGTTGTCCAAATTAAACCTTAAATTTTGAAACAACTTCTTTCAGTTTTCTTGCATTGGAGCTGCTTATATCCATCTGTTTTTGTACATCGTTTACCTTGAGCAGGATATCGGTGGATTTCTCGGCGATATTCTGAGTACCAGCGGCGCCTTCATTAACTGTTTTTGATACTTCGTTTATGGCATTAATTATACCTTCGACAGAGGCTGTCAGTTCTTCAGCGGTTGCGCTGAATTCGGTAACCAGGTCATCAACATAAATAGCATCGCTGCTGTAAGCCTCGCCTGTCTCTATCATTGTGCGGTAATCATTCATTACATTGTTGTCAATAAAATCAATTATCGATTTTGAACTGTCAGACAGGTCTTCTACTGCTGATACAACGTCTCTTGTTACAACCTGTATTTCGTTAACTGTATTTTTTGAGTCCTCGGCCAATTTTCTTATTTCATCGGCCACCACTGCAAAGCCTTTTCCTGCCTCGCCTGCTCTGGCTGCTTCTATAGCAGCATTTAAAGCTAACAAGTTGGTTTGTGAGGATATTTGAAGTATAGCCTCTGAAAGAACGCTAATTTTCTCGATAGCTCTGGAGCGTTCAAGAGAAGCTTCCAACCCTTGTTTAACTTCTCTATATATTGCGGTTCCTGTCTTTTGCGAAGTATCTGAATTTACCTTTAACTCCGCTGCTCTGGTATTTATTTGTTTAGCTGCTTCTGCACCTTGCTGAGCTCTTTCAGCCATTGACTCTATAGCGTTCTCAATTTCCGCTGAGGAAGCATTAACTTCTTCAGCTGCGGCTGCTGTTTCCTCCATTCCAGCAGATATTTCTTCAACCGTGGCAGAGGTATCTTCAACGGCCTCATTCAGGTGGAGCAGACTGTCAGATACTGCCGCAGCAGCAAGTTCTACGTTTTTAGAGCAATCATTTACTTCTATCATAATAGTTCGGATATTTCTTATAAACTTATTAACACTGACGGCCAGATCTCCTATTTCGTCCTTAGAGTCAATATTAATCTCCTGTGTCAAGTCTCCTCCTCTTTCAGCAAGCATATGAAGTTCTTTTCTCATATGCTTGAGAGGACGGATTATTGAATTTGTAATAATAATACTTAAAAATATCCCCAGCAACAAGGATAAACCAATAATAATGGTGTTAACAGCCCGTGTTCTCTCGTAGTTTTTGTTGTCTTCAGTATTTAATTCATCGGCCACATCAGCATTATAGGTTGCTAAAGCCTGTAATGCTTTATGAAATTTACTTTCGGCTTCAGAATTACTCTCAAGTAAACTAAATGCTTCTGAACCGTTTCCTTTTTTGGCGATTTCAATTGCTTCATTAATTTGCTTTAGGTACTCCGCATAGTTTTGTTCGATAACAGGTATAGTTTCTATTTCAAATTGAAGAAGTTTTGTAGCTTTGTAGTTTTTCCACAATTCTTCAAACTTTTCTGTTCTATTCTTTATATCATTGATATAAGCAGCTTGTGCATTTGGATTGCCGGTGTATTGGATAACATAAAGTATATCGGCTTCACGGGCCCTGCTCTGGTTTCTCATGTCATTGAGCCATTGGATAGGCTTGAGCCTGTCTTTGTACATTGTTGAAATACTATCGTGGGAGCTTTTAATAGAGAAGTAGTTAAGAACACCAATTGACAAAATGATAGCTATCAGAATGACAGAAAGAAATAATATCTTTTGAATAACTTTAAATCTTTTCAGCATATGTAGTCTCCGTTTCTTAAGTAAAAATTAAAATGTTTTAATATGGTAACGTAATATGTATATACTAAAGTAAATTATACCAGATATGAGACTCTTTGCAATGTTCATATATACCCTTTAATGTTAAAAAACCGACACCCATTCATCGATAAAATCAATTTACTGCTTCAATCAGCCGGATTAATAGATACCGGCTGATCGTAAGCCTTTACAGTTTAATTTTATTTTCAAGTTCTTCAACAAGTTTTATATACTTGTCCTGTATATTTTTGATTTCTGCTTCCCTTTCAAGCTTGTCCCCCTCCTGGTCCAGCTGGTCCTGAGTTTCCTTGACAAGGTTATTTTGAGCGTATTTATATACAACTCCATCTTCTTTGTCAATATGCCTGTGAAGAAGATGTGTATATGAAATGGCATTTGCTATAACATCCAGCCTTGCTTCGTCATCACCCTCCATCACTTTTTTCAAAGCTGCTTCCAGTTCCTGCATATGAAGCCTTCCCAGGTCGTGCTCCACGAGCATTCCGTGACGTACAAGCATTTCAGCCGGACGTCCCAATTCCTTCATCATACGTTCAAAGAGCAGCTTCTCTTCTTTCCCGTGATGGTGCTTGTCAGCATAATTTCGCACAAAGTCAATCATTCTATAAAAATCCTCGTACTGGACAGGCTCTTTATTCATTACTTTGTAGCAATACTTACGGATAACTGCAAGCATCCGTTTAATATATTTATGTTCTTCTACCATCAGGTCTATTAAGGTCATATAGCCTCCAATCCGCTATTATCCAGCTTTCAAATTATGAATAAAACTATTAATAAAACTATGAATAAATATCAAATTATGTCTTTGATATTTTATGGATTCCCTCAGAATTTGTGGTGTATTGATAGGCTTCATTTATTGATGATACAAATGAAGTTACCCATACTTTTCTCAAGTCGTAGAAATGGCTTATATCTCCTTTTACTCTATCCCAATACTGAGTGTGCAGGCAGGTGGTAGTCCGCCATACAAACTCTGTTTCACCTGAAGAAACCACCTCATTTACCCTGTCGCAAGGCATTCCTTCAAGTATATAGTCATTAAGCGCATTGAAAATTCCTTCAGGTGCTTCAGGCTTCTCTCCATACTCCTTTGCAGCTGCTTCTCCTTGCTTTTTAAACAGTTCCAGAAGCTCAGCCTTATAAGACATATCTTCAGTAAGAATTTCGGTAACCAGTGCAGCCTGCCTTAATTCAGCACTTTCAATTCTGTCCTGAAGCCAGCCATGAATATTTGAAGTATCAATGATTTTTTCCAAGGGTTCTCTTCCCATTGAAGCTCCATATTGTTCGCTATTTTCTCTAAACCATTTTTCTGCCGGCAGCCCCTTGTCCCGAGCCCAGTTCAGAATATCTTCCTCGATTTTCTCAGTCCAAAGAACTTTATTATATAGCCAGAAATGAATTTTACCAAGAAATAAACTCATATTCTCTCCTCTTTCTACTGTAAATAGATGATATCAATATTTATCTATAGTTTATTTTTTACATGGTTTTAATAAATTATTATAATCTTTTATTAAATAGTCATCTGCTTTTTATACTACAAATAATACCTCACAAATGCAGGTATAAACGAATAATATGTAATGAATAAATTTATTTGGAGGTGTACTTTTGGAATATTACGTTAAAACAGAGCCAGATGTTAAAATTTTTGTTCATGACATAAACCCCAACGGCAAAATAACTTTGCTGTTTATCCACGGCTGGCCTTTGAGCCACAGGGCGTATGAGTATCAGTACAACAGACTTCCAGCTATGGGTTTCAGATGTATTGGAATGGACACCAGAGGCTTTGGCAATTCAAGCAAGCCCTATTCCGGCTATACATATAACCATATAGCGGATGATATTAGAGGAGTAGTAAACGCATTGAATTTGAAGAGCTTTGTGTTATGTGGCCATTCCATGGGCGGCGCCGCCGCTATCAGATATATGGCACGATATAACGGTTATGGTGTAACAAAGCTGGCACTTTTTGGCGCCGCCGCACCAAGTCTCACCCAGAGGCCGGGTTTTCCTTACGGGCAGCCCAGGGAGGCTATAACAAAGATTATTGAAAGCTCACTAAAAGACAGGCCTCAGATGCTGAGAGACACAGCACCGCTGTTTTTTTACAAGCCAATAACCCAGCCTCAATCAGACTGGTTCTTCCAGCTGGGCTTCGAAGCCTCCGGAGCTGCTACAGCAGCCTGTGCCATAACCTTCAGAGATGAAGCCCTGTTTAAAGATATGGGAAGTATAAAAGTTCCAACCCTTATAATGCACGGAATTCATGATGAAGTTTGCCTTTACGCTCTTGCAGAGGTAATGCATCAAAGTATATCAAATTCTCGCCTTGTACCGTTTGAAAATAGCGGCCATGCTCTTTTCTACGAGGAACAGGATAAATTTAATAATGAATTGGTCAATTTTATTAAAGAGAGTTCATACCAGTTTGTAAACTCCAAATAATTACGGTGCTGTTACGTAATTTCTTTATTAATGATCCTCTACTGCAGGAATCACGAAATCTTCTATCAGGCTTTGGGTATCCTTATTATCTCTGGAAGTCTTATTTTCGTTTGCTGTAACAACAACGATCATTTGGAGCTCAGGGATAACAAGAATCTTTTGGCCTCCGGCACCGTCAGCACGGTAGGTATAATACGATTTACCTGTTGTGCTGTTTTTTATTGTCTTTATCCAGAACAAATAACCATAATCAACACCGTCACCCACATCGAACTGTTTCGATGTTGAGGCTTCTACCCACTCCTTCGGTATAATTTGTTTCCCTTCCCACAACCCATTATTCAAATAGAGGTAGCCGAATTTAGCCATATCTCTTGCCGTAAGATTTAGTCCCGTGCCTCCTCCGTAATAATCAGAAGGGTCTTTATCCCACCGTTTTACCTCTATGTTGAGATGGCTAAAAAGGTATTTATCCGCAAAGTCCTTTGTACTCATTTTGGATTTTTCAGTAATTATTCCTGAAAGAAACTGGGTTAAGCCGGTATTGTACACAAATTTACTTCCCACCTCATCGGTTAGTGGTCTTTGAATTGTATACTCAAGCCAATTCCGGCTTGTAAAAAAGCCATAGTAATTGTTATCAATTGAGTCAAGCCCACCTGTCATAGTCAGGACATTTTTAACTGTAATATCTCTTTTTTTGGGATTATCAATAAACTTAAAATATTCAGGAATTAATTCGGACACTTTCTGATTTGTATTTTCTATAAGCTTTTCTCTGATAGCAATACCTGTCAAAGCCGACAAAACGCTCTTTGTTACGGAATATACAGGGTTATAACTGTCCTGTTTTGCTCCATTGTAATATTTCTCAAAAACCAGATAGCCGTCTTTTATCACCAGAAGACTGAATACATTTGGATAATTATCTTTTACTCTCATATCGGTCTTTGCCAGTTGCTGTTCATTAAGTCCCTGTTTTTCAGGTGTCGATGTGCTCCATTTTTCTGTGGGCCATTGTGCCGCCTCGACAATTTCAATTTTATTTGCAGTAGAGGCGCTTACTTCCACCGACTTTAGGGAGTAGTCTTTCTGTTCTGAACAGGCTGGTGTGAAAAGTAATAAGTTAACTGTTAAAAGAACAATTATAAACTTTTTCATTTTGAATCTTCCTTTATATTCCATAATCTTATAGCTATATATTATTTCTTAATACTTAAAATTACAAGCCTAATCTATTTTATTTAGAACTCACCAGTACTTTTATGTATAAAAAACCCGGAATATTCAACAAGTTCGTTGCGATTATTCCGGGCAATTACAATTATCTGTCTTTTTCTCTCTGGTTAAGTGCTTCGTCTCTTATCTCTTCGCGCATTCCCTGGAGAGCATCTCTTCTTCTATCATTTTTCTCTTCCAGCTCTCTTTGTTGTGTGGGGTCATCCACCTTTGCCAACATATCCTCGGCCGCTTCCATATTCCTTATTGTATGGTTGATATTATGCTGTATTCTATCTACATTGTCACTTCTGTCATCTGGTTTTGGTTTATTATCATTCATCGTTGCATCTCTCCTTTATAGTTAGATTTCGTGAATCTTTATTTCAACTGCTCCGGATTGTTCCATTACTGACTTTACTTCCTGCGCCTTGTGTTTGGCTGCTTTAACATAAACTACAATTCCTGCGTCTTCATGCATATCACTCAGGTCATTTACGCTTTCAACAAAGGCTTCAAGCTGACCGGGGTCATCCTGGTCTGTCTTAACTACAGCACTTGCACGATTGTCTTTAACATCATTTCTCATGCTCTGAAATTTTTCTTCATCCATAGTGCTGATAATCATATCTCTTCTTTGTATACCGCTGTTCCTGAGAGTATCTACAAGACCTCCCACCTGCCCAGGGTCCAGGAATCTTCCAATTATATGAATAACAATCCCTCCCTTGAACTTCAAATTCATTTTATTCTTTAATATTTTGTCCGAATTTGTTTGAAGTAGTCAGGAAAAATTTTTGATAAAAATATTTTTAAAAGAAGCCATAGAACCAGAATCCTATGACTTTAACAACCAATTACGCAAAATGAATATTCAGCTTGCCATCCTCATACTTAGCACCATCTATTTCAAGTGATTGTAACTTAAGAGGCAAAATCAGGCAGCGCCTCTCATTTTTAATTGATATAGTAATTTCATCACCTTTTTGCGAAAGCTTTAATTGTTTTTTATCAACAAAAGGCATTCTTATACACAATACAAATCCGCTGCCATCCTTTTCTACCGTAAATATCTTTTCAGCGAATAGAATTTCCTCAGGATTCGCTTTATTGTACAGTCTTTTGCCTATTTCATTAAGTACCTCAAGCTTTCTTAACTCATAATCAAGCAATTCAAGTTTGAATACCGGAATTCCACTGAAACTGTCTGTAATTTCCTTGATGTTTTCTTTTTGTATATCGGCCCATTTTTCAAAATAGCCATTCAAAGAGGCTTCTGAAAATATTTTGTTAATGATAATGCTGTCAACGTTGTAATTAAAGAGATGCAGGTAGGAAAAGCTCCTTTTAGCCTCCTTAATAACAATTTTTTCTGGAGTTGTCACAATTCTGATACTAACCACATCTTTATTCTGCATTAACTTGTGAAGCTGGTCGATTTTATTATACAGCTTCTCAATATCATCAAAGGTTTCATCTGATGGTACTGGTACTTTTATCGTTGCTTGAATAATGGGCCTGGCAAGCTTGGCTCCCTTCCTTTTAATGGGGAAAAGCTTTTCCATCCACCATTTGAACAAATCCGGGAATTTCAGAAGTGACATTGTTTCACCTGTCGGAGCACAATCCACTATTAAAACCTCGTAAAAACCCTCATCATATATATCTTTGATTTTAAGCAATGCCATTAGTTCATCAAACCCTGGAAAAACCAGCAATTCTTCACTCTCAATGGTTTTTTCAGCCTTCAGCACCATTAGCTTTTCAATGTAGCCCTTTATATTACTCCAGGATTTCTCATTTTCCAGAACAGAGTCTATTTCCATAGCAAATAAATTTTTACTGACTTCAACAGGGTCATTTGATAGCTTTATATCAAACGAATCGCTTAAGCTGTGCGCCATGTCAGTACTTACAACAAGAACCTTTTTACCTTCGGAGGCTATTTTACAGGCCGTTGCTGCCGCTATGCTTGTTTTTCCCACACCGCCCTTACCTGTATATAGAATAATTCTCATACTCACACTTCCTTTACCCTTATTAAGCTCATATTTTTTTTAATTAAAATCCACATTTACGCGTTTTACAGCTTTCTTATCTTTCGTTTTCTTGATTTTTTCACTTTCTTCATCAATACTTTTAGTGCTTCCCTGCTTTGAAAGTTCTTGCCCAGACCAATTTTCAGATAACATTTCAAGTGCAATATCCCTTATCAACCTGCCAGTATCTATTTCAATAGTTTCAACTCTTTTTCTTAAAGCATCGGGTAATACTTCCTTAATTGCTTCATATCTTAACATTTCAGACTTAATAATCTTTTTTACAAACTCCTTGTTCATACTAAAAACCCCCATCTTTTATTATTCAAAAAATATACTCAGAACACCCTCATTCAGCTTAGCTGAGGCAATATGGTACTTTCTGATGGTGTTTGGAATAGGAATATTCCTTTTAAAATTTCCAATTTTGATAACAATGTCTGTTCCTGATTCAAACAGATCAAAATCACTTTTTCCGGCAAATGGAATATAAATATCAAGTCTGTAGCCCTTATCAATTTTTTTGAAGGTCTCATTCACGGTTATTTTCTGAACCTTAAAGAGGTTAGTATCACCAAGCGAGTCTGATACAACTCTTTCCAACCCCCCCACACCATTTATGTCAGTTTCATACCATTTGATTTTGTAAACAGGTATGTTGGCAAAGACCGTCTCTATTTCCTCAAGATATTTATTCTGAAGCTGCTTCCATTGGTCAAAGAAGCTGTTATTAACGTCTTCAGGTATCAATCTGTTTATATATAGACCGTCAACATTAAAATTATATAAGTTGAGGTACATAAAATTACGTTTTGTTTCTTCCACGACCATTTTTTCGGGGATTGTCACCAATCGTATGCTGGATACCTCTCTGTCTTTTAATAAAGCTTGAAGCTCGCCCAGCTTGACATACAGCTTTTCAATATCGTTCATGGCCCTATCATCAGGCATTTCTATTTTGAAAGCAGCCTTAGAAATTGGCCGTAATACTTTTAAGGCTACCTTACCAATGGGAAACAGCTTCTCCATATACCAGGAAAACAGTTCGGGAAACTTAAGCAGGGATAGAGTTTCTCCTGTCGGTGCGCAGTCTACCACAATCAGATCATAAGTTTCTGTATCATATAATTCTTTTATCTTTAACAAAGAAAAGAGCTCTTCAATTCCCGG
Source organism: Bacillota bacterium (assembly GCA_023460955.1). GTDB lineage: Bacteria > Bacillota > Clostridia > Acetivibrionales > DSM-1351 > Ruminiclostridium. The sequence goes on along the minus strand of JAEWOH010000024.1, from coordinate 165,118 downwards.
AAACACTACTATATCATCAAAAACTTCACTATCCTTCTTATTTTGAAAAGTAAGCATATTCTTAAAACTTTTGGATATGGACCCGTAATACCTCTCCATCTCGTAGTTTGAATCAATCTCCAAGCCATCAAGATTCTTAATAATTTCTATCGGTTCCTCTTTAAGCTCTTTCATAAATAAATCACCTAAATTATGAGCCATATCGGTACTTACTATCAACGTTTTATAACCCTCTGCTGCTGCCTTAACCGCATGGGCTGCTGCTGTACTAGTCTTTCCTACACCGCCTTTACCGGTGAAAATAATTATCCTTCCCATAAAATCCTCCATTCTTGACGTAATGGGAGTCTGCCGCATTACTCATCAATTAATTTCCTTTACAGAATAGTTCTCACTTCGAAGTATTTGGTTAAAAAATTTTTCATAGTCATGTTTTGTAATAAGATTAGAATTAAAGATGTGCATTTTAATTCTAATCTATCTGGATTCTTCTCACCCGTTTTGGTGAATTGCCTTCGGAGTTTGGTCCGGGCTTTCCGTTCTTTAATATAGAAATAACCTTGTTTATAATGCTTATACCTGCTGCTTTCTCATCATCCGTCAATAATTTATAAATTTCATCCAGGTAATATATCATAAGCTTTTTAACTTCTTCTAAGAAGGCTTTTGCCGCCGGAGTCAAAATAATATTCACAACTCGTCTGTCTTCATTGCCCCTTACTCTTTCAACCATATTCCTTTTCTCAAGTCTGCTTACTACACCGGTTACAGTGTTCAAGGGCGATGTTATATATTCGGACAACTCAGTCATGTTAGCAGTTTGCCTTCTGTATAGATAAATCATTACTAATATCTCATTTTTTGAGTAATCCAAAAAAACCGAACTCCACTGCTCGGGTAAAAATAGGAATTTTAACTGGTCTATATAATCAAATATTATTGACTCCATATTTAAAGATTCGTTTGAAATTGTTCTGCACTCCTTAAAATAGTTCTCTGATCGAAGTATATTTTTATTCTACATCCGAAGTATTTATTTGTCAAATATAATTTTGGGCTGTTTAGTGTGTTCTATAAAAAAATATGATTTTTAGTTTTTGTGAGTGTACTTCCGGACTAAATTAATTAAATGTGTCGCACACGAAAAGGTAAAAGCAAGCAATAGATTTACCATTTTTACCCCTTTTACCTTTTCTACCATGCTTCCACATTGAATTAATTTGTCCTCGCGTACAACATAACTCATGAATCATATTTTTGATGAATTCTGTCAAAACAGCACAAGATTATTTTTGAATGCATTTCATGCTGACCAAAGGCTTTTGAAAATCTGTCGGACCCAAAACCGGCGGATAAATAGTCTTCTAAACTTTTTATCCGCCGGTTTGTAACCATGCTTCCACATCTTATTAATTTTACTCGCGTACAACACGTAATTCATGAATCATATTTTTGATGAGTTCTGTCAAAACAGTCAAAACAGCATAAAATTATTTTTACATTATTTCATTCCGGTAAAAAACAAATTTGAGCGAACTCATTCATTTATTATAATTCGGGAGCCATTTACCTCAGCAGTGTTCATTCGCATAACTTCTTTGAAGAAGCTTATGGGAACAAAAGTCCTTCCTTTAACAATTTCAGGAGCTGTTCCTAATTTGATCGGGGCTGTTTTCATGTATGTATAATAGTCTTGGCCAATTGTCGCTGATGCAACCTTACCAACCATTGCTTTCTTTGACTTGGCATCCCACATAACATCAAATTTTAAGGCTTCAGCAATAGCCCTAAGTGGAACCATGATCACGCCCTGATCATTGGTATATGCTGCTGGGGCCTCAACAGAACTGTTATTAACAACAACAGATAAACTATCTGGATTAACGTCTGATTTATCCTCACCTGTTAAGTCCTGAACAGCATCAGCTGCTTTATCAAATAATACAACTACTTTTGAGGGATTAGTCTGTGCAGGAATACTTCTGGTTGTCACTGTATAAAAAACTACAAGCTTTTTGTTTGCTAATTTACCTTCATAAGCCGTCCCATCTTGTAAAACAATTTGAGTATCCTTGGAAATGTTCAGTTTTAATTCATTGTCAGAGCTAACCAATTCATCATTAAACCTGTCAACTTTAATGTTCTGATTTTCACTTCCTGCAACATATACTACTTCAGTGTTATATTGTGGCGGGTAAATCAAAATCATGGGTGCATTTGCATCATAAAACCCAGTGATAACAGACCCGATAACAATTTTTGCATCATTAACAATAAATGTACTATCAGATATCACCAGATTTGCTTCTTGTCCCTCTGCATTCTCAAGAGACACATACTTTAAACCTTTCACACTTTCAGAGTCAGATATTTTCTTAACCGTTCCGGTGATAGAGTTAAAGGAAGGTCTACTCTCCTGGCTGGAAGGTGTATTTGTCTGTTTGGTACTATTTACTTGCTCTGTAATACCAATCGTTTGCAAACTATTATTATTGTTTGCCAGAGCTGAAAATGATGAAAGAGATAATATTGTTACTGCTAGTACTCCGGATATTACTTTTGTGTTTTTCATAGTATCGTTCTCCTTATGTTTTTTGGTTTACATATTACTAGACGACAAAATACAATAAAACGTTCCCAAAAACCATAATTTTATATTAAATAAAGCAAAAGAAACGACTAACCTCGTTTTTTTGCCTTATTTTAACAGTAAATATATTAATTTTATTGAGTCCGAAAATCATTTTACTTCAGTCCATTGTAAAGCGCTCCCAGAAGAACCTTGTTTGGGTCCTGACTCAACTCCCATATAGCAGCCCCTCCCAGGTTTTTGTTTTTAATATACTGTGCCTTCAGTCCCATGGATTGCTCATCGTCATAGCTTATAAATGTCGAACCGTTAAAGAGCCATGGAACCATTGATTGCTGATGAAAATACCTTGTGAAGCCAGGTGCATTCAGGTAGTTAGCTGCAATACCGGCATAACCTATGGATGCCCCTCCGGAGTACGTCTGATACAATCCATTATTTGTGTTATTTACTGCTGTATATCTGTAACCGTAAAACGGAACACCTGCAATTAGTTTTTGCACAGGTACTCCCGCCTTCAGCCAGGAATTGATTGAGGCATCAACACTCCACTTTTCCTGAGGTGAGTTATCAGTATTGCTATAAAGAGGTGCATTAAAATCAGTATATTTATCCCAGGTTCCGTGTATGTCATAGGTCATGACATTTACATAATCCAGATACTGATGAATCAGACCCAATTCAGTATTATTGATATACCAGTCTCCGGATCCACCTGCAATGGTCAGTAAGTATTGCTTCCCATCTATAGTACTTCTTGAATTAAGCTTTTCTCTGATTTTCTTAAGAAGTAAGGTAAAATTCTGCTTGTCTACAGACCTTTTTACATTTGTAGATAAACCTCCACTAACAGGATATTCCCAATCAATATCCACACCGTTAAAACCATATTTAACAATAAAGTCAACACAGCTGTCTGCAAAAGCTGTTCTGGATGCATCAGTAAGTGCAGCATCGGAAAATCTGCCCGACCAGGACCAGCCACCCACAGAAATTAAAGTTTTCAGATTTGGATTTAAGTGTTTGAGTGCATTTAGTTTGCTAAAATTTGCAGAATCTATATCCGGATAGCCAAGAGCGATTTTAAGGTCGCTTCCTATATTTGCAAAAGCGTAGTTGATATGAGTAAGCTTACTCACATCAAGTTTGTCAGGGGTAAAACCTGAATAAGCGGCCCATGCTGCATAATAACCAACCACTTTTTTAGTTGATGCAACAGGTTCAGTTGAAGTTGCCGGAGGCGGTGTAGTAACAGTATTACTGTTTCCAGCCGCATCAATAGCTCTTACAAAATATTTATATGCCTTGGCGGCCATAAGACCGGTAGAAGTATAAACATTTGTTGTGCTTTTTGTACTTAAAACAGAGGTTGCCAATAAATTCGTAGGAGCCGTGGGAGGATTGCTATCTTTTTTTGCTCCGTAAGAGATAAAACTAAACGAGCTGACAATAAGTAATGCAACAACTAAAAGCAGTGTAACCGGTCGGCTGAAAAACCTCACTATACAGCACCTACCCCTCTCATATACAGTTATAAGTCCATATGGTTTTATGTTAACAAGGGCTGTATTTTATGTCAACCGGACAAGATTTTACAAAAAAGGGTGGTAGGAGCATCATTGTTAAAATGCTCCTACCACCCTTTTTTGGGTTTTCTGCATCATAAAAGGTACTGCCGGGGAAGGGCAGTACCTAAATCCATCCTGTTTTCTTTGTATCATAAGCACTCTTCAACCAGGACCGTATAAAGAGTTTGGGATAGAAAATAAGATGAAGCCAATAAAATCTCATTTTAAACTCGAACGCACTCATATGTATGGGCTTTACTGTGACGTGTGCACCATCCATTTTTCTGGATGGAAGCTGTGCCACCTGCTCCTTGTATTGCTCATAGGCTAACGTTCCCTTGTAGGGTGTAAAGATGCCGAACACCACCCATAACAGACTGTTTTTCTTAATAAAGGAGACCAGCTCTCTAAAATATTGTCGATTTGATTCATGGCTTATGACAAATAATCCGTTGCATACAATATTGTTTTCCCGGAGTATTTGAATAGCCTCTTCATTCAGGTTACGGGTGGTTTCCTTATGGTATTGGTCTAAAAGTTTGTCCGTAACAGCTTCCAGACCAACCATGACATCACGTACACCTGCTTTATATAAAAGAGGCATGATTTCCTTATTCCTTACTACACTGTCGGCCCTGCCGTATATCATCAGCTTTTTAGGCTGCTGTGAAGCATTTATCATTTTGTAGCAGAAGCTTTTGACACGCTCTGTGTTTATAAGAAAATCATCATCCATTATCCATATATTCTGATGCTTAATATCCCGGATTTCATGGATAAACTCATCCAAATCCCTCTCCATGTAAACACCATTATTCATTTTAGTGCAATAACAAAAACTGCAATTAAAAGGGCAGGAGAAAGATCCACGTACAATTCCGTAACTTCCCTTTTGCATTATGAAATTTTTCTTCAACCCCTTATAGAAGTGACTCCGGTCGGGCTTAACATGATACTTGCAGATAGCAGGAGATTTTTCTTTGAAAACCCATTTACCGGAGCTATCCTTAAAAGCGATTCCCTTTGCATTTTGGAGTATTTCTTTCTTGAAATTTTCCTTATAACAGACTTCAAGAGATTCAAGTCCATTATCATAGCAGACGTAATCCACCTCATCAATACAAAAATCCTTGTAATTCAGTTCCACATGAGGCCCACCCATCAGTATTTTCAGATGAGGATATCTTTTCTTTAGTTTCTTTGCAGTGTTAAGGCAGTAGTCTACAGAGTTGGCGTTGACATGGAAGCCAACATGTGTAAAGCTCTGACTTTTTATTTTATGTGACAGTCTGGAATTGATGAAAAGCCTTGACATATTAAATTCATCAAAAATTTCATATGGAATGTTAATTCCATTAAGCATGCCACCGACATATTCAAGCCCGAGAGGTTCCAGATTCACAAGAATAGAAGTATATTTAGGTCGAACAAGCAGTACTTTCATTGTCATGCTTTCTGCTCCTTAGAAAATATTTGGAGGTATCTTGCGTTTTACGTATCTGCGGTAATGGAAATTCACAAAGAATGCAAATATGTAAAGAAAGGGCTTTTTCAGAAAATTGGGATGTCCCAGTGTTCTGCGGAGTATGCTTCTGATGCTGAAAACCTTGTTATTCAATTTCCAATAGGCTGTTTCAAGCTCTTCAGGTTCCATATTGGCAGGCTTAAATACCGGTTTTGTTCCGTCATACTCTGCAATGTCTTCCGTAATAAGCCGGTCATTCTCCTTATATTCCTTATAAAGCGGGGTTGACGGGATAGGTGTCAGTATGTAAAACCTCGGAATAGCTATTCGGGCATTATCCACAAAGCAGGCGGTTTCTTCGAGACTTTGGACCGTATCACTGTCGGTTCCCGCAATCATTTCACTGGAAACAAGAATACCTGCTTTATGAATGCGGTTTATAAGGGTTTGATGTTCCTCTACTCTGAGCCAGGGTTTTCCCAAACGGTCGATACCCTCCTGAGTAATACTTTCAATACCAAAGCTCAACATCGAAACTCCGGCATCGGCTGCCAACTTCAGGAGTTTTTCGTTTTTCGCAAGTTGAATTGAGCACTGGCTGCTCCAGCGCATCTTCAGCGGCTTTATTGCCAGGCACAGTTCCTCAAAGAAACCGGGATTTCCGATTATATTGTCATCTATCATGTAAAACTCTTTCATTCCTAAATCTTTTATGGTCTCAATATCACGAATTATTTCGGGTATAGGTCGTACCATATAACGCTGATGATACAAACAGGCAATTGAACAGAAGGAACAACTGTGCGGACAACCGCGTCCAGCCTGTACCGGCAGCGTTGAGCCTATAGGCTTTTCCATAAGAAGATCATATCTCGGAACTGGAAGATTATTTAGATCCTTAACCGGATTGCGGTAAATTGGCTTTAATTCACCATTCTCAAAGTCCTTTAATACCTGGGGGAATGAAATCTCTCCATCTCCGATGGTTATACTGTCAACGTATTGGGAGGCATACTCATGTGCAAGGGACACCATGTAGCCTCCCATGATAACGGTTTTTCCCCTTTTCTTAAATTCACGGGCAATTTCAAGTCCATGGAGTGCAGCATAGCCCATACTTCCGATACCGATTATATCAGCATCGGTATTATAGTCGATCTCCTCAATAACTTCACATTGTACACGTACCTTCCAGTGTTTCGGCGCGAAAGCTGCAAGATAAGGGTGTGACAGGCTTGGTAAATAAAGGCGATCCTGTCTGCATATCTCACCACTTCTTGTTACTTGGGTTGGTTGAATTAATAGAATTTCAGGCATGCCCGGCCTCCTTCATTTTTTGCTTATATTGTCTGTAAACCATCATGCTTCCCAAAAGCATTTTCATCAGCATTGGTAACGAATAGGTCTTAATGTATCCTACAATAATATGCGGCTGAAAAAGAATGGAACGATATAACTTAAGTATCTCTCGGTAATATTCTCTTTCGGATAGTTTATCCGGCTTAACGGTCACATGAGCCAAATCCCATTTATGGTAATCGTTGCGTTGAACCAGTATTTTGTCAGCTGGAGTTGAGATATCTGTTCCCGGCAGCGGAGTAAACGGCTGAAGATTTACATAGCTTATGCCCATTTCCTTCAGTTTGACGCCGCATTCTTTGAACTCCGCTTTTCCCCAGCCGGGAGATACTATAACAGTTGCGAAGCAGTCCACCCTATTATCTTTCAGAATTCTCATGGCCTCTCTATTTATTTGCAGAGTTGTATGTTTTGAATAAGCCTTCAATTCGTGTTCAAATACCGATTCCACGCCAACAATAACGGTTTTTAATCCAACTTCCCTGAATTTTCTGATCAGGTCAGGATTGTTTGAAATAAAATCTGCCCGGCCATATACAAGGAAAGTCTTTTTTATATTCCTTGCCTTTAAAGCCTCTATAAATTTGGTAATCCTGTCCCGGCTGAAAAGAAAATCATCATCAACAATATAAATATGCTCTTCAGTGATATTTTCAATTTCCTTAATAACTACGTCGAGATCTCTTTCAGCATACTTTCCTCCGGTAATCTTTCTGCAAAAACAGAAGTTACAGGAGTACGGGCACCCGAATGCAGTTTTAAGAAGAGCTACAGGATGATGGAAAATGTAAAAATATTTATCCCTGTGTTTTTTTGTCAAATCACGTCTGGGAAGCTCAGGATAGAATGCAGGGTCTGTCACCTCGGGAGGTGTACTGACTGTTTCATTTTTCATCAGCACTCCCTTTGGTTTCTGCCCCGTTCCACGAATATACTCAAAAAGATTTTTAAAACTTGTAATTGTATCCCTTACTACACGAAAGTCAATGTAGGGGCTTTCCAGGTCTTCCGGACAAACTTCACAGTGAACCCCTCCGCAAACTGTAACAACCTTTGGGTTCAGCAATTTAGCAAGCCGGCAGTATTCAATCATTTCAGGGACATTAGTTATGTAACCCGTGACACAAAAAATATCCGGCTTTTCTTTCGTTATAAAGTTTTCAATTGAGGGCTTCTCAATTATCATGTCAACAATAACAGGTGTACAGTCTTCAGGCAAAACCGCCGCAAGAACTTCCAACTCCAGCGGTTCAACCTTCATAACGTATTGAAGACCTATGGTTTCATTATGCGGTTTTGGCCTTACCAGCATAACCTTGAGCTTGCCGCCCTCGTCATCAGTATGTATCATCCTTCTGTATCCTCCTTGAAAACATGGTTATCAGGAAAATTGCATTTGTATGCAAGCACTCCCTCAGCTAGCTTTAATGCCTTACTGATAATCTTGGACGAATGTTGAGCCAGCATATATTTATTGACAACTTTTCCACCGGTCCTGAGCTTTGGCACTTCCGCTGTCTGTCCCAGTTCTATCCTGCCTGCTTTGCAGTTAATTCCCTGCTCTATTATGTCATACAGCATATTGAAATAAGTTGAATAGCTGTTGTTAAACTCATACTCTATGCCACCAAGGAAAAAGTACATCGTGTTTTGATAGAGGACTGTAATATGCCAGCCCAAAAGTTTTTGCCCTGAATAAAAACGAGAAAGCCTGAAGCTTGCCGGGAGATTTGTAAAGAAGTCCCGAGATAATGTTTCAAGCTTTCCGTCACTCTTTTTTAATACATTAAGATAAAGCTTGTACTCGCATTCTCCAAAGCATGAACAGTCTGAGCGAACGGCATTTACGTCTTTAAACGCAGTACGTATTTTATTATATCGTCGTCTGTATTCATAGCGCATGAGCGATTCATAGTCCTTAATTGAAGAAAAAGAATTACTCATAATAATTGTCGGAAATGTGGTACCTGCAGCCAGACCTATTTCCGGCAGCTCATCAAGATTGAGAAAAAGTTTAAAGCCTCTTTCTTGTTTTAAAACTATAGGAAGCAATTCTGTTCCGTTTTGCCCAAAAAGCCCTGACGCTGATACTGAACAAGGAATCCCGCATATTCTCATCTTTAAAGGACTTTTAATTTTTAAATATGTGAGTATATCAAGCCTAAGAGTGTAAACCACTGCCCCTGCTACTGTCTTGCCACCCTTTTTCAGAACATAATACCTTTGGTCGCAGGGATTGAACTCTTCAGTATGTATAAGAAACTCTCTCCGCTGAAAGTATTCCTCAGCAATTTCATCCCATTCGTCAGGAAGTTCTTTTGCGCTATTAATTAATTCAAACATAAGAATTCCTTTCAAAATAATTGACGTTCAAACACAGCATATTCTCTGTACGGCTCCATTTCCTTCCCCATGGTTCGGAAGGCATACCTTAGTGTAACTGCAATACTTGATGCATTCTCTTCAAATATGAATCCACCCTCAACTGTCTTATAGGGAGTTCTTTCAATTAACTCAGTAAGCTTCCTGATCATCTCATCCACCACAGCAGTCTTACGGTATTGGGGGAGTACTCCAAATTCTGTAAATCTAAAGGTATCTATAGGGTTAAAAAGTTTGAACCTAAGCCATTCCAATACTCCTATGTGACCATTACCCTTTACCAGTTGGTTATAATCAGGGTACCAAAGCAAAAAACCTACCGGCTTACCGTCCACTTCTGCAATCAGAAGATTCTCTTCGTCAAGCATGGCAGCGAAGGGCTTAAATAGTTCATAATCCTCTTCTTCAGCCCTATCGGACCAGTAGGGGTGCTTTTGAAAGCTGGAGTTGTTAAGATATGTATATATGGCAACTTCCTCTTTCAACCTTTTTTTACACATGGTCCTAACCTTTATCTTATCAGCGCCAACATGTTTTTTTCGGTTTTGATAATATTCAAAGAATGGTTCTGTAGGGTAACGGAAAGAGAACATCTTTTTTGATTCAAAGTCCTTGAAATAGTCCTTATAATACTCCATTGTGTAGGGAAGGCCAAACACCGGGACTTCATCAAAACGTGAACATAAGAAGCCCGCACCGTAATTCAAGTGTGCATTTAACCCGGCAATGAGCTTCTTGTGATCCGGAAAGCGCTTTTTACATTCGGTAGTAATTTCTTCAGCAAGCTTCTCGATTCGGGGTAAAGCTTCAAAAAAAGCAAGCTGAACAGCTAACGGCTGTTGCTTATCAGTTATAAAGCAAAAACGCGCAAGTACCTTTTTACTTGAATCGTCCATAAGTAAGATTGGTTGAATTTCTGCATGCTGAAAAAAAACGGATTTCCTTTCAACCAGCATGGTCAGTACATCGTGTTCAGTATCTCTGTAATATTTGTTTTCCTTATAAAGTTCCGAGGAAAAGGAGTAGAATTTCTTAAGTTCAGCTTGGCTAACCACATCTATAAATTTCATAAGAATATTTCCTCCGGCTTTTGAAAGCCCAAAAATTCAGTATAGGACGATGCGCAGTAAGATCCTGCATGTCCAAAAACAATTATGTCCCCAAGACTTACTCTTCCGATTTGTACATTTTTTGCAAGATAATCGCGGGAGTAGGTGGAACAGCCATGTATAGAGCTTAAAATTTCGTCATTCTCTGTGGTCACAGCGCTATTTTTATAAGTAATTCCATCACCTTTAAGAATGGTCAAAGGATGATAAGCTGTATCGGGATAAAAAAGAGGTCTCGGAAACTGTGAGACACAAGCATTAACTCCAATCAGCTGACTTTTTTGTCTCCATTTAATATCAACAACTTTGCAGGCAAAATATCCTGCCTTCCCCCCAAGTATCCTTCCAGGTTCCAGGATCAAAGTAAGAGGACGGCCGAGTCGTGTGCTTAATTCCTCAATGTACTTGCTTACCAGATTTCCATATGTAACGAAATCAAAATCACACGTAAGATCAATATCCTCTATTCCGAAGCCTCCTCCAAGGTCCATATATTCAAGACCCGGATACAATTTTGCAAAATCCCCAAGTTTGGCATAACAATCCATGAAGTATTCAATTTCCATAATATCTGTGCCAACATACAAATGTAGCCCCTTTACCTTATGGTTTCCTTTAAGGGCTCTCATTTCGTTAACATCAAGGCCTAAACGACTTGCTTTCCCCAAGAAATAGCCCGCCCTGGTTTTTCGAGGCTTTATAAGGTTTCCAATATTACAACGTATCCCATATCCGCTGCCTCCTGACACCTTGTCCCAGAGTTCGATCTGTTCCATGGAATCCAGATTTATCATAGCGCCGGCTTCAAAGACTGTTTTCATTGCCTCCCCATTCATAGCAGAAGCGGTAAATATAATATCCTTCCCTGAATATCCTATTTGTTGTGCCTGTTTCAAATGAGGCAAGGAATTTACAAATACCTTTACGCCTTCGTTCCGGATTATACTAAGAAATGTGGGGTGTATATTAGCCATAGTGGCAAAATGAATTTTCTTTAAGGGGTAAGGAATCTGTAGAAAGGATTTACAAGTTGTCTGAATTTTTTCCTTATCATAGACGTAAAAGGGTGCTTCACTGTTGTCGAAATGTTTATAAATAGCCACTTTAGCAGTGTCGGAAATTAAAAAATTTTGCATTTTACTGCTCCTTTTGGATGATTTATAGTAATAATATTCAATTTTTAAAATTTATTGTCAAGTTGAGTTTAACATAATATGCAATCAATTTCAACGAAGGTAAACATAACAAAAATAAACAAAAAGAGTACAAATTGTAATAAATGGGTTGCACTTTTGCACGTGCTTCCATTTATTAAAGTTGTACTCTTGCCGTATTTCAAAACGTAATATTTGTTAATTATACCGTGGTTACCTGGTGTCCCTCGTAAATCTGAGTAATTATCTTCTCCATAGGAAGTTCCTTTATAGATATATCTGAGAATTCACACATATCTGTTAAATATCTGATGAATGAATTGATAGAGTTATTCCCCAGATCAACCTCCAACACGTATTCATACTCGGATTTCTTATCAATAACTTGTGCTCCGTTGATTTGAATATCATCTCTGGGTCTTGTGAGCACCAAATGTATAATTTTCTTTGAACCCAATGCAAGCTGCAGATTTTGAAGTGTATCATCAAATACCTTTTGTCCGTGATTTATGATAATAACCTTCTGTGCCAGCTGTTCAACATCCTCCAAATCATGAGTTGTGAGTATAAATGTAGTTCCCTGAGCATTCATTTCTTTTATAAAAGCTCTTATTCTCTGTTTTGCAATTACATCCAATCCAATTGTAGGCTCATCAAGAAATACTATTCTAGGCTTATGCAGCATAGCCATTATGAATTCACACTTCATTCTTTCTCCAAGTGAAAGTACTCTTGTCGGCTTTGAAATTATGTCCTCAACATCGAATAATCCTGTTAGATTATCAAGAGTTGTTTTAAATTCCTTTTCAGATATGGAATATATGGCTTTGTTCATATTAAAGCTATCCATTGGAGGTATATCCCAGATAAGCTGAGACTTTTGTCCGAAAACCGCACCTATATTATGTACATATACTGACCTGTTTTTGTGAGGAGTATAACCCATGACGTTTATCTGCCCGTCAGATGGAAATAGAGTTCCTGTAAGCATTTTTATTGTAGTGGACTTTCCAGCGCCGTTAGGCCCTAGGATACCAGCTATTTCACCCTCTTCCACGGTAAAGGAGACGTCTTTGACCGCCTCTATCAATACCTTTTCCCTTGTAAAAAAGCTTTTAACAGTCTCTGTAAATGTGCTGCCACGCTTGTATGTTTCATAAGTTTTATTTAATTTATCAACAGTTATTATATTCATAGGGTTTAACCTCCAACTCCCTCATATAAATGTATCATATGCTTGTACAAAAATATCCCTAATAATGCGAACAACACGCAGGGAATAACAGAAACAAACATCAATAGATTTGCTCTGCCCAATAAAGCTGCAGCAGGAAAACAACCTACCATTGCTACTGGTATAATTAAGGCTGCAAAGTTTGCAACAGCCTTACTAAGAATACTTTGAGGGTACTTTCCAAAGGCTTTTATGCTCTCAAATATTTCAGGTATTCTTGAATTTCCAACCCACTTAAAAGATGTAGCGGCCATAACCAGTGATATACCCATCATTACCAGAAGACCAGAAACAAACAATACCGCAAATTGAAGCCACATTACGAGTGAAACCGGTCCGATATTAGCTACTGCTATTCCGAACATAATTCCCCCTCCTGCAATAAGGCCAAGGCTTTCGAGTTCAAAGGTAGCGGCTATAAGGTAAAACAGACAATCAACCGGTTTTATCAGTACAATCTCAAGACTTCCTTCTATAACGTAACGCATAGTTGCCCATAAAACTCCACTAAACAACGCATTAGCTATTCCGGCTGACAGTGTGAATACTGCCTGTATTAGCAGTACTTCATAAAAAGACCAGTTCGGGAAGCTGGCACCTGAACCATATATTAATATAGTGACTAAAGGAAAAAGTATATTGCTCACCAGCATTATTATAGTACTCAACACAAAATTAAATCGGTAAGTAGCAGCTGTAGCAAAGGATACTTTTATACACTCCTTGTATATTCCAATAAAATTTGATTTCATATTATTCTCCACATCAAAATGTACATTTAGTACTAAAGCCTTTTTTAAGCACCAACCCCGGTAAACCTTTTCATAGAAGCTCTGTAAATTAACTCACTGGTCATTGCAGTTACCAGAACAGCTATTGCCTGTATTCCCACAATTTGAGGTATGCTCATATTAATTCCTGCGAGAGTATATTTACCTGTGAATACCATGGTCGGTACATAAGAAACATATTGAAAAGGCAGGAAGAAAAGCAGTTTTTGCAGTGTCTCAGGAAAGAATACCAATGGTATGAGGCCTCCTGAAAATACTGCCTGAAGCAGTTGGTACACGCTTCTTATACTGGTGGATTGTACCAGCCAGAAAGCTGTTAAACCAATGATATAATTAAGATAGAAATTCATTAGGAAAGCAAGCCCAATTGAAAGGATTGTCCAACCAGGTCTTTCCGGCAGCATGTTTACCTTAAAAACGAATATAAAAATAAACATGCAGGGCAGAAATTCGAATAATAAGCCTAAAATACGATGACCTATTTTCTGAGACAAAGCAAAAAATCTATGGTGTATGGGTCTGAGTGCAAATGTCAGGAATTTACCTGTTCTCACTAACATCTGTAAATTCCAGTCTGCAAAGTCCATAGTAAGATAGCCTATTAATGCGGTCACACCAAAATAGGTTAATATTTGAGGAAGCTCCATTCCATTGAGACTGGAATTACCTGAATAAACTGCTTTCCATATAAAGTATTGCACTATGAAATAAACCGGTCCCACAAATATAGATACCATTGAATGGGTACGGTAGGCGCTCCATTCCTTGTAAGTTACCAGTGATACTGCTTTTACTACTTGTAATTTTTTCTTTAAATAGTTCATCTATTTTAACCCCGACCAAATTATTGCAGAAACATTATTTATAGCATGAGCATACCAGTTATCTCCCACAAAGGGTGCAAACCAAACTGCTACAAGCTTCTCTGCTGGATCAATTGTTAAACTGCAGGTTCCGTAGCCTTCATGAAAAAAGGTTTCAGGACTGTATAAAGTACCTAAATTGTACTTCATATCCGGCCCCAAACCAAATCTGTGATATACTCCTCCACTGTTCCAGCAGTAATCCTTAATATCCGGAGTAGTGTAAACCGTAGTCATTTTCTCAACGGCTTTTCGTCCAATAATTCTTTTGCCGTTGTATTATCACTTGTTTATTCCAACCCCGACCACATTATAGCTGTAACATTGTATAATGCATGGGCACGCCATACATCATTGACAAAGGGGACAAACCATGCTGCAACCAAGCCTTCTGCAGGATCAATGTATAGTCCGCAGCCTCCGGCCCCTTCGTGGAAAAATGTTCCCTTTGTATATAGGGATGAGAGATTATGCCTCAAGTCAGGTCCCAGACCATATTCACGGGTAACACCTTCAGAACCCCAACAGTAATCCTTAATATCCTGAGTCGTATAAAGTGCTGTCATTTTTTCAACGGCTTTTCTGCCCAGTATTCGCTTGCCGTTATATGTACCTTTGTTCAACAGCATTGTTCCGAATTTACAGAGGTCAATTGCTGTTGAGTGTATACGGCCCCCGGTACCGGGTATTCTTTCCCAGATCACATTATCATTTGATTGTCCTGAGATTACAGAATTGATTCTTTCTTCCATCTCTTTATCTCTAACAGCATGCCGTTTTGCAGCCTCAACAGTTAATTTAAAGAACGTATCCTCCATTTCACAGGGTTTAACAATATTTTCGATTATGTAATCATCTGCGAAAACTCCACTAACACGTGATATTACTTCACCTAATATAACAAAACCAAATGAGCAGTAGGCCCATTCTTCACCGGGTTTTTTCCTCATACCGCTGGACAGTGCAGCTTCAATCCAATTATCCCCCTTCATATGTTCAATAAAACCCCATGGGGATACAAAGTACTTATTGTCATAGCATCCTGAATCAGCATGCATCCCTGAAGTATGTGAAAGCAAATGTGCAAGGTTAATTTTATTAAAAGGAGGAGCTTTAAATTCTTCAATAAAATCCCCAACACACTGATCCAGCCTCAATTTACCATCTTCCACCAGTTTAAATATTGCAGCGGCACAAAACAATTTAGTAATCGATGCAATATTCTGAATGGTATCCGGCTGAACAGGTCTGCTATCATCTTCCTTATAGGACAGTTTACCCATTGCTGTATTTGCAAATACTTTTCCATATCTTGAAAGACAATAATTTGCAGATTGAAGCTCATTTGCCTCTATCATTTTATGAAAATGCTGATTTAGAACCTCCAGTCTTTCACTGTTATAACATACCTCTGAAGGTTTAAAAGGCGTTGAAAAACTAATCATTTAAATACCCCCTATTAAAAATACCTTGTTTTTTGTTAGCTAATTTTACCATTTATTCACTAGTTGGGCAATGTAATATATCTTTATAATCATTTTTTGCACAATTTGTTTTAATATAGCTAAAAGGGGTTCCCCCCCAATAACGTTGCAATGCATCATTTTGAGATAACCCCTTCTTTTGTCATTATAATTTACTTTTTAATTACCGGTATCCATACCTCACATTTGTAGTCCTCTTTAGAAGAATCTCCTGCAAGATAAACTTCAATCTGAGGTGCCTCAGCCTGCTCATACCCTGTTGATGGGAACCATTCGCTGTAAATCCTGTCCCATACTTTTTGCATTGCAGTTGGCATCGCACCGATTGATTCGAACACTGCCCATGTCTGGGGAGGTATTGTGAATTCCTCTATTCCTTCGGGAAGTTCAACATTTTTAGTGTACTCTTTTCCGATAACATAAGTGAAGCTTTCATTCTGGTAATCATTCATGCTTACACCGACACAATTACCTCCGTCAACCTTGTCGATCTTTTCCATCACACCATTGGTTGCACATTCTCCCCAGAATTGAGGTATAGCCTTAAAGTTTTCACCGTCCTTAGTACTAACTTTTTTACCTTTTCCAAAAACTTTGAAGCTGTCTTTTTCAACTATCTTATAATTCATATCCTTGTCTCCTTTCAGACAGATATGGAAGGATATTTTAGGATAGGCTTTCAGCTCAGTTCCGGGCTCGCGCGCAGCTGACGGACTGATGCCATGCATCTTGCGGAAGGCTTTTGAAAACGCTTCCGGGGAGTCATACCCATACTTCAGCGCCACATCCAGCACCTTGGTTTCACAAGCGGCAAGATCCTGGGCTGCAAGGGTCAGTCTTCTCCTTCTTACGTACTCTGCAACCGTAACCCCTGTTAGCATGTGAAACATCCTCTGGAAGTGAAACAATGAGGAGAAAGCCACTCTTGCAGCCTGCTCAATATCAATGTTCTCTGTAAGGTTTTCCTCCATATAGTCAAGAGCCTTTTTCATTCTTTCAAACCATTCCATGCTTATCCTCCATAACCGTTTCTCAACGGACTCTTCTTTACAAGAATTATGATATCACTATCCTTCGCGTTATTCCTGTCTTTGTGTGCTATCTTGTGACAGGTAATCTAGTTAATATTATAACTCATAGAGCCGGCAGTACCTATATTTTAACAAGAAAAAGAAGCCGCAAAGTTCATTGCCGCTTCTTTTTGGATTGCAAAATTAAACATATAGTATATTTATTATATTAGAAAAATCGCTACAACAGTTGTAACTACAAGGCCAATAACTACCGGCTTTATGTTTCTTCTTGCCAGTTCAAAGGCGTCAACACCGCATATTGCTGCAACGGGGATTACAGCCCATGGGATAAGTGTTCCGCCGCCCACCCAAATGGCAGCCACCTGACCCAGTGCAGTTAAAGTTGTAACTCCAGAGCCTATTGCCGCTGAAAACAGCTTTGCAATCGAGCCTACCAACGAGATTCCCGAAAAACCCGAACCATCAAGCCCGGTTATAGCTCCTACCACCGTTGAAGTAAGCGCTCCCACTGCCGGGTTTATGGGAACTCCATTCGCCAGCGCAACACCAAGGTCATTAACCAGTCCGTGTGACCCCTTTGGCAAAAGTTCTCCGAAGATACTGTTGAAACCCGCGTCTCCCAGATAGAAAAAGGCAGCAATGGGTATTACCGGTCCAAATACCTTAACCCCGAATTGCAACCCTTCTATAAATCTTGAGGTGATTTTCTCCAAGCTTCTTTTCCGGTATGTAAAGGAAGTAATCAATATAAGTATGAAAAGCGCCGTACCGCCTATTAAAGCAGTTGCATCTCCTCCCTGAAGTTTTGAAACGAACATAATTACAATATCTGTAATGAAAAGAGCAGGCACAAGTACTGCAAACAACACTTTCATTTTTGGGGAGAGTTTCTTTATATTAAATCTGTCTTCATCAGCAATTTCTTCTACCTGTCTGTCGATAATTTTAGTTTCTCCCAGATTGTTTTTCTTCATATCCCTCAATAAAAACCAAAAGGCAGTTACTGTTGTCACAACGCCCATAACAATAACCAACGGTATACTTGCCTGAATCACGTCTCCCACAGGTATTCCAGCTCCGTCTGCAGTAAGCTTTGGAGCACCTTGTATTACAAAGTCTCCTGACAACGCTATTCCGTGTCCGAACAGGTTCATAGCTACAGCTACCCCCATGGCAGGGAGCTTTACCTTTAATGCTACCGGCAGCAGAACCGCACCCAGAAGAGCAACAGCCGGAGATGGCCAGAAAAACCATGAAATTGTCATCATCAGGATACCGATTACCCAATAAGCCAGCTTGGGTCCCCTGATAAGTTTTGTAAACGGCGAAACCATAGTTTCGTTAATGCCCGAGCTTAGTAATTCCTTGCTCATGGCTGTTATTACAGAAATTATCAGAATAGTACCCATAAGTTCCTTAATAGCGTATATCAGACTATTGAAAATACCCATTACAGATTGGTAAATTGACGTTGTTGCTGCCAGACCAAGACAGAATATACCAATAATACATACAAGACTGGTATCCCGCCTAAACAGCATAACAACGATGATTGCAATAATAAATAACAAGTAGACCCAATGTAGTACGTTTAATTCAACCCCCATAATCATCATCCTTTCTATATATCTTGATATAGAATATTCTCGGGGTTGACAAAAGGTTCAAAAAGGTAACTCAAGCCAAAATTATTAAAATTTTATGTTTAGAATTTATTTAAAGGCTAATTTTGTTTATAGAAAATTTTATTATTCAAGAAAATTATAATTAAGTAATTAATTAACACGAATTTTAATATATCCGACGGGCAGATTATGTTAAGTGAAATAAATTTTCGCAAGCAAACAATTTGGTTAACGTTGGAGGGAATATCTTTGTATAAATTACTTCTAAAACTGAAAACGCTGGCTTTCGGCATACTTGCAATATTTTTTTCATTAATGTGGGTTCTGACTCTGCTGCTGCATGGCTGGGCTGCCCCGTTCCCCAGGCTGACACCACAGAAGCCGCTTTTATTACTTGGGCTTGCATTTATATTTTTTATTTATTTAATGCTTGTAAACAGACTTTCTTTAGTATTTGTTAAAAAGCAGCAAAAGAAATTTATTGGCTGGACTCTGTTTTTTTATACGGTTTTTCAGATAGTCTTTGTTGTGCTTTTTCCGGTGAATGCCTTTGAGGATGCTGTAATTGTCAATAATATAGCCTTGCAGTTTTTAGAAGGAAATTATAACTCATTGGGTATTGGAAGCTATCTGGGATACTACCCAAACAATATTGGAATTACAATTTTCTTTGCTTTCCTGTATTCGTTTTTGCCCGACAGCAATTTAACGCTAAGGCTTGTAAATGTTCTATTCAATACGGTATCGGCCTGGCTGATCTATAAAATATATATTGAGCTTTACCCGGAAAAGGGCAAAAAAGCTTATGGGGTTCTTCTACTTTCAGTAACCTTTTTGCCCGCCGTTATTATGAATAATTTTACTTACGGTGATATCTGCTGTAATACCTTCTGCCTCGCTGCCATTTTAAATGCGCTGAGGTTTACAAGAACAGGCTTAGGCAAATACGCCCTTTCTACGGCTTTGTTTTTAATGGGTGCCAACTTCATGAGAAGTGTGGCTTTTTTATTCATGGCTGCCATTTTGTTATACTGGGTGCTTAACCATCAGCCTCAAACTAAATATAATCTTAAAAATGTTGCCTATACCGGTTTGGTAGTGATACTTTTCAACCTGCCTCTAAAATTATTCAGCTTCGTCGGTGTAAAAACCGGTATTATTGTTGAACCCGTAGGTATTCACGCCAATCCCGTCTGGAGATGGATTAATATGGGGTTCCCGGGCAAAAAGCTAGGTTACTGGGATGGAGGCAGAAACATTGCAATATTTGTTAACCGCTTTAAATGTGACAAGCACGCCGCCTCTAAGTACTTCATCAGAGAAATCGCAGAAAACTATAGAAACAACGGCTTATTAAATGTATTTAAAGCCTATTTTAAAAAAACCTTCTGGCTTTGGACTGAAGGAACTTACAGTGTAAATTTCTACGGGCTTTCTCAGGCGTTAAGGGCAGACAAATTTATGCTGTACAGTACACCGTTTATTAAACTTATCGAACCCTGGGACTGGAAAGTAAGACTTTCTCTTAATTGGCTGCTGCACTCCTTCAACTGGTTAGTATTGGGTCTTGTGAGTCTCTATCTTTTTGATGCCATTAAAAAAAGGGATTTCAGAATGGAGCTGTTTGTTTATATAATTTATTTTTATATAGGTTTTTATATGCTTTGGGAGGTAAAATCCAGATACATCTTCGGTGTGTACCCGATTTTTCTGATAATGGGCTATCATTACTCCCACATAATTTATTCAAAGCTCTTTCACAGGCATAAACCCTTAATAAACAGGGCAAGTCATGACATTTAACTTAAGCTGTGACGTTTTGGCAGTTTACCCTACTGATCCTGCGACTATATTAATGGCTTGCAGACTAAAAGTCTGCAAGCCATTCTTCTCTTCCCGCAACTCCCGGATTAAATTTGTAAACAGGCCCTCCAGCGAAGGTTCCATCCTTCCAGCATCCTTTAATATTATCATCAGCATTTTCAGCTGCAGAGGTTACATATAGCTCATTTAAGTCTCTTCCGCCGAAAATTAAACTGGAAGGCTGTTTTGCCGGGACTGTCAGCTCCGAAACTATTGTACCGGACGGAGAGATTCTCCTGACGCAGCCTCCTCCCCAGAAGGCAGCCCATAGGTGGCCCTGGGAGTCAAGCGTTATTCCGTCCGGGGAACCCATTTCATTGGTTCCCTCAAAAACAACTGTGGGATTGCTTATATTTCCGGTATTCCTGTCATAATCATACCTTGTTATTTTATGCGGCGTACTGTCAGTATGGTAAAAATACTTCTGATCCATAGAAAAAGTCATTCCATTTGAGCAATGAAGCCCTTCCAGCACAACTCTCGGCTGCTTTCCTTTTTCCAGACAGTACAATGTACCGTTTTTCAGCTCGGGTCTTAGAATTGTCCCTGCAAAAATACGACCTTCCGGATCAACTGTAATGTCATTAAACATTTCATTGGACTCCATTGGAATATCATAAAGCAGCTCAGGTTCTCCATCAGGCTTTCCCTCATGATTCAAGCTTTGAAGGTGTACTCCCTTGTCATTGCATAAAACCATGTTTCCTTTACGGGTAAAGGCAAAGCCTCCAACCTGATATTTCCCTTTCCAAAAAACTGAACTCTTATTGGTAGAGGGGTCATAAACCCAAATAGTTTTGTTATATATGTCGGTCCAGAACAGCTTTTGTTTCTGCGCATTCCATACAGGACCTTCCCCCAGATGGCATATCCCGCTATGAATAGTCTCAACATTATTTATCATCGCTTCACCTTGAAAATTTCTATATTACTTCTTTTTCTATATTACTTCTTATTGAACGTACATGATAAATAATAGTATACCTCTATTCCTTTTCCTTCAACCACCTTTTCATAATTTTTCCGGTGCTGTTTTTAGGCAGGCTGTCGATAAATTCTATCTCTCTTGGGAGTTTATATATTGCCAGTCTTTCCTTCATATACTTGAGTAATTCCTTTGAAGTACATTCTTCTCCGGCTTTCAGAACTACATAAGCCTTTACATATTCTCCCCTGAGTTTGTCATCAATACCGATTACAGCGACCTCCTTAACCTTTGAATACTGATAAATTACCTCCTCAACTTCTCGTGGGTAAACATTAAGTCCGCCAACTATAACCATGTCTTTCTTTCTGTCCACTATATAAATATAACCGTCCTCATCCTTTTTAGCCAAATCCCCCGTTAGCAGCCATCCATCTACAAGAGATTTTTTAGTTTCCTCCTCCTGCCTGTAATAGCCCAACATAACATTATCACCCTTAACTGCAAGTTCACCGACATATTCCGGTGGCAGTTCATTATTATTATCATCAACAATCCTGCACTGCTGGTAAGGGAGAGGAAGTCCGATTGAGCCTTCCTTCTGAATCCCGTCCAA
Source organism: Bacillota bacterium (assembly GCA_023460955.1). Taxonomy (GTDB): domain Bacteria; phylum Bacillota; class Clostridia; order Acetivibrionales; family DSM-1351; genus Ruminiclostridium. Next base: position 143,056 of record JAEWOH010000024.1, on the reverse strand, counting down.
AGGATTAAAGCATACTGCAGGTGATGCTTCTGTCAGCCCGTAGCCTTCAACTATTGGTAATTTAAGCAGTTCTTTAGCTTGTCGGAAGATTTCCACCGGCAGAGCCGCTCCACCCGATACTGCAAGACGAAGATCAGGGAAGCTTATATTATTTTTTCCGGCCTCCAACAGAACAATATACATGGCAGGAACACCCATAAACACAGTTATTTTGTCCTTAATGAGCGATTCCACAACTTCTTTAGGCTGAAAGCTTTCAATTATCGTTACACAGGCTCCCGACCAAAGTGGCATCAATACACAAGCTGTAAAGGCAAACACATGAAACATCGGAAGTACACACATATAGTTGTCCTCTGTTTTACTCTTCAAGCCAAGTCTGCATTGCTCGGAATTAAAAACCAGATTTTTATGCGTCAACATTGCAGCCTTTTGCTTTCCTGTAGTTCCGGACGTATAAAGAAAAGTTGACACTGCTGTTTCTTCTGAAAAATCCAAAAATTCCCGGGTAGCATGTTCTGAAGCAGAGTTTTTCAATTGTTCGTCCAACACTACCACTTCTATGTTTAAGGCATTTTGTATTGTCTCTTTTGTAATTTTAGCTTTCTGTAAAATTAATGGGTGGATGACCATCATTTTTGCTTCTGAATCCTTGACCAGATAAGCAATTTCTTCCATTGTAAGAAGCAGATTAATCGGTACAATTATTGCACCATTTCTGACAACACCAAAGTAGGCATAAATAAATTCAGGTGAATTGGTACAGCTTAATATAACCTTGTCTCCTGCCTTAAGTCCTGAATTCCTGAAGAAATTAGCATAACCCGTAACGTTCTCATCAAGCTGTTTGTAGGTTATGGTGTTATCTTTGAATTTTAAGGCAGCAGCCTCCGGATTAAAAATATTCTTATATATGGTCCCTACCATAAAAACCCTCCTAAAATAAATTATTATCAGATTTTATGACTTAGTCATATTTATATTATACTTTACTTCGGTTAATTTGGATATAGGAAAATCAGTGATTTTGCTACCAGTAGACGGATCCCCTTTAACCGCAGAGTTTTACTACAATACATTACCGGAACTTGTGTCGCTTACAGCAGCCAGTGTGAAGGTTACCCCTACTGCAAAACAGGTTTACAACTAAAAAAACACCCACAAGTGAGCATTTCTACCAGCTTGGGGGTGAAGGAAATTATCCTGAAAGTCAATTTGTTGTTGAATGTTTACATATAATCATTATGTCTAATAAATATTACATCTTCAAATGCTTAAGATAGTGGTTTGCTTCTCTCAAAACATGATCACTCAGCAGGGGCAAGATTATTGACCTTATGTTGCAGGCAAGAATACCTTCAGTGCCCTGTTCCTTAAAGTTTCTTATATTAGTTGTGGCAACAGTACTCCTGCTTTTTACCTGGGGTAATTTGGATAGATTCTCAAAGGCTTCTCTTGCAGCAGCTGTCAGTTCATCAAATTCTTCCGAGAAGCCGTTTGCTATCCTTATAAGCTCATCCTCGGTTGGATCCAGCATTCCTCTGATAAATTTTGCATGCTCTCCCATTATATCATTCCAGAAGGCCTCATGAGCTGCTTCCTGTTTTGGATCATGGTTCATGCTTTCACGTCTTTGAAGCATACGGAGATGCTCAAGATAATGTTCAGCCTCCCGTGTCACATGATCCAGCATCTGAGGATAAATATGAGTATACATTTTGCAACTGATAACATTTTGAAGAATATCTTTCTGGGTTTTGATAGTAGTTACCAGCAGGCCTATAATCCTTCTGTTTAATGCTTCAATAATAGATTCGGTAGCAACTTGCTGGGTAATCCCCTGATTGTTCAGAAGCCTGATTTCCTTCAGCGTAATATTTGTATCTATTGGCAAGCCGGTAAAGTTGCTTGTTGCAATTTCAGCCTTATAAGTATATTCTGTAATAATATCCCCGGCCGACAGACTGGTGGGGGTTACATATCCTCCTGCCAGATCAACCGTCTGATTTAACAGCCTCTCAAACATATCTTTAGTTTGCATCAGCTTGGGCACCATTGCTGCATCCTTCAGGGTTAAAGCCGAAGCAGCAAATATTATGTGTTCTTTCATTATTCTCAGAAAAAACAAATTTGTTTCCAGAGATTCTCTTATGAACTCTGCACTAGTCAACATATCACGATTTCCTCCATTTTTTACTGAAAATTTCCAATACTATATACTATGTTTACTTAACATAAAATGTTTTTAAATTTATAATCATTCTTTCCATTGCCACAATACCTGCAATTATGCATTTGCTCTGATAATTTTAATTAATGCTCACTGAGTTGCTTCCCTGAATTACAAAAAGACCCCCTGCTTGAAAATGCAGGAGGTCCATAGTTATAACTGTCAAATAATCGAACAATACTAATAATTGATAATTATTTATTGAATTTATATTTTTCTATTATTCCTTTATTGTTGACTTGCCCATAAGATATTTGTCAACTTCTCTTGCTGCCAGCTTACCTTCCTGAATAGCCCAAACAACAAGACTCTGGCCTCTTCTCATGTCACCGGCAGTGAACACCTTATCCAGATTTGTCTGATGTTCCTTAAATTCAGCTTTTATATTACTTCTTACATCTCTTTCCAAACCCAGCTCGTTTGGTATTGTGTCCTCCGGTCCCAGAAAGCCCATTGCCAGAAGTATTAAATCTGCCTTCCATACCTTTTCGGTTCCAGGTACTGGCTGAGGTCCGAATCTGCCCTGAGCATCCTTACCCCATACAACCTCGACAGTGTGAACCTCAGTTACTTCGCCCTTTTCATTACCTACAATCTTTGTTGTATTGATAAGGTAATTTCTTGGGTCTTTACCTGCAATGGCGATAGCTTCCTGCTGACCGTAATCAACCTTAAGCTTTTTCGGCCATTCTGGCCAAGGATTTGATTTTTCTTCTCTCTCCTTGGGAGGTTCAGGCAAAATCTCAAACTGATAAACACTCTTGCAGCCATGTCTCAAAGAAGTGGCAACACAGTCTGTTCCGGTGTCGCCTCCGCCTATGATAATTACATTTTTATCTTTGGCGCTGATGTAGTTTCCGTCCTTATGTTCTGAATCCAGCAGGCTCTTGGTATTAGCCTTGAGGAAGTCCACTGCGAAGTAAATACCCTTAAGGTCACTTCCAGGAACATTTAAGCCTCTGGCCTTTGTAGCTCCACCGCAGAGAACCACTGCGTCATTCTTATCCAGAAGTTCCTGAGCACTAATGTCCTTACCTACTTCAGTGTTTACAACAAACTTGATTCCGGATTGCTTAAGAAGATTAATTCTTCTTTCAATAATGCCCTTGTCAATCTTAACGTTTGGGATTCCGTACATGAGAAGACCGCCCGGTCTGTCGTTTCTTTCATATACTGTTACTTCATGTCCAACATAGTTAAGATAATATGCAGCTGATAAGCCTGAAGGTCCGGAACCAATAACAGCAACCTTCTTTCCGGTAGGGTTACATTCTTTTGTCTTAACCCAGCCTTCCGCAAAGGCTCTTTCGATAATTTCATATTCTATTTCATGTATTGTTACGGACTCCATGTTGTAACCTTCTGTACATGAACCTTCACAAGGAGCTGGGCAAACCCTTCCTGTGAACTCAGGGAATGGATTTGTTCTAATCAGTCTTTTATAAGCTTCCTGCCATTGTCCTTTATAAACAAGGTCATTCCATTCAGGAATGAGGTTGTGAAGTGGACAGCCCGCAGCCATTCCGTTTAAAAGCACGCCCCCGTGGCAGAATGGAATACCGCAGTTCATACATCTTGCAGCCTGAGTCTTAATGACTTCTGGGTCACGGCCAATGCGTATCTCATTCCAGTCCCCGATTCTTTCCTGGGGAGGTCTTTTCTCAGGATCTATTCTTTCATATTCTAAAAATCCAGTAGCTTTTCCCATACTATCTATCCTCCTAACGATATGCCAATGCGAGTTTTACCCGGCATAGAACCAGGTATGAACCCCGCATTCACACATATCAGTTCATCAATACTTAATTCTTCAAACTTTCTTCAAATGCTGCCATTAAAGCTTCATCACCTACTAATCCCTTACTGTGGGCATTTTCGATGTTTTCAAGCATTTTCTTGTAATCCTTTGGGATTACCTTTGTAAGTCTCTGTGAATAGTTCTCCCAGTCAGCCAGAACTTTTGCTCCCAAAGGGCTCCCTGTATATTCAACATGTCTTTCTATCATTTCCTTAACGTTGTTAAGCTCGGCAGCATTGGTTATTTTTTCGAGCAGTACCAAGGACTTGTTGCAGTAAGCTTCGTCAAAGTCAAGCACATAAGCTATACCGCCTGACATACCTGCTGCAAAGTTTCTTCCTGTTGTACCGAGTATAACAACTCTTCCGCCCGTCATGTATTCGCAGCCATGATCTCCCACGCCTTCAACAACTGCCTTTATACCGCTGTTTCTTACGCAGAATCTTTCACCTGCTATTCCATTGATATAAGCCTCACCTTCAGTTGCACCGTAGAAAGCAACATTACCGATGAGAATGTTTTTATCAGGCTCGAAATCAGAAGCCTTAGGAGGATATACAATGATTTTTCCGCCTGAAAGACCTTTACCGATGTAATCGTTTGAGTCTCCTTCAAGCTCAAGAGTCATACCTTTTGGTATAAAGGCTCCAAAGCTTTGTCCAGCAGAACCCACAAAATTGAGCTTAATTGTATCCTCAGGAAGGCCGTCTTCACCGTACCTCTTTGATATTTCACTGCCTATTAAGGTACCTACAACTCTGTCAACATTCTCTATCTTAAGCTTTGCTCTGATAGGCTTTTTCTCTTCCAGCGCAGGCTTACACATTCTGAGAAGTTTTTTGGTACCCAGGGTTTTATCCATCATGTGGTTCTGTTCCTGCATGTTGTATCTGCCAACATCTGCACCTGCATAAGGCTGGTAAAGTATTGCAGACAAATCAAGGTGAGAAGCCTTCCAGTGTTTGATATTTTCTTTCGCCTTAAGTCTGTCGGTACGACCTACCATTTCATTTATAGTTCTGAAGCCCAGCTTAGCCATTATTTCACGCATTTCCTGAGCAATGAATCTCATAAAGTTTTCTACATACTCAGGTTTTCCTGAGAAGTTCTTTCTCAATCTTTCATCCTGGGTAGCTATACCGACAGGACAAGTGTTGAGATTACAAACCCTCATCATTACACAGCCCAATACTATAAGAGGAGTAGTTGCAAAACCGAATTCCTCAGCTCCCAACAGGGCAGCAACTACAACATCCTTACCAGACAGGAGCTTACCGTCAGTTTCAAGTACTACTCTGTCTCTAAGCTTGTTGAGTACAAGGGTCTGGTGTGTTTCAGCAAGCCCAAGCTCCCAAGGCAAACCCGCATTTTTTATACTGGTCCATGGAGATGCACCGGTTCCTCCGTCATAACCGCTTATAAGTATTACATCCGCTTTACCCTTTGCAACACCGGCTGCAATTGTTCCAACACCCACTTCGGAAACAAGCTTAACATTTATCCTTGCTCTGTTATTAGCATTTTTAAGGTCATGGATAAGCTCAGCCAAGTCCTCAATGGAGTATATGTCATGGTGAGGTGGTGGGGATATCAAGTCAACACCGGGAGTTGAATGTCTAACCTTTGCTATTCCAGGATAAACCTTACGGCCCGGCAGCTGTCCGCCTTCACCAGGTTTTGCACCCTGAGCCATTTTTATTTGTATCTCTACAGCATTGGCTAAATAGTTACTGGTTACACCGAAACGACCAGAAGCAACCTGTTTGATTGCACTCTTCTTGGAGTCACCGTTTGCCATCAACTTAAATCTTTCAGGGTCTTCTCCGCCTTCACCTGTATTGCTTTTGCCGCCCAATCTGTTCATGGCTATAGCCAGACATTCGTGGGCTTCCTTACTAATTGAGCCATAGGACATGGCACCGGTTTTGAATCTCTTAACTATAGAGTCAACTGATTCAACCTCTTCAACCGGAATGGTGTCACCTATGTTATATTTAAATTCCAATATACTTCTTAAAGTTACTATTTCTTCATCATTAATTTTCTTGGAATATTTCTTAAAAAGCTCATAGTTCCCTTCGCGACATGCTTTTTGGAGCATGTATATTGTTTCAGGGTTGTACATGTGAACTTCTCCGTCATCCTTTGACTGGAAGGTTCCGCCAACTTCAAGAGTATCAGTGTATGGAGAATCTATATAGGCACTTTCATGTCTCATCTGATTTTCCACAGCTATTTCTTCAAGACCGATACCTTCAAGTCTTGACGGGGTAAGTGTAAAGTACTTGTCAACAACATCTTTTCTAAGACCCACAGCTTCAAATATCTGTGCACCCTGATAACTGCGCATTGTTGAAATACCCATCTTGGTTAGAACTTTAAGAATACCCTTTACTGTACCTTTTATAAAGTTCTTCTTTGCTTCCTCATATGTCAACGAACCAAGTTGATTTTTTTCGGCAAGATCTTTTATTGTTTCATAAGCAATGTATGGATTTACAGCCGTCACACCGTAGCCTATCAAAGTACAGAAATGGTGTACTTCTCTTGGTTCTCCCGACTCAAGTACAATACCGACGCTTGTCCTGATCTCTCTTCTTATCAGATGGTGGTGTAAGCCTGAGGATGCCAGCAGGGCAGGTACCGCTGCGTTTTCTGAGTCAACTCCTCTGTCGGAAAGAACAATAATGTTACAGCCTTCACCTATTGCCTTGTCAGCTTCCTTGAATATTCTTCTCAAAGCTTTTTCCATTGCTTTTGAGCCTTCTGAAACATTATAAAGCATCGAAATTGTAACAGCCTTAAAATGGTCATTGTTTAAATTCTTTAATGTATTAAGCTGATCATTAGTTAAAATCGGATGCTCCAGAAAAATACTTGCAGTGTTTTCTTTATCGGGTTCCAACAAGTTACCTGCTGTTCCAAGCAGAATACTGCTGGAGGTTACAATCTCTTCTCTAATACCGTCAATAGGTGGATTTGTAACCTGCGCAAACAGCTGCTTGAAGTACATATAAAGCATCTGTGGTTTTTCAGACAGCACAGCCAGAGGGGTGTCCATACCCATTGCTCCTACAGGATCAACTCCCGAAGTTGCCATTGGGAGCACATACTTATTAACATCTTCGTATGTATATCCAAAAGCCTTTTGCTGCTGAAGTAAATCTTCTCTGACGCTTTCTTCCTTTATCTTTTCAGACGGCATATCTTTAAGGTCAAATACATGCTTATCAACCCATTCTCCATAAGGATGCTGCTTTGATACGCTTTCCTTTATCTCTTCATCAGAGATGATTCTTTGTGCTTTTGTATCAATAAGGAGCATTCTTCCCGGTTCAAGTCTGCCTTTATATTTAACGTTTTCAGGCTTTATGTCAACAACACCTACTTCTGAAGCAAGAACAACCTTGTCATCCTTTGTAACATAGTATCTTGAAGGACGCAAACCGTTTCTGTCCAACATACCTCCTATTACATCTCCATCTGTAAACGCCATTGCAGCAGGACCGTCCCATGGTTCCATTATAAAGTTCTGGAAAGCATAGAAATCCTTTTTGGTTTTGGACATAAGATCATTCTTTTCCCAAGGTTCAGGAATCATCATCATTATGGCCTGTGGAAGGGACTTTCCTGTGAGGTACATAAATTCAAGGCTGTTGTCAAACATTGAGGAGTCACTGCCTGTTTCATCAACTATAGGGTAAATCTTGTTTATGTCATCAAACAGTTTAGAATCCATACACTTTTGACGTGCCTTCATCCAGTTTACATTACCTCTTATGGTATTGATTTCACCATTATGAACAAGGTATCTGTTTGGATGAGCTCTTTCCCAGCTTGGGAAGGTATTTGTACTGAACCTCGAGTGCACCATTGCCAGTGCTGAAACAAAGTCAAGGTCTGACAGATCCAGATAAAAATTCCTAAGCTGTTCTGCGGTGAGCATACCTTTATAAACTATTGTTTTGGAAGACAGGCTGGCAATATAGAAAATACTGCCCTTATCTTCACACATAGGTCCTATAACCCTTTCGGATCTCTTTCTTATTGTATATAGTTTTCTTTCAAAAGCCATTTCATCTGTGATTTCCGGAGATTTTTCAATGAACACCTGAACAAATCTTGGCATAACAGATTTCGCGCTGTCTCCTATTGTAGTTTTATCAATAGGAACTTCTCTCCAACCTAGGATTTTTTGGCCTTCCTCGCTGGCAATTTTCTCAAAGGCCTCCATTTGCGTCTTTCTAAAATCATCGTACTTATGCGCAAATATCATACCTACACCATAATTACCTCTGTCAGGCAATTCAAAGCCTAAAACCTCACATTCTCTTTTAAAGAAATCATGAGGTATCTGAACCAATATTCCGGCTCCGTCACCTGTATTTTCGTCCGCTCCGCTGGCTCCTCTGTGATTTAAGTTTTCCAGAACAGTTAAAGCGTCAGCGACGATATCATGGGATTTTTCTCCTTTAATACTAACAACAAATCCCATTCCACATGCATCATGTTCTAATGCCGGGTCGTATAGCCCCTGTTTGTTTGGTAACCCATATCTTTGCATATTTCACACCCTTATTTCTATATATATATTTTTTTATACAACAATTCTAACATAAAATCAGTCAAAAATGAAAGTATAAATTTTAAAAATTGCTTAAATTTTTTAATAAAAAATACTTTGGGTAACAGGGTCTGTTTTGTACATTTTGCATTAATACTTTATATGTCCCTGATTCACTGGGTTTTGAGGTTTTTATAAGTGTGTTTTAAGAGGATATGGTTTCTTGTAAAAAATGCAATTCAATGATTTTAAACCTTCATTTGCAACTCTTTGATTATTAACATTCATTTGCAATTCCCATCGCGCTAACTTTCATTTATTAATTATATCAGGGAATAGACTATCTCATGGTATATTCTGATTATTAAACTTAATTTGTTTAACCATAATATCATGACCGACAATTGTATTTTTAAATATGGTACTGGCAGCTTCAAGATAATCTTCCGGTTTATCAAGAGCAGGGCTGAAATGGGTAAGCCATAGTTCCTTTACATTTGCTTTCGCAGCAAGTCCTGCTGCTTCCGCAAACAGCATATGCTTTTTTTGCAGAGCTTTTTCATAGTCATTATCATCTCCATACATCCCTTCGCATATAAAGAGATCTGATTCCCGGACAAAATCTATAAGTCCCTCAACTGGCCGTGTATCAGTGCAATAGGATACCTTTATTCCCCTCCTTGGAGGTCCTAAAACCATTTCAGGCTTAAAGATTTTATCTTCAAATTGTATTGTCTCTCCGCTCTGAAGACTATTCCATAATCTTACAGGTATGCCCAGCTGAGCCGCCTTATTACTGTCAAATTTACCTTTCCGTTTTACAGTAAAACTATAGCCAAAGCAGGAAACCCAGTGCTCTACCGGTATACTCTGAACATTTATCTCTTTAAAAGTAAAGTTTGAAATTCTATTAGTTGGGAGTTCAAGAAGGTTTATATCAAAGGGAAGCTGCGGCGCTATGACCAGTAATCCCTGCGCGACAGCCTTCAAGCCTGATGGCCCTATCAGCGTAAATGGCTCCTCTCTGCCCGAATTACCAAGAGTCAGAAGAAAGCCCGGCAAGCCTGCGATGTGGTCAGCATGGTAATGGGTAAATAAAAGAGCATCTATAGCCTTAAAGCCCCAGCCGCACTTTTTTAACGTGATTTGTGTTCCCTCCCCGCAATCAACTAAAAGCATACTGCCGTTATGTCTTACTAATAATGAGGTAAGCCATCTGTCCGGGAGAGGGACCATTCCGCCGGTTCCCAGCAAACAAACATCAAACATTTCTAAATTTTCCTTCCTATATTAAAGTCTATTATTGGCAACAAATTTATTATTCAGCTTTTGAGTAAGAAATATTAAAGTACGCGAGTACAAATTTAGTTAATGGGAAGCACGATTAAAAGCAGGTGCGGAATTTCAAGGCGAATATCAGGCAGTTTGGCCGGCAAAGCGGCAGGATGCCGCTTTGAGCACAAGAGACACAGGAGGTGTCTTGTTGTGTGACGGCTTAATGACTGATATGAACCGTTTGAAATTCCATCACCTGCTTTGGGTGCAGTCCATTAAATAAATTTATACGGGAGTACTTTATAATTTTTTATAAAAAAAAGGGCCATTAACTGACCCTTGTGTCCTTACTGTATCTATTTGCATAACTGCTTGCAACAAAAGCTTCAGGCTTGATTTTTGCATCTACGCCCATACCTTCAAAATATCCGGTCATCTCTCTGATAAGCTTCCTTGTTTCACCTTTTGTTCCTACATCTATATGTGCTTCAAGTCTGCAGTCAAAGCTTGGATACTTTGCAACAAAATCATACAAAGACGGCATAAGTTCAAGATTGAGCATGTTGACCATTTCATAAGTCAACTCCGTTTCCTTTGTGATCCTGTCTCTTATAGATACATACTTTCTGTTATGAATTCTTTTGCATACACAGCCCCAGGCGCCTTGCCCTTCCCTGTGTATATAAATACCGGTAGCAAAGCAGTTGAATTTGTCCTTGGATTGTGAATCTGTTCCCACAGCCAGCTTATACTTGCTGTCAGGACTCATTTTAATAAAATATCTTATACTTGCTACTACATCTGCAAAACTCATATTTTTTTGTACTGTATTAAAAAATTTCATACTACCACCATTTTCCATTCTAAATCCCTTAGGATTTCACACCAGGCCTCTGACTTCTCTTTTCTTTTTTGGCACTTGTCAATTTTTTTTAATCATCCCTTTTTATAAATTATTGTTAGAAATAATTTTACAAAATAAAAAGTGACTAAATCCTTTTTGGACTTAATCACTTGTAAAATTAAATGTATATATTGCAACCCAGAACCCGTTTCATAAAGCATAAACGCAGTTCCTTCCATAACATTTATTCAACAGAGGATTAAGCCAATGTAAATAAACACCTTTACATGGTCCTTCTTGTGTTATTACTCTATTCATTTGAAGCTTGCAAGAATTATTCAAATACATCGTTAAACCCTCCTTTCGTAATTTTTTGATAAGTTGTCACTTGTTCTTTTAACTGTTATTAGCAGCGGCTTGTAAGATTTCTTCACCCTGCCTTATGAATTTTACAATATTATACTGTCTCAGGTCAATATTTTTCCAATAATGTAATTTGAATGTAACGTTGCTGTCATAAAGAGGAAATGTTTTTCTATTATACTCCATATTATTTCCTGATTTGTGGTACCATCATTATATATGTAGTAAGCTGTAGTACAACACTATGAATTGAGTAATACCACCTGTGCTGCAAGCTTTTTTTTGATATAATATAAACATTCTTTTCTATGATAAAAATGAAAAAGGCAGGAATGTTATGGATAAACTCCGATATATAAGAGACCTTCTATCTAAAAATAAATACAAATATTTTATAGGTATTATCTTTTTGCTTTGTGTTGATGGACTTCAGCTGGTGCTTCCAAAAGTACTGGGCGACGTAACAGACTATCTGGAAAGCGGCAAATTAACAAGGGAGATACTTTTAAGGTATGCTGCAATTATTACATTAATTGCGGTTGGTGTTGCTGTTTTCAGGTTTCTTTTCAGGTACACCCTGATGAGTGTGTCAAGATCAATAGAGCTCTCACTTAGAAATCGATTTTATGCTCATTTACAAAGGCTTTCTTTAAATTACTTCAACACTCATAAAACAGGAGATCTTATGGCTCATGCCACAAATGACATGGGTAATGTGACAATGGCTTCGGGACAGGGAATTATATTTTTAATAGACAGCATCCTGATACCGATTGTGGCATTAGCGATGATACTTTTCACCGGCGGCCTCAAGCTGACCGTGGCCTGCTTCCTGCCTCTGCTCCTGCTAGGTATTGCCGTAGTTTTCTTTATGAGAATAATGCAGTCCAGAGTGCAAAGACAGCAGGAAGCCTTCTCAAACCTCACTGAGGCCGCCCGCGAGAATTTCTCGGGAATACGGGTCATTAAGGCTTTCGCTCAGGAGAAAAAGGAGATATCAAGGTTTGAAAAAATAAACAGCTTAAACAGAGAAGCCAATCTGAGATACGTCAGAATAATGAGTATGATGTTTCCTACAGTGATGGCAATTGCGGCACTGTCCTTTGCTATAGCTCTTTGGTTCGGAGGAATCCTGGTCATAAAGAATACGGTCTCGCTGGGCGATTTCGTTGCCTTCAACAGTTATCTTGGAATGCTTATCTGGCCCATTACAGCCATCGGTTGGGTTGCCAACATGTTTCAAAGAGGCTTTGTTTCACTGGAACGAATTAATTCAATTATTGATGAGGTTCCTGAAATTTCTGATGAAAAAGCCGGTGACAAGACTTCAATAAACGGACTTGTTGAATTTAAAGATCTGACCTTTACTTACCCTGGTGCTGACAAACCGGTGCTGGACGGTATAAGCGTAAAAGTAGAAGCTGGTAAAACCCTTGGAATTATTGGCCGTACAGGAAGCGGAAAAACAACGCTTATAAACCTCATTTCAAGGCTTTTAAAGGTTCCGGAGGGAACACTATTTATTGACGGAACAGATATAAACAAAATACCTTTATCTGTTCTGCGCGGCGGAATTGGTAGTGTCCCGCAGGATACCTTCCTGTTTTCAGACACCATTAAGGAAAATATATCTTTCTTCAGAGACTGTTCTGACGAGGATATCTACAATGCTGCTAAAACAGCCAGAATTTATGACAGTATAAATGAGTTTCCTAATAAGTTTTCAACTGTAATAGGTGAGAGAGGCGTAAATCTATCAGGAGGACAAAAGCAGCGTATTGCTATAGCCCGTGCAGTACTGGGCTCTCCCTCCATGCTTGTTCTGGATGATTGTTTGTCTGCGGTTGACGCAAACACAGAGGAAGAAATCCTCAGGGATCTAAAGAAAATAATGAAGGAACGAACAAGTATAATTGTATCCCACAGAATATCCGCAGTAATGGATTCAGATGAAATCATAGTACTGGATGAAGGTAAAATTATTGAAAAAGGCACTCATGCTGAATTATTATCACAAAAGGGCTTATACAATGACCTTTATAACAAGCAATTGCTTATCAACCAAATTGAGAAGGATATTTAAAACATACTTGAATCAATAAAGATGTTTTATTACTAATTATTTATGCACCATGCGTGTAGATGGGAGTTCTTATGTCAGAAGAAAACGAAAACCTGCTTCAGGATGATGATATTTTAGAAAAAGCTTATGATTCGAAACTTATGGGTCGTCTATTACGGTTTGCAAAAAAGTACTGGCACCTGTTTTTCTTTTCAATAATATGCTTGTTTGCTGCAACTGTTGCAGATTTAGCCAGACCTTACCTTATGGGTATTGCAATAGATGATTATATTAAAAAGGGTAATATCTCAGCCCTTAATAAATTAGGTATTTATTTTATTGTACTGATAGCACTTGGCTTCTTATTCAATCTGCTTCAGATTTATGTACTGAGTTATGCCGGACAATACATCATTTACAACATACGTCAGCTGGTATTTTCTCACCTTCAAAAGCTGCCTCTGTCCTATTTTGACAAAAACCCCATTGGCAGATTGGTAACACGTATAACAAATGATACTGAAACACTTAATGATATGTACACAAATGTTCTCATTACCCTGCTTAAGGACTTTGCCATGTTGTTCGGAACCATTGCAATCATGTTCAGGCTGCAGTCTTCACTGACCTGGATCGTTCTTTCGGTAATGCCTGTAGTTTTAATACTAACTGTGCTTTTCAGGCTGAAGATCAGGAAGGTTTACCGTCGCGTACGCGCAGCAATTGCAAAGGTAAACTCTGCAATATCAGAGAACATTTCTGGCATGAGAGTCCTCCAGCTGTTTCATAAGGAAAAACAGAACTTTGAAAGATTTGACAAAATAGGCAGGGAGTTTTACAAAGCCTCTATGAATGAGGTAGTAACCTTCGGCTTGTTCAGACCTCTGATTGAAATGGTAGCCTCCCTTGCAATATCTTTGCTGATCTGGTTCGGAGGAAGCAAGGTAATTGACAACACTCTTGAATTTGGAGTTCTGTTCGCTCTGGTCAATTATATATCTTTTCTGTTTCAACCCATTAATGATCTTGCTGAAAAGTACAATATACTCCAGTCCTCCATGGCTGCCTCCGAAAGAATCTTTATGATACTTGATACACCGGCGGAGGAGGATTCCGGAAGTCTTGAGCTGGATAGCAAGATCGCTGCCGGTGATATTGAATTCAAAAATGTATGGTTTGCTTATAACGATGAAAACTGGGTTTTAAAGGATGTGAGCTTTAAGGTCCCCGTCGGTCAGACAGTAGCCATAGTAGGACATACCGGTGCTGGAAAAACTTCAATAATTAATTTGCTGAGCAGATTCTATGAAATACAGCACGGCGAAATCCTTATTAACGGAATTAATATTGGGGAATTTTCAAAGGCTTCTCTCAGAAGGGCCATAGGTGTCGTTCTCCAGGATGTTTTCCTATTCAGTGGAAAGCTGAAGGATAATATCAGATTGAACGAAGAAAGTATCACAGATGAAAAGTTGAAGGAAGCTGCCAGCTATGTCAATGCAGACGGGTTTATCAGCAAACTCTCCAACGGTTATGATGAGGAGGTCATGGAGAGAGGCTCGACTTTTTCCTCCGGTCAGCGCCAGCTACTGGCTTTTGCAAGGGCCTTAGCCTTTGATCCTTCAGTGCTTGTGCTGGATGAAGCAACCTCAAGCATTGACACGGAAACCGAAATTTTAATTCAGGATGCGTTGACAAAGCTAACAAAAAACAGAACCACAATAGTGATTGCACACAGGCTTTCAACCATTCAGCATGCAGACAAGATAATAGTACTTCACAAAGGAAGAGTCTACGAAAGCGGAACCCATCAGGAGCTTCTGGAGGCAAGGGGGATGTACTACAATCTGTATCAGCTGCAATATCAGCAGAATGCTTGATAACACGACAAAGCAACATTAAAGGAAGGGGCATGTATACGGTGAATAAAAAAATTATTCATTGTGCAACAGCCCCTTTTTATGGGTTAATTCACTATCAAGGCTTAATCAGTTATCTAGTATTTAGGTATTCTGATATTTAGGTATTCTGATATTTAGGTATTCTGATAATTCAATTATTCTCTTATATTATTAAAGTCATAAGCTTGCCACTATTATAAGCCAACCATTTTGCCTGCTCACAAAGATTATGCAGCTGATCGACAACCACTTCGGATTTATCAACCCCATCCCAATAGCGGCCTAAGAAATGGATAAAGACATCAAGTCTGCGGAGCATAATCAAAGCCGGTATAACCTCTGTCTCCTGTTTGGTAATCAGTCCAGAAGCGGCGAAGCCTTTAATAAAAGCTCTCAGGCGTTTCCACAACATTTCTTCGGTATCCTTGATATTAATAATCTCCGATAGGCAGACACACAGTTCCATCACCCGTAAATCTTCTGTTACAAATTCAAAGTCCAATACCGCCGAGATATTTCCTTCCTTGTCTGCCAGAACATTTGAGGCGTTAAGGTCACCGTGCACCAGCTGGTGCGGCAGCTGGTCAAAACCGGCTCTGATTTTTTTGAATTTTTCCAACTCAGCTGCAGCTATAAGGAGTTCTGCACTGTGACCCTCAAACTCAGGGCGGGGCTGTTTGCAGAAGCTTATAACTTCACTTATCGGGCATCTGGGGTGAGCATTTTCAAGATCGTAATAGGGTCTGTATACCGGCTGAAGCTCTGACTTAACAGCCCGCAGTGCTTCACTCAGCCTGCCCGCCGTAACACCAAACGATTCTAAGTGTTCAGGTTTTGAAAAGTCAGGAGTATCACCCTCCATAAATTGAAAAAGAGCGGCGGGCTTACCGTCCTCAGTGAACTTTACGGTTTCACCGTCTGAAGAATGAACCGGCACGGGAGTTCCAAAAGGCAGTCCCATAGTTCCGAGCCTACATAAAATATGGTGCTCATAAGTTACCTTATCAATATCCTTATGGGTGCGATATATCCGAAGGACAAACTTTCCTGTTGTTGTTTCAACAAATAGGGTTGTATTGTTCATACCTCCCTTGCCTGAGCGGACTTTATAATTTACTTCACCTAAATATTGCTTAAGTATATTATCGTGATTAAATTCCATAGAATGAGTATTCTCCGTTCTTTTCCCTGGAAACAAAGGGTTTGTTTATCAAGGCATTATCATAATTATCAATAACTCCCTGCTTTAATAGCCCATAGTCTTGTCTATAATATTAATGAAATTCTTGCCAGAAACCAGGGCCTCCAGGTTTTTTGCAGCAATTTTTACAATGCGCTCCTTTGTCTCATCAAGACTAAAACCACCTGAGACATGGGGTGTAATAACCGCATTCCTGATTTTCCACAGTCTGTGTTCCGCAGGCAGAGGCTCGGGGTCTGTCACATCCAGGGCGGCTCCAAGCAATTGACCATTCTCCAGAGCATTGCATAATGCCTCGGTATCTATGGCACTTCCTCGTCCGACATTTATAAGTACAGCATCCTTCTTCATTAATCCCAGAGTTTTTTCATCAATTATTTTTTTGGTCAGATTAGTTTCCGGAAGGCTTAAAGCAACAATATCAGCACGTGGCAAAAGCTTTTCAAGCTCCTCCATAAAATATAACTCGTCAAGATACTCCGGTTTGTTTAAATCTGTTCGTCTTATTCCGATTGTGTATGCTCCCAGAGATTTTAGTCTGGAGGCGAATTGGCCACCTATATCGCCCAAACCTACGATTAACGCAGTGGAGTTGAAAATTCCTTTTACCTTTCCTTCATAGCACCATTTTCCGCCGACTTGATTATCTCTGTAAAAATGAAGATTTTTATAAAGTTCCAGAAGAACTCCCAGCATATACTCAGATATAGCCAATCCATAAGCGCCTGATGCATTGGCCAGCTTGGCTCCTTCAGGGAGAACCCCCTCTCCGGCATACTCTCCTGCACCTGCACTAAACAACTGTAATAATTCAAGTTTATGTGCTGATTTTAACATTTCGGGAGGCGGATTCCCGAATATGAAATTTGCACTTTGTATATATTCTGCAATTTCCTTTTCATTTTTAGTGTAAACAAAGTTACAGCCGGGTGCGCTGCTTTCTATTAACTTTCTCTGTCCTTCATTAAGAGCCAATAATATAAGAATCTTTCTTTCCAAAGCGTGTCATCTCCTTTTACGATATTTATTGCATATATAACTATTTATAAATCCCTCTGCTACTATATTTATTGAGACATATAGCTATTTTTAAATTATTTATCAAGTATCAGCAACCCTTTGCTTGTGGCAAGGATGACAAAATTATCGCGGCACAAAGCCTCGTTGGTCAAGTCCAGATTTTTCGTAACCTCCGAATACCTCCATATATTCCCGTCTTCTGATATCATTGAAGCTCCAAAGGAATCCTTGTTTGAGTGAATGGAATTTTTATGTCCTATCAAAACATAACCTTTGCCGGTATAAATTATTTCTTCTATTATCTTTTGAGGTACATCGGTAACATAGCTCCAGACCTTTCCGTCACTAGATCGGTAGAGCCTTGAAGAATCGATGTTCACATCTCCATAGGTCTGAACGGCCCATAGTGAATCACCCGAACTAATTAATTTGTTTATCTGTATCTTATTGTTAAACGGAGACCAAATTAAACCATCCTTTGAGGTGTAAACTTTTCCGTTATCTCTTCCTGATAAATAATAAATACCCTTATTCCAGTATACATAAAACCAATTACCTCCTTTTTGCTCTGACGATTTCACCCAAACAAAACCATCTTTTGAAGTGAGTGTTGTTCCGTCACCTGTAACCAGAACAGTTTGCTTTAGGTCATTTCCGATATATACCTGATCAACAGTTCGTCCACTGGCTCCCACAGTTCCATCCGTAATGTAATTAACAGAAGGTACATTATCAACTTTTGACCATTTTACACCATCTTCAGAGACGTATATCAAAGTTTTATTATCCGAAATGGTGTAACCAGCCGCTATAAACAGTTTCCCATTCCACAATACTTTGGAAAAGTAGGTATCCTTAATAACAGAGCTTCTTACCCAATTTATCCCTTCCTTAGAGGTACAAATGATTCCGCCCTCTGCAACAGCTACATATATCTTCGAATTACAGGTTAATGAATTGACGTACAGATTTCCGTCATTGTTCTTAAAAGCAACAGATTTAAATGATAATGTCTTACCTTTTGTGGTTTCATCTATAGTAACATAAATCCGTCTATAAAAGCTATCGTAAGTAAATAGATAACCTAGTGAATTAAACGCCTCTTTTGCCGAAACATACACTAAATTTCCCGAAATAATAGGTTTCTGTTTCAAGTACAATTTTTCGCCATTTGCTTCTGCCTTTGAAGAATTTAATGTAAATTTTATACTTCTCTTACCCATATTAATTTGAACTGTTTTTTTCTTCTCATCCCAGTTATAGTTTCCTCCAAAAATTTTACTTATGGCCTCAGGAGTCATAAGTACAGTATTATTTCTGATTATAGGCTGGTTTACCAGATTAACAACCCTTGACTTATTACTCACAGTATCAGGATAGTTATACAAATAACTGGCAGTTATATCCGAGGCAGACTTGACCATACCCATTTTAGCACCTCTGATAATCGCTCCATTATTTGTGAAGCCATAATAGGCGCCCTTGAATTCCACAAAAGCATTAACACAATCTGGAGATTTCAAATTACCGATAATATCCCACAGTATTCCATCAGGTGAATAGTATATATTTCCATCTGCAGTACTTGTAAGAAGAAAATCTTTAAAAACATTTATTTTATAGGGTTCATTTTCATTTACCGGAGAATGTATTCCTTCCATCGACAATGTGATGTTTTTCATATCTCTTGTAACACCCCATTCTCCTCCTACAAGTACAATTCTACCCTTATAACTGGTAAGATCATTAAAATTCCTGAAACCCGCATTCTGTTGTTTCCATACTTTACAATCTTTTGAGGAAAATATATTAAAGTTCTGTGAGGAGATGGCATAATACATACCGTCCTTATATGTAACTCCGGTGATATTTTGACCATTAGTGTATGGGTCTATCTCAGTCCCATACACTATACTCCAGTTTTTAGAATCACTTGATAATAATATTGTAGAATTGCTGCCAATAGCCACATACTTATTATTTAGCTTTTTCACCACCATCAGGTTACTGTTTGTCTTTGATGAAAGAAGTGTCCAAGCCTCCCCATTTGAGGATACCGCAATAGTTCCTCTATCGCCCACTGCAATAAAGTTTTTTCCATCATATATTACTGAATGTAATGATTGCTTTATGCTTGTCTTTATGATACTCCACTTATGACCGTCCTCACTCTTAATAATCTGTCCTTCTTTACCCACTGCTACTATACATACTTTACCAACTGCTGCAGAATAGATACTTTTGAATACCTGACCATCGGATGGCATCCACTTCCCTTTTTGATCAATATCCTTAACCAGGATCAATCCGCCTGAACCTACCGCTACCAGTTTCCCGTCACCTTTACATATGTCCTTCAAAATTGAGGTCCCATTAACCTTATACTCAGAAACAGAGCCCTTACCCTTTTGATTACTGTATATACCATCCCCTAGTTTGTAATCAACCCCATCAATGCTTGCATTGCTTATTTTATCCGACTTATCCTTGGATTCCTGCCAATCAGCAAGATCCTCCGATTCGAATGAACCTTTTGAACCTTCATAATAGTTGTAATAAGTGGCATAATATTTCTCTCCAATAAAAGATAAATATTCAATGTTTTTGCTGGCAAAGTCTTGAGTTTCCTTCTTCTCCCAAACCAAACCATCTTTAGAGGTGTAAACAAAGTACTTTTTATTAAGGTTTTCATCAATTAATTCGTTACAAAAGGTAACAAATTTGTTTCCATCATATATTGTATTTGTAAATATTGAGCCAGTTGTAAACATGCCCTCATGTGAAATAGAAACATTGGGTTGGTTTACCCAATTTACACCGTCAGTAGAGTATGCTAAAACACCCATACCAGTTAATATCAGCGTTTTCCCTTTACTAAAGCCATGCTCTACAATTGCATCGTAAGAAATATTGAATTTTGTCTGTTTACCATTTGAATTGTTGTCAACATCTACCTTATTCCAGTGGTATCCATCCTTTGAGTAGGCAATAGCTCTTCCCCCGGCTGCCACAAACACATCACCGTTAAATAGCACCGTATTGAAGCCCCCTTCGGGGTCAGGTCCGAAGTAATAGTCTTTCAAAAATACGGTATCCCAGTTTTTTAAATCCTTTGATACTGATATTATTCCTTTATTACCTACTGCTACAAAAAGTCCCTTTCCGTATACAATACTGTTGTAATCACCCGACAAATGGGTATTATCCATCTCCCAATCGAAAATCTTTTGTGACGCCGCTTTTGAAGAGTTTAAATCATTAACTGAAGTATCCGCTGCTATAGCAAATTGGGTGCAAATAATGCTTAAAAATACTATTATGTTTATTAATACAATACTTTGTTTTTTCATATTAAAAGCCTCCATTAAGATTAATAACACTGATTATTTTTACATATATTTCTAATCATTACAATATACCGGAAATTGATAAATTGGGCTAGAACAGTGTTCATAGCCCAATTTATAGGTTTTATAACGATTAAGTTAAATTTACATCTCAAAGGAGTAACACTCTCATAACTGTTCGTTTCAACGAGGCAAAGATCCCAAAGGTGACCATGGACACTTGTTGCCTCGTTATATCCTCTCCCTCTCCTCAAAATGGGTATGAAGAAGTTCATGGGCCTTCTCACCAAAGGGTTCTCCAAGGTAAGTTCTGTAAAGCTCAAGAATTTCCTTGTTTTCATGAGACTTTCTTATCTTCTTTCTGTTATCTTCTTCATAAATAGCTTCCCTGCGTCGCTTAATAATCTCATCATTACCATGGTGATAGGGTTGTCCTCCACCGGCAATGCAGCCTCCGGGGCAAGCCATTATCTCTATTGCATGATACTCGGCTTTTCCGTCACGAATGTCCTCTAGAATGTGTCGGGCATTACCCAAACCGCTGGCTATGCCGATTTTAAGCTCCTGATCTCCTATTTTTACCGTTGCCCTTCTGACTCCATCCAACCCTCTCAACTCTTCAAATTCCACCTTTTCAAGAGGCTTTCCGGTCATCCACTCTGAGGCGGTACGCAATGCCGCCTCAATAACACCGCCTGCTGTTCCGAAAATAACTGATGCGCCTGTGGTTTCCCCCAGCGGATGGTCAAATTCACTGTCCGGCAGCTTTACAAATTCTATTCCGGCTTCATGAATCATTGCGCCAAGCTCACGGGTTGTTATTGATATATCAACATTGTTATGTTCGTCCTTTGTGAGTTCGGGACGCTTTGCTTCTGCTTTTTTAGCAATGCATGGCATTACGGACACCACAACGATATTATCGGGATCAAGACCCATCTTTTCGGCATAATAGGTTTTAGCAATCGCTCCAAGCATTATATGAGGAGATTTACAGGTGGACGGAATATGAATAAGCTCAGGAAATTGATGTTCTATAAACTTAACCCACGCCGGACAGCAGTTAGTAAGTATGGGGAGTGTCTTATTGTTCTTAAGACGATAAATTAATTCCGAAGCCTCCTCCATAATTGTCAGATCTGCACCAAAATCGGTATCAAATACAGCATCAAAACCCATGCGTTTTAAAGCTGTTACCATTTTTCCTGTAACGATAGTACCTGCCTCCATTCCGAACAGTTCTCCAAGAGCAACTCTGATAGCAGGTGCCGTCTGGACAATTACATATTTGTCGGGGTCATTTATGGCTTCCCAAACCTTATCTGTATGGTAAACCTCTGTCAGAGCCGCTGTCGGACAGACTTGTACGCACTGACCGCAATAGGTACAGGAGGACTCAACCATGGGTATGTTTGCAAATGGCCCCACGAAGGAATTGAAGCCCCTGCCTATGCCTGACAGAATACCGCAGGTTTGTACTTCGTTACATGCGGTTTCACACCGTCTGCAATAGATACATTTGTTTGCATCCTTTACTATTGCATCACTGGAAATGTCCTTGGGGTAGCTCATTCTTTCCCCTTCCCAGCGTATTTCTCTTACATTAAGCTCCTCAGCCAGTGACTGCAGCTCACATTCAAGATTCTTGGGGCAGGTAAAGCATTCGTTAGGATGGTTTGAAAGCAATAGCTCCACCGCCATTCTCCTTGCGGTTATAGCTCTTCTTGTGTCTGTTCTTACAGACATGCCATCCTGAAGCTTGGTTACACACGAGGGAACAAGTTTGTTTCGATTATTTCTTTCATCAACCACTTCAACCATACACACTCTGCAGGAGGCTGTCTTATTATAAAGCTGCAGATCATGTAAATCCAAATGACATAACGTAGGTATTCTTACTCCTGCCCTATGTGCCGCTTCCAGTATGGTTATTCCCTCTGTTACAGTTATATCCTGGTCATTAATCCGGACGTTTATTTTCCTACCCTCCGAATTTTGCTCAGCCATTCCGGTGTTTTCTGATTTTTTACTTTTATTATTCCTTTCAATTCTTATACCCATATAGCACCTCCTCTAGGACTTCATCCCTATTTTGTTTTTTGGAACGTATTTTCCTTCACCCCTTGGGTGATCCTCGTCCTTTACAAATTCAAGATACTCGTTCCAGAAATATTTCATAGTACTTAATATAGGATTGGGAGCAGTCTGACACAACCCGCATAAAGCACTGTCCTTAACCATGTAAGCCAACTGCTTCATAGCATCCAGGTCAGCCATAGTAGCCTCTCCGGAGGTTATTTTATGAAGCATTTCAAACAATCTTTTTGTTCCTATACGTCCGGGACCGCATCTACCGCAGGCTTCATCCATTGTAAACTCCAGATAGAATTTTGCGATATTAACCATATTGTCATCTTCGTCCATTACAATCATTCCGCCTGAGCCCATCATACTTCCAATTTTTATTAGGCCGTCATAATCTATTGGCGTATCCAGGTTCTCCTCTGTAATAACACCACCTGAGGGTCCTCCGGTCTGAACTGCCTTGAATTTCTTTCCATGGGGGATTCCCCCTCCGATATCATAAATAATTTCACGAAGAGTAATTCCCATGGGAACTTCCACTAGACCGACATTATTGATTTTTCCTGCAAGTGCGAACACCTTTGTTCCCTTGCTCTTTTCAGTTCCCATTGCTGCAAACCAGTCGGCACCACGGTTCATGATTACAGGTATATTTGCAAAGGTTTCCACGTTATTAACGCAGGTCGGGTAGCCCCAGTAGCCTTCCTCAGCAGGATAAGGGGGTTTGTAGTTAGGCTCGCCCCTTTTTCCTTCACAGGAATTAATAAGGGCCGTTTCTTCCCCACAAACAAAAGCCCCTGCTCCATATTTCAGTCTCACATCAAAACTGAAATCGGTTCCGAAAACGTTCTTTCCCAGTAGTCCATAATCCCGAGCCTGCTGAAGTGCGTTTGTCAGTCGGGCTATTGCAAGCGGGTATTCCGCTCTTATATAAACGATACCCTTATCTGCGCCTATAGCGTAAGCCCCAATTGCCATAGCCTCTATTACGCTGTGGGGGTCGCCCTCAAGAATGCTCCTGTCCATAAAGGCTCCGGGGTCACCCTCGTCGGCGTTACAAATAATATATTTTTCCTTATTCTGCTGTTTGTTTGTGATTTCCCATTTGAGTCCTGTAGGAAAGCCTCCGCCTCCACGTCCGCGAAGCCCTGATTGCTTAACAATGTTAATTACCTCTTGAGGAGACTGCTGTGTAAGCGCTTTTCCCAGTGCCTGGTAGCCGTCCATTGCAATATACTCATTAATATCTTCAGGATTTATAAGACCGCAATTCCTCAGCGCAACTCTCTGCTGTTTTTTATAGAAGGCCATTTGCTCCTGTGTGGGGACTTTTTCCTTTGTTTGAGGATCTTCATACAGAAGTCTTTCAACTCTCGTTCCCTGGACCAGATGCTGATCTATAATATCCTTTGCGTCCTTGGGCCCCACACGAACATAAAATACATTATCAGGTTCAATCTTTACAATGGGACCTTGTTCGCAGAAACCAAAACACCCTGTCCTTATAACATGAACCTTATCGTTAAGACCTCTTGCTTTTAAAATCATTTCCAGATTTTTAATAACCTTGTCACTATCATTGGCAAGGCAGCCTGTACCACCGCAGACGAGAACATTCCTGTTGGTCTGTGTTTTATCCCTATGTTGTCTGATCTTTACCTTCTCAGACGCGTCCTGTTTAACCTTGTTGAGCATCTCCAGGGATTTAATCTGCATACTGTACCTCCTTTGCACGGTATAAATCCAATATATCGTTGATATCATCAGGCTTAACTCTCCCGAATACCTTGCCATCCACCATGACAACAGGGGCCAGCCCGCAGGCACCTATGCAACGTACATCCTTTATGGTAAACAGACCGTCTTCAGTTGTTTCGTTTGACTCAATACCAAGCTTTTCCTTGAATTTTTCCAGCACCTTATCGGCACCCCTTACAAAGCAGGCAGTTCCCATACAAACACTTATAGTGTGCTTTCCGCTGGGTTTTGTACTGAAATACGAATAAAAGCTTACCACTCCGAAAACTTCCGCGCCGGGTATGCCTAATTTTCTGGCAATATAAAGCTGTACATCCCTTGGAAGATATCCGAAAATATGCTGTGCTTTGTGAAGAATTTCAATCAATGCACCCTTTGTTGTTTCAAGGCTTTCAATAAAATTATTGAGTTCATCATACTTTTCCTTCGGAAAAGCTTCTCCGACGGGTTCCATAACATCAATCTCCTGTGGTTTTGTTATAGCAATCACCAGCCTTCCAGTTATTTGGAATAGTATATATTCCATTTATAACATTCCAAGGAATTTGAAGTTTAATACATAAAATAGTAAGGTTCATAACAAATCCAGTGCCATAATAAATAAAAGCATTTCTTATTCACATTCAAAACTGAATTTTATATAACAGCTGTTTTATTCGTTATGCTTAAAAAAGGCTCGTGCCTTTTTAAGCACGAGCCTTTGATAAATAAACTTAATTTAACACCATTTTAGCAGATTTACAGTTATTATGAGCGAAGCAAATCTCTCCACGCAAGATCTTCTCGTTCCAGACCTTTTATAAGAACCTCAGCTGTAGCAATATTAGTTGCATACGGAATATTATTTGCATCACAATGTTTAAATAGCAGGAAGGTATTTGTATCATTCTCAACATTAGCATCTCTGAAATAAATAAGTAGATCTATTTCATCGCATGCAATCCTAGCTCCAAGCTGCTGGGCACCAAGACTTCCATATGCAAGGAGATTGATATTAAGTCCGGTAGCCTTATTTATAACTATGCCTGTAGAACGGGTTGCAATTAAATGATGCTGTTGTAGAATATATTTATAGGCTATACAAAAACTAGCCATTAATTCTTTTTTATTATCATGAGCAATAAATGCTATATTCATGGTTATAAATCACATACCTTTGAATTTATTTACCTGCATTTCTTACGTTTTTTATAGGTATATTAGCTACTAAAGCGGGTACTATTCTGTCGCCTTCTTCACTTTTAGTTCTTGTAAGCTGGATATCAAGTGCACTCTCATCAATTTCCATATAGTGCTGTATTACTTTAATTATTTCTCCCTTGACCATTTCAAGAAATTCTGGAGAAACGTTGGCCCTGTCATGAATCAATACCAACTGCAATCTCTCTTTGGCCACATCTTTTGACGGTTTAGATCTGCCAAAGATCTTTGAAAAATCAATCAGCATACCTCTATTCCTCCTTATGTAGTTTTAAAACCCAATAATTTTTTAAATTTACTAAAGAATCCATCATCTGTCTCAAGATTTAAAATTGGAACCTCTTC
This sequence comes from Bacillota bacterium, assembly GCA_023460955.1. Classification (GTDB taxonomy): domain Bacteria; phylum Bacillota; class Clostridia; order Acetivibrionales; family DSM-1351; genus Ruminiclostridium. Next base: position 117,063 of record JAEWOH010000024.1, on the reverse strand, counting down.
ACCCTGTATTCTTCTGGTAACGTTTCTATAGGCTTGTCCAGCCAAAGACTTTTCATCGTTAACAGCAGGTTCACCTCTGTTTGTAGAAATAACTATCTTTTCATCATCAGGAACAACTCCGATTAAATCAATAGCCAGGATATCTATAATATCATCAATACTCATCATATCCCCGCGTTTTACCATATCAATTCTAACTCTATTTATCAATAACTTAGGGTTTCTAAGTTCATTTGCCTCGAGAAGACCGACTATACGGTCAGCATCTCTAACAGCTGAAACCTCTGGAGTTGTAACAACAATAGCTCTGTTTGCTCCTGATATTGCGTTTTTGAAGCCCTGCTCTATACCCGCAGGACAATCAATAATTATGTAGTCAAATTCCTGTTTTAATTCATTAACCAAATTAATCATCTGTTCTGGAGTCACAGCTGACTTGTCCCTTGTCTGAGCTGCTGGAAGCAGGTAAAGTCCATCGTACCTCTTATCCTTTATCAATGCCTGTTTAACTCTGCATACACCTTCTATTACATCAACAAGATCATAAACTATCCTGTTTTCCAAACCCATAACCACGTCGAGATTTCGAAGTCCTATATCAGTGTCAATCAGTACAACCTTATTGCCTGCCAGTGCCAGGCCTGTACCGATATTGGCAGTTGTTGTTGTTTTTCCAACGCCGCCTTTCCCAGATGTAATTACAATTACCTCGCCCATACAGTTTGCCTCCATGTCCAAGAAATATTATTTACATAATTTACTAATTTATTAATTTAAAGTCATACACATTAAACTATATATTTGTTTTATTGTTTTGTCAATTGTCTTAAAGCCATTAAATAGGTCAAACAACTTGAATGTAAGAAAATAAATTAACGAGTAGGTAAAAAGCGCTCAACATACAACATATCACCTTTTACATAAGCAAGTTCCGGCACCTGACTGGAAGCAGCGCCCTTCTCATCTGGAGGTCTGGTAATTATATCTGCAATTCTAAGCTGTGTTGGATTCAGTCCTAAAGCAGCAACTATCGCATCTTTATTACCGTCGCTTCCGGCGTGTACCACCCCTCTCAGCAATCCCATAACCACTACGTTTCCGGTAGCCTCAATCACCGCTCCAGGATTTACATCTCCTAGAATAACAAGGTTTCCATCAAAGGTTATTAGCTGTCCCGATCTTATAGTCCCTCGATAAAACTTGGTTTGTCCTTCTTCTATGCCCTTGAAAAACATATATTTTTTAATTTGATTTTTTCTTTCATTTGCAACAGTTTTAGTTTGATTATTTGAGTTACCGCTTTCGGCCACTTCCTCCTCAAAGGATAATATGGTAGCACCGCTTTCTTTCTTTAACAATTCATGAAGCTGGCTTTTCTCTTCATCGCTCAGCGCCCTTCCCTTATACTTTACCGCGAGTTTTGCTCCTCTAAAAAATTTTCCGGCACTTTCCATTTTCAGGCGCATACTGCTAACAACATCTTCAAATCCGCCTTCAGGATTTATGATGATAGTAAGTCCATTTACCGTACCTTTAAATGTTACAATGTTTTCAGACATACATTAGTCCCCCATAGCGTGCAAAATCTTAAGACCAGCACACAAGTTTTTTGAATTTCTTCTACTCTTTTTACTTTTATTAATTATTTCGTTAGCTCTACAATATCCATTTTCGCCGTAAAGTCCTGGGTGCTTGCGGCATTATTATCAAAATAAGCCTTTAATATATCCAAGGCTATTGGAGCTGTATACGCCCCCAACACTCCTCTTTCAACTACAACCGCCACAGCTATCTGAGGCTTATCAGCGGGAGCGTAGCATATGAACAATGCATTTGAAGAATGCTCTGCTTCTCGACCTGTTTCGGCAGTACCAGTTTTACCGGCTACCTTTATTGGAAGAAGACTTTTAAATATATCAGAAGCAGTTCCTCCGCCATCTTCTGCATTTGCAACAGCAAGCATTCCGTCCTGAACAGCTTTCATATTCTGCTTCTGGACTGGAATAATTTCATATTCAGGCTTGGTCTCTGTAACAATGGAACCGTCATACTTAACAACTCTCTTTATTATGTGGGGTTTAAAGCGTTTTCCTCCATTGGCTATTGATGCGGCATAGTTTGCCAACTGAATAGGAGTAAATGCGTTATATAACTGTCCAATGGAAGCCTGTGCAGTATCAGCATTTTTCCAGGCATATGGGTCAATAGTTGCTTTATATTCCTTTGATGCTATAGTGCCTGGATTTTCACCCAGAAGATCAATTCCTGTCTTCTGTCCAAGTCCAAACATTTTTGCCCATTTAACAACATTGTCAATCCCGGTCTTTACACCAAGGTCATAAAAGTATGGATTACAGGATTTTTGAATAGCTGTAATAAGATTTACATTGCCCAACCCCGTCCTCCACTTTCTCCATTCTATAGAAGCGAGTCTCAATTCACCAAAATCCACATATCCTTTATCATAATATATCTTAGACGGTGTTGTCTTTTGTTCCTCCAGACCTGCTATTGCAACTAATGGCTTATATGTTGAACCTGGAGTATATGCTCCTTCTATGGCTCTATTAAATTCAGAGGTGGTAGTGCTCTTCCCGCTGTAGAGGTCTTCTATTGCTTTTTGGGCATCTTTATCCTCGGGACCAGCAAGAAATATTGATGGGTTATAACTTGGATAGTTAGCCAGAGCAAGCACCTCTCCATTGTTCACATCAATTGCTACAGCAGCTCCGGCCCAAGCATCATGCTTATTATCAACATGATTTTTATCTCTGATAATCTTGATATTTTTCTCCAGGGATTCCATCGCAGCCTTCTGCAGCCTCATATCTATTGTAAGAACCACATCACTACCGGGTTTTACAGCCTCTTCACTTATGGTTTTTGTTTTGCCGCTGTCATCTATTTCTATTCTTCTATAGCCGTTTGTACCCCTGAGATAACCTTCAGCAGTCCGTTCTATACCTGATTTTCCTATAATATCATTTTGTTTGTAACCTTCATCAGCCCGTGTTGCCAATTCATTTTCGCTTATAGTCCTAACATATCCGATAAGCTGGGCAGCATACTGAGCATCTATATACTTTCTGCTGGGAACAATGTCAACGATAGCACCTGGAAATTCATCATTTCTTTCTTCCACTTCAGCAACAGTATCAGAGCTAATTGATTCGGCTATTACAGGGTTGTAACTCATAACCTCAAATCTAAGAGTCATTATCTTGTAGATGTCCGGCTCCTCATATTTTTCGGTATCAATTTTGAAAACCGTATCTCTGAAGTACTCGTAGAACTCCTCCGGTTTGGAGTCCTGGTTTAAACCGGTAAATCTGTATCCTGTAGCATTTTTTAAGATTTTGATCCTGTCTTTGCTATCCTTAAGCAGCTTACCGAATTCAACCGGCTTTGCACTTAGATATTTGGAGAAGTTATTGTTGTACTTATCTCCATTCTTCTCCAAGATTTTGGCCAGCTTTATCATCATATCATTAAGTTCACCAGACGGCTTTCCGGTATCCATTAATATAAGACAATAACTAGTCGAATTTACAGCTACCGGTACGCCATATCTGTCTAATATATTGCCTCTTTCAGCAAGAATTGTACGTGATCTGAGATTATAAACCTGAGACTGGGTCAAATAATTTTCACCCTGAACAAGCTGCAAATTCGCCAGTTGATATACCAGTACAGAAAAAATTAAAACCAATATTATACTTACAATAGTATGTCTATCCTTAAAAAACTGTTTCATAATTTAACCACCACTCAATATTTCATATTCCCTTTAATGCTAATATCTGTTCTTTGTATCTGTAGTCCAAAGCTTTCTGCTTATTCGTATAAGCAAAACAAAGATAAATACCGCCAGAATGCTGTTAACAACTGCTTCGGGTAAAATAATATTCTTTAATGTTTCTATGTAGTTGACCCTTAGACCTAGTCCGTAGGATATTACAATTACTGCGGACTCATATAATATAGTTGAAATAAATGTACAGATTAGCATCACAAATATGTTTTCTTTAAAAAATCTCTTGTTGATATTGCCTAGAGCTATCCCCAGAAGCATTCCTATTAGAGCCTGATATCCCAATGCCACACCTACAACCGAATCAAGACATAAACCCGCAAAAAAACCTACCAAAGCCCCGTAGCCTCTTCCTTCAAGAAGAGAAATGCTAACTATCAGAACAATTATCAGGTTGGGCTTTATTCCGAATATATCTATGGTGTTTAAAAAAGTAGCCTGTGTTGTAACAAAAATAAATATTAAAATGGTATAAAATATTATTCTGCCTCTCATTTATCTGTAATCTCCATATCTGAAGATATTTCAGGCATATCCTTTTTTAAAACTACAACCTGACTGAGCCTTTTTAAATCAACTGCAGGCTGAATTATGGCATACCTGTCCAGATCACTTTCACCGGTTCTTATCTCTTTTACTGTTCCAATGATGATTCCCTTAGGATAAATTCCTCCCCTGCCTGAGGTTTCAATTGTGTCACCCTGAGCAAGGTCAAGATCGTTTGGAATGTAAACCAGCTTACATAAGCCTTCCTTACCAAGCTTCATATCTCCCTTTACAACAACGAGGTCCCTGCTTTTTGATACGATAGCACTTACCGCGCTGCCATCCTCTATAATACTTGTAATCTTTGAAGAAAAGGGCTGGGAGGAGGTTACCTTTCCAACAAGTCCCTTACTGGTGATAACAGGCATATTATAAGCTATCCCATTTGCTGCTCCTTTATCAATGAGGAAAATATTAAATAAATTGCCGGAATTTTTAGCAATAACATTTGCTCCAAGCATCTCAATATCTTCAAGTTGGTCTTTAAGCTTTAATATATTTCTAAGATCTTCATTTTCACTTTTAAGTCGTACGTATTCTGTACGCTCGTTGTTAAGTTTGTCTATTTCCTCTTTTAATCCATTATTCTCTGCCCTTAAGGCCTCAACGTCATAAAAGAGACCAACCCCTTTTTCTATTTCCTGACCTGCATAAGAAAAAAGTTTTTCTACCGAAGTAAACGGAACTGAAATTATATTCCCAATCCAGTTAACATTACTTAACGGATTTATAGACAAACCTATTGTAACAACAAGCACCAAACACAATATAACAACAATTAACGCCCTGCTTTTAAAATACCTCAAGGAATACTTCTCCTCTCTAACCCCTCAAACCTCCACAAAATTATCTCAATCTTTTTGGAGAGAGTAATACTTTTTTCAAGGTTTCTATTTCATCAAGTACTTTTCCTGTTCCTAATACAACACAGTCCAGAGGCCTTTCGGCGATTGAAACAGGCATACCTGTCTCCTGTTTTATTAATTGATCAAGACCATCAAGTAGAGCACCGCCGCCAGTTAGCATTATTCCTCTGTCCATAATATCTGCTGCAAGTTCAGGCGGAGTTTTTTCAAGTGTATATTTTATAGAATCTATTATAGCATTAACAGGTTCCTTTAAGGCTTCATTTATTTCAGAGGAAGTAATTTCAATATTTTTTGGGAGACCTGTAATAAGATCTCTTCCTCTAATATTCATCCTTTCTTCCTTTGTCTTTGGATAAGCCCCGCCAATTGTAACCTTGATTTCTTCAGCTGTTCTTTCCCCTATCATAAGGCTGTATTCCTTCTTTATATAATGAACTATTGCCTCATCAAGCTCATCTCCGGCTACTCTTAAGGATTTGCTGGTTACAATTCCGCCTAAAGAAATGACTGCTACCTCACTTGTACCACCACCGATGTCAACCACCATGCTTCCGGAGGGTTCCTCTACAGGTAATTCAGCACCAATAGCGGCAGCCATCGGTTCCTCAATAAGGTAAGCCTCCTTGGCGCCAGCCTGAAGTGTAGCATCTTCGACGGCTCTTTTTTCCACCTCTGTAACCCCTGAAGGAACACAAATAACCACCCGTGGCTTGTTAAAAACTCCATTGGACATAGCTTTTTTAATAAAATATTTAATCATACTCTGGGTGATGTCGAAATCTGCTATTACACCATCCTTCATAGGTCTGATAGCCACTATGTTACCAGGAGTACGCCCTATCATTTCCTTTGCGGCTTCACCTACTGCCAGTACTTCATTATTCTTAATATTAACCGCTACAACCGATGGTTCTCTAACTACTATACCCTTACCTTTAACATGTACCAACGTATTTGCCGTACCCAAATCTATTCCGATATCTTTTGCAAAAAAACTCATTTCAATCTCCTATCTGCGTGCCCGGCACGCAAGTTTCATATAAGTATTTAAATATTAGTATATTATCAGGTTAAATAAGACCTTTTTCCTTAAAACTTAAAAATTTGCCATCACCAACTATTATATGATCCAGAACTTTTATTCCCAGAATATTTCCTGCATTCTCCAGCCTTTGAGTGGTTTGAATATCTTCAGTACTGGGACTGGGGTCACCGCTGGGATGATTATGAACAAAAATAACACTGTTGCTACCGCATTTCACTGCTTCACTGAAAACTTCTCTGGGATGAACTATCGAGGAATTAAGACTCCCCATGGAAATATCAACGGTTTTAATCACCTGGTTTTTGGTATCAAGTAGAATTGCCCTGAAAACTTCCTTCTTTAAATACCGCATTTCTTCCATCATTAGCTTTTCCACATCATTTGCACTTTTTATTGTATGATGCAGTACCCCGTCTCTGGTAGCCACTCTTTTTGACAGTTCAAGAGCGGCTTTAATCTGTATAGCTTTAACTCTGCCAATTCCCTTGACCTTCTTAAGCTGCTCAAGAGATAGCAGGTTTAAAGATGAAAGACGCCCGTCATGTGACAGCCTTAATACGTGCTGTGCAAGTTCAATCGCGGTAAATGATCTGGTCCCGGTCTTAATTAGTACTGCAAGAAGCTCAGCATTTGATAAATGTTCCGCACCTACTTCTTCCAGCTTTTCATAAGGCCTCTCACTTAATGGAAGTTCTTTAATCTTCAGTCTTTCCATATTATTCTCCATCTTCTTACTGTTAAAACTAATTATTGATTTTTAATACTGCTCAGATCAATGTTATATCCCAATTGTTCCAGCATGCAGGATAATCTGTAAATCGGAAGTCCCATAACGTTAAAGTAATCCCCTTCTATTCTTTCCACAAGAAGTGAGCCGTACCCCTGTATACCGTAGGCACCTGCTTTGTCAAACGGTTCACACGTAGAAATGTAGGCTTTGAGAAACTCATCCGACTTTCGGGCTATTTTCACCCGTGTAACTTCATATTCGCTTAATAGCTTCATATCACTGGTTCTACAAACGCATACCCCAGTGACAACCTCGTGCCAGTTGCCGTTAAGCTCCTTTAGCATTTCAAAAGCCTCCTGTGCATCCCGTGGCTTCCCCAACAGTTTATTATCCTTTGCAACTATAGTATCTGCACCTATAACTATGCTGCCGTGTTTGGTTTGAGCAGAAATATCGGTGCATTTCTGTTTTGCTAGATATACTGCAACCTGAGTTGCATTGAGACTATGATCCATTACTTCATCTAGCTTTGAGGGCGATACCGTAAAATTTATACCCATTTGATTCAGTAATTGCTGTCTTCTTGGAGAAGCTGAAGCTAAAATAATCTTTTCCATTTTCTCACCATATCATTTACATATTAAGTATTATTACACTAAGTGACAAACGCAGTCATAATTATTATATATTTTTATAACCTATTTTTCAAATAAAAGCGGGGTAAAAATACTATTATTATTATTCGTAAAATGAACGTTTTTATTTAGGCATATTGTATAACTGAGAGTTTTATAGACCAAATACTATATTTGCATCTTTTTCTTGGAAAAATATAGTGCTGACTCTAAACATTGCATATTTCTATAATGTATAATATTAATAAATATCACTTCTCAATTCAGTTTTTTAGAAGTATAATATAGTAAAACCTATATTATTAATGCTTTATAAGGTATTTTGAACCTTAAGGGTTAATGGGTAAGCAATAGTAATATTGTTTAATTGAGTTAGCAGAGAGTTGGTGATTATATGAGAATAGAAAAAATTAATGAAAATGTATTAAGGGTCACAATTACAATGAATGATCTTGAAGAAAGAAATATTGATTTGGGCTCTTTGAATTATAATTCGCCCGCTGCTCAGGAACTTTTCTGGGATATGATGGAGAAAGCTGAAGAAGAATACGGTTTTGCATCCGGCGAATCACAGCTCATATTCGAAGCCTCCCCCGAAAATGAAGATGGTTTCGTTGTCACAATTACAAAAGTTGATGCTGACGGTGAATTTGAATCAATACAGAAATATATAAAAAGTAAATATAAGAATTCAGAATTAAAGCAGAAGAAAAAGAAGAGCAAAGTTTGTTCGACCATGAAAATATACTGTTTTAACAATCTGGATGATGTATGTAAGCTAGCAAAGCGAGTAATTTCAATATATAGCGGAGACAGCTCTCTGTTTAAGTGCAGAGATAGTTATTACCTTCTCCTTAACGGAACTTCAGCAAATTCTCAAACTCTTGAGATTACCATGTCGGAATATTCAGTGTTGGTAGGAAACCCAGGGTTCTTCGAAGGTTACCTGAACGAGTACGGTGAAAAAATTATTCAGGATAATGCAATAGAAACCTTGAACACATATTTTTAACCATTATACAACATAGTAATTTAAATGTAAATTAATACCTAATCTAAACAAAAGGCTTTCTCAAAAGAGAAAGCCTTTATTATTTATCTATTATTCATTACCAATTCAATTACTTTTCCATTTGTTTTCGCTATATCAAATATAATATCATCTATAACGGTGTTTTCCTCGATTAAAGTATTTCCGTCATTATCATAAATAGTCTTTGTTGCAACTTTTCCATTAAGGTACTCGCGGTGTTTTAGTTCCATCATATCAGAGACTGCTCCCGGATTGATATCTTCCTCTGAAGGAATACTATTAATAATATCACTTAAAACTGCTGATTCAGAATTTTTTTTTTCCGCTTCTGTTGCTTCTCCATAAGAAAGGTCTGCTGCTCTGTCTAAAAGTCTGGCTTCTACATCTTCCTTAACAACAACCAGATTCTTTCCGAATGTTATTATACACTCTCTTGGAATAATTCTTATACTCTTTTGTGTGATATCCGCTATATACTCAAGTCCGATAATTGAGCAATTGTCCTCTTCGTCAATATAGATATCGCCTATTTCACCAAGTAACCGGCCTTTTTTGGTAAGTACTTTTGTACCCTTAACCTGAATATTTTTCTGAAGAAGATCAATAGCAGCCGGAATTTTACTAATATCATTTATGGCATCTTCATTTTCTATTGTTAATGCATATTCACCAATTCCAAGTACATATTCAGTAGGAATAACCTTAGCACTTAGTATCTGAATACCGCTATCAACAACCACATAATCAATAGCACCTTTTTCAGCATTGATAATAACAGTTTTGACTTTACCAACCTCAATTCCGTCTGAGATGCTGATTATAGGTAAGCCTACTATTTCCTTCGTCTTTTTCATTAAAAAGTACCCCCTCAAATTCCCAAAATCTTTTTTTGCAACAGTTTTTTATTTTAGGTTTTTTATAATTTCATCTTTTATTTCAGGCTTAATTACTGCTCCATACTTACTTACAATACCTTCAAGGATGCTCTCGGCAAGTTCCTCAAGTCCTAATTTCTTATAAAGAGTGCAGATATCCAGTACTATCCAGAAAAGCATTTCCTTTTCAGGTTTACTTGCCAGCGCTTTAATATAGTACTCAATGGCCTTGTCAATCCTGCCGTTATCCTTGGCATCAAATGCCTTAACCACAAGAGTTTGGGCAGATACATCCATAACTTCCGGTTCTTCATCTATTTCATACTTATAATCTACAATTTTAGTTATTTGCATGTCACCAGTATCTGATATCAGGCTTTCAACTTCTTCAGCCGCTTCAACTTCCACTGCTGTTTCAACTTCTTCAGCCGCTTCAAGTTCCACTGCTGCTTCAACTTCTTCAGCCGCTTCAAGTTCCACTGCTGCTTCAACTTCCACTGCTGCTTCAACTTCTTTTGTCATCTCAATATCTTTAGTATCTATTTCCTCATTAATTTCAGCTTCATTAACAGCTGCAATGGATTCATATGATACGGCCATAGATTCGAAGGCTTCAATCTCAGTTAATTGATTTACTCCTTCATTACTATCAGGCACTTGAACACCTTGAGGTTCTATATATGCAAGTATGTTTTTAAACGAGTCGGGAGTTACTTGCACAGGAATACCATTTTCATTTTTTTCTATTCCCATTGTATCAATTATTTGTTTAGTGTCAACTGGTTTTTTCAACTTATTTTTTAGTTTATATGTATTTTTAACAATATTTCTCAAAAAAGTGGTTGTTTTGCCAGCAAAGCTTGATAGTTTGTCAAATGTTCCTTTTATCATTTTACCTACCATCACTTTTAATTTATCAATGTAAATTCCACAATCTATCGAAGAAAATCGCTTTGGGATTAATACAGATATGATAAAGCTAAGAACGCATATAAAAAGTAAAAATATAAAAAGTACAATAACCAATGCAAGTACCAGAGCCAACTTCCTGTTTATATCTATACTTTTACTCAGTAACCCTAAAATCAGTTTGAATACAGGACTAAAGGAAAATCCTAAAACTATGGAACCTGTTGCAATAGAAAGCACAATGCCAAGGTTCAATTCTTTTGCCTTATAAAGTAAATAAAAAGCGATCAACGAGGTTAATAATATTGTGACGATTACCGAAATCCCATAATAGGACATAAACCCTCCAAAAGTATGAATATTTTGTCTGTTGTAACGCCGTAAAAACTGATTTTGGACTACCGGTATATATTCGAGATAAATCAACAAAATTCCTGCTAATTTTTATTGGAATTAGTATGCTATTTAATATTTTTTATAAAAATCGACCCATGTATCCACGGGCCGATTTCCTATATTACTAATCTTTTACTAATGCATTTTTAAGAACGGTTTTCATATCCGCCGCACATATAAACTTCAGAGAATTCCTTACATTTTCGGGTATATCATCTATATCTTTTTTATTATCCACCGGTAGGATTATTGTTTCAATCCCTGCTCTATGTGCAGCCAGAACTTTTTCTTTAAGCCCTCCTATGGGAAGTACTCTTCCTCTTAAGGTTATTTCACCAGTCATGGCAACTTTACGGTTAACAGGAATACCTGATAATGCTGAAACCATAGCAGTAGCTAGCGTTATTCCCGCAGATGGTCCATCCTTTGGAATTGCTCCTTCCGGAACGTGAATATGGATGTCCTTCTTTTCATAGAAAGTCTCGTCAATCTTCAAATCCTTACATTGGGATCTGATATAACTCATTGCTGCTCTTGCGGACTCCTTCATTACATCTCCCAGATGCCCGGTAAGCTCCAGTTTACCATTTCCATTCATCAAATTCACTTCTATTGACAAGGTATCTCCACCAACAGGAGTCCAGGCAAGACCCGTTGCTATACCAACCTCATCCTTCTCATTTGCAAAATCAAATCGGTATTTTTTAATTCCGAGATATTTTTCAAGGTTATTTCTTGACACAGATACAACCCTCTTGTTCTCAGAAATAATAGTCTTTGCAACTTTTCTGCAGACAGAACCTATTTCTCTCTCTAGGTTTCTGACACCTGCTTCTCTTGTATAATAATTGATTATGTCCCTTATGGTCTCTTCATCTATTTTAATATTTTTCTGCGTTAGGCCATTAAGTTCAATCTGTTTTGGCAGCAGATATCTCTTTGCAATATTTGCCTTTTCCTCTTCAGTATAGCTGGACAGAGTAATTACCTCCATTCTGTCAAGCAATGGCCTGGGAATTGTTTCAAGCGTATTGGCTGTGGTCAGGAACAACGCGTTTGACAAATTAAATGGAAGTTCAAGATAATGATCCCTGAAAGCGAAATTCTGCTCGGCATCAAGTACTTCCAACATGGCTGATGCCGGGTCACCCCTGAAATCACTGCTCATTTTATCAATTTCATCCAAAAGTATAAGCGGGTTATTTGAACCGGCTTGCTTCAATGCAGAAATAATCCTTCCGGGCATTGATCCAACATAGGTTCGTCTATGACCGCGAATTTCAGATTCATCCTTCACACCACCCAAGGATATTCTCACATAGTTTCTGTTCAGCGCCTTTGCTATTGATTTCGCAATAGAGGTTTTTCCTACACCCGGTGGTCCCACTAAACACAAAATAGGGCCTCTCATATTGTTTTTAAGCTTGTGAACCGCCAAATATTCAACTATACGCTCTTTAACCTTTATAAGCCCGTAATGATCCTGTTCAAGAATTTCTTCCGCTTTTGCAAGATCAATGTCTTCTTCGGTTGCTTTATTCCATGGAAGATCAAAAATCCAGTCTACATATGTCCTTATTACACTTCCCTCTGCTGAACCTGAAGGCATTTTAAGTAGTCTGTCCAACTCCTTAAGGACTTTCTTTTCAGCTTCCTCAGGTAGACCTGCTTTTTGAAGCCTCGCCTTGTATTCCTCGACTTCTCCCGCAACTCCGTCTCTGTCACCAAGTTCATTCTGAATTGCCTTCATTTGCTCCCTGAGATAGTATTCCTTCTGAACCTTATCTATTTGCTTTCTGACCTTTGTATTTATGTCTTTTTCTATTTCCAGAATGTCTATTTCCTGATATATAATTTTAAGAAGTCGTTCTATTCTTCTTAACGGATGAAATTCAGACAGTATTTCCTGCTTTTGTTCTACCTTTAGAGGTATATTATTGGCAATTATATCGGAAACCTGACTAATATTCTCCAATTCGGCAACGGTCAGGGCTGTGTCAGGGGACACTTTACCGCTCAGTTTAACGTAATCCTCAAAAGCTGAAACCAAACGTCTTTTTAGAGCCTCTACCTCATTGTCATCATATTCTTCCTCAACGTGCCCTTCAACAACCTCCGCAATAAAAAAGGGCTCTTTTTGGATTATATTTTTAATTTCAGCTCTGCTCACACCTTCAACAAGTACCCTTATGGTGTCTCCCTGTAATTTAAGCAGCTGCTTTACTTTTGATATAGTGCCGATATTATATATATCTTCTTCTCCCGGAGAATCTGTAGAAGCATCTTTCTGTGCAACAAGAAAAATCAACTGATCGTTAATCATGGCTTCTTCAAGAGCTTTTATTGACTTTTCTCTACCGACATCAAAATACAAAGTCATGAATGGAAATACTGTCAAGCCTCTTAAGGGCAACAGTGGTAATGTTTTAGTCATATAAACCTCTCACTAGTAATATTATGTTTCAATTATTGTTAATCGCATCTTAGTACAAGGCCCCTTTCAGCATCTACTGTGACAACTGATCCGGTTTTCAATATTCTGGTGGCATTTTCTGCTCCTACAATTACAGGAATATCAAGAGCAAGACCAACAGTAGCTGCATGGCAAGCCTGACCACCTTCTTCTACAATAATTGCAGCAGCTCTTTTAATAACAGGCAGCATTTCATTATTTGTAAAAGGAGCAACCAATATATTGCCGTCGGAGAATTTATCAAGAGCCTCCTTGGCATTTTGAGCAACGCATAACTCGCCTGTAACAGAAGTGTCTCCTATTCCAACACCTTGCACTAATACTTTACCCACAATATGAACTTTCAATGTATTTGTAGTTCCACTTATACCTGCAGGTACTCCAGCTGTAATTACGGCCAGTTCACCGTTCTTAACGAGGCCTGATTCAAGTGCTTTTTCAATACCCATATCAAACATTTCATCTGTAGTATTTGCAACCGGTACAAGGTAAGGTAAAACACCCCAGGAAAGACTTAACTGTCTTTGTACTTTCGGGTTTACTGTTGTCGCAATAATCGGGCAAGCGGGTCTGAACCTGGAAATCATTCTGGCTGTATGTCCGGATTGAGTAACAGTTATAATCGCTGAAGCCTTCAAGTCAAGGGCAGTTGTACAGGTAGCATGGCTGATAGCATTTGTAACACTGGTATTGAGCTCAGTCTGCTGAGTGGTGAACCTCTTCCAGTAATCCATTGAACTCTCAGCTTTTTCGGCTATTTTTGCCATAACTGCTATAGTCTCAAGAGGATATTTTCCTGCGGCAGTCTCGCCTGAAAGCATTACACCACTTGTGCCATCGTATATGGCATTTGCAACGTCACTTGCTTCGGCACGAGTCGGACGAGGATTTCTTATCATGGAATCCAGCATCTGTGTAGCTGTTATTACCGGTTTACCGTTTCTATAACATTTTTCAATAATATTCTTTTGTACTATTGGCACTTCCTCTACGGGGATTTCAACTCCCAGGTCCCCTCTTGCTACCATAATGCCGTCTGATACTTTGAGTATTTCATCAAAGTTTCTGATACCTTCCCTGTTTTCAATTTTTGATATAACAAGTATATCACTTCCGCCGTTTTTCTCGAGTATTTTTCTTATTTCAACAACATCAGATGCCTTCCTTACAAAGGAGGCAGCAATTATATCAAAATCATTTTCAATCCCAAATTTAATATCTGCGATATCCTGAGTAGTTAAAGCAGGCAACCTTATGTCTGCACCAGGAACGTTGATTCCTTTACGGTTACCCAAAACCCCACCGTTTTTAACAATACAATAAATATCCTTACTTCTTATTTCAAGAACTTCAAGTTCCACAAGCCCGTCATTAATAAGGATTTTGCTGCCTTTGGTTACATCCTTGTATAACTCTTTGTATGTTATTGTACAGCTTTTTTCATCACCTACAATATCTTTATTAACCAGTACAAATTCATTATTCTCTGTTAAAGTAACCTGGCCTTCTTTAAAATCACCTGTTCTTATCTCCGGTCCTTTGGTATCAAGCAGCAAAGGGATAGGCAAACGAAGTTCAGCTCTGACTTTCTTGAATAATTCAGCTCTCTTTTTGTGTTGTTCATGTGTACCGTGCGAAAAATTCATTCTTGCGACGTTCATACCGCCAAGCATCATATTTCTGAGTATTTCTTCATTATCAGAGGCAGGACCCAGTGTACAAATAATTTTTGTTTTTCTCATAATGTTAACCCTCCAAAGCAATATAGTGTTATTGTGATGTAATATATATAATTTGAAATCTCCCATAAGCGCCATTGCTAATAAATTGAAGATTAAATTGCAAATTTTATATAAGTTATAGTAAATGAGTTTACCTAAAAACATTTTATATGATATTTTATTTTTTGCATATTGTCTAGCATATTGTCCATAAATAAATAAAAATACTAATTTAATTCTTGTTATACCCCTTATTCTAATATTTAATCTATTATTTGTCTTTTCTCTTCTGGTATTTTAATTGCTTTAATGCAAAAAATATTATACATTATGGTACTCCATTAATTTTGTGGGTAAAATCTAACAGTGGAGGTTGATTCTTATGAATGGTAAAAAAAATTCTTTGGAACGTGAACGTTTTTCAACAGGCTTAGCCGTGTTCTTTGCCACGCTTAGCTCTACTGTTGGTTTAGGAAATATATGGAAATTTCCTTATCTCACCGGTAAATACGGAGGAGGAGCTTTCCTATTAATTTATTTTCTATGTATAATATTTGTCGCACTGCCAGTAATGATAAGTGAATTATATATAGGAAGGAGGACCAGAAAAAATGCCATTGGAGCTATAAAAGCGCTCACCAAAAAACCTTTTTGGAAAGCTATTGGTTACATGGGTATATTATCTGCATTTTTTATCCTGTTTTTTTATAGTGCAGTGGCAGGTTGGGTTTACTCCTATATTTTCAAAGCAATATCCGGAATGTTCAGCAACGCTACCAAAAAGGGAGTTGAAGATATTTTCGATCAAACGTTGACAGGACCTCTTCCTCCTGTAATATGGCAGATAGTTGCCATAGCTGTTGTATCAGTAATTCTTGTCTTTGGTGTTAAAAAAGGTATCGAAAGAATAACAAAACTTCTAATGCCTGTTTTACTTACTCTTATAGTAATTTGTGACATAAGAGCCCTTTTTCTTCCAGGGGCAATGGACGGTTTGAAATTCCTGTTTAAAGTAGATTTTTCCAGTATTACCAGAGAGGTGGTACTGATGGCCCTTGGGCTCTCGTTTTTCAAGCTCTCGTTGGGAATGGGAACCATTATAACCTATGGGAGTTACTTTACTTCGGACAATAACATGTTTGCCACCTCAGGTAAAGTCGCCCTGTCCGACACTATCGTTTCCTTACTGGCAGGTATAGCCATATTTCCTGCTGTATTCTCCTTTGGAATGAAGCCTGAACAGGGACCCGGGCTGCTGTTTATGACAATCCCCCTTGTATTTTCAAAGATACCGTTTGGCAGCATTCTGGTAATACTCTTCTTTGTACTGACAGCAATTGCTGCGACTACTGCGATGATGTCAATTTTTGAGGTTGTTATTACCTTTATTACTGAAGAGAAAAAGCTTTCCAGAACTTCAGCTGTTATTATTACCGCAGTTATTGTAATGCTTTTCGGTTTTCCTTCAGCCCTTTCGGCTAATAATGTAAGCCTTTTCAGCAATTTTAAACTTTTCGGGTACACCTTCTTTAATTTTTTTGACAGTGTTTCCTCTAATATTCTTTTGCCTCTGGGGGGTTTGCTTATAGTCATCTTTGTGGGCTACTTCCTAAATAAACAGGACATCACCGAAGAGCTTTCAAACAAAGGCGCTTTAAAAAACCGGGGGCTCATTAAAGTCTATCTTTTCTTGTTAAGGTTTGTCACTCCTATTCTTCTACTGATAGTATTCTTAAGCATGATTGGAATTTTATAAAAAAAACGGGCTGCTGCCCGTTTTTTGTAACATTTATATTCTTTCGTCCAGCGGAATAAAAGGCTGAGGCTTTGTAATGCTTTTATAGGCCGGTCTGATAATCTTCTGCATGCACACAACTTCTTCAATTCTGTGAGCACACCAGCCAACAATTCTCGCAACTGCAAATAATGGAGTAAACAATTCCGTTGGGATTCCCAATGCATTATATACAAAACCCGAATAGAGATCCACATTTGCACAAATATTTTTTGAGGTACCTTTCTTTTGGCAAAATACTTCCGGCCCGATTCTTTCAACTGCATCATAAAGTAGGAATTCCTTTTCCCGGCCCTTTTCAATAGCAAGCTGGTGAGCTTTTTCTTTAAGAAGTATAGTTCTTGGATCGGATAAGGTGTATACCGCGTGTCCAAGTCCATATATCAGTCCCGCCTTGTCAAAAACTTCCTTATTCATCATTCTGGTCAGATAAGCCCTTACTTCATTGTCATCAGTCCAGTCAGAAATGTTCTCCTTCATATTCTCAAGCATTTGCATTGCCTTAATATTTGCACCGCCATGTTTGGGACCCTTCAAGGAACCTACAGCTGCTGCCATGGCTGAATATGTATCGGTCTCTGTTGAAGATACGACTCTTGCAGCAAATGTTGAGTTATTTCCACCCCCGTGTTCTGCATGAAGTACCAATGCAAGGTCAAGTATTTCTGCCTCTGTCTTTGTATATTTATTGTCAGGTCTTATCATATGCAGTATGTTTTCCGCGGTTGACAAGTCCGGTCTGGGCATATGGATATAAAGGCTCTGACCACCATAGTAGTGAGATTTTGCCTGGAAGCCGTAAGCCGCCATTGTGGGGAAACGTGCTATCAATTCAATGCTTTGTCTAAGGAGATTTTTAGGTTCTATACTGTCAGGGTCCTGGTCAAAGGAATATGATACCAGAACGCTTCTGGCTAACTTATTCATTATATCCGAACTTGGTGCCTTCAATATCATATCTTCAGTAAAACCATTGGGTAGGGCTCTCAAATTTCCAAGCAAATCTGTAAATTCTTTCAATTGTTCTTTATTGGGAAGCGTTCCGAATAAAAGTAAGTAGCATACCTCTTCAAAGCCGAATCTCTGCTCTTTTTGAAAACCCTTGACCATATCAACAACATCTATACCTCTGTAGATAAGACGGCCTTCATCTTCTTTTCTCTCTCCCTCATACATAACATAACCGTGAACTTCGCCAATTTCTGTAAGTCCTACCAGTACTCCCGAACCGTCACTGTTTCTGAGTCCCTTTTTAACGTTATACTTTGTAAAGTATTCCGAATCAATTTTATTTACATCATCTATAGCGCTTACCATTTTATCTACGTAAGAATTTAATCTCTGTTCCATAAACAACCTCCTAAAACTATTTGAAATTATCAGCACGCTAACATTTCATATTACACTGAAAAACTACCCCAATTGTATAATATTTCTCCATTTAATGCAAGTTTAAATTGTTAAAAAATCATCATTCTTTAACCTTAAGTTTGTAACATTCTCTATAATTAACAGTGTCCAATGACTTTAATAAAAGCTTTATTGAATAATATATTTCTCTATTTCTATAAATTTATCCATTTTTAAAAAAACGGCAGGAAAGCCCTTTGATACGCTTTCCTGCCGTTTCTATATTTAAAGTTTCTATTTTAACAACTTGTCCTATTCTTTACCGCAGCATTTTTTGTATTTCTTTCCGCTTCCGCATGGACATGGGTCGTTTCTGCCTACCTTATCGCTAACTGCCATTTTGGAAACCCTGAATTCTTTGGTTATTTCTTTTCTTCTGTCTTCCGAGAGAATATTCTGCCATTCAGGAAGATTGTATAACCAATCAGCCTTTGCATCCAACATGTTAAAATAAAGTTTTTCGTAATCTATTTCAATATCAATTACGCTGGTTTCTTCCAGAGAGTCCAGATCTATTTCGCTGGTAAGACTGGTGTTAATTCCGTCAAGGAATCCTATAAATGTCACGGAATCCATGTTAAATGACCCCGCTACTTCTGAAAGCTGACCTTTAATATTTTTAAGGTTGTTTTCCAATATATAAGCATAGTTGTCTTTTTCTTTTAAGAAATATTCCTTCCAGAAGGTTTCACTTTCCTGTGGAGTTCTTTCCTTGTCTGCAATATCTCTCCACTGATCATTCAATGTCATAACAATTACTCCCTTTCATCCTAAATCAAAGTATTTGCCGGCAGCATTCACACACATTAAATGTAATGAAAGGACGCTTGCGGCTATCAATCCCTTGGTATTATACCATAGCTGTTATTTTGCCGCAAGTACGATAAACCAGTAGTCCTTCACTTACCCTTTATATAATTTATGTTAACCCTTTAGAACAAGACAGCATATATTAAAATAGAATAACAATTCTAATATTTTCATGTATGGTGGTGAAATTATGACAAACGAGAGCTTTTATTATACTGAGGATTGTTTGGAGGAAAGACAGATACCCGGTAAATCTTATATAAGGGTTTTTCATGCTGCTCCTGGGGCCCCTGAGGTAGATATTTATGCAAACGGCAGGAATGTTGCGCGAAGACTTGCATTTGGACAGTTTACAGATTATATTGCCGTCGATGCCGGAACATACGTAATTGAAGCATTCCCGGTAGGGTTGCATCAATCTCCTGTACTAAGAGTAAATATTCCTGTTGCAGCAGAGAAAGTTTATACACTTTGCGTAATCGGTATTCTCCCCAGAATAGGAATTTTGCCGGTAGAAGATGAATATGAACCTGTTTCGGCTGGAAGAACCAATATAAGGTTTATTAACCTCTCTCCGAATGCGCCTGGCTTGAGTCTCAGTTTACGAGGAGGTCAGGAACTTTTCAAGGATATCAGCTATACCGAAGTAAGCGATTACAGACCTATGCTTCCTGGACGCTACAATCTGGCGGTTACTCCTACGGGGACACCTGTTATAGTGGCTAATCTGCCAAATGTACGCCTGCTCCCCAGAAGAAATCTCTCCTTCTATGCCGTAGGAATGTTCGGTCAGGTTCCTTCTTCTATTGAGGTTTATATCCCAATGGACGGAACAACGTACTTAAGAGATTTTTAAGAAAAAAATTTAAAAAGCCGTTAATTATAAGTATAGAATCAAATAATTGTATAAAAAAAGGACATTCATAATGTCCTTTTTTTATTACTTTATCAATATGTGAATATTAGCGTTTCTAGAACTCACAGTTTCCTGTCGTTCTTGGGAATGGAATTACATCTCTGATATTTGATATACCTGTTAAATACATTATAGCTCGTTCAAAACCAAGACCGAAGCCTGCGTGCTTAGTTCCTCCGAACTTTCTCAGTTCGAGATACCACCAGTAATCCTCTTTGTTAAGTCCCATTTCGTCCATTTTCTTTTCGAGAACATCAAGACGTTCTTCTCTCTGGCTTCCACCAATGATTTCACCAACACCCGGCACTAAAAGGTCCATAGCTGCTACAGTCTTGTTATCTTCATTTATTCTCATATAGAAGGCTTTGATTTCCTTTGGATAATCTGTAACAAACACCGGCTTTTTAAATATCTGTTCGGTTATATATCTTTCATGCTCTGTCTGTAAGTCACTGCCCCATTCTACAGGATATTCGAATTTATCCTTGTTCTTCTGAAGCAGTTCAATAGCCTCAGTATAGGTTATGTGAGCAAAATCTGATTTTACAACATTATTGAGGCGCTCCAGCAATGTCTTATCGACAAAACTGTTGAAAAACTCCATTTCTTCAGGAGCATTTTCCAAAACATAATTAATGATATATTTCAGCATATCCTCCGCCAGCATCATGTCGTCCTTCAAATCCGAAAATGCTATTTCAGGCTCGATCATCCAAAACTCTGCGGCGTGACGTGCTGTATTTGAATTTTCAGCTCTGAAGGTTGGACCAAAGGTGTAGATATTCTTGAATGCCAGTGCATATGCTTCACCAGTAAGCTGTCCGCTAACTGTCAGGCTGGTTTCTTTTTCAAAGAAATCCTGAGAATAGTCTATTGCACCGTCCTGAGTCTTTGGAGGGTTTTTCATATCAAGGGTGGTTACCTTGAACATCTGACCTGCACCCTCAGCATCACTGCCGGTTATCAGAGGAGTATGAACATATACAAAGCCTCTCTCCTGAAAGAATTTGTGTATGGCAAAAGCCGCCAGGGATCTCACTCTGAACACTGCTGAAAAAGTGTTGGTCCTCGGCCTTAAGTGTGCTATTGTTCTTAAAAACTCAAAGGAGTGCCTCTTCTTTTGCAATTGATAATCTGTAGGGCACATATTTTCAATAGCTATTTTTGTTGCCTTAAGCTCGAAGGGCTGCTTTGCATTTGGTGTCTCGACCAACTCACCTTCAACCTCTATTGCAGAGCCCACGGTTAATTTTGCTACTTCCTTGAAATTTTCGAGTTTTCCTTCTTCAAAAACAACCTGGAGGTTTCTGAAAAAAGTGCCGTCGTTTAATTCAATAAATCCGAAGGTCTTGGAATCACGGACAGTTTTTACCCAGCCCGGAACAGTAATTGTTTTTCCTATAAAAGCCTGTGGTTCTCTAAACAGTTTTTTTATTTCTATATAACTCATCCTAATCTCCATTCCGCTGCCAAACAGCGTCCCTTTGTAAAGACTTGTTAACTTTAGCATCTAAGTAATAATATAATGTTATTTTATAAAAGGTCAATATTATTTTCAGAACATTCCCTAATCATTTCATTATCCCAAACTGAGGCTTGAACCTCACCTATATGAGCCTTACCAAGGAAGAACATACAAATTCTTGACTGTCCGATTCCTCCTCCGATTGTGTACGGAAGCTCTTTATTCAGAAGCTGAGAATGGAAAGGTAAGTTCCTTCTATCTTCACAGCCGGCTTTCTTTAGCTGAATCTGAAGTGAGTCCTCGTCAACACGTATTCCCATCGATGATACTTCGTAAGCGATATCAAGCACAGGGTAATAAAATACTATATCTCCGTTAAGTGCCCAATCATCATAGTCAGGAGCTCTTCCATCATGCTTCATACCTGATTTCAGTGTATCTCCAATCTTCATGATGAATATTGCCTTCTTTTCCTTTGCAAGCATTCTTTCTCTTTCCTTAGGTGTTAACTCGGGATACATGTCTTCAAGCTCCTGAGTAGTTACAAAGAAAATATCTTCCGGCAGATAACTAATTAGCTCGGAATAAATTCCTGTTATATATTTCTCAGTTCTCTTAAAAACAGCGAATATCTGACTGACTATACTCTTTAAAGTATCTTCTGTTCTTTGATTTTTATCAATAATTTTTTCCCAATCCCATTGATCAACATATACGGAGTGAAGATTATCCAGATCCTCGTCTCTTCTGATTGCGTTCATATCTGTATATAAGCCTTCTCCTGAAGAGAAACCATAACGTCTAAGAGCCATTCTTTTCCACTTTGCAAGTGAATGTACAACTTCAACGGTATCCCCTCCGATACCCTTAACATCAAAAGCAACAGGGCGTTCAACTCCATTGAGGTTATCATTCAAACCGGTTTCGGGCTTTACAAATAATGGTGCCGAAACTCTTGTCAGATTCAATTCCTTTGCAAGCTCACTTTCAAAATAATCTTTAATCTGCTTTATGGCAACTTCTGTCATACGAATGTCAAGACCAGATTTATAGCCAGCAGGTATAGTCGTATTATTCATAAAATTCCTCCTGATTTATATTTTATTAATTAACTAATCTAAAATAATTGCAAGCTGATAAATTATAAAAATCATTTTACCATATATTTATGGATAAATAAAACACCAATAAGCAAATTAAAGCATAATTACTAATAAATGTTCAAATCTTAATAAATAATTGTGTTTCCCGGTGTTCTTTTCCGTACAACAATAAACACCAGTAAAACAGGATGATCTGATTTTACTAGTGTTTATGATTTTTTTAAAATTATTTACATTTCAAAAATTTATCCAAGTATTATAAGTCATTGCTGTATTATAAGTCATTGCTGTATTTTAAGTCATTGCTTCTTGTAAAAGTTAATAGTATTGATTTATTCCGCCTTACATTGCATCAAAGGTTTTCTTTACTTCCTTAAGGAAGTCCTCAGTGTTAACGGTCTTTATTTCCTTGAGGTCCGAGAGCTGTGCCAAATCTTTTGTCATGATGCCGTTTTCAATGGTCTGAAGTGAGGCCTTATCCATTTTGTCAGCAAAATCAATGAGTTCCTGAATTCCGTCCAGTTCACCTCTTTTACGAAGCGCGCCGGTCCAGGCAAACAGTGTTGCCATAGAATTTGTGGAGGTTTCCTGTCCTTTCAGGTGCTGGTAATAATGGCGCTGTACAGTTCCGTGAGCTGCCTCGTATTCATAGTAGCCTTCAGGGGATACAAGTATTGAGGTCATCATTGCAAGGCTTCCGAAAGCGGTTGCAACCATGTCTGACATAACATCACCGTCATAGTTTTTGCAAGCCCATATAAAGCCTCCTTCAGATCTTATAACTCTTGCAACCGCATCGTCGATCAAGGTATAGAAGTATTCTATGCCGGCAGCCTTGAACTTTTCATCATATTCCTTCTCGTATATTTCCTGGAAGATATCCTTGAAGGTATGGTCATATTTCTTGGAAATAGTATCCTTTGTAGCAAACCATATATCCTGCTTCTGGTCAAGTGCATAGTTAAAGCAGGATCTCGCAAAGCTTTCAATAGACTTGTCAATATTGTGCATGCCGAGGATAACTCCTGCACCATCAAAATCGTGGATTGTCTGACGGGTTTCTTCACCCTTTTCATTTGTAAAAACAAGTTCAGCTTTTCCAGCTCCGGGTACACGGTATTCAACATCCCTGTATACATCACCGTAAGCATGTCTCGCAATAGTAATAGGTTTAGCCCATGTCTTTACAAAGGGCTTAATGCTGTTTAAAAGTATGGGAGCACGGAAAACTGTACCATCAAGAATTGCTCTTATGGTTCCATTTGGACTCTTCCACATTTCTGTGAGGTTATATTCTTTAACTCTTTCAGCATTTGGAGTTATTGTCGCACACTTTACAGCAACTCCGTATTTTTTTGTTGCAATAGCTGAATCTACCGTTACCTGATCGCCAGTTTGTTCTCTGTACTCAAGACCCAGGTCATAATATTCTGTTTTCAGATCGATATAAGGCAGCAATAAAATATCCTTTATCATTTTCCAGATAACTCTGGTCATTTCGTCTCCATCCATTTCAACAAGTGGAGTTTTCATTATAATTTTAGCCATACACATACTCCTTTTTACTAAATTTTTTATTTGTTTTATTTGTATTATTAGTTAACTCTATAGTTATAAATTGTGCTTGGTCATTCATTAATATAGCATACTAAAGCGGGGGATGTAAATGCCACACGAGTAAAGTTATGTTAAATGTTTCTGATTAAACGATATATAAAAAAGGAGTCCCTGATTTTCTTCAGTAAACTCCTTATAATAACCAACGTAATAACCAACGTAATGCCAAGCTAATAACCGTGCCAGCATTACCCTCTGATTTGTAAAAAACTAAATTATTGCCTCAACCTTATGCACCTGTCCGTCATCCAGAAGTTCGAACTGATTGCCCGTAATTGGTTTCCCGTCAAGAATTATGGTCTTAACACCTCTATTCAGATGGCTCTGGTTAGAAACAGTTATATCATAAAGAGCGGCACCAAAAGTATACTTTACGGAGTACTCGTTCAGCTTCTTAGGGATACATGGATCTATAATCAGATTGTTACCCTGTTTTTTCATTCCAAGAATATGCTCAAGACCTATGCGGTACATCCAGCCTGCGGCCCCGGTGTACCATGTCCAGCCTCCCCGCCCCTCATTTGGATATACTGCATAAACATCTGCAGCCATAACATAAGGTTCCACCTTGTAGGTATTTCTTTCAATATCTGTTCTGGAATGATTAATCGGATTAATCATATCATACAGCTCCCACGCCTGTTCTCCGTTGCCCAACTTTGAAAAGGCATATATCACCCAGGTTGCGGCATGAGTATATTGCCCCCCGTTTTCCCTTACCCCGGGCAGGTAACCCTTTATATAACCCGGGTTCTGTTCGCCATCATAAAAGGGAGGTGTAAGCAGCTTAATCAAGCCGTTCTTTCTATCAATCAAATATTTTTCCAGCGCACTCATGGCCTCTTCAACCCGGCTCTCTTTGGCAGCTGTTGATATTGCCGCCCAGGACTGTGACAGGGAGTCAATTTTACCCTCATCATTCTGTATGGAACCCAGAGGTGAGCCATCATCAAAATATGCTCTTCTATACCAGCTGCCATCCCATGCTTCCAATTCAAGTGCTTCAATAATTTTATCAGCCTTCTGCCGGTATTCTTCCGCTCTCTGCTCCTCTCCCATGTATTTGCAGACCGGAATCATTCTCATAAGCACGCAATATAGGAACCAGCCCAGCCACACACTTTCTCCGCGGCCTTTTACTCCGATAAGGTTCATACCGTCGTTCCAATCCCCGCCTCCCATAAGGGGAATGCCATGCGGACCAAAATTCAAGCCTTTTTCTATAGCTTTAATGCAATGCTGGTACACTGTTCCGGCTTCTTCAGCAATTGAAGGAATCTCATATCTTTCATGCTCATCCTCACTTAAAAGAGGAGATTTTAAATAAGGCTCCGACAAAGTTAAAATATCGTAATCACCTGTAGCATTTATATAGTCACAAGTAACATAAGGCAGCCATAACAAGTCATCAGAATATCTTGTCCTTATACCGTTTGCTTTTTGCTGGTGCCACCAATGCTGCACATCACCTTCAACAAACTGGTGTCTGCAGTGGAGCAAAATCTGGTTTTTTGTTATTTCAGGCATTGAGTATACAACTGCCATTACATCCTGGAGCTGATCACGGAAACCAAAAGCACCTCCGGCCTGATAATAGCCTGATCTGGCCCATATTCTGCAGGATAATACCTGATACTGCAGCCAGCCGTTCAGCAGTATATTTATTGTTTTGTCAGGAGTATTGACCTGAATCTGCTTAAGTTTCTTTCTCCAGCTTGCCTTAACAGAACCCAGTTCTGCCAGGGCCTTGTTTACAGTATTATATGACTTAATCAATTCACTGGCTTTTTCAGCCTTTTCCTCTCCGAACAGGAAAACAATATGCTTTGTCTCTCCAGACTTAATGCTAATACGGGTTTTAACCACTGAGCAGGGATCCAGTCCCGCCCCCACCGTACCCTTAAGCTGATTTAGCATTCCTTCAGGACGTGATAAATCCATAGCCGTTCCAATAAACTCCGCCCTGTGTCCGGAATAGCTTATATCATTTTCTGAACAGCAAAGGAAGGCCTTTAGCCCTCTGAAGTCAGAGGAATAAACATTTTCAATGAACATTGAGCCCTGCTCCTTATCAAAATCTGTAACAATATAAGGCGCTGTTTGACCTGAATCAGTCCCAAGCACAGGTTTAAGATAATATGCAGCATCAAGTATGGTTTCTGCATCTGATATATTTTTCAGCTGCAGAATACATATCTTTACAGGCGCATCTACAGCAACAAACATAACAAGTTCCTGCTCAAGCCCGTGGTTTCTTTGTGTGTATGAGCTGTAGCCATAACCATGACGAATTATATATGCATTTTCCTGCCGTGCAGGCTGGGGTGTACAACTCCATATATCACCTTTTTCCACCTGATGCAGGAATATAATTTCCGAGGGCTGATCCAGTACAGGATCATTTGCCCAGGTAGTGAGCTTATTCTGGCTACTGTTCTGGTGCCAGGTAAAGCCGCCTCCGGACTCAGTACATATAAAACCGAAATTGTCATTTGCAACCACATTAGACCATGGAGCCGGCGTAGTTTGACCCGGCCTTAAGCATATTACATATTCATCACCGATCTCAGTAAACCCGCCAACACCATTAAAGTAGCTTAACCGCTTTATAACCTGATTAATATGCTCCTCTTCGTCGGGGTCCAGTTCATTACTCTTACAAAAAGCATTTTTGTGGGTTATATTGTTGCTGTCAGTGTTTATATTAAGATTATTAATAACACTTCGTTCCTCAGTTCTGAATTGTTCTTCTCCAAGCCTGCCATTGTCGAGCTTTTCAACAAATCTTCCAATTTCACTGTTCACATTAGCCTTAACTGTCTGGAGAACTTCATCAGAAGCAAGGGCGGCATCAATAAAGTCTGCAACTCCGTTGTCAGCATCAATTACCAGCTTTGCGCATGCATATAGCAAATTCCTCTGGTCAGGGGTCATTTGTTTTTCATCTCTGATAAATATTCCGCCTCTCCTATCCATTAAATCATAAGAGCGGCCTGATACAGCCAAATCACGGATCATTTCAAAAAGCGGCTGTATATATGATTCCTGATCTATCATAAGTATAACCAGATCAAAACTAATCCCTTTAAGCCGTAAAAAATCGTGTAGCTTTAAAGCCCAACGTATTTCCTCAAAACTATCCCTGCTTTTAACAGTGACAAGCACTATGGGCACGTCTCCGGAAATACCAAAAGGCCAAAGGTCAGGCTGACTCAGCCTATTAGCCTTTATATAATCGGCTTGTTCTCTTCTGTCCAGACCATAAAGAAGCTTTGGCAGCAAATGAAAATATGCTCTCTCATCATTACCGCTTATATTAATGAAGCCGGCTTCAACAACACTTCGTGTCCAGGCCATTTCTATTACTCTTTCTGCAGCTGCTACATCACTGTATTTTTCAAGCATATCAACGGCAACTCGCCTTGTATCACAAGTACCAATTGCAAAGTTAACAACAGCCGTTTCGCCGGGATCTATACATACTCTGATTCTAAGGCTGAACACCGGGTCAAGCACCGGTCCCACAGAGTTAGATAGCGGTTGATCCGGTTCCATGGCTTTTGGATGAGACAGACTCCTGTTCCTTCCGATAAACTGAGAACGGTCGGTTTCATATTCAATATTTCCCTGAATTTGTCCGTCAGTTGAAACCGCATGATAGCCCCAAACTGTCTGCTTGACATCATCCCTCTTTCTTCTCATCGCCAGTAAACCGTTATACTCACTAATATATT
Organism: Bacillota bacterium; assembly: GCA_023460955.1. Classification (GTDB taxonomy): domain Bacteria; phylum Bacillota; class Clostridia; order Acetivibrionales; family DSM-1351; genus Ruminiclostridium. The sequence continues at coordinate 89,170 of JAEWOH010000024.1, read as the reverse complement.
CCGTCTTTACAAATAGTTTGCTGAAAGCGGGATGGGCATTATCAGATTCAGGCTGTATAAGGACAACCTCCATATAGCTTGTAAGCTCGACCGTTCTCTTTGCGCTGCTGTGATTATGGATGCTGACCCTCCTTATCTCTGTATTGTCTTCGGCGCTCACCAGAACCTCTGTATTGGTTTCTATATTACCTTCTCTTCTTATAAATTCAGCCTTGTGTGGAGAAAAAATCACCTTATAGGCCTCCGGTGCAGTATTAATCGGATTATACGTGGTTGACCAGAAGTCATTTGAATTTACATTCCTTAAATAAATGAATGCCCCGCTGCTGGCCATATAGTCATTAGCCCATCTGTATACTGATAATGAATTACATCTTGCAAAGCCGCTTCCCCGATCTGACAGCATTACGTTGTAGCTGCCGTTTGTCAGCAGGTGCAGTCCCGGTATTGTATCAAGCTTGGTAAAGCTCCGAATAACCGTTTCCTCCGAATTTGACTGTTTTCTGTAGTTAAACAAAGGCTTTTCCCTATGTTCTTTTGAAATAATTACATGTGCCGGGAACTTTTCCTGTAACAGAGTATCCACAGCTTTTATCTTGGGATTACTATGGAATCTCTTCTGCATTATATTTTCTTTAAAATAGTTAACAAAGGCCAGCATGCTCATACCCTGATGGTGTACCATGTAGCTCTTGACAATGGCGCATTTCTGTCCTTCCTTCAGCCTTGAATCAGTAAAGTCAAGAGCCTCATAAAATCCAAACTTGCCTTCGGCCCCAAGTTTCCGGAGTTTAATAATATTTTTCCAGCACTCCCAGGGCGCAATATCTATGGCCATAATTGTTGCATAGGGGGCAATAACCATATCGTTTACAAGTCCCCTTTTAAGTCCGAGATACGGTACTCCAAAAGCTCTGTACTGATAATTTAGAGCTATATCAAAAGCGTGATAGCAGGATTCTGATATGCCCCAGGGTAGTCCCTGTGCCTCGGAGTATTTTATCTGAGTATTGACCACAAATTTATATGTTTTCTCTATCAATGTATTAGGGTAGCTTTTAATAACAAGCTTGGGCATGAGATATTCAAACATTGTGCCGGTCCATGATACGAGGCCCCTATCACCCTCTACACGAGTCAGCTTCCTTCCAAGCTTGAACCAATGCTGCTTTTCAACTTCTCCTTTAGCAATTGCAACCAGGCTGGTCTGCCTGGACTCTGAGGCAAAAAGATCATAAAAGGACCTGCTGAGATGCCCCTCCTCTACTTCAAAACCTATTGCAAACAAGCTTCTCCTTGGGTCATACAGGCTCTTGAACTGTATATCTTCAAGCAGGACCTCCAGACGTTTTCTCAAGTTCTTCAGCTGTACCTGCAATTCAGGTATTTTATTAAAACTGTCGAAAAGAGCCGTCCCAAATTCTCCATAAAGTCTGTGGAATTCATCCAACGCAGCTGTAAGCTTGATTAACCAGTAGCCTTTTTTGCTTTCCGGATCAAGTTCATTAAGGTACTTGACAATGTTATCACACATTTGGATACAGCTTTGTTCCAAATCAGCAGCCTTATTAGCAGCCTTATCAGCAGCATCTTTTGTCGCTGTATTCAGAACCAGCTTTCTGAGCACTTCGATATCAAAATACGGCTTTTCTTCGTTGATTTCCCTATTGCAAAGCTCAAGCAGATCAAGAAAAGCTTCAAGATTTGTTTGGTCATAAATGGCTTTCTCTCCATATTGTCTGAGACCCTCTTCAAGTACCATCAGATAGCCGGCGAAATTCCCGCTGTCAACTGTTGAAACAAATTTAGGCCGCAGAACTTCGAGATTGGTAGTATTATACCAATTATAAAGATGACCGTTCCATTTCTGCAGCTTGTCTATGGTATCTACTGTATTTGTTATTCTCTGAAGCAAATCAATTGAATTAATATAACCCATATCTCTTGCTGCCAGATGGGATACCAGCAAAATGCCAATATTGGTAGGGGAGGTTCTGTGCGCTGCACCCTTATAAGGTTCCTCCTGAAAATTATCAGCAGGGAGATAATTTTCTTCAGGACCTGCAAATTCGTCAAAATAGCACCAGGTCTTTCTCGCCAGTAGTTTCAGTTCGTAATTGCTATGCTCGGAAAGGCTTTCTGTTCTATTTTTTGCAGGTCTGCTTATATAATAAGCTACCCAGGGTGAAATTAACCAAAGTACAAGTACTGCAAGTGATACCAGGATATAGTCCTTGTAAACAAGTAACACTGATGCAAAAACAGCTACTCCATACAAAGGTGCGAACCACATTCTTCTATAATAGCTTCCCAAATCATTTTTAAGGGCAAGCTCCATGTCGGCTGCAGTAACCCATTCAAGTAGATTTTTTCTGGTAATCAGTACTCTCCCCAGCGTTTTTATGATGGCATCAGCCATAAGCCAAGCCTGGTAGGGTGCAAAGGTCAGCATTAAGCCTATTTGAAGCAGTATTGCCTTTAGCCCTGTAAAAACTGTTGCACTTCTCTTTGTAATATAAACTCTGTAGTCCCCCACAAAAATGAGGTAAACAATATAGCTGAATATAGGTGCACATAAAGAAGCGATACCTAACCATACAAAGGCACTGCTGCTCTTTGGCAAAGTCAGCAATGCAAGAATAAGCATAATCGCAAGCACAGGGTAGACAAGGCTTCTTCTTAAGTTATCAAGCATTTTCCATTTAGAAAGTAATGAAAGATTATTCTTACCGGTAATCCAGGGCAGCAGCTGCCAATCCCCTCTTGTCCAGCGGTGAAGCCTCATCATGAAGGAATTATATTTGGCAGGGTACCCGTCAATCAGCTCGATATCTGTGACAAGACCTGTTCTGAGATAGCTGCCCTCCAGCAAATCATGGCTCAGTACAGTATTTTCAGGAATAGCCTGATCAAGGGTTTGCTGAAAAATATCTACGTCATATATTCCCTTACCAGTAAAGATACCTTCTCCGAAAGCATCCTGATAAACATCGGAGACAGTTGTAGTATAAGGATCTATACCTCCCTGTCCGGCAAATATCTTTGTAAATAGCGATGCATTGGAACTCTCAATATTTACATTAATTCTTGGCTGAAGTATTCCATACCCCTCTGTTACCAAGCCTGTCTCATTGTCGATTACAGCTTTGTTCATAGGATGGGCTATGGTTCCTATCAGCTGTTTAGCCGATTCTGGAGGCAACTGAGTATCTGCATCGAGTGTTATTACATATTTAACTTTTGGTATTGCCTCAAGTTCAACACTGTTATATGAATAACTTGTGTCTTTATTACCCCTCAACACTCTGTTAAATTCAATTATTGCTCCACGTTTTCTCTCCCAGCCCATCCATTTTTGCTGTTTTTCATTAAACTGCCTTTTTCTGCACAGGAAGAAAAATATGTGAGTCCCATCAGTAACATATTTTTTGTTAAGGCTCTCTATTCTTTGAAATGCATTAGTTAAAATATCGCTGTCCTCAGGGTTTGTTTCAGTATCGGAGTCTTTAAAGTCCCCTACAAGTGTAAAATAAATGTTTTTATCCCTGTTTGCCAGGTAAAAAACCTCCAGATTGTTTATTAACTCAAGCGTTCTTTTTACGTTAGGTATAAGAGTAGGAACTATGACCATTGTTGCCATCTCTTCCGGGATGCTGTTTTTAAGTTCAAGCTTGGGGAAGCGTGCAGGAATAATAGTCCTGCTCAATAGGCTGTTTATGAGGGCTGTTGCTATTTCACTTGCTGGGATAAGGCTTAAAATACTTAGAATAACTACAAATACTTTTACAAAGTCCTCTTCCCGTTTTAATCCATACCTTGCAGGTATAATAGAAATACAAAAAGTTAAAACAACAACGGCTAAAAGAAACAGTTTAACTGAATGTCTTTTATAGAAAGGCTTATAATCTCCGAGCTTTTCCTGTTTTTTGTTAAATTCACTGTATAAACGGGCCTGACCATTCCCAATTAGGTAATGGCCCACATGCCTGTCCGGTGTTCCGTCAGTTGCTTCCCCGGCATATTCACAGCTTAATCTTGCAATATTTATTTCTGTTGTATTGTATTTCTCAGCAAGTTCAACAACAACATTTCTGTAGTAGTTTCTAGAGTTAAATTCCATTTCGGGATAAATCCCCGATGGATCAAGTTTCAATAACCGTTCAACTTCACATAAGCCTTCAAACAACGCTGTGCTGTCATATCCGGACAAGGCTCTGAGACTATTGATAACGTTGCCTATAGAAACCTGGGTAACTGCCTGGTTATGATGATCCTTCGATATATAGCTGTCAGTATTGGAGCTTTTTTGAACAAGAATACCGTCAATGCATTCAATCATCCATAGAGTTTTCGAGCCTTCTTTTCTAAGCTTCTTTATAAGAAATTCCACGAAGGCAGGAGATAAATCATCAAGTCCGGTAATCTGACTTCTGAAAGCATCACAATCGTGTTCAAAACCTTTAATCATATTTGATATTTCCTGTGCCTTATACCAGTCCTTGCGGGTTGAATTCATCCTCTGGCACACCACCCAGAGTTTTTCCATAAGAGCTGCCTTTACCATGAGAGTTAGCAGCCATAATTCTTCTATTGAAAGAAAGACGTGTCTCTGATAGGCTGTTACGAAATCGTGAATGGTTCTTTCATTTGCGTTTCCGTCCATATGGGAGACTATTTCTACAGCAATTGAATAAATTCTGGGATATCCTCTGTAAGTGCCCTCGGATAAAACAGGCACAGCTTTTCTGATCTCATTAAGTTCTTTTATCAGAATACATTTCTGTTCCTCAACAATATAGAAGTTGTCCAATAACCACTCTGCAGCCGGAGGAATGGGAAAGGCTGCTGATACATCCCTGTTCAGGCTTTCGTAAGTGTCCAGTATACCTTGATACTTTGACTCAACTCTTTTGGATACTCTCCGGATACTGTTTTTTCTTTTTATTGTTTTCTGAGTTTTCGCCAACTCCTCAGCATGTCTCTCCAGTTCATCACTACATAAAACAACGTCCTCTATCTGGAATTCAAAAGAGGAATGTTTGTTTACCCAAGTTATTATGGCGGTTAATATTGCAGTCAGTAAAATTATTATCAGTAAGATTGGTATATTCATATATGTATATCACCATTTATAAAAATTTTTAAAACAAAAAAGTACCAAAGCAGAATCCACGGGCAACTTCAAGTGTTTGCTCTGATGCAAACCGTTTTCACGGCTTATATCATAAGATTCACTATTATGTTGCCCCAAATTCACAAGCTTTAGTACTATTTGATAAATTTTTATTATATGGCTGGAATGCAAATACCATAAATGCATCTAAACCATATATTCATGTCGAAACTGATTATAATAGCCTAACCTTTACTTGATACCCTTTGTTGTCTTTAATGCTATACTCGTACAATATTTATTTAATTGATTGCACACAAAAAGTTTACTTGAAATAGTAGGGTTCATAACAATTCTTTATGCCGTCGCAGCGACTCGACCATCCAGGTCTCGGCCTGCCGCTCAAATTTACTTCGTGTAAATTTGCCGTCTAAAAACTTGTTCTTCACCAACAAATTTCAGCAAACTTTTTTACCGTGCTTCCAATTAAATAAAATTGTACTAATGTATTTTGCACTAAATATGAAATACTTTAAGGCATTAAAATGATTAGGCAACTAATACTATACAAATAACAACTAATATTGGAAATATGATTTTAACCTGCACTTCCAGTGCTTATAATGTTTTTTGCCTTCCTGACTTCCTCGTCAGTAGGTGTCCTAACACCTTCAAGAGGATATTCGACACAGAGCTTTTCCCACTTTTCCTTACCAAGAGTATGATATGGAAGTACTTCAATCTTCTCGATATTCTTAAACCCCTTGAGATATTCATAAGCTGCCATAAGATCCTCTTCTGCATCTGTGTACCCGGGTACAAGTACATATCTGATCCATACCGGTTTTCCTATTTCTCCGAGGTAATTAGTAAAGCGCTTGATTCTGTCATTTTCTACCCCTGTAAGCTCTTTGTGTTTCTGAGCATTTGCCTGCTTCAGATCCAGCAAAACAAGGTCGGTATGTTTTAATACCTCCAGGACCTGCTCATCCAGATTTACATAACCTGAAGTATCAACAGCAGTATGAATACCCTGTTCCCTGCATCTTTCAAACAGAGCCTTTACAAACTCAGGTTGAATAAGAGGTTCGCCTCCGCTTACAGTTATCCCTCCCTTTGATGAATCTATGAATGTCCTGTACTTATTTACTTCATTTATTATCTCGTCAGGACTATAAAGTTTTGCTCCTTCCTGACTCCAGGTATCTCTGTTGTGGCAATATTTACAGCGTAAAGGGCAGCCCTTCAGAAACACTATAAATCTAATACCTGGTCCATCTACAGTTCCAAAGGTTTCAAAAGAATGGACCCTACCTTTTACTTCCATAACTATTACCCCCTCCCGTTTTAGAAAAAGCACCGGTAAAGTTTGTTAAGCTGGACTTTTCTGCCGGTGCATATATTTTTCCGGCTATATTAAATATTCTCATGTATAGTTCGGTTGATAACATCAAGCTGCTGTTCTCTTGTAAGCTTAATAAAGTTTACCGCATAACCCGATACCCTTATTGTCAGCTGAGGATACTTTTCAGGATGTTCCATAGCATCCAGCAGCATTTCTCTTTCAAAAACATTTATATTAATGTGATGTCCTCCTTCTTTGAAGTAGGAGTCAAGTAACGCTGAAAGATTGCTTACCCTTTGATTATCATCTCTTCCCAGTGCTTTCGGGATAATTGAGAAGGTATAAGAAATACCGTCCTGTGCAAATTGATAAGGGAGCTTGGATATAGACTTCAACACTGCAAGTGCCCCATTCAAATCCCTGCCATGCATAGGGTTTGCTCCCGGTCCGAAAGGTTCTCCTGCTTTTCTTCCATCTGGGGTATTCCCTGTTTTTGCACCATATACAACATTTGAAGTGATGGTGAGTACTGAAAGAGTAGGAACTGAATGTCTGTAAGTTCTTTGCTTTTCAAGCTTCTCCATAAATCTTTTCACAAGCATCACAGCAATATTGTCAACGCGGTCATCATTGTTACCAAACTTAGGATAGTCTCCTTCTATATCATAGTCCACTGCAAGTCCTTCATCATTTCTTATAACCTTGACCTTTGCATATTTTATAGCACTTAGTGAATCTGCTACGACTGACAGCCCCGCTATTCCACAGGCCATGGTTCTTAGAATATCCTTGTCGTGCAGCGACATCTGAAGCCTTTCGTAAGCATATTTGTCGTGCATGTAATGAATAATATTAAGAGTATTTATATACAGTCTTGCAACCCAGGTAAGTACTAAATCAAAGCGTTTCATTACATCGTCGTAATCAAGGTATTCGGTTTCAATAGGATTCAGTGCCGGCCCTACCTGTACACCCGACTTTTCATCACGTCCGCCGTTAATTGCATATAGCAGTGCTTTAGCCATGTTACAGCGAGCTCCGAAGAATTGCATCTGCTTTCCGATTCTCATTGCCGATACACAACAGGCAATTCCGTAGTCATCGCCCCAGTAATATCTCATTATATCATCGCTTTCGTACTGGATTGAGCTTGTCTTAATCGAAGTTTCGGCACAATATTTTTTGAAGCCTTCAGGCAAATGTACTGACCATAAAACGGTCATGTTTGGTTCTGGAGCATGACCCAGATTATATAGCGTATGCAGCATTCTAAAGGAATTCTTTGTTACAAGCGTCCTTCCGTCAAGGCCCATTCCCCCGATACTTTCTGTAACCCAGGTAGGATCTCCAGAGAATAGCTTTTCATATTCAGGTGTTCTAAGAAAACGTACCATTCTGAGTTTCATAACAAAATGGTCCATTAATTCCTGAGCTTTCTGCTCTGTCAGAACACCTTCCTTAAGGTCTCTTTCAATGTAAATGTCAAGGAAGGTTGATACTCTTCCAAGGCTCATTGCAGCTCCGTTCTGCTCCTTTACTGCTCCAAGGAACGCAAAATACAACCATTGAAAAGCTTCCTGTGCGGTTTCCGCCGGTCTTGATATGTCGAAACCATACTGTTCTGCCATCTGTTTCAGGTATTCCAAAGCTTTTATCTGGCTCTTTGTTTCTTCTCTTTCCTGAATAGTCTCGCTATCCATATAGTCCAATTCAAGACTTTTAAGCTGTCTTTCCTTTTCTTCAATAAGTCTGTTTATTCCATACAGGGCAACTCTTCTATAATCACCGATTATTCTTCCTCTTCCGTAAGCATCAGGAAGACCAGTGATAATGCCCGCTTTTTTTGCCCTCATCATTTCAGGAGTATAAACATCGTAAACCCCGTCATTATGGGTCTTTCTGTATTCTGTAAAGGTTTTTACAATATTATCATCTATTTTCTTTCCATAAGCCTCACTGCCCTTAATAACCATTCTCATTCCGCCGAAGGGCATTATTCCTCTTTTCAGGGGTTTGTCTGTCTGAAGGCCTACAATTTTCTCCAGGTCTTTGTCGATATAACCAGCATTGTGGGAAGTCATTGTTGAAATAATACTGGTATCAACGTCAAGAACTCCACCATTTTCCCTTTCTTTTGTCAACAAATCACTTACTTGTCCCCACAACTTATTAGTCTCTTCTGTGGGTCCTTGAAGAAAGGAAGAATCACCTTCATAAGGCGTATAATTGTTAACTATAAAATCTCTTACATCTATTTCTTCACACCAGTTCCCGTGTTTAAATCTTCTCCATGCTTCCATACAAATCACCTCTTTAAAAAATTATTATGAATAAGTAGTATAATCAAAACTGCTATGTCTTATTTATACCACAAAAGAGGTGCTTAAACCATAAATTTATACATGTAATAAATACCAAACCCGCACAATCGTCTATTTGTGCGGGTTTGACTTAATTAAAAAGTTTATTGTATACAAGATTTACTTCTCATTCTTGAGTTTTTCAGTAATAAACTTATCTGCAAAACTCTTGCTGAACGGCAATTCTATACGTGTACTTCCGGATACCAATACTGTTTTAGTTTCTCCGTCTTTTTGCTCAGTTACAACTTTTGCATCCTTTACACTTACAGTGTGCTGCTTTCCCAATAAATCCAGAGTTGCAGTACCATTATTGACAGTAAAGCTTGGCAGATTAGTATAAATAATGAATCCCACTGCAACTACTGCCGCCAGCACCGCTAGTTTTAGCAAGCTTTTGGCTACCTTTGCAATAATTAATATTATTGCTGCAACGATAATCACTGGTACTAAAAACGATGTATCAAGTATTCCAAGTCCCTTAAGTATTTCCATAAAGTTACCTCCATTAAAAACTTTGAGTAAATTATAACATTTTTATCCTTAAAATACATTATTGCTGTGCTTTTATATACTTTTGATATTTTAGAGGTTCTCCCTTGTCCCAAGGTCTGTAGTTATTTGCAAAATCAACCCTTGATTTATAGGTTGGATGATCAAAATTCCACAACATATAGATGTACCCTGGTTCAGGCATTGCAAGGCTTTGTTGATGCATTTTTACAGTAGCTGTAGCTGTAGCAAAATTGTTTCTTGTCAATTCAAGTTCAAATCTGTCTGCTTCGGTTTCAATGCTTCTTGAGTATGCATTTGTCAAGGGAGCCGTTATAAAGAGCATAATATTTATTATGAGCATCAGAAGCGGTAAGGCGGCTATGTCGGACAGCTTGCTTATTCCCCATTTACCTTTGGATTTATTTAAAAACCAGCCTGAAAGTCTGTAGACAAGATATAAAACAAATATGCTTGCAAGTCCTCCGAATACAATGGATTTCCATATATGTCCCATAAGATAGTGCCCCATTTCATGGGCTACAACACCCAATACCTCCTCGGTATTTAAATAGTTTATTGTTGTATCCCATAACACAATCCTCTTTGTATTGAATACCCCGGTCATGAAAGCATTCATCTGGTTGGTTTCTTTACTTTTGTCTACCTGAAGTACTTCACAGTTTTCTATGGGAGTTTTTGAGATAAGTTCATCAATTCTTGCGGATAGCCGGACATCTTCAACTTGCTTGTATTCATTGAAAATTGGATCAATTACCACCGGTTGAACATAAGAACCAATAAAAAGGTACGGTATTGATATCAATCCCAGAATAAGCCACCAGCGTTTAGGAAATTTTCTTATTATGAGGAACGGTACCCAGATTGCAATAGCCGATAAGGCTGTATTGACAATAAAGCTTTTTATAAGGTCAACAATCCACTGCAGCAGGTTCTGATTTGAAAGCCCGTACTGGTGCATTCTGAAAAAGCCTGTGTAGACATCCAAGGGGAAGTAAATGAGTGTTTCGATGAGTGAGTAAACTGTAAAGTATACTACCACCATCAATATCCACCGTTTTGTTCTGCGTGACGCCCAATTTCTGAGCCCGGCTGATAACCTTGAAAACAAGAAAAATGCCGGAACAGCAAAGCTTAAGAACAACCTTACGAGCCAGGTTATAATTTTACTGTGCTGGAAATCAAAGGCCTCGGGCGAAGGTTTTGATACAGTTACTACATCAGGAATAGAAATAGAAATCTGATCAGGGTATGTATTCATTATATTCCTGTTATTAATACTTTCTGATATGATTACTGCTAATACAAACAAAGTGAAAACGACAAGAAAAACTATAATTGATCTCCGGATTTCCTTGCTCAAAATGCTCAACTCCCTTAATATCCTATTACTGTGACAATTAGTATTAGTTGTCCCTGTAAATTATATGACAAAGTTGTACATTTTAGGAGTACTTATTTTTATTGATTAAACGGTTTATAAGTACGCTCATGCAAATAAAATTAATGGATTGCACACAAAGATTTTACTCGAATTTGTAAGGTTCATAACAACAATTAAATCCGTCGCAGCGACTAGACCATCCAGGTCTAGCGTGCTGCTCAAATCTACTTCCTGTAGATTTGCCGGTTTAATTCATTGTTCTTCACCAACAAATTTCGGTAAACTCTTTTATCGTGCTTCCCATTAATTCCAATTTGCAACTTACATACTTTATAGAAACCTGATACTAAGAAAATATCAGGCTAAATGTCATACTTTACTCCTTTGGCATAGACGGTTTCAATGCTCAGATCCTTGTCACATATTACGCAGTCAGCATCCTTGCCCTGTTCAAGTGTGCCCTTCTGTTTATCCAGCTTTAATACCTTGGCAGCATTTTTAGTAACAAGGGACAAGGCAGTCTCTATAGGGATCCCCTTTTCCTTGATTGCCACCTTCAGTTCCTCAAAAAGTATAACGGTTGTAACCGTATCAGAAGATACCACATTACCCTGCGAATCAAATAACGGAACACTGCCATAAGCGTCAGAGCTCACTGTTACCCGGCTTATATCAGCCCCTGTGTCCACAAGCTTTTTAAGAGCATCGTAGCTTGCAACACACTCGGGGTCCTCCTTGCTCGGAATAAATCCTGCTGTCAGGTCAATGTAACCGCCTTTCTGGAGATAGCTGCAGGCCTGTTCAAACAGCATTCCATTACGGTTTACATGAGTGGGAAGGAAATGCGATATTGGTATCAGTGTCTCATTCATCATTCTGAATAAATACTCCAAACCCTTTTCACCTAGTCCCATGTGAAAATGCACAAGTCCTGCCTTACCTGAAATAAGGGCGCCGTTCCTGGTCTGAGCTGCGATTCTGGCTATTTCCTCGAAGGTGGGCTGAAATGCTCTGTTATCTTCCAGGCAAAGCTCACCGACACCTATTATCTTGTCCACGAAAACTATGTCATCCTGTATGCTCCCTGTCAGCGTTACAACCGGAACCTGATAGGAGCCTGTGTACATGTAGGTGGACAAGCCTTCTGCTTCCAGCTGCTTTGCCTGGGCATACAGATTTGCCACGCTTCGGGTAACTCCATCGGCGCCCAGAACACCCACGACAGTAGTAACTCCGGTTTTAAGGATATCTTCTGCTTTGGCCGAAGGAGTACGTGTTGAAAAACCGCCTTCACCGCCTCCGCCTGTAATATGCACATGGAGGTCTATAAAGCCCGGCAGTATGATTCTATCGCTGCAGTCAACAACCTCTACCTCATCCATATGTGGAACATCTATTGAGCTTTTTATTGCAGCTATTTTGTCAAAACTAAATAGAATATCTTTTTTTCCGAGGAAATCTGGTGAGTATATTGACGCATTCTTTAAAAGTGTGAACATAAATCCTCCGCCTTTGTATTTGCTCGTTATATCATTCCTCCTATTATAATTATTGATACCTTAAAATAATATTCAATACTACGTGTACTCAAATTCTGACACGCGCATAAATTCAAAGTTTTTTATTGTCAAGGAAATATTTAATAAATTACTCAACTTTCCGACATATAATTCTGATCTAGACCGTTATTCACTAAGTCTAACCATTTGTTATCTACTTTGTTATCTCAAAAATTATTACATGATACTGTACTCGCGTACAAATTTTAGTTAATGGTTTTCACACAAAGAATTTACTTGAAATTGTAAGGCTCATAACAAATACTTAAGCCGTCGCAGCGACTCGACCATCCAGATCTCGGCCTGCTGCTCAAATTTACCTCCTGTAAATTTGCCGGCTTAAATACTTGTTTTTCACCAACTAATTTCAGCAAATTCTTTTATCGTGCTACCCATTAATTTAAATTGCACTCACGTACTGTACAATATATTTTTCACTATAACGATAAAAATGTTTAGTCTTCGAATAATTAACAACTCTCCAAACGATATTTAAAGTGAGAAAGTTGATTAAATTACTTGTATTTCTCCCCAGTAGACATGTCAGAATTTATTTTATTACCAAAAAATTTAACTAGATAATAAAAAATAGCACCTGAAGTCCACCAATTATAAGGACCTCAAGTGCTACTGAATGCTACGCATTATAACGAGACAATAATAGATGTCCATGGTCACCTTGGGTGACCTTTGCCTCGTTGAAACGCCGCTGAGGAAAGTAAACTTTTCTACAACCTAAAAGTTTACTTTTGAACCCAGGCGTTATAATACTTTTGATAAAAACTCTTTAGTTCTGGTATTTTGGGGATTTGAAAAGATTTCTTCAGGGCTGTTTTCCTCCAGTATCCTTCCTTCATCCATAAACAGAACTCTTGTTGCAACCTCTCTTGCAAAACCCATTTCATGAGTGACAATAACCATAGTCATCCCTTCATTTGCAAGTTGCTTGATAAGTTCCAGAACCTCGCCGACCATCTCGGGGTCAAGTGCTGAGGTTGGTTCATCAAACAGAATTACTTTTGGGTTCATGGCAAGTGCACGCACGATTGCTATTCTTTGCTTCTGACCACCCGAAAGAGTTGAGGGATACGTATTGGCCTTATCTTCAAGTCCGATTCTTTTCAGTAATCGAAGGGCATTTTCTTTTGCAGCTGCTTTTATCTTGTCTTTAGAAGTGTTAATTTCATACAAAGTCTTCTTATTTTTAGAAAATAGGTTTCCAAGCTTAATAAAGAAATTTTTGTATTTCTTCATACGCAGATCATGTGTTTGAGTATTTACAGGCGCAAGCATTATATTGTCTAAAACAGTCTTATTGCTGAAAAGGTTAAATTGTTGAAAAACCATTCCCATGTGACGGCGATGTATGTTAATATCTACTTTCATATCGGCAATATCAACGCCCTCAAATACAATTGCTCCGCCAGTAGGATCTTCCATACAGTTAAGGCAGCGAAGAAAGGTGCTTTTTCCGCTGCCGGACGGGCCAATAATGGCAACCTTTTCACCTTCGTTAATGGTAACACTAATATCTTTTAGAACTTTGAGTTTACCGTAGCTTTTACTCAGGTTAATTACGTCTATCACTCTTTCTCAGCCTCCTTTCCATTACTTTTATCAGCCATGAAATTACTATAACTAAAACGATATAAATTAACGCCATAACAAGGTACGGAACCATAAATTCATAACTGTTTGTGCCTATATAATTAAATGCCAGATAGAGATCTGCCGCACCGACAAAGCTCACAACGGAAGTTTCCTTTATAAGTGCTATAAATTCATTACCAAGTGTCGGAAGTATATTTTTAAAAGCCTGCGGGACAACTACTTTGAGCATAGTTACTCTATAACTCAAACCGAGAGCACGGCCAGCTTCCATCTGTCCAGGGTCCACAGACATGATACCGCCTCTCATTATTTCGGAAACATAGGCACCGCTATTTAACCCGAAGACCAACACACACACATTAAGTGCAGGCATATTTAAGCCTATTAACGGCAATACCACATAATATGCTACCAGAAGCTGCACAACTACCGGAGTGCCTCTAAACAATCCAACATAAAAGTTACATATACTATCCAGTATTTTTGGAAATCTTTTGTATTTGGGCATTACTTTAACAATAGCAATTAATGTACCGATAATAATTCCTATGGCAAGTCCGACAACAGCTATAACAAGTGTGTTTTTAAGACCCACCAGGACTTTTGTATACCCATCGTTTTCATAGAATATTTCCCAAAATTTTATTAATTTTTTATCAAAATTCCCCATATTCGTCCCTTATAAAATACAATGCCCCAATATTAATCAGAGCATTGTATAAATACTTTTAATTAGTTAAGTTCGTTCATTGCTTTTGTAATACTCTGAGCAGGAGCCTCATCTATAATAACAAGACTGATATTCCCGTTAAGCATATCCTGAACTGCAAGAGAACCTGATTTATAGCCTACATTCTTAACCTTATACCCATCAAAGCCCCAATCTTTATCGCCTTCAACATAGAACTGTCCGGTAGTGCCTGTCTGTGTACCGATCTTTGTATCGCTTTTCAGTCCTTTTAGAATGGCTTCAACATCCTCTTTTGTTTTGCAGTCATCAAAGGTTTTATCAGATTCCTTGACTATAATTTTTTGTGCGGCATCATAGTATTTGTCAGAGAACGTAACATACTCTTTTCTGTCCTCTTTTATTGTAAGACCTGCCATTGCTATATCCGCCTTACTCTGACCTACAGAAAGACAAACAGCATCAAAATCCATATTGCTTATAACAAGCTCTTTTCCAAGATGCTTGGCTAGAAGATCTGCAATTTCCATGTCAATACCGTAGTACTTATCGCCCTTGGTATACTCAAAAGGCTCGAACCCTGCATTTGTAGCTACAACCAGCTGATCCTTGCTGCTGTCAAGTTTAGCAGAAGTAACAGCTACAGGTGTACCGCTGCCGAAGTAATTGTTGCAGATTTTATCAAAGGTTCCGTCTTTTTTAATAGAAGCTATAAATTCATTTACCTTTGCGAGCAGTTCCGGTTGGTTCTTGTCTACACCAAAAGCGTATTCCTCTTGAGTTAACGGAATGTTTATAACCTTAACCTTTGAACTGCTGTCTGCTGAGCCGCACCCTGTGAGCACAACGCTTAACAGCATAACCATTACAATTGCTAGTGAAACTATTTTTTTCATGACCAATCCCCCTATTATTATTAATTTATTTAATTAAACATTTTATACCGCTATTTGCTTTTAGATACATTATAGTATTTAAATGTATTTGTCAATAAAAAAAACCTCATCTTAGTGCAAAGGCTTCCAGGACAAATTTTTCAATAGAACCATCCAGCTTCATTCTGTCCAAGGATTGGTCAATCAATTTAAGGAGTTCCAGATTTCCTTTTTTCACGGCAATAGCAAAGCCTTCTGTTTCCTCCTTAACCTTCACCTCCGACAGGGTAAGATCATTGTTATTTTTTATATAATAATTTGCAACAGGCAGTTCCACTACTAATGCATCTATTTTCTCAGATTTCAGTTCCATCACTAAATCAGAAATTTTACCGAGTTTAACAATTTCCGCATCCTTCATTTGCTCTTTTGCAATCTTTTCCTGAACTGTTCCAGATTGGACTCCTACTCTCTTTTTTTTGAGGTCTGCTATACTTTTGATCCTCTCCTTGTCCTCAGCACGAACCATAACACACTGCGTAGATTGATAGTATACTTTTGAAAAATCAGCCGATTTGCTTCTTTCTTCATCAGGTGCCATTCCAGAGATAACTATATCTACCCTATTATTATTAAGTTCAGGGAGAAGTTCATCAAAGCCCATTTCAACAATTTCTAGCTGTACGCCCAGATCCTTTGAAATTTCTTCGGCAATAGATATATCTACACCTATAATAGTATCCTTTCCATTTCTAAAAGCATGATGTTCAAATGGCGTATAATCAGCGCTTGTACCAATTACAAGTTTACCGCTCTTCTCAATTTTCTTCATAGTCGCGCCTTCTCCGCAGGCCGTAATTGATATAGTCAGAGCAGCCACCATTACAAGAAATAAAAACTCTTTTAACTTTATTTTCATTTCTTCGATAACCCCTATTATTCTTTGTATATGATATATTGATTTATTATATTCTAAATTATAAAAGATAATGCATAATAATTCAATAAGATGTATAAATATTTTGCTGAAACTCGTCAGTTTTACACTAATAATGTAAATTATTAACGCTTTAAATTATTAAAACGTGCTCTCCTTTTTCTGAGGAAATACACTTAATATTACAATCTTTGCGTACTTCAGGGCGTAACATAATTGTAAAATCATTTTAATTAACAAAATGGTAATTAATGTAATCCTACTTTCGTAGAATGTATATTGACTTTATTATTTTAAGGATGGTAAAAGAAATGGGGAAACGAATTTTATTTATTTGTACTCTGGTTATGGCTCTAGCCCTGCAGAGTATTACAGTTAGCTGTGCAGATAACCAAACATTAATGGGTGAGAAAATTCCTGCTGTAATCTCTGCTGCAGAAACCGGACAGCCGGACAAGTTAAGCCAGGATGAGCTTAACAAACTTAAGGATCAACTCAGCAAGGAACAGGAGCAATTAAAAAAGGATCAAGATCAACTCAAAGCTGAACAGTTACAACTGAATAAAGATAAGGACCAATTAAAAAAGGAACAGGAACAGCTAAAGCAAGAGCAGGAGCAATTAATTAAGGACCGTGAAAAGCTGGATGCACAGATAAAGCGTAACAAGCTTACTTCAGAACTTACCAGCAGTACATATATGAAATATATTAAACAATTGGGCTATTATAAATCAACTTCCAAAGATGAAACCCTCAATATCAGAAATACATTGCTCCTTTTTCAGAGTGATCATAATATGAATCTTTCCGGAACTTGGGACAATGCGACAAAGGAAATGCTGATTAACAGGCTTGTCAGTAAAGAACTTACCTATGCTGACAAAATCACAAGCGCTCCTACAACAGGAAAGTGGATAACTGTCAATAAAACAAAAAGAATCCTGACCTTATATGAGGGTACAAAGGTCATAAAGAAGTACCCTGTTGCTGTTGGGAACCCACACACTCTCACCAAATCCGGAAAGTATATAATTGAAAATAAAATTATCAATCCCGATTGGGGCGGAGGCGGCTTCGCAGATCCTATAAAGGGCGGAACTCCGGAAAATCCTTTGGGCAGTCGCTGGATGGGCATTAACAGAACGGATGGCTCCTATGGTATTCATGGAACTAATTCCTTCTATTCTATAGGGAAGTTTATATCCCATGGCTGTATTAGAATGCAAAATTATATGGTGGAAGAGCTCTTCCCTCTGGTACCTGTAAAAGCCCCTGTCTGGGTAGGTACTCAGAAAGAGCTCAAGGATTGGGGAGTAACCCAGGACGAATTTACAGCAAATAATTGACCTGCTTTACTAGCTGCTTTAGGTGCATTACATTAATTTAAGTTTGTGCTCAAACTACACTGAAGAATTAGTGTTAGTGTTATTCAAAATTGACAAGAATTATGCACTGTAAAATCCGATTTTCTGTGTTAATATTAGTATTGAATTTTTAATAGTGCTATGGTAAAATACACAATACAAGAACAAATGTCATCGGTTGGCGGACACATTTTAATAGTACATCATATAATAACACATAGATTAATTGGATTGGAGGCAGGTTAATGTCAAGATTAAAGGTAGGTATTATTGGCGGAACAGGTATGGTGGGTCAGAGATTTATTTCTCTGCTTGAAAACCATCCATGGTTTGAGGTTGTTTCAATTGCAGCAAGTGCAAATTCTGCCGGAAAAACATATGAACAGGCAGTAGGTGGAAGATGGAAAATGTCTACTCCCATGCCTGAAAGCGTAAAAAATATTGTGGTTAAAGATGCAACAGCACATGTTAAGGATATTTGTGCTGAAGTTGACTTCGTTTTCAGCGCAGTTGACATGAAAAAAGATGAAATCAAAAAGCTTGAGGAAGAATATGCAAAGAATGAAACACCTGTTGTTTCAAATAATTCGGCTCACAGGTGGACACCTGATGTTCCCATGCTTATACCTGAAATAAACGCTGATCATGTTAAGGTAATAGACAGTCAGAGAAAAAGACTTGGAACCAAAAACGGTTTTATTGCCGTTAAGCCTAATTGTTCTATCCAAAGCTACGTTCCTGCTTTAGATCCTTTGATGAAGTTCGGAATAAAAAATGTAGTAGCATGTACTTATCAGGCTATTTCAGGAGCCGGCAAGAATTTTCAGGATTGGCCTGAAATGTTAGATAATGTTATTCCATATATCGGAGGCGAAGAAGAAAAGAGTGAACAAGAGCCTTTAAAAATATGGGGTTCTCTGGAGAACGGAGAAATTGTCAAAGCAAGCTCCCCTGCAATCACTACTCAATGTATCAGAGTCCCGGTTACAGACGGACATTTGGCCGCAGTATTTGTATCTTTTGAAAACAAACCTTCAAAGGAAGAAATATTGAAGATTTGGGAAAACTATAGTGGCGAACCACAGGAACTCCAGCTGCCAAGTGCTCCCAAGCAGTTTGTTAAATACTTCGAGGAAGATAACAGACCACAGACAAAACTTGATAGGGATATTGAAAATGGAATGGGTATTACTGTGGGCAGGTTACGCGAAGACCATATGTACGATTACAAATTTGTATGTCTCTCACACAACACTGTCCGCGGCGCTGCCGGTGGCGGGGTATTGATGGCAGAATATCTTAAGGCAAAAGGCTATATAACAAGCAAGTAATAACCTGCTGCCCCATCTAACAAGAACCAGAAGAAATTAACCGGAGGCAATTCAATACTTTATAATTACAAAAAATTTTAAATATTAAAGCCGACACCCAGGACACTGAGCAGTTAAACTATCAGTGTCCTGGGTATTTAGTCGGGCTTTTTTTATTTTTATATATGGTGTATAATTTATTATGTTAATGTTCACCAATCAACTAATGAAATATCCCATTTTCCTACGGGAAATGATATACATAAGGAGACCATTATGAGCATAAAGCCGGATTTTGCAGGTCAGTATTCATCTATTCAGGGTGAGCTCCTGATTTGTGAAGGTGATAGAACCAATTCAATATTATTGTTGTTAAAAGGTAAAATTGATGTTTTTTTATCACCTTTTGATGATATTTTCAGTAAAAATCAATTGCTCATTTCAAGAAGCTGCAGACTATTTACTCTTGAACAAAACACCTTTCTAAGCATTAATGACGTTATGAGGAACAGTCAGAATTCCTTCAGCCTTTCTGCCAGAGATGCCTGCAATTTGTATTGTTTTCCGGCAAGTTCAACTGCAGAAATAAAAAATTTAATTAGCACCCAGAAGGACTATTCAACATATCTGGTTTCATCACTGGCAACCTTGATAGATTTAAGCTATACCTCCTATCAAAAACTGTTACCAATTTGTCAGAACATTAATGCTCTTACCGAAAACCTGATGCTTTACTTTTGGGCAATCAAGGATAAGTTCTATTTTAGTTACAAATCAAATAATGAAATATTAAACTCCTATCAGAAAATTTATGAAGATTTTATGAAGGAGGGTTATGGCTTTTTCCCTCTTGACCCAGACAATGAGTTTACAAGAGGTATAGTTGAAACCATAGCAGATTCTTCCGAACTGGACAATGCAGGTATTGATTATTTTACCAGTCTGCTGAACATCCCTCTTGACAATAGAAAAGTTTTCTTCAACAGTAATAGTTCCGTATGTGAGTACCATTTGAAAAAAGGCTCTGAAATATTGGACTCTATTATATATGAGATTAAAAACATTTTCTCAATACTTTGCAGAAACATGGAGCTGCTTTATTTGTCACCTGAAAATCTGCTTTCAACTTACGGTAGGATAGCTTCAGATTCTAAGGATGACAAGGAAGCTGCAATAAACATACTGAATATCCTGAAACAAGCTGCAGATATAACCGGCAACTGTATTGGAAAGCTTCAGAACGAATTTGACTGCTTCACAAACATTAATGGCAATGAGTTTTCAGATCTTATTGAAAACGTCAGAGTTAAAGCTGCTTTAGATACATCATCAGCAGATATAGGAGATATGGCTGTTGTTTCCGAATTACCGTCGGAATTGGAAAACAGTCTGGAAAAGATTATGCAGTATTCATCCTGTACGCAGGATGAAATTAACAGTCTTAATAAACGATTAAGTCAATTCCGGACCTTAAAGGATAAAACCTCTTCAGATCCCGAAGTCAGAGAACTGCGAAACTCTATTGCAAATGACTTTTTTGTCATATATGAGAAAGCCTTTGCTCGTACTCAGGAGGATAACAGCTGTCCTAAGCTTATAAGTATGTTTCTTAATTTCGGGTATATGGATGAAAGGCTTGTTACAAAGGAACAGGCTATCACGCTATACCGACTTTGTGACAAGGAATACAACTGTACCGATTTTTCAGTTTTTAATGCAAAAAAGTGGCTTGAACTGATACATCAGAATAAAAAAGAGACATCTATAAATGATTTCGGACAGGATTATTTTGATGTGTTCAGAGATATGAAAAAGCGAAAGATGGTTACCGATGCAGATAAACCTGCTTATGATCGGGATTACAAGGCAAAGGTAAGCTTTGAAATTAATAATATGCTTAAGACAAATCAAAAGGTTTGCCATGGTCACATCAGCAGCTACTTCCCCATACTTCACAAGGATATAATAGCCAGAGACCTGGAGAAGTCGGTGGTAACTCCATCTAAATTGCAGCAGGCTATAAACAATGTGCTTGCAATTGATTTTTCAGTTTTCTACAGAGAGATCTGGTATAAGAATGATGTGAAGGGCATTGAAAAAGAACCAATTATGAAGGAAATACGCCCCGATATAATAATCGTACCCACTTTTGGTTCAAGAATATCTATGTGGCAGGAAATAACGGGCAAAGCCAGAAATACTCCGGGAAGATTTATCGTACCTGCTTTTACAGATGAAAATCTTCCTGAGCTGGTGCTTAAATTAATCGGTTCCTTCCGATGGGAGCTATGCCGCACCATGATGGGAGTGGCATGGAATGATATAACGGAAAAATCCCTGACTTCGGAATATACCGACTATATTCAATTCTTTAAAAAGAATCATGATTTGACTGAAGAAGCAAAAGAGAAAATCAAGGTTCAAATTCAGAAAAATAGAAACGTAATGAGGGATATATTTACAAGCGATTATGAAACGTGGATTAATTATGAAACCAAAGGAATATTACGCTTAAACAAGTTAGCCCGCTCCATACTGTTCAGATATTGCCCTCCGCCTAAGGAAATGAGGAATTCCCTCGCAAAGCAGCCTGCCTTCAGTGAACTGTTGATGCAGCTTAATACTTCAAGGGCTAGAACCGCAAAATCATTGGCAGGAAAGTACTCCAAATTGTTTAAGGATGGCCAGGTTGACAAGGATATGGAATTAAACCTGATTTTCTATAGGGATATGTAGTTAGTAGACAATAGACAGCTGAGTAAAGAAATTAGGTAATGATATCTAAATGGCACTGAGCAGTCGCAATGGGTATATAATGGTATTTCATTAATAATACTTAAAAAGGGAACTTTCATAAGTTCCCTTTTTAGCATCCTGATACCTGATTAAAGTTTTAATAACTATTTATATAACCGCCACGCACTCTATCTCCACAAGTACATCCTTAGGCAGTCTGGCCACCTCAACACAGGATCTTGCGGGAAAATTGCCGGTAAAAAACTTCTTATAAGCTTCATTGATTATTGCAAAATCATTCATGTTCTTAATAAAAACAGTAGTTTTAATTACATTTTCAAGACCTGCGCCGGCGCCGGCCAGTACCTCAGCGAGGTTTTTAAGTGCCTGTTCTGTCTGCTCTGCCGCTCCTCCGGCTACAACTTCACCGCTTTTAGGGTCAACCGGTATTGCGCCGGAGGTATATATGAAGTTGCCGTATTTTACAGCCTGTGAATATGGGCCGATTGCTGCCGGCGCCTTATCAGTTGAAATAATTTCAAAGCTCATTGTGCCATCTCTCCTTTTCACTTCCAAACTGCTGTAATGCATAAAATAGTTAATTTACCAGTTAAAGTGAGTGATAAATCAAATGATAAATTAACAGGTAATTCAACTTGTAAATTCGTTATCATTAATTAACTATTTACTAAAAGTAAAAATTCCAGTTTGATTCTATAAATCTTGTATCTGTTTGTTCAGCTTAATATGCTTAAAGCTCTTTCTATTATTGGCATAATCGTCAACCACCTGCCCGTTTCCGGCAAGCAGGAATTTGTAGCTAAGCAGACCCTCAAGTCCAACCGGTCCTCTTGCATGCAGCTTACTTGTGCTGATCCCCACCTCGGCTCCGAATCCGTATTTGAAGCCGTCGCTGAATCTGGTGGAAGCATTCCAGAATACATTCCCTGAATCAACAAGATTCATAAACTTCAAGGCCGTTGCTTTATTTGAGGTTACGATACTGTCGGTATGCCCCGATCCGTAAGTATTAATATGCTCAATAGCCTTATCAATTCCTGAGACCAGCTTGATGGCGATTGTGTAATCCAGATATTCAGTTGACCAGTCTGCATCGCTTGCCGCCTTGACCTGAATAATTTTCTGTGTTCCTTCATCGCCGTAAATCTCAACATTCTTTTTATCAAATTCGTCCTTTAATTTTGGCAGAAATTCTGCTGCTATATTCTCATCCACAAGCAGGGTTTCGGTTGCATTGCATACCGCCACATACTGAGTTTTGGAATCCACAGTCACTTTTACCGCCATATCTAAATCGGCTTCGCCGTCCACATACACATGACAAATTCCGTCGGCATGCCCCATAACAGGTATTCTTGAATTTTCCATGATATAGCGCACAAATTCATTTGAACCTCTTGGAATTACCAAGTCAATATATTGATCCATCTTAAGCATTTCATTAACGTCGTCACGGCTCTCCAGCAGTGTTATCCAGCCTTGGGGAAGACCGGCAGAAACTGAAGCGGCCTCGATGATATCAGTAAGTACCTTGTTGGTTTCCTTTGCTTCTCTTCCACCTTTAAGAAGTACGCTGTTGCCGCTTTTAAGGCATAGTGAAGAAATCTGTACCAAGGCATCCGGCCTTGACTCAAAAATAATACCAATAACCCCTATGGGACAGGTCACCTTATATAATTCCAATCCATCATCCAGCATTGTGGAAAGCAATGTTTTACCAACCGGTTCCTCCAGTTTTACAAGGCTTCTGATTCCTTCCACAACTTCACAAATTTTGTTTTCATCGAACTTGAGTCTTTTAAGCAGAGGCGCTGCCAGTTTTTCTTCTTCACTTCTTTTCAAGTCATTAGTATTAGCAGTTATCAGCTTATCTTTATTTTCAAGCAATGCATCAGCTATTGCCAAGAGTGCGTTATTCTTTGCAGCGCCGTCAAGTGCAGCCATTTTTATTGACGCTTCGCTGGCATTAATACATACCTGCTTTATATCCATTTATAAAACCTCCTTGCGTACAACACTTTTGTATTACTATAACACATTACTACGGTATAGTACACTTACTTTATATTAATATGCAATTAAAACAAACTTTAAAGGTTAATTTACAGTTCCCACTTCAGCGAACGTTCCACAGCTTTTTTCCACTTAACATATAATGTATCAAAATGGCTCTTGTTATCTGATGGTTTAAATACCCTATCCAAACTCCAGCTATGTGCGATTTCATCTTTTGACTTCCATATTCCTACGCCAAGTCCGGCTAGGTAAGCAGCCCCAAGGGCTGTTGTTTCCCTTATCACCGGTCTGATTACAGGAAGTGATAATATGTCGGCTTGAAACTGCATCAAGAATTCGCTTACACTAGCACCGCCATCCACCTTCAGCTCATTGAGCTTAATGTTTGAATCCCTTCGCATTGCATCCAGAACATCTCTGCTCTGGTATGCTATTGCCTCTAGAGTAGCTCTGATAATATGTCTCCTATTTGTTCCTCTTGTGATACCAAGAATCGTTCCTCTGGCATACATATCCCAATAGGGAGCTCCAAGGCCTGTAAATGCCGGAACAACATATACACCTGCGGTATCCACGACCTGTTCGGCTTCAATATCGCTCTGGTGGGCAGTTTCAATGATTCCCAGTTCATCCCTGAGCCATTGAATTGCTGAACCGGCATTAAATACACTTCCTTCCAGAGCATATTCAATTTCATTATTTATTCCCCATGCTATTGTTGTCAGAAGATTATTTTTAGATTCTACAGGAGTTTTACCGGTATTCATAAGTATAAAGCATCCAGTCCCGTAGGTGTTCTTAGCATCACCAGGTTTGAAACAGGCTTGACCGAACAAGGCGGCATGCTGGTCACCGGCTATTCCTGAAATCGGTATTCCAGTTTGAAGTATACTTTTAATTACTCTTTGCTTATAGTCAAGTTCATTCTCATTTTTAAGATAATTATCTACATAACGTGTATGAGCACAAATCCCTGATGAAGAAACTACGCTGGGCAGCATGACTTCTGGGATACCCATTTCTTTAAGAAGGTCTTTATCCCATTTAAGTTCCTTTATATTGAACAACATGGTTCTGGAGGCGTTTGAATAATCGGTCACATGGGAGCTGCCTCCTGATAAATTCCAAACCAGCCAGGAGTCAATAGTTCCTGCAAGCAGCTCTCCTCTTTCAGCCTTTTCTCTTGCACCTTCCACTTGTTCAAGTATCCATTTAATCTTTGTTCCCGAGAAATAAGCATCAATAACCAGACCTGTTTTGCTTTTAATATCTGCTACCAAACCGCTCATTTTCAGATTGTCACATATATCAGAGGATCTTCTGCACTGCCAGACTATTGCGTTATAGACCGGTTTTCCGGTAGCCTTATCCCATACAACTACAGTCTCCCTCTGATTTGTTATGCCTATGCAGGCAATCTGTTCCGGACCCACAGCTGCTTCTTCCATAGCGCTCATCATTGCTTCAAGCTGATCACTGTATATTTCCGTGGCATCATGTTCAACCCAGCCGGGCTGAGGGTATATCTGTCTTAATGGAACGCTTTTCATCCCTGCTATCTGCCCGGTAAGACTGTCGAACAGTACAGCCCTGGAGCTTGTGGTTCCCTGATCCAATGACAAAATATATCGTTTAATCATAATGCCCTCCGTATTATTAGAAAAATATTATAAATATTATATCTATTATAACGCACCAGTACATAGAAAAATTTCTGTCCAGTCTAATTTTTTTACTATGGACTAACCTAATCGTGCAATGACCAGTTCACAAGCATATACAGCAATAATTGCGCAAACAGCCACCTGAAGCAAGCCCCTTTCAAAATAAGCCAGAACGACGGCAGTTGCAAGGCCTATTACTGCTGAAGCAAAATGTCCTGTTGAGGTTAAAATGTCAGGAAATATCATCGCTCCCAAAACCGCAAACGGCACATAGCTAAGAAATGCGGTAAGAAATCTTGACCCTATTTTATTTTTAATAACAGCCAGTGGCAAAACCCTTGGCAAATAAGTTACCAGAGCCATCAACAAAACCGCAGCCAATATTCTATCCATATATAGCCCTTTCTTTTATTCTTCCTTTGCATCTTCCAGAGGGAATAGTTTTGCTCCAAGAGAACATGCAATTACTGTAGCTATGATTATTCTCCAGCCACCTGAAATAAACCTTAAAAATGGAAGCCATTTCAATACCGAACTGATAACAATAGCACAGCCTGCCACTACCAGTGCGGCTTTTGACTTTTTAGCCGCTGGGATAACCAAAGCAATAAACATGGCGTATAAAGCTATTCCCATGGAATTTTGAAGCGTAACCGGCAGGAGGGTACACACTATTGCACCGGCAGCAGTTCCCGCGGACCAACCTATATAAGGCAACAGTTCAAGCCCAGTCATAAAAGAAAAGGTAATTTCCCTTTTTTGCATTGCTGCTACGGTAAAGGTTTCATCTGTGACACCGAAAGCCATTATCCAGCGTTTTAAATTTGTGACCCCCTCCGCCAGCTTCTGGGATAGTGACAGGGACATCAACATATATCTGATATTAATTACAAAGGTAGTTACGGCTATTTCCGGCAGTCCAGCACCTGCAACTATCAGATTTGTTCCTGCAAACTGACCTGCTGAGGTAAGGTTTGTCATAGAAATCAATATTACAATCCATACAGGGATACCGCCTCTGACAGCCATCAAACCAAAAGTAAAGGAAACAGGGAAGTATCCCAACGCAATTGGTATACTTAGCCTGGAACCCTCCAGAAAATCGTTTAATGCACTATGCTTTTTTTCTTTTACTTCAACTGTAGACATTTATGTATGACCTCAAAACTTAATGCTTTAATTTTTAGTATATACCGTTTAACTACATCAGTTAAATGGGTTATAGAACCTGCTGCCATCTGAAAAGGTTACTATAAATGATATTACTGCAAAAACAAGCAATAGAATTATAACTACCCAATCTTTTATTCCAATTCTTTTTTCCGCATACCAGGTTCTCTTTTTTTTCTTCCCAAAACCCCTGAGCTCCATGGCATTGCTAATTGTATCAATCCTCTCCATACTAGAAAAAAACAGAGGTATCAGAACCGCACTTACATTTTTAATTCTTTGTAGCAGTCCGACTTTCTTTGACATATCAATTCCACGAGCCTGCTGTGCCTGGGAAACTGTGATATAATCCCTCTGCATGTCGGGAATATATCTAAGTGTGATGGCTACGGCATAACTAATCTTATAACTAAGTCCAAGTTTATTTAATGAAGATGCAAACTCGCTGGGATTGGTGGTCAGTATAAAAAGCAGAGCAATTGGTATTATTGTAAAGTATTTTAAAGCCACATTCAGCTCATAAAACAGTTGCTCCACCGTCACATTATACCTTCCAATTATATGTACCAGCTGAGTCCTGCTGTTATAAATTTTGACTCCTTCTTCCGGTGAAAAGATAAAAATAGCTATAAGGTTTATTAAAAGAAATACAAGGATCAGCTTCAATACAAATGCCACATCCTCAAAGTCTACTCTTGATACTTTAAAAATAATTAAACTCAGAGCAAGCATAAACAGCAGAAGTCTTGTATCATAAGTTATCATGCTGCATAATGACCATACAAGGAAATAAAGTAGTTTGGTGGTCCCGCTCAGAGAGTGAACTACACTTCCCTTATCACTGTAACTCAGCATTCGTGCCATTTACCTCACCCTCCTGTCATAATCGATAAAATGTTGGACAAAGGAACAGGAATCGTCTATCCCTGCTCTTACAGCCAATTCATAAAGTGAGGTCTTTTTCAAATTAGCTTTTACTATTATTTCGTCATTGGTGAGAATCTCTGCCGGTGAGGCATCTGCAATTATGCTGCCTTCTGCCATAACAATTGCACGTTCAGTGTATTCCAACAGCAGGTGCATATCATGGGTTATCATAACTATCGTGGTTCCGTTTTCCGCGTTTAGTTTAAGAAGAAATTCCATGAATTCCGTATAGTGTTCCAAGTCCTGCCCTGCTGTAGGTTCATCCAATATTATAACCTCCGGCTTTAAAACAAGTATGGAGGCAATTGTAACTCTCTTTTTCTGACCGTAGCTTAGAGCTGAAACAGGCCAATTTCTGAATTCATAAAGGCCGCAGGTCCTAAGCACCTCCACTACCCTTTCATTTATGTCCTGCTGGTTCCAACCTCTTGTAACCAATCCCAATGCAACCTCATCAAATATCATCGGCTTTGAAATCATGTGGTTAGGGTTTTGCATTACAAGTCCGATTTTTTTGGCACGTTCTGTAATACTGTCATCATCTATTCTTTCTCCATTAAATAACATAGACCCTGCCGATGGCTTTTCAAAACCGCATATAACCTTCGAAAGAGTGGATTTTCCGGCTCCGTTTTGCCCCACCAGGCCAACAAGCTCACCTTTATAGATAACAGTATTAATATCCTTAAGAATGGGCTTGTTTTTTTGATATTCAAAGTTAATATTCTTTAATTCTAAAACTTCAGTACTCTTAATTTTTATGTGACCGGATTCTTTTTTATCATACCAAGCGGTAAGCTTACTATTAAAATCATCTAATCTAACAGCATTTATATGTTCGGGATGAGCAGTGGCCGGTACTCTACAGCCTGCGTATTTTAGTGCAGTGATATATAAAGGTTCTCTGATGCCGGTTTCCTTTAAAATATCAGATGAAAGAAGCTCAGACGGAACAGTATCGGCTGCAATCCTGCCCTCATCCATTACAATAATTCTATCCACCGAACAGTGAAGTACATCCTCAAGCCTGTGTTCCACTATAAGTACAGTTGCACCTGATTCCCGGTGTATTTGGTCAATCAGCTCCATAGCGTATTTCCCTGTGGCAGGATCAAGGTTTGCCAAAGGTTCATCAAACAGCAGTATTTCTACATTGTCAATCAGTACACCTCCCAAAGAAACTCTCTGTTTTTGTCCCCCTGACAACGACTGGGGAGAGTGACTTTTAAAGCTGGTTAAATCGACTAATTTAGCTGTCTCCTCAACTCGTTTAAGCATTTCATCCTGTTTTATACAATCATTCTCCAAAGAGAATGCAATATCCTCTGCAACTGTCAACCCGACAAACTGCCCGTCAGTATCCTGAAGAACCGTTCCAACAATTTTAGACAACCCAAATATCCCAAGTTTCTGGGGATCCTGACCTTTAATGATTAAGCTGCCTTCAGCTTGACCTGCATAAGAAAAAGGCACCAGCCCATTTATACAATTTGCCAGTGTCGATTTGCCCGAGCCAGACGGTCCCACAATCAGTACTTTTTCACCCTCATAAATTGTAAGATTTATATTGGACAGAGAGGGAGATTTCTGTACACGATATTTAAATGAGAAGTTGTTAAATTCGATAATAGGTTTTTTCATACTCTTCCTCGGTGTGAAAAAGTGGTTGTTTTAGGCAACCACTTTTATTGTTTATATTATTCTTTTTAACTCTGCTATGTATTAATTAAATACTAATAATATTCCAAGCATCTATGCTTCCTTTTCAAGGCTCGAGCTACCTATCCGTATCTTTGAATATGCAAATGCAAGAATAGTTCCTACAATTAAGGTTACCGCACCGTTTGCTGCAAATGAAGTAACACCCTGAGCAAATACCTTATCGGAAGGCTCAGCATATATCAGTATGTCAAATATCGGAGCCGCTAAAATCCATGCAATTGCATTTGCCAAAAACTGGTTTATATTGAATATAAGTGCTTGCTTGCTCCCAAAGCCACCTTCAGCTATTTTTAGCTTTTTAAAAGTCAATCCCACCAGAAGTCCATAGATAGCATCAGCTATTACCCAGCTCCACCAGACTCCACCATAGAATATTGCATCCCCCAGCGTATGTGAAATCAACCCTGTAAGCAGTCCGGCTATGGGACCGAATATTGCACCAATCAATGCGATAACTGCCTGATTGAACTGAAGTCTTGTATTAGGTATAAAACCCACAGGAATACTGATCTGGTAAATAGCAACAACCAAAGCCGCTCCAATACCTACCGCAACAATCGTTTTAATCGGCAAACCTTTTTTTGCGTTGCTTGAATCACTCATATAAACACCCCTTTTACACAAAATAGAAATTAATGTCCGGGCAGATATACTGTTCAAGCAACTTACTTGAGATAATATACTTAAACCGGACCCAACCATAATTAAAATATCATATATAATTATCTATTTCAACATTAATTTACCAATTTAACCGGTAAAAGAAGGTGTGTTTTGTTAAGACAGGGAAGCTTAGTATTTGTTGTCGCCGCCAAAGAGTCCTCCCAGAATACCTCCCCCTATACCACCAATTCCGGACTGCTGTTCTCTATGGCGTGAACCTGCGGAGGTAAGTCTGTCTGCCAGTCTCGAAAGAGGCAGACTCTGAAGATAAACAATACCCGGTCCGGTAAGTTTTGCAAGGAATAATCCCTCTCCGCCGAATAAGGCATTCTTAAAACCTCCTACAAACTGGATATCATAATCGACACTTGGCGAGAATGCAACCAGACAGCCTGTGTCAACCTTAAGAGTTTCACCGGGCAAGAGGTTCTTCTGTATTATTGTTCCGCCGGAATGAACAAAAGCCATTCCATCTCCTACAAGCCTCTGTAAAATAAAACCCTCTCCGCCAAAAAAGCCTGCGCCCAGTTTCCTTGTAAATGCTACCTCTATGTCAACTCCCTTGGCTGCACAGAGGAAGGCATCCTTTTGACACAAAAAGCTTCCACCCATACTGGGCAAATCTATCGGTATTATCTTGCCTGGATAAGGTGCTGAAAATGCCATGTGCCTCTTAGTCGGGCTGGTGTTGTAAAAGGTTGTAATGAAAAAACTCTCCCCTGTGAGCATTCTTTTAAAACCTTTAAACGCCCCGCCATCTGTTGAAGTCTGCATCATTATTCCATCTTCCATGTACATCATTGCTCCGGCTTCAGCTCTCACACCTTCTGATGGATCAAGCTCTACCTCCACAATCTGCATATCATCCCCGATGATTTTGTAATCAATAACGTCCGCCATACTGACCTCCTATAAATTTTTATGATTAATCCTAAAAACTCCGACCTGAATAATTATAAATTTTAAAATATATATTGTTTATTTTACGAAATTATTTTGCAGCTGTCTGAATTTACCCGCCATCTGATTTATTTCCGGCTGCTATACCAAGCTGCGTAAGGCTCGGCATATTTTGCGGCCAGAAGAATTGCCTCAACCATACTGACTTCACTGGCAATTCCCTTTCCCGCAATATCATAGGCCGTTCCGTGATCAACAGAGGTTCTTAGGAAGGGTAATCCCAGAGTAATGGCTATGGTCCTTTCAAAATCGAGAGTTTTTGTTGCAATATGTCCTTGATCGTGATAGAGCGAAAGAACCGAATTATATCTTCCTATAAGTGCCTGGTGGAATACCGAGTCAGCACCCACAGGTCCCTCCACTCTGTATCCCAAGGCTTTGGCTCTGCTGATGGCAGGCTCTATGTGTTCCTTTTCTTCTGTACCAAACAAACCGTTATCACCACTATGAGGATTCAAGCCTGCTACTGCCATGGTGCCTTGGTTTATGCCCAGACTCTTTAAGGCTTCGGTACACCTGTCGATGTAGTCCAACAGCCTGTCCTGGCTGACCATATCACATGCCTTTCTAAGCGATACGTGCCGGGTAAGAAAGAATACTCTTAAGCCCCTGACTTCGAACATGGTCAGCGGGTCAGGCGTATTCGTAAGTCCGGCCAGAATTTCAGTATGACCGATAAAGTCCACGTTGCCGGCCTTTAAAGCAGGCTTGTTAATCGGCGTTGTAGCAATTGCTGCAAGTTCAGAGTTCTGAGCCATCTCAACTGCTTTTGTAATGTACTCAAAAGCTGCAACGCCGTTCTGCGCCTGAACAGTACCATACTGCAGCTCTGACGGTTCTATATTGTTCAAGTCTATTATATTGATAACCGAGGGTTGGTAAGAACCTTCTTCACCCTTAGCAATACTCCTTAAGGTGTAGTTCAAATTACAAAATTCAGCAGCCTTTCTTATTACTTTTAAATCACCGATAACTACCGGTCTGCAAACCTCATAAATGCTTGTATTTGCCATTGCCTTTACAATTATTTCAGGGCCGATACCTGCTGGATCACCCATGGGAACATATATCAACGGTTTTAACATAAAGCCTCCGCATTTCTTACATGAATTTTTTATTGGTGTTAATCTTGAGTTTCTAAATCTATAATAGATAGTTACTAAATCTATAATAGATATTTCTAAATCTATAATAGATATTTCTAAATCTATAATAAATATTATATACAGACACCGGATTAATTTCAAAGCTGGTTTCATTACAAAAGGTCAGCCCGCACCTCATTTCTGTGCCAGCTGACCTTCTATTCTTCCAGTAGAAATATATTTTATTTAAAACAACTTTCTAAATAACTCTTTAGATATTACTCTTTGACTACTGCCCTTCTCACCAAAATGAAGCTTAAACCTGCTGCAAATGCAGCACCAACTACATAAGAAAGAACTGCAACAGACGGGTTCATACCATTGCTCAAACCGTTGAGTTTAAGGGTTACCATCTCTATCCACCTGAATATTTTGCCCTTTGTAACTGTTTCCTCAATAATAGGTAGAACAACAAAAAGCAGCCCGGGCACACCAATCGAAACAATTATTTTCGGAAGTTTTGTCATCTTATAGTATAGGCCTGTAATAAAATAGCCTGTCATAATGGCGAAAAGATATGTTGCTATAGTCCAAAGTAAATCTATAATAAAAACCAACGGCCAGGATGTATTTTCCGTCCATCCCCAATACAACTGATAAAAGGCAGATTTGTAATTAAGAAACTGTGCAAATATATTTGCGTAAGTCACATCAATTGCAGCCATAATGGTACATATTATCAGTGCCGCCAGGACAAAACCTTTAAACAGGAGCTTTCTAGGTATACCATTTATGGATAAAAACAAAAAATTATGTTTAAAGGAATTTAACCCGACCACAAACAGAAAGATAGCAGCTGCCATTTCACCTCCGCCAATAAAGCTGTTGTCTCTATTTGATATAGAAATGCTTATGATACCTCCAAGTAAACCAAAGATAGCCACCATTGCCACATAAAATGTTATAACACCTATTTTCATATCTGATAAATAATACTTAATAACTGATTTCAATCTCATTTCATTTTCTCCTATCCTAATTAGTCATTTGGATGAAAAGCTTCTGCAAATCAAGCTTTGTTACTTCAAGCCCGGAAGGTATAGCTTCAAAACTGGTTTTTTTAAGTTTTTCCATGATATAAGCTGTTTTTAAACCACCGAGTGTGTCAATTCCAATAACGTTTTTGTCTTTAATAAAACTATCAACGACCGCTACTGTTCCAGATACTGCATACCCCTGTGATAACACGCTTTCAACTGAATCCTGTAGAATAACCCTTCCATTTTTTATTACAATAACATCCTCAATAATGTCAGCTGCCTCTTCTATAAGGTGTGTTGATATTACCATGGTTCTTGGTTTGGCGTTGTAGGACTGAAGGAGTTCCCGATAGAACAGTTCTCTGTGATTTGCGTCAAGGCCTAGAACAGGCTCATCCAAAAGAACTAACGGAGCATTGCCGGCCAATGATACAATTATCTTAAAAATGGATTTGTAGCCGGTTGACAAATCTTTTATTTTCTTTCTGGTACTCAAACCAAACTTTTCTGCAAGAATTGCTGCATACGAGGAATCAAACTCAGGATAAAACTCCTTCGTCCACTTGAAGGCTTTGTTTATAGTCATCCCTTCAGGATAATTATTTGCTTCGGTCATAAAGTAGATCTTCGAAAGAGCATTATCATTTTCTATTACATTTTCACCATCTAACAATACTTCTCCGGCAGTTGGAAAAATTCTGTTTGTCATTAACTTCAACAATGTCGTTTTTCCTGCTCCATTTCTTCCAAGAAGGCCGTAAATCTTGTTTGCCTCCAATTTTAATGAAATATTATCCAGGGCTATTGTATCCCCAAATCTTTTAGTTAAATTATTAATTTCTATACACTTCATTTATCAAACCCTCTTTCCAACATTTTTAATATGTCATCTTTCGAAATAGACAGCTTTTTTGCCTCAGATACGAGTGAAGTAATATACGTCTCAAAAAAATTCTCTTTTCTTTTATCCTGTATTTTCTCTTTAGCACCTGTCGAAACAAACATACCCAATCCCCTTTTCTTATAAACTATTCCGTCATCAACAAGCCTGTTTATACCCTTTAGAGCAGTTGCAGGATTTATTTTATAGCCAACTGAAATCTCAGTAGTAGAAGGAATCTGTGTTTCCTCCTCATAGGCGCCGGACAGTATAGCATCCTCTAACGCTTCTGCCAGCTGCAGATAAATAGGCTTTTCGGTATTAAAATCCAAATTCATTGTTTCACCACCTTGTTGGTTAGTTACTTATGTAATTAACTATATTACTATTTAGGTTAGAAGTCAATATCTTTTCAATAATTAACCAAATATTTTTAAAAACATACTTATAATTACTACTTAGCGTATATACTAATCAGTGAATAAGTGCTATCATAAAGCGAATTAAGTATAATTCCGAGAGGAGAACGGCATGCCCAATATTGCAACCCATTACCTATGTGGTTTGGAAGCCATAAAAAAGTTACAGAACGACAAATGCAGAAATCTGATTGAAAGTCATCAGAACGTTTTCAATCTCGGAGTTCAAGGCCCCGACATTTTGTTTTATTATGAGGTCTGGCCCTGGTCAGCTAAGAGTATCAGTCCAAATATAGGACAGACCCTGCACACTTCTAAGGTTAATAAAGTATTTAGTTCACTTATTGACTATATACTGAAACAAAAAAGTGAAGTCAAAAGCCTGCTGACCGTTTATTTACTGGGCTTTGTCTGCCATAATTGTATGGACAGCCTGGGACACCCATATATTTTTTACAGATCAGGCTTCAACACACCCGAGCTCAATAATGAAAACCTGTTTTTATACTATCATAGGAGGTTTGAAACCTCTTTGGACGTATTACTTTGCAAAAAGCTTCTGAATAAAAAAGTTCACGAAATAAATTGTGACAGGCTGATTAAAATTAATGAAACAGAAATAAATCTCATAAGTGATATGTATAAAAGTATTGTCAAATCAGTATTTGATACTGATCTTTCAAAAAAGAAACTAAAAATATCAATTAAAGAAATGCAGCTTCTTGAAAAGGTACTGAAGGACCCTACAGGAATCAAAAAGAAATTTATTGGCTTTATTGACAATTTAGTTTATAAGTTTCCTCTCTTTTCAAGTTTAATTTTTCCACTAACCCTTGATGACGGATTGGATTATCTCAATCTATCCAACCGCGAATGGTGTATGCCTTTTGACAGGAATATTAAAAGTACAAAATCCTTTATCGATTTGTTTAATGAGGCTGTTAACAGAACACAGAGCTTGTGTGATGCTTTATATTCAACAATCTTTCATAATACTTCAAATATTCCCAATACTCTTAAAATGCTTGGGAATAACTCCTATACTTCGGGCATAGACTGTGATGCTCAGGCCATATTTAAATATTGTGATATAGTCTTTGAATAAAATAAACGTAAAAAAGCAGACCGTCTTTGCAGTCTGCTTCAAAACTTTATATTGATTTACTGAACCGATATAACTAATCCGATACTTAAGTATAACCCTTCTATATAGACAGAATTTCGCTCATTCTCAGGAGATCCTGGTCGATATCCTTTTTCATTGACAGTGCTTCATCAATATCAATATCTACAATTCTGGAATCCTTTACAGAAATTATTCTGTTAGCTACTCCTTCTTTAAGTAATTCAACCGCCTTGACACCCATAGCACTTGCCATAACTCTATCACGAATTGTAGGACTTCCGCCTCTTTGAATGTAACCGAGAACGGTTCCTCTTGTTTCAATTCCGGTAAGATCTTCGATTTTTTTTGCCAGTTCAAGAGCTCCGCCTATTTTTTCAGCTACGCCCTCAGCAAGAATGATAATGTAATTCTTCTTACCGTTATTTCTTCCCTGAATTATTTTTCTGATAATATCCTTGTCAAAATCAAACTCTTTCTCAGGCAGAAGTATAACTTCAGCTCCCCCTGCAATACCCACATTCAGAGCAATATGGCCTGCTTTTCTACCCATAACCTCAAGAACACTACACCTCTCGTGTGAATAAGCCGTATCTCTTATTTTATCCAATGCATCCTGAACTGTATTCATGGCAGTATCATAACCAATGGTATACTCTGAGCTTGCAATATCATTATCAATTGTACCGGGAAGCCCCATAACCTTCATTCCGAACTTACTGAAATCCCTTGCTCCCCTATATGACCCATCTCCGCCTATGACCACCAGTGCATCCATTCCGAAAGCCCTGGAAATTGACATTGCCTTTTGCATACCTTCTTCGGTTGTAAATGCTTTACATCTTGCTGTCTGGAGTATCGTTCCACCACGATGGATAATGTCTGATACGTTTCTGGCAGTCATTTCAAAAATATCACCGGTAATTAAACCGTTATAACCCTTTCTGACCCCCAGCATTTTATAACCGTAATAAATTCCTGTTCTGACAACTGCACGAATTGCTGCATTCATTCCGGGCGCATCTCCACCGCTTGTAAGTACACCGATTGTTTTTATGTCACTCATACGAACCCTCCCTAAGACCTTAATTAAACTTTTAGTAATTAGAATCTTTAAATTTATCTGTTTATGGTCTTCTCCATTGAAGCAACATTAGACCGAATAAAAACTATAGAGTAAAAAAAATTAATAAAAACCCAATTTAATTTATTATAAACCAATACAAAACTATTAACAATATAAAAACTAACAGTTTTTGCTGCCATTTAATGCTTTTCCAATTGTATCACCTGCTAATACTCTGGTTTCAAAGCCATTGGCTGTCTGCTCCAGGATTTCCTTATCTATAAGTACTGCTCCCTTTTTAAAGAATAATAGTACTGTGGAACCTCCGAACTT
Organism: Bacillota bacterium; assembly: GCA_023460955.1. Taxonomy (GTDB): domain Bacteria; phylum Bacillota; class Clostridia; order Acetivibrionales; family DSM-1351; genus Ruminiclostridium. Next base: position 52,286 of record JAEWOH010000024.1, on the reverse strand, counting down.
GAAATAACCCTTTTCGCTGCCTCTCTCCTGTCTGCTTCCGGGAATATAGGTTTGAATTATCGATCCAACCGAGGTTGCTCCTACTTCCATATAAAGCACTTCATCAAAATTATCTGTTTTATATATGCTGTATTCTCGTTTGTTCCTGCAAAATAATTTGGGTATCTTTCCAAGTGCCACAGGATTTACCGAGTAATATTCACCTTTAACCTTAACAGGTTCGCTGCATTCTCCGCTGTCAAAGAAATGGAATCTGTGATAATCCACCGGGCACAGCCTTAATATCATATAAGCGCCGCCGTTATACTCCTTTGACAGCGCCTCATTCTGAAGAAGGTCCCCCAGGCTGTAGTTCATACCTTTGATTTGCAGGATAGAGGAGGAATTAATATTGTCCCAAGCCTGCAATCGGCCATCCCCTGGTGACAAAAGATATTCAGCAGGCTTGTCAAAGGGTCTTGCTGACTTTTTTAGCTTCCTTGCGAAAAAATCATTAAAACTTTTGAAATCCTCGGGCTTACATTCGCACTCGTTCATATCAATCTCAAAGTTCTTTATAAAGCCCGGAATGCTCCTTTTGCTTAAGGATGTATCACAAAAAAAGCCTGTCAGCGCCGAATAAATTTTCCGTTTAACCAGCAGTTCAAGGCCAAGCATACCTGCCTTGGTATTGTAAAGAGTGTTAAGCAAGGCGCCTCCTGCTACCTTTTCAACCTCATATTTACCTGTTTTACGATTATATATTGTAATCATCTTATTGCTCCTGACTGATGCGTATATTCAACATCTACTTGTCTTACCCCTTCAAATGTATTCATGAGAGTACATTAATAAAATCATACAAAACATATTTTCTGTTGTCAATTTCCATATTAGCAAGTAAAAAAATAATCCAGAAAACCATACTGCTATCATGGTTTTCTGGATTATTTTCATAATATTATAATTTAGAACAACATTAATAAATACTACTCAACCCGTTCATAGGGTAACTCTATAGTGTCCCATACATAAATTACTTTATCAATCTTCCCTTGGGGAGATTTACAAAATGTAAATTTACTATCACAGGTCCCGCAAGTAAAAACACTTTGATCGTAACTATTTGATACCAGAATAAGCTTGAATTTCTTCCTCTTGTACTCTTGAATAAAGAGTCGGTCAATATTTAATTCACCATTTTCGAAGCCAATGTTGAAATACCAACCCATTTGTGGAAAGTGGTATTTGCCCACAAGCTGTTTGAATTGGCTGTAGTCAACACTCTCTAGAGTTTCAGGTCTAATCTCAACAGGATATTCTTCGTTTAACAGAATACCTTTGAGCCCTTTTACTATTCTTCCTATTGGTGTAGCATCATTATTGCTGAGAACGATAACGATGGTATCATTTATCAAATAACGATTAACACTGCAAGTATACCCACATATATTCCCATCAATTGAAATCTCACTTACTGGGTTGCCATTAACGAAGCAGCCATATCCCACTGAAGCTCCAAAGTACCAAAGATATCCGTAAGGTGTAATCATCTTTTCATATAACTCTGGGTTTATAACCTTTCCACGCTCCAATGCCTTTATCCATTTTAGCAAGTCACCAGCATTTGAATACATAAAACCACTACCGTATGCGCCTGTCAAGTCGTAAAATTCAGCGTTTACTATGCCTTCTCCGGAGCAGGAATAACCATATGCAATGTTTTTAACAATATCCTCATTCCTGCATACACCGGTATTCTTCATATTAAGAGGCTTAAGGATGTACTTTTCATAATAAGCTTCAATTTCCATTCCCGATACTGCCTCAACAATTTTTGATAGTAAGACATAATCAGAATTGCTTTTGTCCAAACCCTCTCCAGGAGTAAAGTTTAAAGGTCTTTCATTAAGCCAATTGATTATGTCCTCAACTGCTATTTTGGACCTTGTACTATATTGAGGAAAATCAGTATAGCTTGGTATTCCCGAGGTATATGACATAAGGTTATGTATTGTGATCTTATCCGCATATTTGTATTCAGGGATATATTTACTTATCAAATCATCCAAGCTTAGCAGGTTTCTTTCGTAAAGCTGCAAGATAGCTGCTGCCGTGAACTGTTTGGTAATACTTCCTATCTTATAAATGGTATTAGGTGTATTAGTTATAGTGTACTCTTGATTTGCATAGCCATAGCTCTTATTAAGTAAAATGTTTTCTCCTTGAGAAATCAGAACTGTACCGCTAAAGCGGTCGGCATCAAACCACAAGTCCATAAATTGCTCTAATTTTTGCTGTAAGTCATTCATATAATCCCTCCTAATTCTGCAAAACCTATTATAACCTTATATGTCAGGGATGTGATTGTAAAAAACGGACAGGATTAATATAGTTTAAGCATATATTCCGTGGGTGTTTTCCCTCAAAAATCCTTAAAGTCGTGAATAAGGTGGGCCTGGTCATAATACCCGCACTTCATCGCAATATCAACCAACCGGGTATCATATCCATTGTTGATGGCATTAAGAATATTTTGAAATCTCATAATTCTGGTGAGGAGTTTTGTGCCCACACCTGTTCTTTCATAAAATATTCGTGTAAGCTGTTTTTATTCAATCATACTTCTCTCCAGGTAAATACTACTAAATCAATATCATATAAACCAATAAGTTATGTAGCTAATCATCTATTACTTTAGTTTCTAAATAAATCGGGCATTATATTGTAAATAAACTGGTTTACCCAATGCCAGTTATGTACACCTCCATCACCTTCCAGGAAGTAAAAATTACCTTCTTTTGTATCTGAATAATGAATAAAGCTGTCGGGTAATTGCTTCATAGCCTCCATCTGGGGCTTCATGTTTGGATATGCAATATCCTGATTTCCGGCAGCACAGAACAAGTAGAAATCCTTTGGGGTATAACCGGCTTCTTTTGCGCACTTTGCCAGGTATTCGGCTGTTTCTTTTGCCATTTTACCCTCAGCCTTCTGAGCTAATGCCCAACAGTCACCGCATAAGGGCATGAAATACTTGAAATAATCAAGACAATTTATATATGTATACCAAGTAGTAACTGAACCCATAGAAAATCCTCCAAAGGCTCTATGGTCACGAGAAGTTTTCAAATCCTCTTTATTGGCTGTTGCTGTATAAGTATTATATCTAGTTTCAACAAAAGGAATCAAGTCATTAATCAATTCGTCATGAAAGTATTCTGTTTCCACTATGGGAAGCTGATGATTAACGTTTGCAACATTAGAGCGGACAGGATCGTTCTTTAAGCCGTTTTTGACCCCATAAAAGGTAGGTGTGACAACAATAATAGGTTCAATATCACCCTTAGCGATCATATTATCGAGAATATTCTTTAGCTCTCTGTTTTGACCGGGACCCCCGAATATGAGATTTTCATCCTCCCCGCCGCCATGCATTAAATATAAAACATTATACTTTGTATCCGTATCAGCAGAGTCATAGCAAAATGGAAGATAAACATTCAAATGCTTAATATTATTAACATTTTCTGTAGTAGGCACATTGTAATATAAACTCTCAATGACTCCCTGCTTGTTATTTTCCAGCCTGTATTCATCCGGTACAGCCTTAAAAACCTTATCCTTTCTTAAAGCCTCTGAATATTTCTTGTTTTCCTTTTCCATAAAAAACTCTCCTTCTATTAATTTATATTTTAATCAAATTAATGCTCTTCTATGGTTGGACGGTATTTGTTTTCCTCTGATAAATATTAAAGAACAGCATGGCAATCAACATTAGAGCGGCGCATACTAAAAACAATGTAGCATAGTTGAAGCTTGAAGAAATGATTCCGCCAATAATAGGGCCTACACCCTGCCCTATGTCGGCACCAATATAAAAGGTACTCGTGGCAACACCTACTCTGCCTGCATCTACTCTTTTGATACATTCCGTCTGCAGAGAGATCTGTCCGCCTCCTTGACCTATTGACTTCAGTACAGCTGCCACAAGCAACAAGCTCAGCACTGGTGCCACCCCAATCAACACCATAGATATAGCAGTAACAACAAGTGATATATTAACTATCAAGGTCAAGCTTTGTTTGTCAACAATACGCCCTATAAATAGCCGAAGAATGAAAAGAATCACCGCACCCACAGAAAAAAACAAACCGATATTAGCTATTTTCCTTTCCTGGCCTAACAAAATAAGGAATGAAGCAACAATACCGTTCCCAAAGGAAAACATTCCACCTATAGCAGTATAAACTATAACTTCCTTGGCAATAAGAGAATTAAGGGTAAGTTTCATTTTTACTTTTACATCGGGTTTGCTGCTTTTCGGATAATGAAGTGCCGTGAGAAGTCCTGCTCCAAGGAACGACAATAAAGCAACTACTATAAAAAGCTGATAGAATCCATATTTGCCTTCAATGTATACACCCAGGTTCGGACTGATGACTTGCGCCACTACCTGGCCAAGGCCAAAATAACCAAGTCCCTCACCCATCCGCGCTTTAGGAATGTACTGTGTAACAAGAGCAATATTTACTGTGCTACTGACACCAAAGGCAACACCGTGCAATATTCTGAAAAAAAACAGCATCGGAACATTGTGGGAGAAAGCACACCCTACAATAGAAATTCCAATTAAAGTATTTGCAATAATACATAGTACTTTCTTATTAACAGTATCCACGGTCATTCCTGCAATGGGCCGAATTACCAGCGCAGCAATTGAGAAAATCCCAGAAACAACTCCAGCAATAGTTAAAGAAGAAGTTATCTGCATCGCATATTTTGAAATAATTATGTAAACCATATTAAAACCCATGGCTGTGATAAAACTGACAAGCATTAAGAAAACAAAGGATTTGTTCCATAATGACCTAACACTATCATTAGTCGGGTCATCTGCTTTTATATTTTCTAGTCCCATTAAACTCTCCTTTTATGCCCATTTTATGTTATTCAGTAGTTCACTTGATGTTTGTGTAAACCCTGTTTAGTAGTGAAAAGAAAGTACTTTTTTCATCGCTGGTAAAGCCTCTGAAACTTAATTCTTCGACCTCGTCCATTATTCTTGCTACTTCCTGCTCCATTGCTTTGCCTTTATCCGTCAAGCTCACACTTAAGGCCCTCTTACCTGCCTCATAAAGGATAGTTTCTCTTTTAATTAAATCGTTTTTCTCCATAGTGGGCAATATACTTGTGATTGTGGCTGGCTCCACGTCACAAGCTTTGGCTAGTTCCTTTTGCGTACAGCCCTCCAGCAGCCTTAATGTTTCCAATATTTTAGGCTGGCCCGGTGATAAACCAAGTGTTCTAATTTGGCTTACACACCTTTTATAATGTGAGTTAAGTGTTCCGATTAGCAATTTATGAAATCTCATATTCTTACTTTTCTCCAAACTGTTGAGTTAGATATCTAATTAGACCTCTAATTAATAAAACATATTCTGGTGAAAGAGTCAAGAAGAAATATTACTGTCATATGCCATTAATATATGACGATCAGGTTATGGTTTGCAGGGTTTTGGGTACACTCCCACAACAGTGGTTTCTGCTACCATCATTGCATTGTCTGTATAGTAAGTATTCAGCGTTTATGCAAATCACTTTTCTACCAGCTCGACATATACTGAATAATAGACATTTTTTAATTAATCATGCTAATAAATTATTGTGAGGTGTGCATAATGAAAAAGTTGAATCCTCAAAAGCTTCATGTTGAATTTAGGCCGGGCGTAACTCCAACAGAGCCTATCATGCCTCGGCGTTATACGCTGACACACTCTGACGTAACAGCTGAGCTTTTCCTGGTAGTGAGTCCGGTATATGCCAATGATAAAATTTCTGAAATGAGAGATGAAGTCCTTGCTGAATGGAACATCTTAAATGATCGATATTATTTAAAGGTATACTGTTATATAGATGGTGGGGAATTTAGCCCCTCTATAGCCGCTAAGCGTAACACAGTTTTTGTAAAGGAACTGCCTCTAGCCTTGGAAGCAATCCGTTATGGAGATAGATTATTTTTTGGTACTCATCCAAGGGTAGATTATTCGCGGATTTACGTTTATTTTGCTTCAACCGACAAACATCTAAACAGGGTGGAATATTGGGGGACTGTGAAAGATTATAAGTAAGTGTCCCTGTGTTTCCCTAAAGTGCACTACAGGCAGGGCCGCTTACGGTAGTCATTTAGTCCCGATTTAGCTCAAGTCACAATTTTATGCCTTGCAGCACCTGGTTTTTTCCACCGCAACCAGGGTGCTTTTTAAGAGTAAAGCCGGCTTCTACAAGGGCTCTTTTTACAGCACCCGCTACGGTAAAGGTAGCACAGGTACCTCCCGTTTTTGTCTTTTCCCCAATTGCCGCAAGTAATTCAGGTCTCCATATGGAAGGATTTTTTTTAGGGCTGTGTCCATCAAGAAACCAGACATCACAGGACTTTTCCAAAGCTCCCACCATTTCAAGGGCTTCTCCTATCCATAGATTCAGTTCAATAGTTCCAAAGGCTTGCTGCAGCTTCATTGAATGCCAGCCGTTCTCTGTGATATCAATACCTTTGTATGCTTCCACAAGTGTGTCGATCCCATCACTAACCCGTTCTCTGAATCCGTTGAGGATGTTGAGCATTTTCTCAGGACTCATGGGATATAATTCAACTGAATTATACTCTATAGAAACATTTTTCAAACCGCTTTTCTCAAGGAACTCCATAAGGGAAAGTACCAGACGTCCGGCCCCAAAGCCTGTCTCACCGATTATAAAACGGTTTTTCGATTCTATCGCCCTAGAAATTCGCTCAATGAGATTATTATTCCTAAAATATATCTGCTGCGCTTCATCCAACGCGTTAACAACATCAAAATAACGATCATCAAACTGCTCATTTACAAGATAATCCGGTATTAACATAAATAATATATTCCTTTTACATATTGTTTATATAGTATTTCCACTGTCCCCATATGATTTAAGAGATACGGGTTATTTTTCTCTATAATTCTACATTATTATGTTAGCTTAATCAAATTTAACATCAATCAATAAGTTGTTATCTCTAAAAAGTGATTCATTATGTTATACTAAATAAATAATGCTTTTTTAAGGAGAACTAAATGATTTCAAATAAACTTGACAAACCCGGTAATAGCGCTCAAAAATCTATACATATTCAGGGTCATGAATATAAACTATATTCTGGAACTATTATTGATTTTCAAAAAGAAAGCTCTTCCTTGGGCAATATTTTAGAATCAAAAGAATTATTATCGAAATATCACCCTGAAGTATTAAAGTTAAGTATCCTCGCAAAACCCCTTCAGTTAGCAGAACTAACAGAGGTTGACTTTAAAAATTCAGAAAAGAGACTTTACTATTTTTATCAGACATTAAACAAGCTTAAGAACTTTGCAAATTCAAATAGCAAGTTAAATGACAGCATAGCTCTTCATGGCAGAATTATCAAACCTGAAGTAGTTGACGGCATTAAAACGTCGTTTGTTGCAGCCATTAATGACAATTTTAATACACCTCTGGCAATTTCTGAACTAATACAAGTATTTAAGTACGCAAACGCTTTGCTAAGTAATGCTAATGAGAATCCTCTTCACAAGCTTACAACACTGAATAAATTATACAAAAATATATTAACTGTATCAAATTTATTGGGTATATTCCTGGAAGAGCCCGAAATATTCATTTTAGAAATGAAAGAAAAATATATAAAGCTCAACAATATTGATATTACAGAAGTTAAAGAACTAATCAAGCTAAGACAAGAGGCTAAGTCCGATAAAAACTATGAATTGTCAGATGAATTAAAAGCAAAACTTGATGAAAAAGGTATTATTGTTCACGACTCATCCTATGGCTCTGAATGGGACATTAAAGAATTATTTGTTTGATATACCAAAAACCTCGATCAATTAATCTGGTCGAGGTTTATAAGTTATTTATGATGTTTATGATGTTTATGATGTTTATGATTTTTACGATTTAATCAACTTTATCAACTCTCCCAGTTCTAGTGACAAGGTATTTGCACGTACAAATTTATTATCTTTTAAGGCCAATTCTATTTTGGTTTCAAGCATTTTTTTCTTTTGTTCAATTTCTAAATAGTCCTTATCAAAATGGCTGGCATATATCATCATTCTGAATTTTCTAATGCTAATTTTTCTAATGGTCTTATCCTCAATGATTAAAACATAATCCATACAGTTTGCTATAGTATAAAAATCATGAGAAATCATCAGAACGGCGCCTTTATAGTTTTCAACGGCTTTTTCCAATGCTATTTGTGAATATGTGTCTAAATGACTTGTCGGTTCATCAAGAAGCAATATGTTTGCTTTCCTGGAAGAAACTTTGGCCAATTGAAGCATGTTTTTTTCTCCCCCAGACAAAGCTCCTATCTTTTGATTAACAATCTCTCCTTCAAAACCATAGTCTGCAAGATAGGCTCTAATCTCATCATAGGTTTTAAATCCTGCGTCGAAGAATTCTTCAAATATCGTATTAGATTCATTCAGCATCTCGCCCTGATGCTGAGATATATAAGCCACCTTAGCATTATCGTTTATTTTAATTGAATCATTATTATTATTAAAGATTTCTCGGAGCAAAGTCGTTTTTCCAGTACCGTTTGAACCAACAAGGGCTACTTTATCAGTAGATTTTATCTCAAAGTTAACTTTATCTAAAAGCAACTCATCAAAGGAAATGCTGTAATTATTGACTTTTAAAATGATATCGTCCTCTATTTCATTCTCAATATCAAAACTGATCTTAGGTTGCTTAATGTCTACAAACGGCGCTTTAATTTTACGTGCCTCTAATCTCTCCAGATATTTAACTCTTGCTTTTAGAGCTTTGCCCCTGGAGGCATCGGCATTAAAAGTTGCTATTTTTCTAAGATTAATAACTACGCTCTCATTTCTCTCTATTTCTTCATTCTCGGCAGCAGTAATTTCTTGTAACTCAATTTTAGATTGAAGTAATGAGAAGTTATAATCGATATAGCTTCCATTAAACTCTTGGAGTTCCATGTTTTCAAGGTGAATAATTTTGTTGAAACAGTGGTTAAATAAATACCTATTGTGTGTAATAACCAGCATTATTCCTTTATGAGAATTAATCAGATTTGTAAGCGAATTCAGATTCTCGAAATCTAAGAACACCTCCGGTTCGTCCATTATCATTAGCTCCGGACTGCTAAGCATTTCCCTGATCACTTGAATAAGTTTAAATTCCCCGCCACTAAGTTCAGATACCTTAAGATTTTTAAGCTTGGCTAGGTTTGCAAGATTTAGTTTCTTATTTACATTGCTTTCAAAATCATCCCCACCAATTGAATCAAATGAGTCTAAGGCCAGTTGATATTTTTCAAGTAACGGATCGATATCCGAAGCTGTTTCCATTTCAGTACAGATAGATGTTATTTCATTCTGTATCTTATTATATTGTTCTAATAAATATTCGAAAACGGTATTTTCTTTATTTTTGTCTAGATGTGAAAACTGACTTACATACCCGATCCTACAAGTCGGATCCTTCTCTATCGTACCATCAAACATATATCTATCCGGATTCATCAGCATATCTATCAATGTACTTTTTCCGCTGCCGCTTGTTCCAATAAAAGCGCAATGCTGACCAGCTTCTAATGTGAAAGAAATATTATTGTATAAATCTTTTTGCGGAAATGAGTAGGATAAATTTTCAACTCTTATCATAGTATTACCTTTCTAAACAAAGAAGAGCCTATAAATAAGCTCTTTCTATATAATCTTCCCTATTTGCAATTGAATAATATGTAGTTAGCAAAATTGATTTTTATGTTAAGTTTAACTTTGACAGAATAACAGATTTTTCAACTAATATCAAACAATATTTTTTTGATTGTTTTAAAGCTATTTATTGTTTTGCTGCTATTTTGCTATTTAAGGTATGCTCCCAATGCATTTATTAACCCTTGGTCAAGCTTATGCTTCCCATAAATTTCATAGTCTATATCTAACCTGCCAGTGTCCAGAAATTTTGGCCAATAGCACCAGGGCAGTTTATACTCTGCCAGTGCACCCGCCGCATCCTTCGTATAATCATAAGACGACTGTGCAGGAATGGTATCTATTGCATAGGGCCCCCACTCAAGCACAGCAAATTTCACCCCTGTTGCTTTGGAAAAATCCACCCATGGCTTCAGATAATCACGGAAGTATTGCTTATCATAAATGTATTGGAACCCGCTTTCACTTTTTGAAGTATAGCTGCCGTCTTCCGAGATATTGATGGTTGGATTTGTAGTCTGCTCCGGAGAGAATACACCATAGTTATTACCTGTATAATCGCACGATATAACTGTAATTTTCTGATTAATCATTTTACGGACTGACTGCAGACTACCAATCCAGGGAGAACTGACATATGGCGTTCCTTTCGCAGTCTTTTCGGGAGATATGACCGCAATACTTTCCAATTGAATAACATCGTTGGTATTTTTATCATCATCCTCCCAAAGGATTTTCAACTCCTTTGCGCCACTCTGCAGCTTAAAGGATAATATCTTTGTAACATTATCCTTTGATTCACCTGCAATTTTACTGCTCTGCGAAACCTTACCGTCCGAGAAAATTGTTAAAGTGCCTTTAGCATTTTCGCTGCAGTATACACACAACAACTTCAGTTCGGTAGATTTTATCAAGATTAATTTTGCAGACCGCAGGAAGTATTATGACTGCTTTTCTTCATATTATGAGACCGGCCAATCATGAACAAATGGCACTGCTTATAGCGGGTATGTTGAGGAGATCTTTGACAGGTAATTGAAGATATATAAAATATAAATCCTTATTCTCCCTGAATCCCGTATATTAAGCTAAAATTAGGATTTATGCTGTTATACTGACAAATAGACCATTGTTCCTCCAGCTTTGGAAACCATTGCGCTCTTAAAGGCCAACGTTGTTGCTGATATAATACAGTAATCATCACCATTTAAAATCTTCAGGATACATAATCCCCTGTAGCTTAATTGCTCCCGGCTCGGACCGATACTCTCTTGCTGCCTCAGTGACAACTTCTTTTATTTCCTTGTGGTCATTGTCATATTTAAATTCTGCTATTCTCTTGGAAATCGATGATAGGCTCTTTAGGCGCTTTTCTTTAGTCATATCTATATATTTGATATTCAGCAAATCAACAAACTGACCGGCAATATCCTCAATACTTATATAGTCTCTGTTCATTACGTTCATCCATCTGGTAAAGGTACCCTCTGTAAATGTACCTTTGACACATTTCACAAATTCAGACTGAAAAAACCGGATAATTGCAATTGTTTCATCCCAAATAACCTTTTTATCTATGGCTTCTCCATATATGTATTTTACCTTTGTCAGGTCTGTGATCCTGAGCTCCACAAGCGCATTCAACGCAAGCATGACGAAAAACATTTCCGGGTAAAGATAATTGCAGCTGTAATAAACATTTTTCTTAGGTGTAATGATGGAATGCCACTTCATTTTATCTTCTGTCATGTTATTATCGACAAGTTCTATCTCCCTATCTCCCTGGTAGGCATGTCTGATATCAAAGCAAAGCCCGAGTACACGGGTAGAAATATCAATGTAGCGTTGATGTTTTTCGGAATATTCATTTATGGTGATATCATGGAATGCTTCAACAAGTTTGTAAAGATCGTTGTAATCTCCACTGATGGTAACTCCGGTGAGGTTTGGTGTGTTTTTTATATTAATCATTTGCGTGCTCCTACTATAGAACTTATTGAATTTGTTAACTCTTTTTAATTATAAAGGGGTAATTATAACTGGTTGGGACCTTTATTCTAGTGCACTTACAAATTCTGCAACTACTTTAAAATCATCTTCAAATATATTTTCAAGAACTATATCCTCGAAATCGATGTTATCCGGTGACAGAATTATTTTCTCATGCATCCACGTACCATCTGGTTGATAAGCTTTTTTACTTCGGTACCTCTTTATTGTATAACTTTGAAACGATTCAGGATCAGATACATGCCGGGATTCAACAAGTACTATTTTGCCATTTCTTGAGCCTCCCTGTTCATACCGGAATATGCAAAATTCTCCGTCTTTTATTGTAGGCTCCATAGACTTTCCAACCACCTGAGCTATAAACATATCAGTTCCTAAATTTATATGCTGATTAACTTTCATCCAGCCAACCTGTTCTACATAATCTTCCCTAGTAAAATTTGTAGCAACTGCTTTTAGTGAATAAACAGGAAGAAAATCTTTAAACTTACTGTTATCATTTATTTCATCCAGAATACAGTGGAGTTCTTTATCTAGCTCTAGTTCACTATGAGAGGACTCATCCTTTTGAATGCATTTTTCCATCCTAGACTTAAAGTACAATTCTGTACTTTTATCCATAAAGTACACATAACAGCCTTTCATGCCCCTACTCATAAGCACTCTATATGTATTTTTTACGAGATCAATAAAATTCTCTTTTGATCTTTTAACTGTGTTGTCAGCAGATTTATTCTTATCACCAAACCATCCCTGTTTATCAAGATTGTAAACCAGATCTTCTCCGATGATTACACCAACATAGTCAAACTCAAACCCCTGCGCTGTATATACACAGCCAATCTGATTCAGGCCATTTGGATCATGTGCCCACAAAGTAGCCTTTGGTATATTAGGCGCTAATTTTTTCGCTTCAGGCTTTGCATTCCATGGACGAGAAAAACCACCAATTACTACATCATTAACCAGTGTTCCATCATTTTTTGCTTCAGACCATTTCCAGCAAAAGCCTGCAGTCAACCTTGCATTATAGCCTTGCTTGGTTTTTTCAATAATAGCTTTTTCCAAACTTTCTGGAGAGTTAAATATTTTAAAATCAAAGGTTTCTTCATTCTGATTCCATATTGCATTAGCAGTTCTTTTTATGCCTAGTGTATTATTAATCCAATTTATGAAGCCATCAGAGCCATTGCATCTAAATTGTGTCTCTAACTCTTCAAACTCAATTATTTTACATTTATTTATAGCAGCACTTTCTTTTATATAGTCTACAGAACCGATCTCGTCCGGACGAACTACTTGTCGATCATCAATAAAAAATACGCTAACCTTCGCTGCTCTGATAATTTCATGGATTTGAGCTAAATCTGACTTTTTTGATGCTGGGGTAAATCTATTGTTACTTGTCTTTCTTATTCGATGAGCCTCATCGCAAATAATAACATCTACTTCGTTGTTATCTGCCTGCATATAACTATTAAAATACTTGAATTGAACAGCTCCGCGTCTCCCAATTACTTCTCTAAGCGTTTCAGTAAATGCACGCGAACCAGTTGCGTAATGAGCATTATACCCCTTCAGGAGCAGGTCTGCCATCAAATTTATTGCTACAACCGATTTTCCAGTGCCAGGTCCCCCCTTAACGAGTACTACTGCTTTTTGTTTGTCATGAAAACCACGTGTAGCCTCTGCGAGAACCCTATCATATACGACTTTTTGCTCATCTAATAAAATGTACCCTGAGTGGCCTTTTATAATATTACCAACGTGGTCCATAAGCTTCTTACTTGCACGGTATTTGCTCTGTTCTATCTTTTTCAGTACCTCAAGACCATTTCCTCTGCTAAGATTTGTGTTAAGATAATTTTTTAGATTGTCTACGTCATCAGCGGTAAATACAGGGTTCTCACTTATTATATTCTTAAACTTTGAGTCAAATATTGCATCGCTATTATCATAGTGGTAATTATGAAGGTATGCACATGAATGCAGCTGTACTGGATTTGCTCCGTCATAAAAAGCAGTGTGGGTATCTTCTAAATAAAGTCTGTATTGTCCAACCTGTACAGATGGATGTAAAATGTCCCTGTATGCGCCATTTATCCACGTACACACTTCATTTTGAGCATCTGAGGGCTCACATCTTTCCCATTGCTTTAGCTCTACAATTACGGCATTATCTTCGTTTTTTTCATTTCTTCCCGAGATAAGGCAGTCAAGTCTCTTTGAAGTCATCGGAAGCTGGTATTCCAATATAATCCCATGATCATTAAGGCCAGAGTACTGCACAGTTTGAGAAAATGCTTTTAATGAATTCTGCCATGAATGTATTTCACCCATACTTGGGTTAAAACCATAATAATCATAAAAACTTCTTCTAAGCTTTTCTGATATTTGATTTTGAATATTATCATTAACAAATTGTACTGTCGTTCCCGAGTATAGCCTCATTTATCAGACCTCCGAATACTTCTTGTTTGAGCCTCGAAATTTCTCAACAGGGTATTTTACCTCATTAGAATCCATTTTTCTAAGAAATTCACTCGTCAGGTCAATATCATACTTTTGTGCAAATCTTAACAGAAAGTATAAGGTATCTGATAGCTCATCAGCAATGTTTTGTCTCTTTTTCTCATCTCTTAGCATTTCTTCACATTCGGAATTCGTTTTAAATCTGAACAACTCCAATAATTCCGAAGATTCTGTAATTATTGCAACTGCTAGATCTTTCGGGTTGTGAAATTGATCCCAGTCCCTCAACTCACAAAATTTTTTGACTTCTTCCTTTAGGACACTGATATTTATTTGACTATCAAGTTTAGCTCTATTTGTATTCATATGATTTACCATTCACCTCGAATTTATAGGTACATTTACCAACTATTTTATTTCTTAACAAAAATTAAGTCAACATTGTAAATTTTTATGCAAACAAAAGTCCTTAGAATTAAAGACTATATACTTTATTTTACTTATTCTCCTGAAACATTTAACCGAAAGATTATGCACCTGCGAAAAAAGTCGTCCTCAGGATAAAGGAAGATATTCCAAAGATAAAAGAGCGGATGTGTGTCTTTCGGAGTATTCCTTTGGGACAGTCAAGTAGTGTCATGGCGCTCATTATCTTTTATGCAAAGGCAAAGAAAAGTCCACAGCCGATCAAAGTGTCTGCTTTTGTAATAATTGTGCAATATGTATATATGCTAATAACAAAAACAAGGAGACACTTGGGCTTAGTTTCCTTGCCTATAATATGAAAAGAGCAATAAATATAGTTGGAGTAAAGAGATTAATTGAAGCAATGTAGGAGATAATCCCCATAATTTCTCTACAAAAGTACAAAAAGCCGCTAAATTTGAAATTATCTATTCAAATTTAGCGGCTTTTTCTCTCTTTAAATGCTGAAAAACCCTTGATTTACAAGGGTTTTTCAGACAAATTGTGTCTAAGATACACGAGATTGATACAATTTAATTATTCCTCGGTTGTTGATTCTCGAGGGGGTGCAAATTGTATAAGGGGGTGCATCTATTTTTTGTTCCTTCCTACTTACTATTGATATGTTTCCTTGTACATGATTTGTTTTAGCAGTAAGATGATACTGTAACGCAATTTCAATGAGTTTATTTCAGGGGGGTCGTCTCCCCTTACCTTACAGCCTTACTCAAATGCATCATATCTTACACTAATGCAATCGCTTTTAATTTTTCCACTCATCATCATAAACATCTAAAATAAGCGGAAGAAATACTTTAACTTGTTCTAATTCAGTATTAACTGTCCCATTATACAGTTTGTTGAAACCATTAACCATGTAAAATATAGCAGACCTTGTTAATTTTAAAGTTTCATACGCAACTAATCGTAAATCCTCATATTGAATATTATATTCACACTTTTCTTTATCATCTAGTTCTTGTGAAATTGGGATATCATAAAATTCTAGAACTCTAACATAGCGATGTTCTATAACATTTCTTATTCTACGGATTTTTTTTAAATAACCATTGTTCATATCAAAATCCTGACTTAACCAATATAAAGCTTTAAATGGGCTTTCTAATGCAATTTGCATTTCAACATCTTTATACCATTTATTGAAATCTATCTTACTAGGTTGCGCTTTAACTTTAAAGAAGTGACTACAGAATAAACCAATTTTATCCAGAACACCATATGCTGTCTTAAGTGCTGATTTGATAAGCTCAGTCTTATATCCTAATGCTGGGTAATCTAGTGTATTGATTAATAAGTTATATCCTTGTGACTCATGAAAAGAACCTTCATATGTAATAGTATCCTCCTGATATAGAAAGTATCTTGATAGGTTATATTCCTGCTTAATTGTGTTGAACCATGAATAATAAGTCATTTTTTGATCTTCCTGAAAATACCCTATACCCATATTAGGAATATGTAAATTATCAACATTCCCTTGTTTGCAGATAACATTAATATAGTTAAGCGATAACTGTTTTTTAGAACACCAATTTTTATATATATCATTTACATCGTAACCATTATCCCAGGGTTTAATATCACCTAGGTATTGGTCAAGTATTCCTTTAATATACACGCCCCAGTTAGAAAAAACTTTCTCTTGATCTTCATCAATATATTCCTTATTTTTTTCTGATTTAAAAATCACATCAAGTCCGATAAGAGCTTGTTCTAGTAAATATCTTTTGACATTTTCATCAGTACAACATTCAGCCAATGTATGATGCTTTATAGCAAGGTTACCTAAAGCCATAGGAAACATGCTTATAGATTTATTCGTTTCACTTAAGACCTCTATAGATTCAATAACCCTACCCATTTCATAATAGATATTTGCAAGATTTATAGAGACTTGTGCCATATATACAGTTGAAACTTTACTTTTCTCAGAATGTAAAGCTAGAGCTTTCCTGAGATAATCAACTCTTTCAAAGTAACTTTTGTGATAGCCTTGTTCAAATGTATTATATCTTTGTAGTTTATTTGAATAACACTTTACAGTATCAAAATCTTGATCTGCTATTCTAAATAGAACTGAATCATAATTCGCTACAGTGTACAAATATAATATTTCTTCATCATTTGACAACATATCAGTTTGTATGTTAGACAAATGTTCCTCAATTTTAGTAATTAGTGTGAAATCCATTTCATGCGTTTTTCTATTAATTGATTCCATATCCAGCGTATCAATTATTTGTCCTGTTAAAATGATTTGATTAAGAGCGTTTTCTTTCTTTTCATATTCCATAGCGTTACCTCACTAATATTACTATATCTCTAAGCCTAACAGTCTTTTCAAAGGTTTTTAATATATATACTCCTCTAGTTTTGAAGCTAAATGCATTGGTAGAGGTTCCTTTAAAACATCTTTATACTGATGTGCGGCATCTCTATAATTATTAACCAGCGAAACCCAATGATCTGCTACGTCTTCTTCCTTAAGGTAAATCGGATAAATTTCTATCATATCTGTCACTTTGAACTCGTAATTAGGTTTTTGTAGTTTTGATTTTGATAAGTAAGAGTTTGTATAAACCTTATCAAAAGGCCTTGGTGCAATACCATAATATACACTGTTACTTTTAAACAATCCCGATCTGCTTTCACAACTGCCTGTACTATCTAAAGGCGTAATATAACCTGGAACCTCGTCATTACATCTAATCCTGATAATCCTTAAGCCACTTTCTTTACTCAGAACATCAATTCCATCATTTTTATTCTGATCATAAAACCATATCTTTTTAATTGAGTATGGTCCACTTTTGTCAGCACTTGATAGTTCACTATCAGTCAGCAGCTTCCACACATTCCTTGTTGTACCATTACTACTTATAACCATGATATGAGGATTCTTATTATAGTTATATAATTCATACACCTTGCTCTTTATATCATCTAATATTCTTGTCTTGGTGAACTTGTTTTTTCCCTCTTCCGTTGCTACTCCTTGAAAAGCTAATGAAGCTTCCCAATACAATTTTGACCCCCTCCATAAAGCAGGGCATTCTACAAACACTTTCCCTTCTAGTTGATTTATTGTAACCGCAACCATAGCCCTATCGATATGGCCGTAAGGAGTTTTCTTATAGTTAATCACATGTATGGCAGTTATAGGAGTGTTATAATCAATATCAACACCTTTTTTAGCCCCTTCAAACTTTTCTACATAACCTAATTGCCTGTACAGGTCATAAACAGCAGCCTTGACTCTATGCTCAGCATCATCATCTCCAAAAGGCGAGATGAATTGTGTTAATCTCCCTGAAGCAGCAAAACCTGCTCTTATTGCTCTTTTCGGGTCTTTGCCAGGTGAGAAAACCAGTTCCCCCTGATCATCCTTAAATGGTAGTAAAACAAGACAAGCTGTAACGTTATCCTTTTTCTTTAAGCAAACTAATACATCTTTTATTCTGTTTTCATGTTTGATTATCTCATTCGTTCCCTCAAGTGGACCTAATATATTTGTTACTCTATTGAAGGAGATATTAATATCCAGCTCTGGTGTTGAGGCAATAAACTCATCTATTCCTAAGGTACTCTTTAGTTCATCTTTAATTGCACCAAGAGTTGGGTTTTCAAACTCATAATAAATCTCAATATCTAGTTTTTTACTGTCTATAGCATTTGCAATGGCTTTTCTAAAAGCTTGATCATTCTTACCAATAATATCTTTCTTATAC
Organism: Bacillota bacterium; assembly: GCA_023460955.1. Taxonomy (GTDB): domain Bacteria; phylum Bacillota; class Clostridia; order Acetivibrionales; family DSM-1351; genus Ruminiclostridium. The sequence goes on along the minus strand of JAEWOH010000024.1, from coordinate 33,829 downwards.
TTTAACGGTCCACCTTTTGCCTTTTCAAATTCATTAATTTCGCAAGCGAATTCTCTTATTATTGAATTGATGCCACTATATATTGCATTTTTATCTCTCATCGCCATACCGGATTTTACGTATGTAAAGCCAGATCCCATTTCAATCCTATAGTTAGTATATAAATCAACAGTATTATTCCTTGTATAATCCCATGGAGAATTAAAGTATCCCTCCGCCTCTGGTAATCGTAGTCCAATAAAATGATTAGAAAACACGCTCTCCTTTAAAGGCTCCCAAATAATTTTCCCATTACTAAATCCAATTTCTAGCGGATATAATGTCTTTTTCCCACTTCTTACATATACTGTGGTATTGCTAGATCTAAGCATCTCAAATGGGATTTTTCTTCTTGATACCCATCTAGTAATCCTTGGCTCAAATAATATCAAAGGCTCTCTATTATGTGGGGTAGTCTGAATTGTAGCGTTTATTGATATAGAATAATAATCCTCTATTTTTTGCGTTTTATATGATAGATTCAGTGGATCGCTTATTATCTTTTTATCTCCCCCACGTAAAAATGATATATCCGATTCATTTATAACTATCCCTTTCTGTGAAATTTTGTTCAACACTAAGTTAGGTAAGATTGAAAATATTTTTTTATCAAGAATATATCCATTTTCATCTGTAAGTTTAAATGTCTGCTCTTCGTAATCACAGATATCCTCAATACATAGCCCTTTTTCCCATTCAATAAATCCTTCTCTTATATCAGGATTTCTTAAATCGTTTAATACAAAACTACACCAGGATTTGACTACACTAAAGAGAGATCTTTTATTGATCCTTTCAGTACTCACTATCCATGTTTTATCAGAACAAGAATTATAAAAGTCCCCAATGTATAAGATTTCTGGACTCACTGCATATAATAGTTCTTCTATAGGTTTTGTTTTCAAAAGCTTTTTTCTTGCGACAGAATCAAAAAAATCACTATAAAAAACTTTTACCCATCTTTCTGGCATCTTCATTACATATAAATTAATTTCTAGATTTTCTTTTACTCTAAAGGCCAGCGGCTTGATTGTTTTAAACATTCACTTTTCCTCCCTTTAATGCTCTATAGAATGGGCCATATAACATCTCTACAATACCGCCTACATCTTGGCGTTTAATATTATTCTCCAAGTACTCTTCAATTTCTTTTAAGAGATTAAAGCCATTTAACTCATTTCCACTGAAGGCTCCATCAATAAAGAATATCTTAGGTGGAATTCTTTGAGTATCGACTATTCTTAACAGCCTTCCATAAATCTGAATAATTAATATTAATCTGGATACTATTATTTCCTTTTTTTGTATGGAAGGTAAGTTCTCCAGAGAGTAATAGTTTTTAAAAAAATCATTCCAAATGATATTAGCGAACCTTTTAATATTTTCTATCTGTTCACTTACATCAAACTCGTTATGTTTTACAGAGTATTCGTATATTGCACCATTTAAACTACTTACAATATTTTCAATATCCCTTGGAACATCCATTGGCCGTACTGCAAAAAATAATGATGTAAATAGTGAATGGCCCATATCATCAATTATGTTGTGTCCTCTTTCTATAGCCATAGCAGGCGCAACTAATATGTCAAAATTAAAGTCTTTAGCCTCATTTAGCTTACCTCTTTGGATAGTTCCCTCTTCATGCTTAGCTTTATCAGAAACTAGCCTGAAAACTCTTACTTGTTGCAATAACTCCTGTAATACTTGCTGTACAATTATGCACTGTTTATAACTATTAACTATTACAAGTACTCTGCCCTTTTGATCTAATTGATTTTCTATATACTTAATAGAATCCTGAATTAACTCTTCTATTGCACTTTCTTTATATTTGTTACCCGATATCATTGTTTTTGACCTTACTATAGTAACTTCTGTATTCTCAATGAACTTTAGAATATTGTCACTAGACTTTAAAATATATTTTACAGGCTTATTAATATGATACCTGTATGACCCCTCAGCCCAACTTGAGCCAGAGAAAAGTAATACATTAGGCCCTAGGGGATTGCCTTGATTATCGATCTTTAAATAAGGTAAATCAAGCATTATACTTCTGCCTATACCGAATTGCCTAAAGATTGTTATATCATTTTTTTCATTATCATAGATATATCCAAATCTATTGCCTAAAGGTGATGTAGGAATCACCTTCAATAGTCTCCTTAAAGGTGCCCTGAATATATCCGGTATTTCAAAGTTATCTATACTCACTTCAGACATTCTCTGTAGTAAATCGCTTAATCTATATAGCGATTTTTCAAATAGAATTAATGTGAGAGTAAATCTAAATAAAAGTTCCTGCTTATCATTCAAGCCATAAGTATCTTTAATCCTAGACATCGCATTTTCTGTGCTACTAAGTAAAAACTCACTTTTATATATATTAAATAATTCTATATCCCCGTCATTAATGTTAAAGTTAACAAGATCTTCTTTCAAAATTTCATTAAACTCTCCTGAGTTATTCATCTCAAGCGTCATGAGAAGTCCCGAAAACCACCTTCCAGAGCTAATTCTTTCAATATTACTGATTGTCACATTATTTGATATGAAATTTCTTATTGAATTTAGGTATTTAATCGCAAATATAAATTCTGCCCTAAAATCATCTGAAACGGGTAATGATTGTCCATATATAGACCTATTAGTTTCGTTAGTAAACTGCTCAATATTATTTGAAAATACCTGTGATACCTCCGCTGTATCACAAAATATTTTATCAAGAATCACTTGCAGCTTATCTGCCTCATCAAATATAACAATATCTACAGATGAAAGAATATACTCAACTAAGGTCAATCTTCCAAATTCTTTAATAAAATGGCTATTACAACTAATTAGACTATGAATATTTGTTATAATAATATCTGCATTCTGAATATCCCTAATATCCTTTTTTCTTGGACAGCTTTCATAAAAAGGACACAAATACGTACCTTTATTTTCTTCTGACATAAGCTTAAAGCATGGCTCTTTACCATAGTCTATTGTAGTGAATGTATCATGCCTTCCAATGAATCCATCTAGGGAGCAAACACCAGTTAAATGCTTTGAAAACTTTTCTGATATATACATTTCATTCCCATCAAGCACCTTTTCAATTTGATCATCTATTGTTGTTTCACCCCTTAACGGTGTCGCCTTAATGCCTAATACTTCAAAAATATGCGAAACCTCAAGAACTTCCCTAACGGTTTCAAATACAATACACAGTCTGTAACCCCTTCTTGCTGCATCGAAAGCTATTACTTGCATTATTGTTGACTTGCCTGCCCCAACCATTCCAAGAATGTTGCACATTTTTTCTACTGTTATCTCATTAGTATCTTTTATTTCCCCTTGATCGACTGCTTTTACAGCAACTTTCATTAGTCGTTGCTCATAGTTCTGAGTTTTTATAATTGCCCCTTGGCGAATTTTCTCTTCAATTAGGAGATCCATTTCTTTTGCTGCCCGTAGAAGCTTTTCTAATGATATTGTAAAACTTCCACCTTTTTTATTTCTACCATATTTATAATCAGCAAAAGGGAGGTTAATATCCTCGAGTGAAACTTTAATCTCGCTATCATTGTATATAAAATAATAACTTGCTAGAGTATGATCATATTTTATTTTGGTACTATTCATTGCCGGAAGTTCATTGACGAGGCTAAAATAGTAGGCTTGTCTATTGTTTATATCCAAGTTACCACCGCAAAAAACAATACTGTCATTTTGAATATCATACATTCTAACTTGTATAGATACCTTCAAATATTTATTAATTACCTCAGTATAATAGGTCTTTGATGATAATGAATAATACTTATCTCTTAAATTATCTAAATAGTAATGTAAAGTACTAAGTTGATCTTTTCCGATCTTATGTAAATTCGATAACAAGCCATAAAGATTTTTATAATCTTTAACTAGTCCATTGCTATAACAAAAATGTAGAAACCCTTCTATTAGAACGAATTCTCCGATTAACTTATCAGATGCATTTTCTCCTGATGATAGTAAAGACCTCTTAATTTCACCCTCGACTGCAGCCTTTAAAGAATTTTTATTTTTTCCCATTCCTAATGTACCTCTCTTATTCTTTCTATTAATTCAGAGAATGTGATGCAAGACATGTTTCCAATCTTCCTTCGTAGCACTTTGTTGATTACCTTACAATAGTCTACTTTTTGTTCAACTGATTCATCCGGCACAACGATATATCCTTCATTCCAGTCCTCTGAACAAAACAGAGTATTGTTGTCTTGTATGTTTTTCCCTAAAACAAATGCATTTCTATAATCCTTTGCATCTATAGCTAAAATACGACCATTTGGCATGGTTATTTTTATATCATAATCATCTTTATTGGGCCATAACTCATATTTAATATCATTTTTCAAACAATACTTTTCAATTAACAACTCTAATTTTCCGGGTATAGACATGTATCTCATTACCCCAGGTTTTAACCTTCTCAGGTTCCTAGTGTCTCCCAGTTTCTCAATCTTTTTAAAGTTGTCCGTATTATGCTTACACCTACTTTCTATACAGCACAAACTACCGTCGATAGTCCTTGAAACTGTCCACCCACAACATAAACATTCAAAGGCAGCATCATCAGGGATTGGCTCATAAGCGTAATCTATAATTTTATTCATTCTACGTTCATCTAACCCTAACTCATTAAGCATTATTCTGAACTCACCCAAATTCAGAGAATCAATTATTGGATGAGTAATGATATATTTCCTACAAGCAACATAAGCTTCCTGACTTAAACTTTTTAATACATTAAATAATTGTCTCTGTTCTGCATCTTTATCATACAATGTACATTGTAAAGCTAATTCAAAGCAACTCTCATTACACAGGTATTTACCGCCACCCCTCAATTGTATAAGGGGCTCCATACCACAAAAGGGTTCTAGTACAGATTTAACATCGTCGCTCCATCCTTCCATCCAATCTGAAATATTCCTACTAAAATAGTTCGTAAGGGCATCGGTTTCGTCCCTTGGCGCTAAAATATTGCCTTCTGAGTCCTTTAAATTATTCTTTAGCGCAAATACATATAATTTATTAAGTACCCGAATTAAGTACTGATCCTTTATGTACTGCTTGTCACATACTACTTTGCTACCTAACAACTTTTTATATTTGGCTTCTTTACTTTTTAGTCCATATGCGATTTCACATAGTAGATAATAGAATTGATTATAAATATTATGTTCCATCATACCTAATCCTCCTTAAAAATTGGTAACAAAAAAGGTGTTCTGCAATAAATATACAGAACACCTGCTATACAAATTTAATTAACACTTTATTGTATAAGGCGGATTACTGTTATTATTTTTTATCGCAGACACCTAAATTATAGTACACATTGCCATAACTTGCAATATGGAAATTCCTATTTTGACTACCTTATTCTGGTGGATTTAAAATTCCTATTGCATTGATTTCATTAAGAATATCTGTTATTGGATTACATTTCTCAGCGTGTTGTTTTACATAACCAATATATTTGACCAACAACTCTTTCGTTGCCACTTCATCTATTTCTGAAGTGAATTTTTCCAGTTCATCCACATACCTTCGGAGTCTTTGTGACTTAAACCAGTCTTCCATTTGATTCTCAATATTTTCAAACAAATGCTGTTTCCTGCGATTTCGTTCTTCAACTTCTTGTGCGTTCTTTCTCCTTTTTTCCTCAATCTCACGAAGACACTGTTGCTCTTTTGCTTTCTGTTTGTATTCGCGTTCAGCTAAAAATCTTGCAATTTTAGCCTCATTTGCAGTTTTGAATAAAGATATAAATATATCTCCAAGTTGTTTTTCGATTGGTATCTCAATAGAGTCCATAAATCTTAGTGTTTTTGCTGTTTTCTCTTTATCCCAGTGACCTAAGACCTCTCTAAATTCAATCTCAAATACGCCGCTAGGAACTTTCTCATATAACGGCCGAAAATTTTTTATAGTTTTTTCAGCTTGTGTACCTGATGATAGAGATCGGCGTTTCACCATAGTTTCGGTCATTTGTAATGTAAATGTATGATTAAATAAATTAAAGGTTGCATAATCTTTTTGTCCATGTTCAACGACAACTTTTCCATCCAACTCATTAACCAGGTTTATAAATGTATCTATAATTCTGAATGCACGATTTGCATGTTTATCTGATACCGAGATTGGGAGTACTGCTTTATTGTCACGATATTTTATTTTAGACTGCATAACCATATCAATGGAGTAATAATATTTAAAAATATCATGGAATTTGTGTTCCTTATCCCTTGCCTTCCTATACTCAATCTCATTTTGATAATCGATTATAAGCGGGTTAAAGTGTTCTATTTTTCTTGGAACCTGAATCTTACTGCACCACTTCATGAATTTTTCCTTTGATTCCGGCGTAAGTAATTCAATTCCATCAAGTTCTTCCAGTTCATCATCGGGTTTATTTTCAATGTCAGCAATTTCAATGGTCTGATATTGTTTTGTTTCATTTTCGTAGATTTTTTGCTGAATTATTTTCAAGGGAGGAAGTTTGGGCTTAGAAATGCTTTCCTTACCAGCCTGCAGCTTTGCCCAATGACCTACAGGTGGAAGTGGAATCTCAAGCTTAATACATCTTTTACGAAGACCATTATCAGATAGCCCATAACGCTTTGCAACTGTTGTCATCGGCTCTTCCCATACTTCATCAAACAATTTCTTTCTTTCATCATCGAAGTTCATTGATCTCCCTCCCAACTGCAGAACGAAAATCCGCCTCTGAGAAGATCATCAACTACTTCCTCAAGAGCATAGGCGCTGCCTACTTCTTCTGCTACAAAATATCTAGAGAGGTTATCATTAAATAGAGCAGAAATTCCACCTAAAAAATCTGAATTTTCATGATAGTCATGCTTATTTAGATACACTCTATTATCATCGCTGTAGCCCCTACTACGAATACTGGTACTATTGGGTATACTGGAAAGATGTATTCCGATGATTGAATTACGGATTTCACTAAGCTTATTAAAATCATTCTCAAATTGACTTCGATAACTCTTTTTTACCATAAGCTTGGAGATATCTATAGCAAATTTTAATTTAAACTTCATCTCCTTTACAATTGCTCTGGCTCTAACTATATCTTCTGTAAATTGAATAAGATATTTAGGCTTTGCACTATGCCTATGTGGCCCATTCACTAAAGCAATCTTTATATCCGGATACTTTCTCATACCCTTTTCAAAAAGTCTATATTGTTTAAAAAATTCTTCTTCGTTATATGTTTGGGAACGTAATGGAGATAGTAGTTCTATTGCATATGGGACTCCGTATCTTACAAAGGAGTCATTTAAATTTTTTATAACCTTATTGAGTTCACTATCATCTCTCCATATTAAGTCATTATCTTTTTCGTAATGAAGTTTTAAAATATACGGTCCGTCAGGGTTAATCCCTATTGTTCCAGTGGTTGTTTCAACATATACTAGATTGCTCTTGATTTCCTCGGGATAATTTATACATTTACTTTTTACTGGAATCAAAACATTGATATTCTTAACAATACTTACTCTCCCTGTAGATATGCACAGGTTAACATACTCAGACCAATAATCTGTATCCATTACGTCATCAAATACCCACACATACATAATCAGCATTTCAACTTCACCCTTTTTGCCATTAATAAAGGGCTTTTCGCCATTCTCTTTATATAGCTCATCCATTCCAAATGGATTATCATTATATCTATGGTTATAGCGGTTTATACGATAATGTTCTTCAGTCTCCCTGCAATAAATATGTTCAATGTATTCATCATAATAAGACATTGTATGCCCTTGAGCAAACTGAAATAAATTCACTCCGTATTCACGATAGACTTCCTTTACCCAGGAGACTAAGGAATTGTCGAGGTGTTTAAATCCTGAAATTGATGGTTTCTCTGTTTCATTCTCTTTTATTTCCTGAGCTAAAGTAATAAGTCTATCTTTATATTCCTCTATTCCAGTCCCTCTCATTTTTGCACTATCACAAAACAGGTCTACAGCATCCTTGTAGTCCTCAGTACAATAAAACAGGTGAAAATATTTTAAGTCTTTCAGCCAAGACGTAAATGTCTTGTCAATACGTGTTTTATATTTTTTATAATAATCAATTATGAAGTCTTTACTTTTAGGAAAAGTAGTTTCAATATCCTGCTCGATTTTTAAAGCTGTCTGTTCGATTTTTATATTCTCATAATCATATGCCTCCGGATTAAGATAATTATTAAAGTATTCCATGACATATCTGATGACCGTTGTCATATTTTCAGCATGATTTTTAAAATTAAACTCATCCAGCTTGTCCTTCTTTTTCATTTGAGAAATATATTGCTCGACTGTAAGCATCCTTCAACCTCCCTTTTTTACAATTGTTAATATTATATATAATTACACTACCCCATCTTCGTTGTCTTTTTCAATATACTTGTTAAGAACAGCCAGACTTCTTTCCACAAGTTTTTCCCTAAGTTCTCTTTCTCTCTTTTCTGTAGTAAGCCACAATTCACCATACTGTTCGGCAAATGCTTTAAATAATTTTTCTTCATCCTTAGTAGCTTTTATGCCCAAAATTTCTGACATTATTTTTTTATCCCTAATAATATTCATAAAGTCATAATATATTTTACTGATTCTTTCAGAAGCAATCTTGGAAGTGAGTTCCTGAGTATAAGGAAGGCTTGGTACAATTGAACTCACCTTCATACGTCTCCTATTCTTTCCTCTTCCTGTGTAATACGGCTCAGAAGTGTCCTTGTTAATTTCTATCTTGATAATATTCTCAGCATCTAGTTGAGAACCTTGTATAGTTGTCGAACAAACTTCAATATTATTTCACTAAAGACTTGTTCTAGCTTTCGTAACTGAAAACTCATAACATCATAAATCTTATCTTTTTTGTACCTTTACTTGTCTTACTTGGAGGGATATCAAACTCCTCAAACCGAGGGTCACTTAAGAGGTTGACATGAAAGCTTGCTGTAAATTTATAAGCATTTTCTTTCTTATAACAATCCAAATTGGATGAAACCTTCGCCCTTAGTTTTTCCTCTATATTATTATCGAAAATATCTGTGTCTTTTAAAATGTACTCCATAAACACTCTCTCAATACCTTTTATTACCAAATATCTCCGTTTTTTTTAACTTCTATACTTCATTAAACTCTAGTTCTTATTTGCAAGTCCTTTCAGCTAAAAAAACCGACTAAAGTAAAGTACACTTTAATCGGTGAATCTTTTTCATTTATTCAAATTTATTATTAGTTTTTTACAGTTAATTTTCCGAACCATCCTTAAACGTGAACCGAATATCCTCTTCTGAAAACACAGTTACTGTATCCACCAGTGTATGCCACAATCTCTCATCAAATTCAATAATCAGTTCATCTTGCTCCTTAAGTCTACACAAAAACACTTCAACCCTTTCACGGCGCACCTTTATTCTCTGTTGGTGCTCGCTGATTTCATTAAACCTTGCCTTTGCCGCTTCAAACCTTGAAACCAGCCCTTCATACCTCTGCTTATATTCTTCCTGGTCAAGTTTGGCTTGAGCATTTTCATTCACACATTTTTGTATAAGTTCAGCAACTACAGACATTTCGTCTTTCATTTCCGAATGCTCTGTCTCAAGTGCATTGACATCAAATATAGTGTTCTTTATAACCTCGAAGTTTTCTAATATTTCACCTTTATTTGAAATCAGTTTATTTACTGCTGTGACAAACAGATTTTTTATGATATCCTCGGTGACGTGTGGGGTCTTGCACTTGTCGGCTCCTTTGAATTTATTATTGCACTGGAATATAACCCGGCGGTACTTACTGTTTGAATGCCAAACCTTTGAACCATATAGACCACCGCATTCACCGCAGATTATTTTACTTGAGAACATCCCCGCACTGCTGTGGCGGTTTTTCATGGTTTTTCTTTGTTTCATTTCTTCCTGAACCATATCGAAAACATCTGATGAAATAATCGCCGGATGGCTGTTTTCCACATAATATTGGGGGACTTCACCCTCGTTAACCTTCTGCTTCTTAGTCAGAAAATCTACTGTGTATTTCTTTTGCAAAAGAGCATCGCCTTTATATTTTTCGTTGGTTAGAATATTTCGGATAGTTCCAGACTGCCATTTTTCTTTTCCTCCCGGCGAGGTTAAGCCTTGCTCGGTAAGATGTTTTGCAATACTATGGGGTGTCTGCCCCTCAAGGAAAAGGCGGTAAATAAGCCGGACTATTTTAGCTTCCTCCTCATTAATCTGCGGCAGACCATCTTCACTCCTGTCATATCCAAGAAATCTTGAGTACGGCAGGCTAACTTTCCCATCTGCGAACCTTTTCCTCTGACCCCATGTGACATTTTCAGAAATACTTCTGCTTTCCTCTTGTCTAATCACTCAAGTTTTGATACAATTTAGCATTAATCGAATTCCGCTAAAAGGTTTGATTAACGCTAAATTGTATAGGTTTCCGCTAAAATGTGAACACCCTTTATTAGTCATTTGTATGTATACCTAAAGCATTCCTATTTTAAATTGAGAGAACCCAACAAGCTAAAGCTTATACTTTCTTATTATTGTTGCAAAGCCGAATCACTTTTGCTCTTTAAGTATTGTTGTACTTTCTTGTTTATCTCAATACAATAGTTATGACTTCCCGATTTTTTAGGCAGGTATCCTATAAACTCATCAACTAGTTTTTTTATGAAATCTGCAAAATTTGTTCCGTTAAAGCCGTACTTTAGAACAGTATCAAATATATACTTCCAAAACTTTTCTTCTTCAAACAAATTTAGTATGCTTCCTATTTCATCATAAAGGTTTGTTCTTTCACCGTTATAAAAGGTAGGAAACCGCGTCAGGATATCTTTGTGCTTATCCCGTTCTTTCATTATTTTGAATATTCCAAACTCTTGATTTATATCTCTATAAAGCATTAGAAAACCATACATTTCTGTGAATATTGGCGGGTAATATTCCTCGGAGTAATCCTTAATTTTTTCCTTATCCTTTAATCCTAAAATAAAGTGGCATACGTTATTAAAAGGTAGCCATGTGTCTTGCATTAATTTGATGATAATATACATATCCAATAAAATATCATGAGCCAAATATTCTGCCTTTTTTACGCTTGCCACTCCGTTATGAGCTACTTCATTCCTGTAAATTGGTACATCAAATGCAAAGTATGGATAGTAAATCAATGCCTGGTTACGGTTATTATTAAAAACCTTGTCAACTTTGTTAATCATCGTACCTTCTTCACTTTTCCTAGTACCTCCGTTTATTAAAGAACAAAAATCATAAAATAATCCTTCAACTTGTATTGCCCCTAAGCTTACAAAAGCTTGGTATTTCTCATACTGATAAAGCCCCAATAATATGCTTAATATTTCTTCCTTTTCAGAAAGTAAATAATGCTCTTTTGCCTTGAAATTTATATATTCTAAAACCCTATTCTCAGCTATATAATTTTTTACATATTTATAATATTCATCTTCCGAATGAGACTTCAGCTTAATAAGATTAAACACCTCATCCTTGTTCCATTTAATAATCTTAAAAAACTTTACAAACACTCCAAAATCAAACTTAATATTATATGTGAAGCTTAAGGATGAAAACTCATCAAGTTTTAACAACCCATCTATGTCTTGTTCTCCTGAAAGATTTTGACCCATTCGTGTAGTTAAAACGTCATTTAATTTCTGTGATAGTTCCAACTGTTTTCTATTCTGAATTTCGTAATTAATTTTTAAAAAATATTGCTGCTTTTTGTACTGATAACTATCCTTATCTAATATGGTTCTACTCTTAATTTCTGAGATATTATGGCCTATCGCAGAAAGGTCTGATAACAAATCAGTAATAACTGTAATGTAGTTATTAATTAATTTGTTTGCCTGAATAACAATATCTTTACCAGGTGAAAATTTATATTTGTCAACAAAATGCTGGAGAATCTCTTCATCTCGTAAGATTACACCATCAACTCTTTTCGCAAAATTTTTTAATATATCACTACTATCGACATCTTTATTTCTTTGTTCCACGCCCCCTGGAAATAATGACTCAAGTATACTTTTATCAATTATAAATTTTGGAATATCTCCCATAGTTCACCTCGACAATAAAAAACTTATACGTCTCATCTCAAAAATAGATTTTTCAAGTGCTTTCCGTACTTGGCTTTCTTTTTTCCTATCTTTCTAAAACAATTCATCGTTTCTCGCTAATGCAGGATCATAGAAACCCGCATTTTTCTTTGCCCAATCAATTGCTCTTCAGTTTTTCCATATGCTATAACTTGATGATTTTTTGTTAGCGTCAAATCTGTAATTGCTCAAGGTTGCCACTATTCCTTATCTGTTACATCCTCGGTACCCCCGCCAAAATACCACCCATGATTCTCAACAAACTTTATAAACTTTTCCAAAAATTCATCGTGGGTGATAAATGGTTGAATAGATACGCAACCATTTATCTTAATAACCCGCTCATTTTCAATACAGTCTTTCATTGGTAATGCATCAAAAATTCGTTCAGATGCATCTTTATATTTTTGGATTCTTTCAATATCTTTTTCTGTAGGGCTTTCAATCCTTGTTAAATTCATGTTGTCACGCAAATCTGCGAGTTTTACATGACAAGCAGTTTGATTGGAAAGTACTCTATTAATAAACGTGTCATAACTTTCGCCATCACGTTTTGTAAGGCAATCCAGAACTGCAATAACTTCCTCAGAAAACCCTTCTTTTCTTAGATCATCAAAAGTAATATCTGAATCTTCAACAACATCATGTAACACAGCACATATTCTTTCTAATTCATTTTCCCTCGACAGCATAACTCTAAGGGGATGAAGAATATATGGTTCTCCTCCCTTATCAATTTGTCCTGCATGAGCACGATTGGCTATTTCTATAGCTTTATTCAACATATCAAAACCTCCTTGAACTTTTCCTCACCAAATAACCAATTTATACACTATGACTCATTCCGGTTTTACGACCGACAAAGTCTTTTCAAGATAATCCTGCCAGTAATTTTCGTTATCTCCGACAATACTGTTAAGCCAATAATACATAAATAAAATCTCAAATTCCTGCTTTTTGCCTTTTGTATAAGGCTTTTTAGGCATCTTTCTATACATGGAGTCTATATTAAAAAGATTGCTTTTTTGCTTGTGATCATACTCGTACTTTCTCCAGCTATCTGGACTCTTCTTTCTATGAGTTGATGGCCAGGTATCTTCATTGTCATAAAAATCATTAACCCACCTGAATGCAAATTCAAGCAAATTAACCTGGTATTTCGCACATGTCCCCTGAACCCATTCGCTAATTTCCTCAGATATATAAACAGATGAAGGATCAGAGCCACCCTGTCCTAACACCCTGTGATATTCTTTTATAAAAAGAAAAAGCATTTCAGTCTGATCTTTTAAATATGGAAACTTTTTTATAAGCTTTGAATAACAGTCATACGATAAATTTCTGAATTCACTGTCTGTATTGTATAAGTAGAAAAAAGAGTCTTCTTTAAGAATATTTCCAATATATCGATTCAGTTGCTTACCGTATTCTGAGTATATTCCAACAAGCCAGTCTTTTACTTCCGGCTCATAATCTCTCAACTGATGGTAGTACTTTTCTAATTTTTCATCTTTTAAAACAGTTCTTTCTTCTGCCTCTGTAATGTTTAAATAGTTATTGTAATATTCAAAAACATAATTGACGCATAATCTCATATTTTCATTACGGGCATCTATATCAAATTCATTCAGCCTGTCCTCTTTTTTCCTTTTTAAAATGTATTCTTCAATTCTTAACAAACACATCACTCCAATTACCATTAATTACTAATAATTATAATTCATCTCAAGGAAACAATAAATGTTTTTAACAAACAAAGAACTCACCCGTAAGGAAGGTATTTTAATTTACCTACTTTGCGGGTGAGAATCTTTATATAATTATCATTTTTATTAGCATCATTTCCGAATGAAAGTATAATCCAAATGTTCATTGGCTGTTATCTCTATGATTACCCCTGCAAGGAATACAATCTTAATCTTATCATCATGACTAATTTCAATATGAGACAGGGTCTTAAGCATTAACTCGTAAGGCATTTCGCTTATGTACCCAGACTCCCGGACCAATTTCACCATTTCCCTTGCCCTATATACTTTAAGTGCATCATCACCTTCAAGTACATCCATCCATAAAGGCAAATATTCCTCATAGTCATAGACAAACCTATTCCAGGCCTTGATGAAAGACTCTTCTGGAATGCCTTCCTTCACTTGGACATCCGTACATAGCATTTGCCTTGGCTTGGGGTCTTTCCACCTTCGGATCACTTCTGGATTTTGGGAGATTCTATGCATATGCTTTGGTGTAAATACTCTACCCTTTAGCACTGTTCCATTGTTACCGATGAAGCTCCTGCATCGCCAATATTTCCTCCCTTCTTCACCAACCCTTTTAGATTCCTGTAAAATAAAAGTAGACCCGCATACCGAGCAAATTATCTTTGCCGATAGCGGGTTTTCTGGATTGTTGCGGTGGAAGGTTGAGATTTTATGATCTAAGCAGTATTTCTTCTGCCTCTCAAACTCTAAGTGAACGCATTCCCATATTTCCTTTTCAATGATTGCCGGGTGTGTATCCTCATAATAATATTGCGGAAGCACCCCTATATTTTTACCTCTTTTTTTCGTTAAATAGTCCTTTATGTAAGTCTTCTGACACAAGGTATCACCTTTCATCTTCTCATTTGTTAAAACCTTACGGATATGGCTGGCACACCACTCCTTGCCGCCATAGACCATGGGAACCTTCTCTTTTGTCAACCTTTTGGCAATCTGGTATGTCCCGTAGCCGTCAAGAAACTCCTGGTATATGCACCGCACAATAGCTGCCTGTTCCTCATTTATCTCAAGGTTGCCGTATTTATCTTTATCATACCCCAAGAACTTACCGCAAGGTATGCTCTGGACCATGCCACGTTCATATTTTCTGTGTATTCCCCATTTTATATTTTCAGAAAGTGTTAGGCTTTCATTTTGTGCAACTGCTGAAATAAGGGATATAAGCATTTCACCCTCACTTCGTAATGTATGGATGTTTTCCTTTTCGAAAAACACATCCACTCCGAGTGCTTTGAGCTCCCGTATTACTTTCAAGCAATCTACTGTATTACGCCCGAAGCGGGACAGGCTCTTGGTTACTACCACATCAATCTCACCGTCCCTGCAGGCCTGTACCATTTGCCTGAAGGCATCCCTTTTCCGGGTATCTGTCCCTGATATTGCTTCATCCGCATATATTCCTGCAAATATATAGTCCGAGTTTTCTTTTATATATTTTTCATAGTATTGGATTTGGGCATTATAGCTTTCCATCTGCTCACTGCTTCCTGAAGAAACCCTGCAGTACGCCGCCACACGTTTTTTATTCTTTTGTCCTTTCGTTTCTCCCGAATCCCTTGTATTGGGTAACGGGTAGAAGACGGAAACTCTTTTGGGATTTCTTTTTTCTATCCTGGCCATCAGTAACCTCCTCTACAACCACCGGTTCTGAAAAAGTCATATCTCTTATTATTTCATTCAATTTGCCATCCGGTATTCTCATTCCAGCACAAGCTGATTTGCCCTTTTGCATATAAGTTGCACATATCCAGCTTACCCATCTACCCTGGTGAACCACTCTTATCAATGAAGCACCACAATACGGACATTTCAACATACCGGTGAATTTATATATTTTTGTTTTCCTTTCCTCCCGGATTTCCTGAATTCTTTGCCAATCCTTTCTTTTAATGATTGGAGGGTGATTGTTTTTTATGTAATACTTGGATAGCTGCCCTCGGTTAATAACCTCTTTTCCGCTATCTGATACAAAAGCCTTCTGCATAAGGCAATCGCCTGCATACTTTTCGTTTGACAGGATACTTGATATTCGGGAATGGGTCCATCGATTATTGCTGTATGTTTGTACACCTTCGCTGTTTAAAACTTTTGCTATTTTATACGCTGAATTACCATCAAGATACATTCTGAATATCCGGGATACTATTTTAGCCTGTTCCTTGTTGATAATCAGATTGTTGTTTTCATCCTTCTCATAACCAAGCAACCTGTTTGTATCCACCATTACTTCCCCGCGTTTGAATTTATTCTGCATCGCCCATCTTACATTGCTTGAGACTGATTTGCGTTCCTCCTCGGTTATGGCACCCAGTACAGTAAGAAGCAATTCTCCATCTGCATTCAGTGTGTTTATTTTCTGTTCCTCAAATAGTACTCCCACACCAAGTTCTTTCAGTTCCCTGACATACTTCAATAGCAAAACGGTATTCCTTGCAAACCGGGATATGGACTTTGTAATTATAAGGTCAATTTCTCCCCTCTTTGCCTTTTCCATCATTTCAAGAAAACCGGGGCGTTCTTCCTTCGCTCCTGATATCCCGGAATCAGAAAATATTCCGCAGTATTCATAATCAGGGTTGGGCATCAGCTTTCGCTCGTAGTGCTCTTTTTGATTTTGTAGTGAATTTAACTGGCCTTGGTGAGAAGTGGAGACTCTGATATATGCACAGACATTAATCCTTTTATGCCCTGTAAGTAGCATTTTCTTTGGAGATATTTCTTTCACAATCCTTTTTATGTTTTCACCACTCATGCCCCCACCTTTAACCTTTGTTGATAGTCCATTCCAATTCCATACCATCTTTAAACTGGAATACCACATCCCGCTCTGATTTAACAACCATGGCATTCAAGGTTGCACACCACAGTCTTTCCTCAAATCCCTCCAGCAGATGGTCCTGAACCTTCAATTCTTCAATGAAAGCTTTCATAAGATTATGTTTTGCCCGGCACATTGCAATTTCCCTGTTTATCTCCTGCCTCCTGTTTTGCAGTTCGTTATATCGGGCTGCGTAGGTAGTGTATTTTTCGTTGTATTCATTCTGATCAATAACATTCCGAGCGTTTTCTGAAATCAGCTTTTCAATGACAGCCTCAATCGCAGTGCATTCCTCATCGATTTTATTACATTCCTTTTCCTGTGCTTTGGTATTGATGGTTTTTTCAACGATCTGCTCATAATTTGCAAGTATCTCATCTCTATTTTGAATGATGCTGTTGAAGGCTTCTACAAAAACCTTTTTAACAACCTCTTCCTTAAGATGCGGAGTAGTACAGAATTTCCTTTTGGTAAACTTATTATTGCATTGCCAGATTGTATTTGCATATTTGCTGGTGGAATGCCAGACCTTCCTACCGTAAAAACCACCGCATTCTCCACATACAATGCGGCTGGCAAAGCAACTGATTGCACTTGTCTGCCTTCCCGCTGCTTTTCTTCGTCTGAACTCTTCTTGGACCAGTTCAAAGGTTTCTGGAGAGATAATGGCAGGATGGCTGTTTTCAACGTAGTACTGAGGCAGCTCACCTTCATTGATTTTCTTTCTCTTGGTAAGGAAATCCACTGTATAGGATTTTTGCAGTATAGCATCCCCTTTATATTTCTCATTTTGGAGAATGCTTTTTACTGTACTGAACTGCCATACCTTTTTCCCCGAGGGTGTTGGGTATCCTTCTTCTGTTAGCCATCTCGCTATTGTTGATGGGGTCTTTCCTTCAAGGAAAAGTTTATATATTTTTCTAACAATCTCAGCTTCTTTCTCAACAATTTCGGGCAACCCATCCTCCCCTTTTTTGTACCCAAGGAATTGACCATATGGAAGCATCAGCTTTCCGTCGGCAAAGCGCTTTCTTTGGCCCCAACTCACGTTTTCTGAGATACTCCTCGACTCTTCTTGAGCTAAACTCGACATTATCGTAATAAGCAACTCCCCTTTACTATCAAGGGTATAAATATTTTCCTTTTCAAAATACACCTCAACACCTTTTTCCTTGAGCTGCCTGACTGTAGTAAGGGTGTCTACTGTGTTTCTGGCAAATCTCGATACTGATTTGGTAATTATCAGATCAATCTTTCCCGCCAATGCATCCGCTATCATTCTGTTGAAGCCATCACGTTTCTTTGTGCTGGTTGCTGATATTCCCTCATCGGTATAAACCTCAACAAACTGCCAAGAAGTGTTTGACTGTATGTGCCGGGTGTAATAGTCAACCTGTGCTTCATAACTCGAAAGCTGCTCATCATTATCTGTCGAAACTCTCGCATAAGCAGCCACTCTTTTAATTTTCACCGTCATATCTGCTGCGGTGGCTAGTCTCCCTACTGTGGGGGGAATAACAGTTACTGCTTTTCCTAACCGCATTTTTGCTTCCTCCTTTCCAGGTTAGTGTCTCTCATAAGTTGGCACTTTTCAGCACTCCAGCTTTCACTACGAGACTTGTTCCTCCATTCTTTCTGAACAACCTTTCCGTCATAAAAAACAAATACCAGCTGGTTTGCAACCGGAATCTGTATTTCCTTTATTTTTTGAATAAATATGTTTTCATCAAATTCATTTATATCTAACACTTCAGAAATAACTGAACACAGAATGCTCTCCGGAATTTGCTTTGCACTGCAGCTATCCTTTCCATATTTCAAATACGTTGAGCAATTCCATAAAACATTGACGCCCCTTGTTTTCCGCTTGTAGCTTTTGCCGCAGTTACAACAGATAATTTTAGATGTAAAGACATATTTTTTCATTTCATTTTTAGGTGTATTTCTCGTTGTATTTACAATCATTATTTCTTGTGCCTTTTCAAACATTTCTATATCAATAATTGGAGGATGGGTGCTTTCAGCAAAGTATTTAGGTAATACACCCTTGTTCCTTACAAGTAATTTAGTCAGATGATCTGCAACATACTTTTTCTGCAGCAAGGCATTACCTGCGTATTTCTCATTTTTAATTATTTCCACCACTCTTTCTGAGTTCCAAGTACCGCCTCTTAATCTTTGAATACCCGCTTCACGAAGCTTTTTCGCTATCAAGGTGCATCCCATACCATTTATATAGTCCTGGAATATCATGCGTACAATGTCCGCTTCCTCCGGATTGATATCAATTTTACCCTTCACAATTCGGTAACCATATAAAAATCTAAGATTTACAAGTTCTCCGTCAGCAAAACGTTTGCGTATCCGCCATTTGCAGTTTTCACTGACCGACCGGCTTTCCTCCTGCGCAAAAGAAGCGAGGATGGTTAGCATCAACTCTCCATCCCCGCTCATTGAGTGAATATTTTCTTTTTCAAAAAAGACATCTACATTCAGGTTTTTAAGTTCCCTTACTGCTTCCAGCATGGTTACTGTATTCCTCGCAAATCTGCTTATGGACTTTGTTATGACCATATCTATCTTTCCTGACCTACAATCAGACAACAGTCTTTGGAATTCTTCCCTGCCGTCTTTTGTACCTGTTATTGCCTCATCCGCATAAACACCTACATACTCCCAGTCTATTTTCTTTTGAATGAATTCACTGTAATAGCTTATTTGTGCTGAAAGTGAATGAAGCATTGCATTCTTGCCACTTGACACCCTTGCATAGGCTGCAACTTTTTTTCTTGTAGGCAGTTTAGCCGTTAAAGGCTCTATTTTTCTTATATTTCTGGTCATAAACCCACCTCCTTTCAGCTACGATGTTACCGTAGATATTGATACAATAGCAAGTCATTTCTGTCCTACAAGCCGCCCAAAACTGGCTTATATTTAGAAACCAGCATGGCATCAATTTTTTTAAATTCATGGTCGGATATAATCTTTTTTGAGAGCATGGACTTAGCAATAGCAATAGAAACCCTGTAGTTCTTCTCTTGTTCAAACTGCTCTTTTGTCATTTGCCCCACCTTCCTTTTCAAATCTTTTCTTTATATAACAGGCATGACTGCAGAACTTTCGGTTCCGGTTGCCGTAGCTTTCAAATTTAACACCGCACATGCTGCAAGTCAGCGAATAATATGCCTTCCTGTTTAATCGGCTTTCATTGGCCTTCCACCAGAGACGGCGGCATTTTTCAGAGCAGAATTTTTTCGGTTGTCCCTTTACAGCCTGCACCAATGGTTTCTGGCAATGCTTGCAAATTGTATGGAATTCCTCTATCCTTATTTGTTTATCAATTATAGTTGCTTCAGTTTCAGCTGCCATTTTAATATTTCTTCTGCAATAAGACTTTACTGTGTTTTCAGATATTCCAAGAGCCAGAGCAATCTGCTTATAACTCTGGCCATTGCCTCTGAGCTCATGAATCTTTTGTTTTTGTCCCATATTCATTTGCTTTACCCCCATGAAAAAGGAGCGACCCATAAGAGCCGCTACATACATCATTTCTACTAATCTTAAACTTATCTTCCTTGCTTCAAAACTAATGCCGCCCTCTTTATCAGAGTAGCGGCAAAGTCACCTCTTACTATTCTCCCCGGCACTGCATTTCCAATCCAGTAGTCGGGATCTGAAATAATTCCTTTTTCCTTTAGCGCCTTGACCGCCTGTTCCAGTTCGTAGGTTTCATAAACAAACTCAATGTCAAAATACTTGAGTACTCCTTTTGCAAGTGCAGTACCAATTTTTTCAATGTTAGCAATGATCCACTTTGCGTCATCTTCGTTATCATGAAAAGCAATCTCCACAAGTACTGCAGGTGCAGTGGTTTTCCTTAATTCATATAACTCAGGCCAGAACTTCACTCCTCTGTCGGCAGTGGGTGTTATCGATTCAAGTTCAGAGTATATTGCTCTTGCAGCTTTTTCGCCTTCACCACTGGGAGCGTAGGCATAGATTTCACCGCCTCTGCCACCACCCGCATTACTGTGGATAGCGAAGTGTAGGTTCGGTTTTTTGCTGTTGCTGTCCTGCGCCACCTTTTGCAGGGTCCAGTCTGGCTTGTTCCTGTAGGTTGTTATCCCATGCCTTTTCAATACCCTCTCCACAACATCGGCCACCTGGTTCATTCTTACTTCCTCAGTGCCATAGCCTGCAACACCCACATTATTCTCTTGTATTGACGGGCTTAAATATACTGATTTACTCATCCTTGTTTTCCTCCTTGTTAAGCTGCTCCAGTGCTTTCTTTAACTTCTCGGGTATAGGCAGTCCAATCTTTCCGGTGTTCTCCAAGATACTGATCCCCTCATTGGAAAGGTAGAAAAAAATAACGGCGGTGCGGATTGCACTACCGTTCTTGATGAGATAAACATCTACAATGTTTCCTATGCCAACAAGGGTAAAAATCAGTACCTTTTTAAATATACCCCGGAATCCCACTTCGCTTGACAGCTTCCTTTCCAGCACTGCCACCATCAAGCCTGTAATGTAATCAATAACCACAAAGGCAATCAGTGCATACATAAAGCCATCAAAGCCTCCTAAAAACCAGCCGATATATCCTCCAAGCGCAGTAACAATCAGCTGAATAATGCTAAAAACATTCTTCAAATTCCTCGACCTCCGTTTCAATTTATATATTATGGTTGGAAAGGGTCCACCCTTTGGATGTTGAAGTCATATTGTATCTTCATTGTATTTGTAGGGGTTTTAGTTACCGGACTTGGCAGCAATGTCATTGCAGCTACCGGTTCCCACATAATCCAATACCAGCCCCACCCGCTTACTGCATAACCGTTGGTAAAATAGTTTTTATTGATGTAGTATCTTTTTATTGCCGTACCCGCAGTATCCTCAAGGTAGTAATTATAATCAAAGGTGTAGTTTCTAAAGCTTAAATCTATGATGTTGAACTGGTTGTCTGTAATATAGGTATAGCTTCCTGTACACACGAACCAAGTATCAGCATCCCTCGGCTGCAGTCTTAAATCACAATTGTTCAAGGTTGCTGAAGATCCTGAGGGAACTGATGCTGTACTTAGGTCATACAGAGCTACTTTTGTCAGGTTCGCATCAGGATTGCACACAAGGATAAAGGTCTTGTTTGTACCTCCATTGCTGTACCTTAAAGGAATATACAATTTTCCGTTCTTACAGCCGATCATACCGTTATATAAATATGAAGGAATATTGCTGTACCAGTTTGATGGAATCTCTGGAATCTGCTGGCCGATGAGAGTGTAGTAGTTATTTGTAATGTTTACCTCAGTCTTGGTATTGTCATCGAGGTTTAATCTGTGGAGTTTGTTGTACTGGTCGTAGATCATATAAACATAGTTGTTTTCATGGGCCATCAGATGGAACATAGGTCTATAACTCGTACTGGTCAAACCCATCGTGGTATATAAATCGACCTCGCTGTATTCCTCAGTGTCAATATTGATAATTGACATACATGTCTTAGCTGTATCTTTGTTGGCGCTAATGGTATATAGCTTGTTGTTATATTTAAACAACCTGGGATAACAATAACGATCTGGATAGGTCTGATATCTATAATCCCCTGGAGTAAAGTTTGTGGGTGCAGGTGTATTCCTTGTTTTACTGAGGTATCCATCCAGCTTATAGTTCCTGGTAAGACCCCTCATCCACCGGATTATCTCTTGTGTACTGTCCAACTCCAAATCAGCCCACCACAGCTTCTGAAATGTACCATTAGCCACACTGGTTGCAAAGTCAAAAACAAAATGCAGGTTGTTTTCAGTGAAAAGAGTCTCGCTTAAATTGAGAGTACCCTTTATTGTACTGGCTCCTGCATAAACCCTTGACTTATCCGCCCACCCGATTACATTTCCTTTGACCGCACGGGCAAACCCGGATTCAGGAGTGGTATCATCGGTAAGCAGCAAGTAGCGGAAGGGAGCAGTGAAATACGAATACTGGTGGTAATAGCCACCGTTGTCTGGAGTGCCTTCTTTGTATCCTGCATCTTTGGTTGTGGCACTGCTGCCGACCTCGGAATCATTGTATTCCCACTGTCTTCCCCATGGATTCCCTCTGATTCTGCAACAAAAATAATCCATGAAAGCCATCCTTGCAATTGCATCCGTAATACGATTCTCCGTCTTTATTTCTCTTTCAAGCTTGCCAGCTTCATCAAAAAGCTGAATTGTAACAACACCTTTGATTTCCACATCCGGCTTCATTTTTATATGCTCTCTTATGGTTCCGTCAATAAAACTCTTGTCATAACCTTTGGTTTCACGCATTTTTCTTATCCCTCCTTATGTCAAAACCACATTAACGGCTTCAGCAATTCTTCCGGCGCTTACATTTGAATAAAGGATATTTTCTATGAAGGCTGCAGCTGTGGGCGGCTTTGTCTGTACAACATAATTGAAGGTTACCCTTCCATTGCTTACATCTGTATACTTTATCTCCTCCCGCACTTCGGCATGAGGAACTTCCGAACTAACACCGCCTGTCAGGTTTCTTCCATCGATGGCAAGCTGCAGTCCGTTCGGCATAATGGTAAGGGACCCGGTATCCACAGAAAGCTTAACACTGAAGTAGTGACCTCCTTCCGGTATCGCAACAAGTGCCATTGGAATGGCAATCATGTTATCACCCACCTGAAGCTTCTGCTTCAGATTGGTCGGTATCGCACTGTTATCAAGGCTGTACTTAACAGTCAGCGTTGCGACTGAGGAAGTGTTAACACTGAGCACAAGGTAGGACATTACATTTGTATTCCTTACAGTTCCGATAGGCATATAAATGACTTCCTTGTCAGCAGTACCGATTGTCAGGGTACTGGGGTTGGTAAAATACAGCATAG
Source organism: Bacillota bacterium (assembly GCA_023460955.1). GTDB lineage: Bacteria > Bacillota > Clostridia > Acetivibrionales > DSM-1351 > Ruminiclostridium. The sequence continues at coordinate 10,122 of JAEWOH010000024.1, read as the reverse complement.
AACTCATGGCCTGAGAAATACTGCTTGCCATAGCCTCACTGTTTCTTGAAACCTCTGCAATGTACTGGTCGAGGGTAGAAAGCGGCTGTCCAAGTTCCACTTTGGTGTTCTTGGCACTCAGAATATCCTTTTCCAAGCTTATGACCTTTACCTTTATATCAATACCGAGGATGCTGTGCTTTACAGTAACAATGTCTCCAACCTCAACATATTCCAAAGCCTTGTAATTCTTATATTCCTCGGTCTGCCCAAGCAATATGAAATCAACCTTATAGTTGACATCGGGAACTACATTTGCATCAAGGTATTTCTGTGCTTCAATCCTGAGCATTCCTTCGCTTGTGGCATCCTTGAACTCAACCTTTTTAATGACAGCAAAATTAGGATAGTCTGAACCCTCCCAAGCGGGATTGAGCAGGTATTTTTCCGGGAGGGTGATACCATTGGTGCCAACCGGATAAATCCAGGTAGCTACATTATCACAGTTAAGTTTCTCACTGATACCGATGATGTTTTTTCCGTATCGGATGTGAACACTTTTATCAGATCCCTTGCTGGCATTTATTTTTATATTGAAGTTGTCCCTGACAAGTTCACCCTGCCACTCATTAACCAGAAGGAACACTGCCTCGACACCATTCTTTTTGACCACATACTGGGTAGCTGTTTTGGTTAAATCACTTCCAACAGAGTAGGTGGCCGAAAGCCCCAACTCATCAATAATCATCTCTAGTGCTGCCTGGCAGGTTTTATTCTCTGCACGTCTGTCCGTAACAATGAAATTCATCAGGTCATAGAATATATGCCGGGCATTTGCAGTAATTGTTCCGGCCTTGCTGTCCTTGTCAGTGTTGTATATCCTAAAGAGCTGTCCATCGGCCCTTATAACATTGAAGGGTTTGATGTATGCCGCTTTTTTTGAATGCAGGGGATAGGTGAGGGAGAGTTCATATTCATTGTTCAGCTTTTCAGTTATCTTACATTCCCGGCATTCATTTAATACAGCAAGGCCATTGTGAATAAAGGCAGTTTCTTTTTTGTCATAAATATTTATCATTACAACCACCGCCAATTCGGAGCAATTTCAAGCTTTGTAACTCCACCAGAAAAGGTAACGGTGTTGTTGCCTGTAGAAAGTATGGGGAATTCACCGGCCATAAGGTTGTTTGCATTCTTCATTTCACCGTTTACAAGGTAATATGCCTCCTCAAGTTCGCTGTCCAATGTCAAATAGGGTACTGTAATATTGGAAAGAGCCACCTCGGCACTATTGATTTTAAACTTTCCGTTTCCTGAGCAGTAGACCTTTATTATCGGTCTGCTTGCCACGCTTCCTTGATTTACAATGGTTGTACCTGCCCCGGTATTTACGGTTATAACGGTGTTGTTCACCCAGTATTTAAAGGGTCGGCAGCTAAAGAGGATCACAAACCTCGAACAGATTTTGAAGGCCTGTTTGAAATCAATGGAGTTTACCACCTGTGCCCGGTATTTCTTGTCCGGCTGGAAGGAAAAGACCAAGTCACTCTCACCCGCAGAGTAGAGCCAAGCCTTGATGCTATCCAGCCGTTCCATAAGGTTTGCACCTTTGATGGTGCAGTCTACTGCAATGGTTACATCCTCATATGTGCCCTCGTCATACCGTAGACTTGAATCCCTGCCCGGTACTTCGATATATGAAATACGCCGTTTAGGGGAGGGGATAGAAGGTCTTACCGAAGTGATTATTCCAAAGTCGGTGCTGCTGTTTTTATTTCCAAGAGTAAATGAAAGCATTAGACACCGCCCCTTCCTGTAGCAACTCTCTGCCTATAAAATTCAAGTTCATAAGCAAGCTGCTCGATATCCTTATCTGTGTTATTAATAAAGTTTTGAATGTGAAGTGTCAATCCACCGCCAGAGTTTTTACCGCCTACCTTTTCTATTGCTCTTGCCATGAGTTCATCTAGCCTGTCAATGGGAAGCACCGCCTCAGTTCCAGCTTCACCAACACCGATGACACTTGGTCTGTTAAAAATACCACCACTGGCATACCAGCTTACATCAAGATACGGAACCTTTGGTGGTGCAAGGCTGAATTCGCCCTTGATGCTGAAGTGGGGGAGCTTGATATGAGGAAGCTGAATGTTAAGTCCGCTGAAGAAGTTCTTTATTTTATCAATCTGTTCCTTAACAAAGCTCACAGCAGCATTTATGGGTGACATTATTGCATTCTTTATGCCTTCCCACACACTCTTGGTAGTCCCCAGAATACCATTCCAGACATCAGAAACGGTATTCTTAATTCCGTTTACTGCAGAATTAAATAAATTAGAAATGCCATCCCATAAGCCTTTGAAGAAGCTTGAAATTGCATTCCATACAGAGGTTGCAGTGCTTTTTATCCCGCTCCACGCAGCAGACAGGGCAGACGATATCGCATTCCAAACAGCTGAAGTTGCGATTTTAATTGCATTCCAGACCGTTGTAACAAGGTTTTTTATCACCTCGAACTGAAGCTTGAAGATGCTTAAAACAAGGTCAAGTGCCGCCTTTATGATGTTCTGAATCCCATTCCACATATCAGTGGTCAAGGACTTAATTCCATCCCAGACACCTTGCCAATCACCCTTTATAAGGCTTGTTACGATTTTTATAATGTTTTTTACTTGATTCAAAGCATTGTTCACTATAGCAGCTATCAAATTGAAAGCCTTTGATAGTACGTTGACAATATCATCTCCATACTCCTTCCACAGCTTGCTGGCTATATCAATGAAAGCTTGAAACAATGCCTTCAAAGCATCAAGCACACCTCCAATGGTGCTTTTAATTTGGTTCCAGATGGTGTTTACATTGTTCCTGAACTCCTCGTTGTTCTTGTACAGTGCAACGAATATTGCGATCAATGCTACAACAGCGGCAATTACGATTCCCACTGGGCCAGTAATTACAGCCAATGCTCCCGAAAGAGCAGCAGAAGCGCCGCCTGCAGCAGCCATAGCACCTGACACGGCACTGATAATGGAAGAGAGAGTACCAACTATAGAAATCACCTTGCCGATGATAAGAATCACAGGTCCGATTGCTGCTGCAATTCCTGCAACTATCAGGATTACCTTTTGTGTTTCGGGAGACAGAGTCATGAAAGCATTTGTCCATTCGGTGAGCTTTGCCACGATCTTGCTGACTATTGGTATCAGGATGTTACCCAGCTGAATCCCCAGGGTTTCAAGTGAGCCTTTCATTTGCTCAATCTGGCCTTTGAGGTTGTTCATCTTTTCAGCTGCCACCTGCTCGGAGGTTACATTACTCATAGCTGCCTTCATATTGTTGATCCCGGCACTACCTTCCTTGAAAAGGATGTTTGCCGCCCTTATGGCATCGGAGCCGAAAATAGTCTCCATGGTGGAGAGCCTTTGAGCATCCGTCATTCCCTTCATTGCATCCTGTAATATACCGCCTATTTCAGCCATTGATTTCAAGCTTCCTCTGGCATCATAGAATTTGCTGCTGCCATCAGCAGCTGTCAGTCCAAGCTCTTTGAAAGCCTCTTTCTGAGCCTTGGTTTGTGGCTGGAGGTTCATTAGCATGGTTTTAAGGCTGGTACCTGCGTCCGAACCTTTGAGTCCGTTTTGTGCAAAAACCGCAAGAGCAGTGGTGGTATCCTCAAAACTCAACCCGACACTTGAGGCTACTGCTCCGACAGAGGAAAGACCGTATTTAAGCTCAGACACCGAAGTGGCAGAGGCATTTGCTGCACCTGCCAGTAGATCCGCAGCCTTTGATACGGTCAGTCCGTCTGATTTGAAAGCGTTTAGTGCAGTCGATGCAATTTCCGCTGCATCAGCAAGTTCCAATTCTCCCGCAGTAGCAAGGGATAGTGCCCCGGCAAGTCCACCATTCAAAATATCCTGTGTGCTTACACCGGCTTTGATAAGCTCCTCAATTCCTTTAGCTGCTTCTGTTGCAGAGTATTTAGTATCAATACCCATTTTTAATGCAAGGTTTTTCAGCTTCTCCATCTCATCGCCTGTGGCACCGCTGACTGCCTTTATATTAGAAAGGCCCTGTTCAAAGTCGGCTGCCGCTTTTACTGCAGCAGTTCCTGCTCCCATGATGGGAAGAGTAACGGCAGTAGACAGTGTTTTTCCAACCGAGGTCATTTTATCGCCCACAGCCTTCATTTTTTCTCCGGCTTTGCCCATGTTTTCTGAAAGCTTGTACCAAGCTGAACTTTTGGTGTTAAGTTCCGTTGTGGTTTCTTTCAGTTCACGCTGCATATTATTAAGCTCTGCAATTGCATAGTTAAGCTTAATTTTCAGGTTTTCAGTAGCCTTCGCATCCTCGTCTTTAACACGGACACTTTCTTCATAGCTTCGTGTAAGAGCAGCGACCTTGTCATTTTGAAGTTGTATCTGTTTGTTCAAGGTATCCGCCTTGAGCCTCAAGCTGTCAGTAGATTTACCGAAATCCCCAAGCTTGGAACTCGCTACAGCAAAATCACTCTGAACAATTTTGAGGCTTCTTTGGATTCGTGAGACGCCCTCCTGAAAGCCTCTGTCATCAAGGCCAACCCTTGCTATTACTGTATTGCTGCCACCTGCCATTTCCTCACCACCTTCCTAAAAAAAGATATTGTCAATTGGCTCATATTCCTGGCTTTCGCTGATTCCATGGGCAGATTTGTACACCTTGAACAAGGCTTGCAGCTTCTTTGGAGTGCTATTCCAGAACTGCTCCTCGGTCATTTTGAGTAGATTGGTTCCTAAATAAAAAAGCCACTCCCAATCCCATCCTGTAGATTCGGTGTGGCTTTCTATTCCCCCGGAGGCTCTTCCGTGACCTCCGGCATTGAAACCTTAAGTGCTTCGTTTATTGCCGTTCCCAGCTTCTCCATATCCTGTAGAGTAAGCATTTGTCCGACTTCTTTAAGTGTTACATTTTCATTTTCAGCCTTCACCGCTGAATATATCAATGCCCTAATTGCTTTGACCTTCCGGTTCTGCAAATCCTCAAAGGCCTGATTGATGTCCCCGTAGACATCCTCAAGTTCACAAAAGGTGTTCATATCAAATTTTAGTTCGTATTCAACACCTTTAAGTTGAAACTTGACTCCTTTATTTTTTAGTTCTATTGCTTTCAAGCCATATCCCTCCAATGCCGTTTTATGTTGTTGCTACTGGTTCATCCGGCACATCTGTAAACCATGAAGCAATGATTGTCTGATCCATGCCCTGTGCATCTTCATCGGCAATGAACCTGTAATTCCCGTCAAAATCCCTGGAGTAGAACTTGCCTTTAAGTTTCGCACTCTGAGCCTTCGGCTTTTCAGCTTCTGTATCGTACTCATCAGTCGCAAGCTCAAACTTGCCTTTGAGTAGCCATACATATCTGTACTTACCATTGTTTTTCTTTGACTTAAAACCCAAAGCAATAGTGGGGGGCATATCGTCCTTGTTTTCAACAAGCACACCCTTTATAACCTTTGCCCCTTGGAGTTTTGCTCTGCTTTCAAGAGATAGCTGATTAACTTCAATTTCAACATCCACACCCTCGAATGCTGTGATAATGTCCTCCACCGAATCATCAGAATAGATGTTGTCCGAGTTTGACTTCGGAGAAAGCTTTGCTCCTATTGCTCTTTCAAGCTTAACAGGAGTATCATACGTTGCTCCGGATGAAGTGTCCGTTTGGAGCACAGCGATATGAATGTCCCTTAGACCTATCTGTCTTGCCATATCAATCTACCTGCCTTTCCTCTAAATAGTAAAATTTCATGCCTTTGTGATATATTTTTGTGTCCTCTTCATAGAGGTCCATTTCATTTAGCCGTTTGAAGCCTGCCGCCAATAACGCATTCCTTACCAGCTCGACCAGTTCTGTATAATCAACCTTAGACCATAAATCAATCTGTACGTAATGAGCAGTCAAAGCTTCCTCATCGTCCTCAAACTCCTCACTGGATGCAAGATATTCATGGAAGGTAATATAGGTTTCTGCCTTTCCGCTGTACTTTTGAAAAGCAACCGGAATACTAAGGGGTCTTAAAGTATCAATAATTAATTTGTTGATCACTCTTCAAGCCCCCTTTGCAGTTCCTCAGATATGATTTCATTAATTTTTCTTTTGTTTTCAAGGATGGAGTTCTCCGCCCAGTGCTGTGCAGGGATTTTGCTAGTGCCCCATTCAGTAAACTTGGAGTAGAAGAATTCGGAGTTGTCACCTTTGGTGGGACCAATCTCAACAAAATCTGTACCATTGCTTTTCTTGACATCAGAAACCGAGATATTGTCTGCCATATGAACCTTGGATAGCTCCGACCTCGGCGCTTTGGACTCCATGGCTGATTTGACCAAGGTTGCAGCTTTATCCAGTGTATTCTTTTTTATTTCCTCGCCGCGCCTCCCAAGCCTGTTCACTTTGTCAATCAGCTCCTGCATTCCCTCAAGTGACATCTTCGCCATTTGCATCAACCTCCATGGCCTTGACCTCAATATATTTGTTTTCATACCGGATGTTATCAATAAAGGTGATATTGTACGGTTTGTCTTGAAACAGTATCCGCATGCCTTCATCAATTTCAACTCCTGCCCTGAGTGTAAACTTAACGGTTTTCTCTTTCTGGACAGCTGCAGCTTCAAAGAATTCTTTTCCTTTAAGGTTCACTACCTTTGCCCACACCGTTTTTATATCCTGGTAGCCTTTGGTTTCAAAGCCGTTCTCATTTATATAGGACGTTAGCTTCTGAAGGGTTATCCGATGTTTCATTTCTCCGATGTTCATAAATCACCAGCCTTCTTTCCGATAGGGGAATAGAAGTCTAGTAACAACCGATATAACTTCCTTCATGTCGGCTTCTTCCCGTTTCTCATGAAAATTGGCTACAGTATAGAAAATAGCGTTCTTCAAAGTATCCGGTATGACTTCAAATTCGGATAAGGGGAATCTTAAAACACCCTCGCACAATTCCTCTGCAGCAAGGATAAAAGAGGTGATGAGTGTATTTTCCTCATCACTATCAACTCTTAAGTACAGCTTTGCCTCTTCCAATGAAACGACCATACACCCACCACCTTCTCATTATTCTGTCATTAGTCCGGCGCTTTTCAGTTTTGCAAGCAGGGCATTAAAATCATCCTTAAGCGCAGCCACTGTTGTTGCTGCACTGTCGGTCTGCGTTTCAGCAGGCTTTAGCTCCACATTATCAAAGGTGAGTTTTCCTCCGGCGGCAATCTCAAGAGTGCCGCCGATTACTGTCTTATCTCCGCCTTGGTCGGTATAGTTTTTAACATTGCTCATAGTTCACCTACGCTTTCTGCTGAAGCACCTTAATAGCTTCAGTCAGGATCAGTTTTCCATCAACCCTCTGTGTAGCCATGAAGCCGACCTGCCCAGTTGCCGCGAACAATTCGTTCAGTCTCTTGAAGGCTCTGCCTTGGCGATCGGCAACCCAGTAATATGAGAAGTCTCCAAAGGCTATGGTTTTCTTGCCTGCCTCAATGGAGGGAACAAAGGCAGAGGTCAGTACAGGCCTTGTAAGGATGGTGTCAGGTGTTCCTGCAGTGAGGGAGGGGGTCCACAAATACTGACCGTTGCCATCCTTCAGCTTTCTGATTGCCTTAACAGTCGCATCATTCATTACAAAGGTTGCATTCTTGCGGTACGGCGATTTAAGGCTGAAGAACAGATCCATAACCTCATCTACTGTTATTGCCGTTGCACTTGCAGCGGTAACCCCAAGCTGTGCTCCTCCTGTGGCATTGAATATACCGGTCGGTTTTCCTGTTCCATCACCGATGAAAAAGGCTTCTTCTTCCTTAGTGCCAATTCTTCTTGCAAACTCCTTGGCAATGTAGCTTTCAAGATTGAAGATGCTGTCATTTAGGAGTTCCTCACTGACTTTAATCATTGTTGCAAGCTTGTATGCCCCGATGGAAACCTGGCCAAAGCTGTCATCGCTCTCAGGGATAGCACCTTCCTCATCAACCCATGATGCGGTACCCTTGGTAGCCACAACAGGGATCTTCTTGTCACCGCTTGCTGTAGTGATCACCTTAGCAAGCTTCCTGAAAATGTTTTCCTCAAGTAATGCTTCGACCAAGGTGCGTTCGAATTCATCCGGCACCAGGTATCCACCCTCTGAATCGGAGCCAATCTGCAGAGCATTCTGGACATCATAACTGTTTTTATTCCTCATCGCCTTCCAGAAGGACTGTCTGTATTCATCAGATGCTCTGCCTGTCTTTTCATCGTTCGATCCTGCAGGTCTGTTGGTGATAGGGGAGTTAATAGGCTTTGAAAGTTCAAGGTCAATAGCCTGCTGTCTTTCCAGCCTGTCAATTTCCTTACCGAGGTTTAGTACCTCAGCCTCCATTTTTTCATAGGTTGTGGTATCCTCCGCACAAACAATTCCATCATTACCCCTTTTGGTATCAAGGAATGCTTTAGCAGCCTCCCATGCCTTAGCTCTTTTTTCGCGTAGCTCTAAAATTCTGTTCATGTTGGTATCCTCCTTAATTTTTCAAGAGGTCAAGCCTCTTGTACAATGTGGTTGCAGCTGTTCCGGCCTGTTTTTCCTTTTGTGGCAGCTTACTTAAGAGTGAATTGGTGACTGCCATCCTGCTGAATATGACACCCTCGGGAGCTGATTGATTTCCGCTTTCCTCGGAAAACAAAATCCCATCAGCAAACCCAAGCTCCACAGCCTTTTTGGCATTGAACCAGCTTTCGGCATCCATGAGATGTGAAAGCTTTGCCCTTGAAAGGCCGGTCTTAAGTTCATAGGCATTAATGATGCTTTCCTTGACCTCGGACAGCATGGCGATTGCCTTTTCCATTTCAACCGTGTCTCCGAAGGCTATGGTCATAGGATTGTGAATCATTAGAAGACCGGTGGGGGATATAAGCACCTCGCCACCAGCCATTGCTATTACTGAAGCCGCACTTGCTGCAAGACCGTCAATTTTCACTGTGACCTTGCCTTTGTAGTCCATCAGCATGTTATAAATCTGGCTTGCAGCAAAAACATCACCACCCGGAGAGTTAATCCAGATGGTGATGTCACCAGTTCCGTTTACTAATTCATTTTTAAACTGCTTTGGTGTTACCTCGTCACCAAACCAGGTTTCCTCGGCTATTGCACCCTCGAGGTACAGGGTTCTTGAGTCATCTTCATTTTTGATCCAGTTCCAGAATTTCTTATTCAAGGCTTCCTGCCTCCTTTGCTCCTGAATTCTTATTTGCAAATACTCCTGCATCCGCAAGCTTTGTCATGTTGCCGTTAACCAGATATAAGTCTCCGCCCAGATCCTCGGGTATCCTGTTGAGGTTTTCCAGTTCCCGGATATCATTTGAAGAGAGCCAGCCGTTTTGCCTGCCAACGGCATAGCCGTTCATCCTGCTCTGGTAGTCGCCCCTTAAGAGCCCGTCCACATTGAATTTCACGAAATACTCCTTCTTTTCTGAGGGGAGAAGTAAGACCTTCTGCATTGACTGCTCCCAGCGCACCACCCACGGGTCAAGTGTGTATTTAACAAACTCAAGGCTTTGCTGCTCTATATTTGAGAAGCTTGACTTCTCAAGATCACCGATCATGTGCGGCGGTATCCTGAAAATACGGGCAATCTCATTCAGCTGAAACTTGCGGGTAGCGATAAACTGTGCCTGTTCGGGAGGTATGCCTATTGGAGAGAACTTCATACCTTCCTCAAGAACTGCCACACGGTGGGCATTTCCGCTGCCCTGATATACTGCATTCCAGCTATCCCTTATTCTTTTGGGGTCCTTCACAACTCCCGGATGCTCAAGGACTCCGCCTGGATTTGCCCCGTTAGCAAAAAACTTAGCTCCGTATTCTTCTGTAGCAATGGCCATACCGATGGCATTCTTAGCCATGGCAATGGGGGAGTAGCCAATCAATCCATCAAAGCCAAGTCCGGGAATATGAAGGACTGAATCGCTTCTTAAAGTCACTGGTTCGCCATCAGCTTGATACTGATAGAAAACCTGTCCCTTTGAATCTCGGTCAACTGTTATTTTGTCAGGGAGTAAGGGATAGAGAGCAAGAACCCTGCCGCTTCTATCACGGACTATCTGTGCATAGGCATTTCCCCATAATAAAAGATGACTCATCAGTGTTTC
>JAEWOH010000023.1 GCA_023460955.1 Bacillota bacterium | reverse complement strand
CGACTTGCATGTGTTAGGCACGCCGCCAGCGTTCGTCCTGAGCCAGGATCAAACTCTCAAATTAATATTTGAAAAATTTGAAATTGATTGTTAAATCAATTTTAGCTCAATTAAAATTGCTGACTTAATTTCCTTGTCTCTACTAAGTCTTCGTAGAAGACTTTTGTAAAAACTAGGTTGTAAAGTTCGCAAGTTACTCATTTTTTTTAGAATCCATTGGATTCTGGAATTGATTTGAGTCCTTTACAAAAGAATAATTCATTATTCTTTACATTTGCATGTATTGTCACTGTTTACTTTTCAAAGTCCATTTAACTGGCTTGTCTACCCATTTTAATATAATGTTTGACTCGCCGGTTATCACTCAGCACCGCCGAGCGACTTTTATATATTAACACACTGTCGTATTTGTGTCAACACTTTTTGTAGATTTTTGTTTTAAACAATTTACTACATCAAGCACCGTCTTGTTCCTCACCGACAGCTTAGTTATAATAGCACAGGGTATAATCTATTGTCAATATATTATCTAGTAAAAATATCATTTTTATTTACCCAATTTATTCCTAGACAATAATGTTATTCATTCAGCAGCTAAAGATCAATTATTGCATCCTTTAACAATCGAATATCACTATTATAAACATCCTTAAGGCCTCTATTATATATAATACTTGCGGGGTGATATAGCGCAAAAAACTTGTATAAATTGTTATCAATTTTACATGTGCCCAGAGTCCCGTGAAATTGGCCGATAGATACTTTTAAATCATCTTTTATGGCTTTAAGCGGAACATTCCCAAGCGTTATAATCAACCTGGGCCGTAAAAGAGACAATTCTCTATGGAGCCAGATTTGGTTACATAGAATATCTTCTTTTGTTGCCGGTCTGTTAATAATCCTGTTGGTCTTTTCATTTAACTTACCTAATCTATATTTTATTACATTAGTAATATAAACTGATTCTCTAGTAATTCCTATTATATCCATAAACTCCTTAAGGTTTTTTCCTGCGGCCCCTACGAATGGTCTTCCCTGAGAAATTTCATCCTTTCCTGGAGCCTCTCCGACAATAACAAGAGGATTACTGATACACCCCTCTCCGCATACTATCTGCTCCTCATTAAATGCCAGTTTATATTCATTATATAACTCATTCAGCTCAAATCTGGTCTTATCTACTGTCATGACTTCTCTATTATCCTTTTAAACAATATTGGTAACAAGCTGTCTGTTTCTTTTCGTAATCCTTACAAATCTTGTCTTTTCTAACACATATCAATAGGTAATCAAACTTGTTGTGTAATATCATGTAGTTTATTTTTAACTTCCTTAATGTCTCTGAAAAACATGGTCTTTTTACTTTGATCCCTTAATAAAGCAGCCGGATGAAAAGTCGGCATAATCCAGCATCCCTTTCTTTCAATCCATTTTCCTCTGATCTGAGTTATTTTTGAATCCCTTGATATTATGTGTCTTGCTGCAGTGCTGCCAAGACAAACAATAATTTTGGGTCTTATTAATGCAACCTGATTTCTAAGGTAAGGCAAGCATTTTTCGGCCTCATCATCTGTCGGAACACGGTTATTCGGAGGCCTGCATTTGACAACGTTGGCAATATAGAATTCCTCTTTTTTAAAACTCAAAGCTTCTAATAATGTATCTAAAAGCTGTCCGGCCGGTCCGACAAATGGCAAGCCCTGAATATCCTCCTGTTCGCCAGGTCCCTCTCCAACAAACATTAAGGAAGCATTAGGGTTTCCTCTGCCAATAACGATATTTGTTCGTGTATTTCTTAATCCACAAGCTTGACAATTAAAGCAGGTTGAATTTAAATTTTCCCAATCCATCATGTTATTCAAAGCCTCCCCTCCTAATTTATATGGTTAAAGATATGTTTAAAGCCGACTAATTCAGCCGGCCTTAAATAATTATAATATTAATTTTGTATTAGTTAAAGTAGCATATAAAGTAAATCGTTAAAAGCGTAATAATAAGAATCCTAAATACTCTTACTTATGACTAAATTTTTAGTCTGGTTTTAAACCTTTCAACAGCAGCCTGAGTATTCTCTCTGTTTCCGAAAGCGGTTAATCTGAAGTAGCCCTGACCACTTGGACCAAATCCTACTCCGGGAGTTCCTACAATATTAGCCTCATTTAATAGTTTATCAAAGAAAGTCCATGAGTCCATATTGTTTGGCGTTTTCATCCATATATATGGTGCGTTTACTCCTCCAAAAACCTTTATTCCAATACTTTCAAGTCCGCTTTTGATAATAGAAGCGTTTGTCAGATAGTAAGCTATGGTTTCTTTAACCTGTTTTTGACCTTCTTCAGAGTATACAGCTTCTGCTCCTCGCTGTACAACATATGAAACTCCGTTGAATTTAGTTGCCTGCCTTCTATACCATAATCTGTTTAAGCCTATTTCATTACCTTCTGTTGTATATGCCTTCAATTCCTTTGGTATAACAATGTAAGCGCATCTTGTTCCTGTAAAACCAGCTGTTTTTGAGAAACTTCTGAACTCGATTGCTACTTCCTTTGCTCCATCAATTTCATATATACTGTGGGGAACTTCATCTTGTGTTATAAATGCCTCGTAAGCCGAATCAAAAAGAATTATAGATTTGTTCTTTGCAGCATAATCTACCCAAACCTTTAGCTGTTCTTTTGTAAGTGTGGTGCCAGTTGGATTATTAGGAAGACATAAATAAATAAGGTCAACCCTCTCTTTTGGAAGCTCTGGAATAAAACCGTTCTCAGATGTACATGGCAAATAAGTCACATTTGTCCATTTTCCGTCAACATATTCACCTGTTCTGCCTGCCATAACATTACTATCAACATAAACAGGGTATACAGGATCTGTCACAGCTATTCTGCAATTCTGTCCGAAAAGTTCCTGAATATTAGCTGTATCACTCTTTGCACCGTCACTGACAAAAACTTCGTCAGTTCCAACTGTTATGCCTCTCTTTTTGTAATCAAATTCAACTATTTTGTTAATAAGAAAATCATAACCTTCATATTCCGGATAGCCTTTAAAAGTCTCAACTCTTGACATATCGTCAACTGCTTTATGCATTGCTTCGATACAAGCCATAGGGAGCGGACGTGTTACATCGCCTATCCCAAGTCGAATGATATCAGCAGCTGGATTTTCATTCTTAAAGCTATTAACTCTTTTACCTATTTCAGCGAATAAATAATTGCCGGGTAATTTTAAATGATTTTCATTTACAAATGCCATCTTCTTATTCCTCTTTTCTATTTATCTATTATTTAATATTGATTTCTCCATCAAATACTTTAACTGCAGGGCCTGTCATGTATACATGGTTATCCTTTTCAGACCACTCAATTAACAAATCTCCCCCAAGAAGCTTGACTGTTGCAGTTCTTTCAGAGACATTATTTAGAACCGATGCCACCAGAACCGCACAGGCTCCTGTTCCGCAGGCAAGAGTTTCTCCGGCCCCTCTTTCCCATACTCTCATTTTAAGAGTAGTCCTATCAATTATTTGTACAAATTCTGCATTAACTTTTCTAGGGAAAAGCTTGTTGGTTTCCATTTTAGGTCCGATTTGTGAGAGCGGAAAGTCTGCTACATTATCTATATATGAGACTGCATGCGGATTCCCCATTGACACCGCAGTTACTTTAAATTCTAAATCGTCAATATTAATCGGTTCTGATATAAAGCTATCCTTTTCTGATGCTACCGGAATATCTTTAGGTACGAGGATTGGTTCACCCATATCTACTCTTACAAAAGTAACCTGCCTATTTTCAATTGTTAAGGTTAATACCTTAATTCCTGCTAATGTCTCTATATTGATTATATTCTTATCTGTTAAGCCGTTGTCATAAACATATTTACCGACACATCGTATTGCATTTCCGCACATCTCTGATTCCGAGCCGTCAGAATTAAACATTCTCATTCTGAAATCAGCAATTTGTGATGGAAGTATCAGCACTAACCCGTCGGAGCCTATTCCGAAATGTCTGTCACTCACTTTTACAGCAATCTCAGAAGGATTGTCCAAGGCTTCTTTTGTACAATCAACATATATATAATCATTTCCTAAACCTTGCATTTTTGTAAATTTCATACGACTAGCCCCTTTCCTTTAATAAAAACACTACTATTATATATAAATTATATTAAATAACTGTTTTAGAAATTTAATCCAATAAATATTCTAACTTTTTCATATTATAGCATAGCGGGCATAGAGCCGCAAGGCGAATATGCGGCACAATAATCTTCCTTAGCCGTTATTACTGCAAAAAAGCTTAGTGCTCTTTCAAACTTTTTGAGGATAATAACATTGCCCGACATGAAATACCAGGCGAATATGCTGAACAATAATAGTCAATAATAAATATGGTTAAGAATAGCAATATTTCATAAGTTTAGCATTATTAATTGTATTGTAATTAATACTATATTATAATTACTTTAAAACTTTTTCTGCTACCGGTACTGTTGACATGCTTGTTCAATATGACGGCTCACCAATACTTTATGCCCGAATAAAACATGTTCTGTATTCGTATGCAGGTCATGGAGGACAACCTTGAAGAACAATTCTTCTAACTTTTTTAATCAAATATCAAATTTCTTTTCAAATATCCACATGCCCGGTTTTGCAACTATGATGTTGAGTATCACTTTATTATCATTGCTAATAATAGCTGTATGGTGGTTTATAAGGATAAAAGGTATTAAGAACGGTTCCTTTATTATATCAGAGTCTGAATTACTGGACACTGAAGAGGATGCAAAGCCACTATTTAAGCTTACTAAAAAAGATGTAATAATTATGCTGGTCATGACATTATTCTATGCAATTCCGGCACTATATAATCTCGGAGGCACAAATGTTCCAGAAACTCCTTGGGCTCCGGCGGCCAAAGATGATGGTTTCATCGTTGATCTGGGCAGGAAGGTTGAAGTATCAAAGGTAATGCTTTATCAGGGATATAACCACGAGAAGTATGACAATGTTAAATTCAATATTATGTATCTGAGTGATTATGATACTTATTGGAATTCAGAAGCGCTAGATAAAACAGGCTTTTACTCTTGGAAAGTTTCTACCAAAGAGTTTAAAACAAGTAAAATAAAGATTGTTGCCAATGCTCCCGGAGCTGCAATAAATGAAATTGCGGTTTTTGAAAAGGGCTCTACAAAACCTCTTAATATAAAAAGTATTACTTCCGCCTCCTCAAATACAGAATCTACAAACACTCAGGCTAAAATTGAAAGTCCTGATCACAAACCATATAAATTATCAAATTTGATTGATGAGCAGGATACGGTAGATTTCTATACTTTATCAGACACGAATACATATTTTGATGAAGTATTTTACCCTAGAACTGCACTGGATTTTATATATGAAATAATTCCCTTTGAAAGAACTCACCCACCTTTGGGTAAGTATTTTGTTATGCTGGGAATGTTAGTTTTTGGAGTAAATCCATTTGGCTGGAGAATTGTTGGTACACTTTTTGGTGTGGCCATGGTTCCTATTATGTACCTCTTTGGATTGAAGGTATTTAAAAAAAGATTCTTTGCATTTTGTACAGCATTTCTTATGATGTTTGACTTTATGCATTTTGTTCAAACAAGAATTTCTACTATAGATGTATATGTAACTTTCTTTGTAATCCTCATGTATTACTTTATATACGATTACTTCATTCGTAAGCCCTATAAGATAGGTTTAAAGAAATCACTGGTTCCATTGTTCCTATGTGGTTTAATGCTGGGGATTGGAACTGCTACAAAATGGATTGCCATGTATGGAGCAGTTGGATTAATGCTCATTTTTATCATTGCAAAGCTTGATGAAATAACTTGTTACACAGCTTACAGAAAATATGGACTTTCCTCTGATTTGTTTAATAAATTCTGGAGCAGATACTTTATTAAAACAGCTTTAGCATGTATTGTATTCTTCTTGATTATACCGGCTGTGATTTACTTTGCTTCATATACGTCAATAATGTTGGTTCCGGGCAACGGCGTGAAGGAATTTTTTAACAATCAGGCTCATATGTATAGCTTTCATAATGAATTAAATATTAAGCATTCTTATTCCTCTCCCTGGTGGGGTTGGCCGATTATGACGAAACCTATATGGTTCTATGGTTCTAAAGCACTGGCAGCCGAGGGTCTCACCTCAAGTATAGTTTGTATGGGCAATCCTTTAATATGGTGGTTTAGTATACCTGCTCTTATTGTCGGAATAATTTTAGCTATCAGAAGAAAAGACAAATATATGATAGTACCCATATTCGGAGCATTATTTCAATATATTCCGTGGATGGTTGTACGAAGAATGGCTTTTATTTATCATTACTTCTCTGTCGTACCGTTTATAATTATCATTATGGTTTACCTACTGAAGATATTTTGCGAATTCGGAAAAACTGCAAGAAAAATTGTATATATCTATCTGATTTTAACTGCCCTACTATTTGTAATGTTTTACCCTATTCTTTCCGGAGTTATTGTTCCAAGGTGGTATGCAACCTTCCTTGAGTGGTTCCCCAGTTGGAGCTTCAGGTATTGATCAGAAAAGACCCGTATTAGATTTAATTTAATCTAATACGGGTCTTAATTTATATTCTGCTGTAAAAAGATAAAAACCCTGCGCACAGCGTTAATCGCGAATGCACAAGGCTTTGTGGTGGAGGGAGATGGATTCGAACCATCGAAGTCACTGACAACAGATTTACAGTCTGCCCCCTTTGGCCACTCGGGAACCCCTCCATATGGAGCTGGCGGACGGAATTGAACCCCCGACCTGCTGATTACAAGTCAGCTGCTCTACCTGCTGAGCTACACCAGCACATATAAACTTTGCAGATGATTATCAGTTGTTACAAACAGCTGATTTCCAAACTGCTTGTATATAATAACACGGCTTTTGCTATAGTGTCAACAACATTTTTAAATTTTTTTAAAAGAAATTTCCTCTGCTTATTCACTTTTTATTACTCCCCTATTTACTCTTTTTGATACATTAAAAGTGATTAATTGATTTCCACATGTCGGTATAATTTCTCTTATTTATATTTGAATGTCTTGACAATTTCTAAAGCAGTATCCTCCTGCACAAACTCTGTAAAAAAACTGATATCATAAACTTCCTTATAGCCATATTTGAGTTTTTCACTGCTGATTATTGTTGGTAAATAAAAATGTAGTTCTTCAGTAATCGTGTCATCATTGGCAGCAGCAGGCAAGCTTCTTGCCAGCTTAACCATCAGTACATCCGTAGAAAATCCCTGCAGATGCTTTTCATCTAGTACTTCATAGTGGTTTCCATAGGTTAAATATCCATACCTAGCAACATCTCCAACCTTTTTATCATTTATATAGAATTCTGCTTCAATCCCATCTGTCTTAACTTTCCATTTACTTGGAACTTTTATTGAATATAACTTTGTATTAACTTTTTGGGTTAAGTTACCTTCCATAAAAGATGTGTTGCTTGGTATGTTGCCGGTTTGCCATTGGATTAAATTCAGTTTTCTTAATAATCCTATAGTGTCATACTGAAACTCAAAAAACACAGGAGTTTTATTGTTCTCAAATACCATTAGTATTGGTTCATTTTCTTTAGAGTATATGATATTTAGTTCATCTACTTTGTCTTCCATCCAGGCATTTTTCACTTCAACAGAAGGGTTTAATGGGATTTTAATAATAATACCCTTGTCAGGAATAGGATTATATCTGGGATATATATTTGTTAATGCTTTTAAACAGTTTTCAGCTTCCTTTTGTACAAAATTATCAGTTAATACTTTTTTAATTACACTCTCTTTACCAATATCAAAAATTTCTATAGTTTTACTTCTATTAAAGCTAAACACTCCTTTTTCTAAACTATTACTCTTCCTCTGTAACCAAGGTGGAATAGGGAAATCCTTAATATGCTCATATTTAAGAATTTCTACTTTATCATATGAAACTCTAATGGTAATATGGTCAACCCCTATTGTATTATGTGCTCCTAAATAAGGGGTTACCTCTAACTTCATAATAAATGTAAAAGACCTGTAGCCATATGGTCTTTCAATACTTAATAAATCTATCATCCATGGGTCTACTGATGGTGAATAACCTGTATTTTTCTCATAATAATTGTCCACTTCTTTTTGAATATAAGGTAAAAGCATCATCATAAAAACATCTTGGTATAATTCTTCTATAGACTTCTCAGGTGGTTTCTTAGGCTCATAATGAACTTTATCCTCATCCTGAACATTATTTATAGTTTGTGCAGTATAAGCATGACAGGTTAAGCCATTAATGGCTAAACAAACAATTAAACTTAATGAAAAAAGCTTGATTTTAGATAGCAAAGTAGACACCATCCTTATAAGTCTTAAATTTAGTCTTATCTCTATATTCAACCATTGAACATTTTATATGTAACCTAATTTTGCATGGAACCTTTTTTACATAAACGGACTTTTATAAATTGTAAAAGGCAATACCAAAATTGTTGTTTATAATAAATAAGTTAAAAACAAAAAAAGAAGAAGTAGCTTTATTCAAAGCTACTTCTTCTTTTTTAATGGCGACCCGGAACGGGCTCGAACCGTCGACCTCCAGCGTGACAGGCTGGCATTCTAACCAACTGAACTACCGGGCCATTTAATGGTGACCCATAGGGGACTCGCCGCATGCTACGCCTGCTAAAGACGTCGCCCACCGCTCGCTTAGCTTACGGTGCCGGGCTCCTACGCTCACTTGAAATGACCATTCAGGTCATTTCTTAACCGTTCGCGCCCTCCCGGGTTCGAGTCCAATTTCATTTTACAATGAACATATGGAATCTCATTATTTATGGTGACCCATAGGGGACTCGAACCCCTGTTATCGCCGTGAAAGGGCGGTGTCTTAACCACTTGACCAATGGGCCTTACTTAACCGTCGGCTCCGTTCGCCGACTGACAAAGTATATTGTAACGGGGGATGTACAAAAAGTCAAGCTATTTTTTTATCTTTTTTTAACTAAATATTTTTCAAATATTTGAACTAAAGAATTCCTCTAAAACGCCATATCTTTCGTATGTCAGAAGGGCGTCCCTGTCACTGTCCTTAAATCTAACCAAATAGGTCCATCTGCCATAGGCTTCAATTTTCTTTATCATAGAGATATTTATTATATATGACTTATGGCTTCTGAAAAATAAAGTCTTATCCAAACGCTCTTCAATTTCACTCAAGCCCTCTGATGTTACATATTTATCATGCTTTGTATAGACTACTGTACTTCTGTCTTCTCTTTGTATAAGTATAATATCTTTCAAATCTACAAAACTTATACCTTCCTTATTTCGAATTAACAACCTTTCCAGACCTTTATCATGTTTGAAAATATTATTCATTCTAGTTGGTTCCCACACTTTACCAATGTCGTTAATCCTATTTAGAGTCTGCTTGACTCTATTAATTTTGAATGGCTTCAAAAGGTAATCAAAAGCATATAATTCAAAAGCATCTGACATATATTCTTCGTGGGCTGTGGCAAAGATGAAAATGGTCTTCGGAAGGATATCGAATATTTTTTTAGCTGCATCAATCCCATTCATAACCGGCATTTCAGCATCCATAAAAATTACGTCGGGATGACAGGAAACGGCCATTCCGACCGCCTCCTGTCCATTTTCAGCCTCACCTGCCAACACAAAACCGGCTGTTTGCTCCAGCATCTTCCTAAGAATCAGCCTCATACCTGAGTCATCATCAACGATTAACACCTTATGTTCCAGAGGAATCACCAGCCTCTCCTTTTACATTTCGGCTGACCAAATATCTCAGAAAAAATCATTCCCTGCACGAGACTTTCCTGACTTAAGTCCTTAAAAGCGTTATCGAGTATATTATTATCATTTTCGTTTCCGTTAAACTTCGAAGTACTGCTTATCTTTGATCGTTTAGTACCGTCTGCTATTACTTTTCTGAATTCTTCCGTAATACTATTGTCTTTCTTAATATTAGTTTTCATTGTTTTATCTTTCTCAGAAATTCTATCCTTCATGGAACATCAGCTCCGTTCTTCTATAATTTTCTCTCACTGGCCTCGGGAACATCTGGTTTACCTACTCTTGAAATGGCATCCCTCATTTGCGTATCGGATATAAGATTTTGCATATTATAGTAATCCATTACCCCAATCTTCCCCAACTTTAAGGCTTCTGCCATAGCCAATGGGATCTCTGCTTCAGCTTCGACTACTTTTGCCCTCTTCTCCTGTACCACTGCCTTCATTTCTTGTTCCTTTGCTACTGCCATAGCTCTTCTTTCTTCTGCTCGAGCCTGGGCTATATTCTTATCTGCCTCAGCTTGCAGACTCTGAAGCTGTGCCCCTATATTTCTTCCTACGTCAACATCCGCAATATCAATAGAGAGTATTTGGAAAGCTGTACCTGCATCCAGTCCTTTCGCCAGCACTGTTCTCGAAATCATGTCAGGGTTCTCAAGCACTTCCTTATGCGAGGCTGCAGTACCTACGGTTGTAACTATACCCTCTCCAACTCTTGCCAGAACTGTTGCTTCTCCTGCACCTCCGATAAGTCTGTCAAGGTTTGCCCTTACAGTAACTCTGGCTTTTGCAAGAAGCTCAATACCATCCTTGGCTACTCCAGAAACACTTGGTGTTTCAATTACTTTAGGGCTTACACTCATTTTAACGGCTTCCAGCACATCACGACCTGCCAGGTCTATTGCTGCAGCTCTCTCAAACGGCAGATTCATATCAGCTCTGTGCGCTGCAATAAGTGCATCAATAACCTTGTCGACATTACCTCCTGCCAGATAATGAGCCTCCAGTTGGTTTACATTAAGGCTTAACCCCGCTTTGGTCGATTTAATCAGTGGAATGATTATCTTTTTGGGAACCACCCTTCTGAGCCTCATTCCTATTAAAGTAAATATGCCTACATGTACATTTGCCGCAAAAGCTGATATCCATAATCCCACAGGAATAAAATTAAAGAAGAAAATAACAAATACTACTATAACTGCAACTATGGTGTAAATACCCAGTTGAACCATACAAATCATCCTCTCATAATAAAAATCTAAATAAAAAACATTTAGCGAGGTTACCTTACATATTACCTATAAGTAACCTAATACATAACCTGTCAATAATTTATTAGCTATTGACCTCTTTAACAATAAACTTCCGATCATCCATTCTAATTATTGCTACACGTCTGCCTTTTTCAATGAATTCACCATCGGATATAACATCAAGCCTTACACCATTGAAATCTGTGCTACCGGCCGGACGAAGCGGTGTCAGTGTTATACCTTCCTTACCTATGAAATATTCCATATCCTCGGCTATGGAGTCTTTAACTTCCTTATCAAGTGAATCTGACAAAACGAGCACTCTTGATAGGTGTCCTTTTGTAGCCGAATGAACTACGATTGTAAGTGCTATCCCTAGAATGGCAAGCACTAAAATCACAAGTATAAGTACATCCATCAAGGTTTTTGCAGTAAGTACGACACCAACAATAATTAATATTCCTCCAAGTATTCCTGGAAATGAAAGACCTGGATGAAACATTTCAAATATAACCAGAGCCAAACCTACAATAAAGCACACTGCTGCAACCGGATCAATATTTATTAATAATGATATTACACTCATGTTTATATCACCTCCAAATAGAAATTTATTAATATATATTTCCATTTAATTCTATAACTGTTTAATATTTTGTTAAAGAATTAGTCTATAAAAAATACAAATAAGTGTTCAATATGTCGTAAACCTTGTTTGTCTATCTTGGTATGGATATTTCAAAGAGAGTATTTGTCGGCGTACTATTAAGTGTTATTGTTCCCCCATTGTTTTCTACTATCTCTTTTACAATGGCAAGTCCCATACCCTCTCCTTTATCATTCTTAGTGGTAAATCCGGCTAAAAATATTCTGTCGATATTACTTTCTTCTATAACTGGACCATTATTGGATATTTTAAATCCTATAGACCTTAAATCCTGATAAATTTCAATAAATAGCTTCTTTGTATCCTTTTTTTCTTTCAGAGCGTAAATGGAGTTGTCGATTAGATTGCTCAGGACCCTGCACAACTCCCATGCAGGTATTTTTAAATCATTTAATTGTGAAGATACGGCCAGTTCAACCTCAATGTCTTCTTTCTCACAGGCCAGCAATTTAGCCTGCAAAAGTGCATTTACAGCAGGACTGGACGTTTTTAAGAACCTGCTTACCTTTAAAATATCTTTGTATATATTCTCAATATAGTCCCTAGCTTCCTGGTATTCACTCATTTCCATAAGGCTGTACAATACCTGAAGCTGATTCAGAAAGTCGTGTCTTTGAGCCCTTAAAGTATTATTCAGAGACTCTATCTGAGAAATTGAACTTTTAAGGTTTCCGTAGCGATTATCTGCCCTCTTAAGTGAATATCTGTCATAAATAACTACTAAGCTGTTTATTGAAACAACGATAATGGATATCAGTAGAAATACGCTTATGCTTTTCTTTGATAAATCAGGTATAAATCTTTCATGGGATAAACCATAGGCTGCTGCCGAAAATACAGTAAGTATAACGATAGCATTCAATATAATTATAGTAATGGAGGCTTTACTAATATTCAGATTTTTTTTCATATATCATTCTCCCAGACAGCCTTCTTTTTAAATATATATAAGCCAATTAATAAACATAAATTCCTGATATAATCGCATACATATTAACTTAATTATGGTATATCTTACCACTGAGATGATTTATTATCAATGAGATGATTTATTATCAATAATTTGAACTCATTCCCCCAAAAAAATAAACCTATGTTTCTCTTGGAATGATCCTCAAGGCACATAGGCTTTATTAAGTATTATTTATAACTTTATTGACCATCATATCCGCTTACTTTAAGTATATCATCCGGAGCTAAACCGACTAATTTATCAAAGCTTATTTCAGGTTTCTTTTCCAAAAACAACTGAACGACTTTAAAACCCAATGTGTAGCCTACAAAAGGAGGTGTATCCTTAACAACGTCACCAAAGAAAAAACGATTGTGTAATTCCATATCGTCGTCTTGGTACAAGTACTGCTTCAGAATATCCCACTGCTGCTTCTCCTGTTCAACAGTCAACGCGCGTATCCAGTACGGACTTATATTGGGGCACACAGCCTTTGCAAAGGAATCCGCCAGCCCCTCAGATATAAGTGAAGCCAACAAATCCATCCTGCTATTCCCCATAAGATAAAAAAAATTGTATCCCCACACGGTATGATTATATTCATGAGCTAAAACCCACGGCAGATACTCTTCCCATCCTGAAATTTCGGGATTTATTGTAATGAGGATATTACCTCCTACGCAGTTACCGACTACTCCATGGACGGATTGATCAAGATAAAGGTTTGGATATATGCATACAACTTTTTCTTCTTCTGTCGGCGGCAGCAGTTCAGTAATTTCTTCATATTTTGCTAGAATTATTTTTTCTATCCCTGAGGCTTCTAAAATACCTATTGAGTTTTTTAGTTTATCAATATCTGTAATGGGATTTGATAATTCATTTCTGATTCTTTGTTCATTGAACTGTCCAGCAGCCCATTCATTCCATAATGGATCTACAGAATACTTTAGCCACAACTCTCCCAAATCGGGATTATTCTCACTCAATGCAGCATTAATATACTGTTTAATGCCTTCGTAGGGTGTAACAAATTTTAGTAAATATTTCATCCTGGTCACTCTTGTTCACTCTTTGCTGCCTTCTCTAATCCTTGAACCTTCTTATGTTGGCACCGCTTACATACCATTATTTTGCTTCCGTCATTTTTAATGATTTCATATAAAACCTTAATTCTTGTAGCATTGCAAACCGGACAGGTTCCCCTTCCATGTGTGGGTAGTTTCCATAAGGTTTTACCTCTATGAATTTTTAAAGCCATTTTGTATTTTCCTTTCACAACTTTAATAATAATCGGTCTATTCAGTACATATAATCAGTCTATCGGGTACATTAAGATTAAATCTACAAGTGAGATAATCTTATGTTCAGACCGTAACTTAACTATAATACCTTACAGCTGCCATTTCAATTTCACAAATGGCTATGTACTGAATTTGAGAAGTTACACTTAACCTGACTTATTATTCTTCTGATACTCTGCTCGGAAAGATAGTATTTACCTACAAGTTCAGAGACACTTAAGCCTTTTGTATATTCCCTGTAGATTTGAGTATTTCTAGCCATTAAGCTATGTTTTGTTCCGCTTTTTTCTCCCCATGCTTTCTGCTGGCCATCCTTGCGAGGTATATATATAAATTCTCCATCGATAAATTCCTGAATTATTTTGATTACTTCCTCCGGAAGCACATTTTGTGCCTTCTGATACTTCATGCTTTGCTCCTCCGTTACCCGAAATATATTAATATGAAGCAAAGACCACAAGTAAATTATAAATGTAATAGAAGCTATTAGCTTTTTCAGACAATAAAAAACTGCTGCAAAGTAATACCTGCAGCAGTCAATAAACAGCTTTTTAAGCTTTTATGTCTGAAGTCTATAAAATAACTAATTAGCATAGAAATGATTATAATCGAATTAAAAAATGCTTAAACAAATTAAAGCTCAATTATCTTATGAATTCAGATGCGTGCAGAGCATCACCGATATTAATTTTTGTGGCCTTTGATAATAAGTTGATAATCTGCATCGTTTTCATAAGATCTCCTCCTAAACTTTGAATTGTGTTTATATACATTTCTTATAAATTGTACCACAGGCATTTTATCATTAGCAATATCAAAAACAACTATAATTGTTTCTGATATTTTTCAATTATAAACAATAGCTGCAACAATAATATAAATACTCACTGCTTACTTATTGACAGCCTTATTCAAACAATAAAAAACCATCGCAACTATTGTCACAATGGTTTTGGTGACCCATCGCAGATTCGAACTGCGGACACCTTGATTAAAAGTCAAGTGCTCTGCCAACTGAGCTAATGGGTCATTTGCTATAATGTTTTTTTCGGACCACAGGTATAAATAATACTTAATAAATACTATTTTGTCAACACATTTTAATAAAAATACATGAAAAAAACTAGAAAACTGCAACAAACACGCTTCTCACGCCGGTTTGTTGCAGTTTTTTATGTGTTCATATATGAAAATTCTTTAAAGGATTTCTGCTTACTGCTGTTATTTTACTATAACATTCTCCCTGTCTTTTCCAACACCAATAAGACCTATTTTAACACCAACCAGCTCTTCAATTCTGTTAAGATATTTTTTGGTATTTGAAGGCAGCGCTTCAAAACTCTTAATATTAGATATATCTTCACTCCATGGCTCGAAAACCTCGTATATAGGCTCACATTTGGCAAGTTCATTGAGACTTGCGGGGAAATAATTAATTGTTTGGTCATTATACTTATAACCAACGCAAAGTTTAATTTCCTTAAGCTTTCCTATTGTATCCACGTGATTTATAGCAAGAGCTGTAAGTCCGTTAATTTTAGCAGCATATTTTATCATGACAGTATCCAGCCAGCCGCATCTTCTCGGACGTCCTGTTGTTGTACCATATTCCCAGCCTAGTTCTCTTATGGTATCTCCAATTTCATTGTTCTGTTCTGTTGGGAATGGACCTGCTCCAACTCTAGAGGTATAAGCCTTCAATACACCATAAACCTCATTAATATACACAGGACCAAGACCTGATCCGGTACACACTCCGCCGGAAATCGGATTTGAGGAAGTAACAAAGGGGTAGGTCCCGAAATCAATATCAAGGAAATTAGCCTGAGCTCCCTCAAATAGAATATTTTTTCCATTATCTATTGCATCTGCAAGAATTCTTGTAGTATCAGTAATATATTTCTTCAGCTTTTCGGCATAAACGAGATATTCCTCAATTATTGCATCGGCATCGTAAGCCTTTCCGCCATATACCTTTTCAATGATAAGATTTTTAAGCTCAAGGTTTGCTTTTACTTTCTTAATAAATTCATCCTTATCAATAAGATCACACATTCTTATACCGGATCGTTCAATTTTATCGGCATAACAAGGCCCTATACCTCTTTTAGTCGTACCTATGCTGTTATTCCCTCTGAAAGTTTCCTGAAGCTCATCAAGCCCTATATGGTAAGGCATTATTAAATGAGCCCTGTCACTGATTAACAGATGATCGGTAGTTACACCCCTATCATTAAGGCCTTTCATTTCCTTAAGCAATACTGCCGGGTCCACCACAACTCCATTACCAATTATACATGTCTTGTCTGTGTGAAGTATACCTGATGGTATTAAGTGTAATGCGTACTTTACTCCATTGGCTACAATAGTATGACCGGCATTGTTACCGCCTGAAAACCTGACAATAATGTCTGACTGTTCAGCCAGCATGTCAATATACTTTCCTTTGCCTTCGTCACCCCACTGAGTTCCTACTACTACTCTTACTGCCATAGATGCTCCTCCTGTCTATTGAATGAAAGCACTGTTCTGTCTGAATTCTATAATAGTGAAATAGATTCAATTAAGTACTTGCTTTTTATCGTTAATTTACTAAATCAACCTATTAAATTATAACTTAGTAGTTGGTAATATTCAACTAAAACAGAAATACAGTGAATATACATAATTTATCTCAATTTATTTTATTACATTTTATCAGTAATAAACCTCTGACTCAATAAAAAGGACCTGAAACGATTTGATTTTGTTCGCTTCAAGCCTCATTTTCTTTTCGCTTAAATTTAAAGTACTACTCTAACTTTAATTAAAATAATTCTCAGCCTGTAATCAGTCATTATTTGCTTTCAAGATATTTATTCAGATCATCAATAAGCTTATCTGCGTCTATACCATGAATTGCACAGGCATCTTCGATGCTTTCACCTGAGGACGACGGGCAGCCCAGACAGTGCATTCCGCTATTTAAAAAAATCGGTGCTGTTCCTCTATCCATATTTAAAACATCTGCAATTATCATATCTTTCGTTACTTTAGCCATTGTAACAACCTCCTTGTATGTTTAACATTTTGTCAACTGCATAGGTCTATTATACACTATTAAAAATTAAAAATATACAAAAGATTGAAAAAGTACAATAGGATAAGAATACTTTTTATATTAGTTTTCTGTATTGAAGTTTACCGGTTTCATATAAGTTATTACCGTAGCAATCAATAATTACAGTTAGGGGAAGTCCCTCTACAGTCAGCCTTCTTACAGCTTCTGCCCCCAGCTCAGGAAATGCAATCATTTCCTGGCTTTTAATACATTCAGCCATCAATGCTCCGGCACCCCCGATTGCTCCAAAATAAACAGCACCAAACTTCATCATGGCATCAATTACATTCTGACCCCTTAAGCCCTTTCCGATCATTCCGGTCTGTCCCAGTTCTATAAGTGTCGGAGCATATGCATCCATCCTATAACTTGTTGTAGGTCCTGCAGAACCAATGACTTCCCCTTCTCTTGATGGACACGGTCCGACATAGTATATTACCTGATCTTTCATATCAAAAGGCAACGGCTTGTTTTCTTTTAATAATTCAAGCATTTTTTTATGTGCAGCATCTCTCGCGGTATATATTACTCCGCTGAGTGAAACCGTATCTCCTGCTTTAAAAGTCTTTACCTTTTCCCTGTCAAATGGAGCAACTATGTTATGATGCATTTATATCCCCCTATTCTTCCCGGAAAAGTACCGGGAAAATACTTTTTAGAATTAATAAAATCTGAGATTTTATAGTGTAATCTCCGCGTGCCTTGTTACATGGCAGTTAATATTAACGGCAACAGGCAATCCGGCAATATGCGTGGGGTAGGTTTCAACATTAACAGCCAGAGCAGTTGTTGTCCCACCAAGTCCGGCAGGTCCTATCCCGAGCATATTTATCTTTTCTAGCATTTCAAGCTCCAGATTTTTAACATAATCAATAGTACTCCTTATATCAATTGGTCTGAAAAGAGCTCTCTTAGCCAATAATGACGCCTTTTCCATGGTTCCCCCAATGCCTACCCCTACGACTATGGGCGGACAGGGATTAGGTCCGGCTTTGTCCACCGTGTCGAGAATAAAGTTCTTTACTCCCTCCAGTCCATCCGATGGTTTAAGCATCTTCAGGGCGCTCATATTTTCACTCCCGAAGCCTTTTGGAGCCAGTTCAATTTTTAGACTATCACCTGGAACGATATCGTAATGTATAACAGCTGGCGTGTTGTCTCCTGTATTAACTCTTTCTATAGGGTCACCAACCACTGATTTACGCAAATAACCCTCTTTATAGCCCTGTCTTACACCTTCATTTATAGCGTCTGAAAGAGCTCCACCTTTAATATGAACCTCCTGACCAATAGTAACAAAAACAACTGCCATTCCAGTATCCTGGCATATTGCAACATCTTTTTCACCGGCAAGCCGGGCATTTAATAGAAGTTTTTCCAATACCTCTGCTCCAATAGGTGACTCTTCAAAAGTCAAGCCTTTTTCCATTGCCTCTCTGATGTCCTTATTTAAATAGTAGTTGGCGTTCATACATAACTTTTTAACTGCTTTGGTAATTGAATTTACATCAATATCTCTCATTTATGCCTCCATTTAACTTTATCTACCCTTAATTCCGGAAACCTTTCCTTGCAGTTATATTATACATATATCTCCAATGACAAAACAACCTGAAAGTTCATAATTTGTTCAAAGTATTGGGGGAATATTCAAAGACAAAACGTTAAAATTTTAGTATAATAGAGGGTGTGAAAGGAGGTCATTTATTGAATCCATCTGGTAGTAATATATTGGTATGCGTAACTCAGCAAAAAACGTGTGAGCGTCTGATCAAAAAGGCTTTGGAGTTTTCCAAAACCGGAGATTCAGTATTTATAATTCACGTTGCAAAAAACAGTTGGAGTTTTCTTGACAATGAAAAGGAAGGTGAAGCCCTGGAATATCTCTTTGGTATTTCTAAAGCTGTTGGGGCAAACCTGACTGTTTTAAGGTCAGATAATATTGTTGACACAATTGTTGAGTATGCCCGAGATAACAGAATTAATCTTCTGGTAATGGGTGATTCTAAAGGGGACCATAGTGAAAATCATTTTTATAAATCATTAAAAGAGAGTTTATATGACCTTGAAATACATGTCGTACCTAATTAGAACGTAATTTGTTAAAAACTTTCCTATTTTGCTGGTACAAATTAACTATTTTGGCTTCAAAGGCTTGACTTTAGCCAACTTTCATTATAAAATAATGTCGAATTCCATTTTTAGGAGGTTGTATAATGAATAAGTCAGATTTAATCAACTCAATTGCTTCAAAATCAGGCTTGAACAAAAAAAATAGCGAAGCTGCTTTGAACGCATTTATTTCTTCAGTTGAGGATACTCTCAAGGCTGGCGACAAAGTTACTTTGGTTGGTTTCGGAACCTTCGAAGTAAGAGAAAGAGCTGCTAGAAAGGGTAGAAAC
The DNA here is from genome assembly GCA_023460955.1 of Bacillota bacterium. Taxonomy (GTDB): domain Bacteria; phylum Bacillota; class Clostridia; order Acetivibrionales; family DSM-1351; genus Ruminiclostridium. Next base: position 35,850 of record JAEWOH010000023.1, on the reverse strand, counting down.
CCACAGACTAAGAAGGAAATTACTATCCCTGCATCAAAAGCTCCAGTATTCAAGGCTGGTAAGGTTTTGAAGGATAATGTTAACGCTTAATACAGCCAATGCACCCTATGGGTACACTACATAAAAGCCCTGATTCAAAATCAGGGCTTTTTGTATTTATGGCTTAGTCATTGGTTCTAATTTTTTCTATTAACTGACATATTACCTGTGAATTGGTTGGTTTTTTTTGTTGTTGACCGTCAGTCTGTTGTTGTCCGTTGGTCACGGTCACACCATTTTCAATGCAGTTTCTTATTGCTCTTTCAACTTTTTGTATTGTAACATTATTTTTTGCCGCTATTTCCCTATAAATTCCCTTAGGTAAAGAGCCATTCTGACAATAGCTGTCAAAGGCCTGAGTTACTATATCTCTAATATAACAGTAGCCTGTCATATGAGCCTTTAACCCGTACTCTCTCATATATTTTGTTGCAAGTACTTTTAACTCATCATCATATCTGTTTTTGGGCTTTTTGTTAGCCGTAGAAGCTATATAGTCTTTATGACCTGTGTATTGTTTTGTGTTGGAATCCATATAAAGCTGTTTGATACGGAGAGCTAAAACGCTTTCATCAAATGGTTTTACTATGTAATAGTTTGCACCCAGATTCATAGCCCTTGAGACATAGTTTTCGTGGCTTACGGCTGAATATACAATGAAAACCGGCAGATTCCCCTGTCTATAAACTTTAGCATATTCCAAAACTCCTATACCATCCAATTTAGGCATTATTATATCAAGAAGTACCACATCAGGTTTGCCTTTTTCAATTGCCTCTATCGCTTCAAGTCCATCCTTTGCTATATCCATAATGTCAAATTCCTGGCATTGACATAACTTGTCATATAATGTCTTTGCGGTTAATAAATTATCATCTACTATCAAAACCCTTATTTTGCTCATTGTTTCTTCAAACCCTTTTCATATATTTATGGCTGAATGATATATTAGCTTAAACTCAATTTTTTAGAATTTCGGTTATCTCATTACATATCATCTGAGGATTCTTATTATCGCATTCGATAACCATATCAGCATATTTGTTATACAAAGGTGTCCGTTCATTATATAGCTCTAGTAAAGTTCCGCCTGTCCTGAGTAATTTCCTGGAAGCATCCATTCTGTCCTTTATTATTTGATAACCTGTTTGTAGATAAATAACTTTACCTATTCCTTTTAAGAAATTCATAGCGGTTTCACTGTGAACCAGACCACCTCCTGTAGCTATAACACAATTGCATGCGTTAATATTCAGAACAGCCTCATCCTGTACCGACATAAAATATTCCCGGCCCTTCTCTTCTACAATCTGCCTGGGCGTTTTACCGGTATTACAGTTTATTAGGCTATCAGTATCAATGAAGTTATATCCTGAAAATTCACTTAGTAGCTTTCCAACCGTAGTTTTTCCTGTCCCAGGCATGCCTATCAAGATAATATTTCCATCAGGTTTCCTATCGATCATAAGCGGTCCCACCTGGAATCCATTTCAGTTATGTCTCTTAATCCCAATGACATAATTATGCTATCAACCAGTGCTATTCTGACCATTGCCTCACATATTGAGTATACTCTCGGCACAAGTGAAGGATCACTTCTTGATGCAAATTTGTGTGTTACCGGTTCAAGAGTTTGAACATTTATAGTAAGCTGATCCTGCAAAATTGTTGGGGTGGGCTTAACAGCTACCCTTATACGAATTTCCTCCCCGTTCGAAACGCCCCCAAGCATACCTCCTGCTCTGTTGGTTTTAAATCTAATTCTTCCGGATTCTTTGTCATAGTATGGTGTGTCGTTCATTTCAGAACCCTTCTTTGAGGATACCCCAAAGCCTTCACCGATTTCTATTCCCTTTACTCCGCCAATAGACATCAGTCCATGAGCTATAGTTGCACTGAGCTTATCAAACACCGGTTCACCCAGTCCGGCTGGAACACCTTTAGCAATGATTTCAATAACGCCTCCGCAGGAGTCCCCTTCCCTAATAACCTGTAATAAATCTTCTGTCATTTTATCTGCAATTTCCTGATCAGGACAGTTTATGTCGTTTGATCTGTAATTCTCTTTTGCCTGCTCGTATGTGAAGGGACCCGCTTTAATACCGTGGGATTCAACAGTATAAGCAATAACATCAATCCCCATACGGTCTAATATCTGCTTAGCTACAGCTCCACCTGCCACACGGGCAGCTGTTTCGCGGGCCGAAGCCCTGCCGGCGCCCAAATAGTCAGCATGCTCGCCATACTTTTTGAAATAAGTGTAAGCTGCTTGTCCGGGTCTGAGCAGGTCTTTGTTCCCTTTATGCTGCTCGATATGTTTATCTCCTATATCACTGCTCGGTATAAGCATTGCCACAGGGGCGCCGGTAGTGGTATCATCCTGCATTACGCCGGAAAATATGTAAACCCTATCGGCTTCTGATCTTGGCGTATGCAGCTTTGACTGTCCGGGTCTTCTCTTATCAAGTTCTTCCTGTATAATTTGTGAGGTTATTTTTAGTCCCGCAGGTACTCCATCAACTATAACAACCAGACCACCCCAAAGCTCCTGAGGTACACTTTCGCATTTTCTGAAAGCGCCGGAGTAGGATTCTCCGCTCGTTGTCACACGAAATACCCGTCCAAATGAATTTCCAACCATCGCTTCCTCCATTATATATAAATTTTAATATTGACTTTTATAAAATACATCTAGGCTTCAACAAGCTGTATGTCTCCACCACACTGTTCAATACATTTTACAAATTCCGGGAAGGTGACACTCATAGCTTCAGCAGTGTCAATCCTTGTTTCACCTTCAGCATTCAAGCCCGCTACCGCAAGAGACATTACAATCCTATGGTCGTCATGGCCATTTACACTGCAGCCCTTTAAGCTGCTCTCCCGAATTATAAGTCCGTCAGGTAATTCCTCTATATCTGCACCCATTTTGGTTAATTCCCTGAACATGACGCTTATCCTGTCAGTTTCCTTTAGTCTTGCCTGAGGTACATTAACAAGTCTGGTTTCTCCTTGGGCAAAGCAACCTGCAACTGCCATGGCAGGCAAGGCATCAGGTATTGAATTCATATCTATGGTACGTCCATTTAAAGTCTGACCCTTAATAGTGATAGAGCTTGAATTTGTGGTCACTTTGGCTCCCATATCTTCTAAAATTGATAAAACTAACTTATCACCCTGGGGATCACTCATGTCCAGATTTGTAAGAGTAAACTCCTGTCCAGAAATAGCTGCCAATACCATAAAAAAGGTTGCAGAGGAGAAATCTCCAGGTATAGTACACTCGAACCCGGAGTAATTTTGCTGCCCTTGGACAAAGAATTCTTTCATATTATGGTGATGGTACTTAATACCTAGCTTATCAAGCCACCAAAGTGTTATTTCTACGTATGGAACCTCATTTAGTCTTGTTACTTCAATATGCGTGTCATTTTCAAGAAGTGGAGCGTTTAATAGAATTGATGATAAGTATTGTGATGTAACTGCGTCTAGTGTAGTAAATCCACCCTTTGCCCGCCCCTTTATCACAACTGGAGCGGATTCGTTTCCACGGGTTGTATAGGCTTGCCCCCCAAGGTTGTTAATGGCCTTGACCAACGGACCTATTTGTCTTCTTCGTATTTGATAATCACCTGTCAAAACAGTGTAGCCCGGAGCCAAAGCGGCAGTCATCATTCCGAGCCTCAGGCTTGTTCCCGAATTACCCACATCAATGATATTTTCAGGAACCTGAGGTGTCCCCCCAGTTCCAAAAACCGTATAGCTGTTATCCGTAAGATCATATTCGGCACCGAAGGCTTTGCACAAATTTACGGCTGAAATGGAATCGCTTGAAATTAATGGATTTTTTATTATACTCTTGCCATTAGCAAGCCCAGCAAAAAACATAGACCTTATTGTATGAGATTTAGAACCGGGTATATTTACCAGTCCTGTAACCTTGCTTGGTTTCACTTTTAAAATCATAATCCTCACCTACCATATTACTCATTTTTATACCATTTTTACTCTTACCCATGCTCCGTAGCCTACAACTATTATGTTATTATAACTATAGACATTCGTCAATTTTTTTGCCTGTTTTATCCATTTATAGACGAGCCCATATCAGTGTGTTTTGGAGGGGGTGGACCAAAATATTGAAAATAATTACAAAGTAACCTTCCATTATATAGTTTTCTTTTTTTATCAGCCCTTCTACCAAAAAGCTTCTCGAATTCAAGGTTAGATGTAATAATGTAATAAGACCATGAGTCAAGTTTAGAAAAAACCGTTCCCATCTCTTTGTAAAGTTTTTCAACATAATCCATTTCCCCCAGACGTTCACCGTAGGGTGGATTACATATAATAATTCCATACTTGTATCTGGAGCTTATATCCGAAACAGGAAGTCTCTGAAGATGAATCGCATCCTCGACTCCAGCCTTTTTCGCATGGTAGCGGGCCAGACTCATAGCATCCTCATCGATATCAGAACCGTGTATCCTTAGCTCCCTGTCTTCGACCATACTGTCATATGCTTCATCCCGTGCCTGATCCCACAGGGTCTGATCGATAATTCCCCACTTTTCGGAGTCAAACTCTCTTCCCAGACCAGGTGCTATATTTTTTCCGATCAATGCTGCCTCAATCGGTATTGTTCCGCTTCCACAAAAGGGATCCATCAAAACTCTGTCCTTATTCCAATGACTAATAAGAATAAGCGCACTGGCGAGAGTTTCTTTCAGAGGTGCACCTCCTACAAGCTTTCTATAACCTCTTTTATGCAGTCCTGCGCCGCTGGTATCTATAGTAAGTGTAGCCACATCCTTTAGTAAAGCAACTTCGACTCTGTACCTGGGTCCGGTTTCTTCAAACCACTCAACTTTATGACGCTGTTTGAGTTTTTCCACAATTGCCTTTTTAACAATAGCCTGACAATCAGGAACACTAAAAAGTTTTGAATCAATTGACTTTCCCTCCACAGGGAATTCAGCATCTACAGGAATTATTTCATCCCAGGGCAATGCTTTGGTTTGCTCGAACAGTTCTTCAAAACTCAAGGCCGTGAATTCACCCATCTTAAGTAATACTCTGTCAGCTGTCCTGAGCCAAAGGTTAGTTCTGCATATTGCTGATTGATCACCACTAAAGGTTACTCTACCGTTCTCAACCTTCTGATTAAAATAACCTAGTTTTTTAAGTTCCCTTGATGTCACAGCTTCAATACCAAATGCTGATGTAGCTATTAATTCAAATGTACTCATGTATGTGCCTTTCGAAAAAATTATTTAATTCTTTTTACTAAAATATTTGAAATATTAGAGAAGTACTAATATTATAACCTTGTGATTTGTTTCTCACAACAATTATTGCCATTAACTAATAAAAATAATTATAAAGTACTTGCAGCTTGTTCGATGATTATATTGAATATATAAGTAATAACTGTAAATAATCCAATAATTAAATGACGGCGCAAATTGGAAAGCTTGCAATAACTTTTACGTTCTTACAGTACACTAATTTATTAAACCAAATTGTATTTACGGCTATAACACAACTATTTCTAAGACTCCGAAAACATATCCATTAATCAAAATAATCGTTATGATAAAATAAATGAAAGTTACAATATTTGTGCTTGCATTTATTTATATGTAATAGTATAATTTAGAAGAAATATTTTGAAATGGCGTACAACGGGGTATGCTAAAAAGTTCTATTTTTTATGGAGCTTTTTATTAGACTTTATATAATAAAAAAGATGCCCTTACGCCAAAATAACAATTGCTAACTTATTTTTTGTGCAGGAGGGTTTTTTTAATGAAAATTTTACAAGGCGTAATGGATCAGGTTATTAAGAGAAATCCAGGTGAGCCAGAGTTTCATCAAGCAGTTCAAGAAGTACTGGAATCCCTTGAAGTAGTTGCTGAAAAGCATCCTGAATGGGTTAAAGCAGGAATTTTTGAAAGAATTGTAGAACCTGAGAGACAGATAATATTCAGAGTACCATGGGTTGATGACAATGGCAAAGTGCATGTTAACCGTGGCTTCAGAATTCAATTCAACAGTGCAATTGGACCTTACAAAGGCGGTTTGAGATTGCATCCTTCAGTTAATGCAAGTATCCTTAAATTCCTCGGTTTCGAACAAATTTTCAAAAACTCACTCACTAGTCTTCCTATTGGCGGTGGTAAGGGTGGAAGCGATTTCGATCCTAAAGGAAAATCAGATAATGAAGTTATGAGATTCTGCCAGAGCTTTATGACAGAATTAGCAAAACATATCGGAGCTGACACTGACGTTCCTGCCGGTGATATCGGTACAGGTGCCAGAGAAATCGGCTATATGTATGGTCAATATAAGAGACTCAGAAATGAGTATACAGGAGTTTTAACAGGTAAAGGTCTCGCTTGGGGCGGAAGTCTTGTTAGAACTGAAGCTACAGGTTACGGCTTATGCTACTTCATGGATGAAGCGCTTAAAGCTAAGGGTAAATCCTTCAAGGGAGCTACAGTTGTTATATCAGGTTCAGGTAATGTTGCAATATATGCTACCCAAAAAGTTCACGAATTAGGTGGTAAAGTTGTAGCATTAAGCGATTCAAACGGTTACATTTACGATCCAGACGGAATCAAGCTTGATACTGTAAAGCAATTAAAAGAAGTTGAAAGAAAACGTATCAGTGAATATGTAAAAATTCATCCAAACGCTGTATATACTGAAGGCTGTTCAGGTATCTGGACAATTAAATGTGATATTGCGCTTCCATGTGCAACTCAGAATGAAGTGGATGGAAAATCAGCTGAAATATTGGTTAAAAACGGCTGCTATGCTGTAGGAGAAGGTGCAAATATGCCTTCAACACCAGAAGCAGTTCATGTTTACTTAAATAATAAGATCATTTACGGACCTGCAAAGGCTGCAAATGCAGGTGGAGTTGCAACTTCAGCACTCGAAATGAGCCAGAACAGCATGCGTTATTCCTGGACATTCGAAGAAGTTGATGCTAAACTTAAAGATATTATGGTTAATATCTACAAGAATGCAAGTTCAGCAGCAAAAGAATACGGCATGGAGGATAACCTTGTTGCCGGTGCAAACATTGCCGGTTTCTTAAAAGTTGCCACAGCAATGTATGCTCATGGAGTAGCGTACTAAGTAACACCCTTATATTTTTAACGCCAACACCGGATTAAATATGGTGTTGGCGTCTTTTTATTACTTTTTAATAGTAGACTAATATAATTCATAATCTGTATTAAAATACTTCATAATAATTCTATCAAACTTTCATAATTAATGAATTGCTCTCTTCTTATGCTTTCCTCCCATTACATCAGATACATCATTTATTGTTACAAATGCATTTTCGTCCTTATCATAGATAATTGACTTAAGTTTTGCAATTTCAAGTCTGGTTACTACTGAATAAAGTATCTTTTTTTGGTTTTTGGAAAACCCGCCTTTTCCGTCAAGATAAGTTACACCTCTTCCCAGTCGGGCAGTTATGGCATCAGCAATTTCGTCTACGTTTTCAGATATAATAATTGCAGCTTTGGCTTCATCCAAGCCATCTATTATAATATCAATTACTTTATATGCTATAAAGTAAGCTATCAGGGAGTACATTGCTCTATCCCAACCAAATACCAGTCCGGCACTGCTTAATATAAAGATGTTAAAAAACATAACCATTTCTCCGACAGAGAAGGCTGTTTTTTTGTTGAGGATTATTGCTACCATTTCGGTTCCATCCAATGAACCACCATACCTGATAATGATTCCTACGCCTATTCCAAGTATTATTCCTCCGAATACCGTTGCAAGTAATACATCGTTTGTGAGTCCCGGTATTGGATGAAACACCTGAACCCAAACAGATAGGGAGACAATTGCGAATAGGGAGGAACAGACAAAGGTCTTACCAATTTGCTTATATCCTAAGAACAGGAAAGGGATATTTAAGGCTAGTATATACACGCTTAAAGGCAACTTTGTTAAATAGCTTAAAATTATTGAGATACCAACTATACCGCCGTCAATAATTTTATTTGGTATTAAGAATATTTCTAATCCTACAGCAGTCAGTATTGATCCGATAAATAAGAAAACATACTTATTTATCTCGCGCTTAATTCGATTTTTTTTAGTTGTCATAATCTCACCTCACTTATTTTAAACTTTCAATAATAAGTGGATGTATGATTCATAGTTACTAGAATGAAAATAATGAGTAGTAGCTTGTAGTATGTATTTCCTTTTGTCCATTTAAGCCTCCTTTCAACATAATTAATTAATTAATTAATTATATTATATCATATATACTGAGTTGTTAATTTCCTTTATCAAACATTAGCCAAGGCTCGGTTTTTGGAATACTGCAATTATAAGAAAGCACTTCTTTTTTTGTAGGATGTTCGAAGGTAACCTTATAAGCCCAAAGTGCAAGCTGCTGTCCCGGTTTATTTACTTTTGTACCATAACGCTGATCCCCGTATAAAGGGTAGCCGGCATTTGACAGCTGAACTCTTATCTGATGAGGTCTGCCCGTATGAAGTTTTATTTCGAGTAGACTTAACTCCCCGGTTGTCTGAAGGACTTCATAGTCCAAAACCGCTTCCTTCGCATCCCTTGTACCTTTTTTAACAACAGATACCATATTTGTTGTTTCATTTTTTAAGAGAAAATCTTTTAAAGTATCCTTGGTTTTTTCAGGTATACCTCTTACTACTGCAAGGTATATTTTTTTAAAAGTTCTGATTCTAATTTGCTCTGATAATCTTGATGCCGCCTTGGAGGTCTTGGCAAATACCATTATTCCGCCAACAGGTCTGTCCAATCGGTGAACAAGCCCAAGGTATACATCCCCGGGCTTATTATAGGTTTCTTTTATATACTGCTTTAGAATTGTAAGCATATCCAGATCTTTTGTATTATCGGCCTGTACAGGCACGTTTACTGGTTTTTCTACGACCAACAAATGGTTATCTTCATAAATAATTGGAATCAAGGATTCTCCCACCTTCCGTAAATTCCACAGGGAAGTATCATCCCGGTTTGACTGACAGGAAGTCCTACCTCTCCACAGCTGTGAGTACCTTTATATTTGCTTCCTATAGTCTGTTTTAAAATATTACTTAAGACTGTGGGTGAAAATCCTGTAGTATATGAGTTTATAAGGAAGAACAGCGGATTATCCGATACTAGTCCCATACACTGGTCTACAAAGTCATATAGAGAATCCTCTATTTTCCATATTTCTCCGTTAGGACCTCTTCCGTATGAAGGAGGATCCATAATCACTCCGTCATATTTTTTTCCTCGCCTTATTTCTCTCTGGACAAACTTCATGCAATCATCGGTTATAAATCTTACCGGTTTGTCTGCCAAACCGGATAATGCTAAATTCTCCTTTGCCCAGTTCACCATTCCCTTCGCTGCATCAACATGGCACACTTCGGCACCCGCATAAGCAGCTGCAACAGTAGCCCCCCCGGTATATGCAAAAAGATTAAGTACTTTTATTGGTCGATCGGCCTTTTGAATTTTATTGATCATCCATTTCCAGTTTACAGCCTGCTCGGGAAATAAACCTGTATGCTTGAAACCGGTAGGCTCTATATAGAATTTTATGTTATCAAACCCTATTGTCCATCTTTTGGGAAGCTTTTTTTTGTATTCCCATTGTCCTCCCCCGCTCTGACTTCTATGATAGTGTGCGTCTGCGCGATCCCACACTTTCTTATTTCTTATTGGCCAAATAATCTGCGGGTCGGGTCTTCTAAGTAAAATGTCCCCCCATCTTTCGAGTTTCTCACCGTCACCCGTATCAATGAGTTCATAATCCTTCCATTCATCTGCCAGTAACATATTTTCCTCCAGTTTCTATTTCAAGTTGACTTCAGCAAAATTACAAAGCCGATATTTTAATAAGTATTACTTGATTGAAATAATAATATCAGTTATATCATCCGGTTTCAGAGCGATAAAGTCGGGTTCTACTTTTTCAAGCAGTTCAAGTGAGTCGAAGCCCCAAACTACAGAAATAATTTTTATTCCAATTTTTTTACAGGCTTCCACGTCCCTCTGTTCATCTCCCACATATACAACTTCACTCTTTTTAACCCCTAGCTTTGAGATTAACTTTCCTATTGTAATATGCTTCGCAAATAAGCCTTTTGAAGACTGTATATTGCTAAAAACATTAATATTATTGACTTCCAGGATGGATTTAATATTGTGAACCGAATTCGAGGAAACAATACTTAATCCATAACCTGCTGAATGAAGCTTTTGAAGTAACTCTTTTGCACCCTCTATAAGATCTACTTCTTCAGCATAGGTATGATAGTTATTTAATAGTTCAACTGCCATTTTGGGAAGCTTAAAGATTGGTATATTGAGCTCTTTCAGCCTCTTTTTCATAGGCATCTTAAGTAACTCTCTTATTTTTTCCTCGGTAACAGGCTTATAACCATACTTTTCGGCCATCTCATTACCAAGCTTTATAAAAGTCTCTAAAGAATCCACTAAGGTTCCATCCAGGTCAAAAATAATCTCTTTTATCATCTTTAACTAAATCCTTCGTATCTCATAATTCATCCCTGTATTTATTCATTAATTGCTTAAATAGTTCAGCACTTGTGGGAGGAGTATATGTAATTGTATTTGCTCCGGCTTCTATAGTTTCCAATATACTCTCGGAAGTAGGTCCTCCAGTAGCTATTATAGGTACATAAGGAAACGCGCTTCGGATTTTTTTCACTACAGCCGGAGTTTTCGCTGCACAGGATACATTAAGAATTTCAGCGCCTGCATCAAGTCGGGCTTGTATATCGGTATTTTCCGAGGTAACAGTAACCACTATCGGAATATCTATTTTTGAATGTAAAGATTTAATCAGTTCATTTTTTGTAGGAGCATTGACTACAACACCTATCGCTCCTTGAAATTCCGCATCCATAGCAATATTTATTACACGTTTTCCTGTAGTAGTCCCGCCTCCTACACCGCAAAAAACGGGAATATCAGATGCGTTTATTATTGAGTGTGTGATAATTGGCTGTGGAGTAAATGGATATACAGCAATTACTGCATTTGCATTGCAGTTTTTAATTATAGCAACATCAGTTGTAAACATCAAAGATTTTATGTTTTTCCCGAAAATATTTATCCCGCTGGCGCGGTTTATAACTTCCGGAATTTTGACCATATGCTTACGCAGGGTCCCTTCTATTTCAGGAACAAATGTCATAATAGCACCTCTTCTACTTTGCTTTATACAAACTTTCTTTGCTTGATAAACAGTACCTCGTTTGCTAGGTTTACCTTTTCAAACCCATTGTATACTTTTACATAATTTATAGGTTTTTTAATTATAGTATACTAAATTTTTATGCTAACGTACAGAAATAATAACTATTGTATTTTGGAACATTAATGGTAAAATAAATTCAATCAATTAATTGTGTAAAATATTTAAAAGGCAGGTTATCATTTAATATGAACAATAATACGCTTTCCACCAAATTTTTGGGTTGTGACAGTGACTTTAATACGGCAGAAATGGTTATATTCGGCGCACCATATGACGGTACGACAACCTTTAGGCCCGGAACAAGATTTGCTCCTTCAATAATGAGAATGGATTCCATAGGGATTGAAACTTACAGTCCATATTTCGACGCCGACATAACTGATTTTTCCATCAATGATTTCGGTGATTTAGATTTGCCCTTCGGAGCTCCGCAAAAAGCTCTTAACATGATATCAGAAACGGTAGGGCTGATTTTTGAAAATAATAAAAAACCTCTTATGATTGGAGGAGAGCACCTCGTATCACTTCCAGCAATCGAACAAGCTTCAAAAAAGTATCCTGATCTTAAAATAATCCACTTTGATGCTCATACTGATCTTCGTGAAGATTATCTCGGTGAAGCTTTGTCACACTCTTCAGTAATCAGGCGTGCCTGGGACATTTTAGGCGACAACAGGATCTGGCAGTTCGGGATTCGCAGCGGTACACGCGAAGAGTTCTACTGGTCTAGGGAAGGACATACCACAATGTGTCTTCATAATTTTGATACGTTGGGTACCGCTGTTCAAGAAATCGGCGGTTCACCGGTTTACCTTACAATCGATCTTGATGTGCTGGATCCTTCCAACTTTCCCGGAACAGGCACGCCAGAAGCAGGCGGTGTCAGTTTTTCTGATTTGATAAGAGCTTTAAAAAGCATATCAGGACTTAATATTATCGGGGCAGATATCGTTGAACTGTCACCGCACTATGATCACAGCGGGGCATCAACAGCGTTGGCCTGTAAGGTTTTAAGAGAGGTTATTCTCACCATGTCAACAAAATAAAAGCGCTTACCGAATGTTGGTAAGAACAAGTAAGTCGGCCGAAGTATTTACAGGGTGTAAGTTGAGCAGTGCTCCAATTCTCGGTTAATGGAGTACTGCACCGGCCTATTTACTTGTAATCGCCATACTATTCATGCAAGCGCTTTTTAGTAAATTAATTGGTTCGTTTGCCGTTTGACTTAATATAATCAGGAAAATAATCTACCGGCAAAACCAAAAATTAATTATATAGCGGATATTCCTCTTTCTTTAGTGCGGATTCTTATACAGTCCTGCAATTCAGAAACAAATATCTTACCGTCACCTACTTCACCGGTCTGAGTATGAGCAACAATTGTATCAATTATTGTTTCAACTTTCTCATCAGCACAGACAAGTTCAAGCTTTACTTTGGGCAATACATTCAAAGATATCTCCTGCCCTCTGTAGTACTCCTTCCAGCCCAGCTGCTTCCCTGCTCCCATTACCTGAGAAATAGTTATACCATCAAGATTTATAGACAACAAAGCTTCTTTTAATTCTTCAAGCTTTGAAGGTCTTATTATCGCTTCAATTTTTTTCATATAATCAAGCCCCCATTTTAATAATATTTACCAAAACATCAATCCATTCCTGAGAAAGAAGGATATGCAGATTCACCGTGCTGTGCAATGTCGAGTCCTTCGGATTCTTCTCTGGAGGTTACTCTTAAATCTTTCATAATCAGCTTAAGTACAAACATTATAACAGCGGTTCCAACAACAGCCAGAGCAATTGTTGCGACAATACTTATTATCTGAGCTACAAATAATCTGGTATCACCAAATACAAGACCATCCCACTGTGCAACTGAATTGATCGAGTTCTTAGCAAACAAACCTGTTGCTATACCTCCCCAAATACCGCCTATACCATGACAGCCAAATGCGTCCAAAGCGTCATCATAGCCAAATTTAGATTTTATAACACTCATAGCAAAGTAACATAACGGACTTACTACTGCTCCAATAATAATTGATGCCCATATTGGAACAAAACCTGCTCCCGGAGTGATTGCAACAAGACCGACAACAGCGCCTGTAGCTGCTCCCAACATGGTTGGTTTTCCTCTTGTGATTTTTTCAACCAGCATCCACGATAATAACGCTGTAGCTGCTGAGGTATTAGTAGTTAAAAGTGCGTGTACTGCCAATTCTCCGCTTCCCAAAGCACTTCCGGCATTAAATCCGAACCATCCGAACCATAGTACCGCTGAACCTATAAAGACCAATGGTATATTGTGTGGCTGTGTTGAGGTAATACCATAACCTTTTCTTTTACCAAGAATTATACATGCAACAAGTCCTGAAATACCTGAACTTATATGAACAACGTTTCCTCCTGCAAAGTCTACTGCTCCCAAATCTCTGAGTATACCACCAACTCCCCACATCATGTGAGCCATCGGATAATATACAATTAAGGACCAAAAGCCGATAAATAAGAACAGTGATGAGAATTTCATTCTCTCAACCAATGAACCTGTTATCAACGCCGGTGTAATTATTGCAAACATCATCTGAAATGCTGCAAATAGTGTATGCGGTATGGTAGGTGCATAATCGGCGTTTGGAGCACCACCAACATTATTAAATAATGCCCAGTCAAGATTACCGATTATTCCGCCCATATCTTTTCCAAACGATAATGAGTAGCCAATGAGCACCCAAAGAACAGATGCAAGGCCGCAAATAAAAAATGAAGCCATAATTGTACTTAAAACATTTTTCCTTTTTACCATTCCTCCATAAAATAATGCAAGGCCTGGTGTCATAAAAAATACAAGTGCTGTGGAGATAAGTACAAAAGCTGTATCTCCTGTGTTGATATTTGCCATAATAACCCCTCCAAATAAAATAATAAAAAACTTACATAGTGCAGATTTTTAAATAGTTTAGTGATTCTACGTACATAAAAACAACGGTCTGCCCGGAGAAATATTATTCTCCAAACACACCGTTGTGTTATTCCCGTATAATCATGTTTTCCACACAGATTACTTATCAACAGAGCAGAAAATGGATATTATTCTGATAAACAAAAAAGCTGCACGGTTATTCGCTTTAAAGCAATTAACCAAGCAGCACCATCGCTGTTCTGTTTATTTCGTTTTTTTCATTGTAGCACAGGGAAAAACTATCGTCAATACTTTATATCAAAAAATATTGAAATTTTGAATTAAAGCATATGTTAGGCTTCATATTTTAAGACATATTACTCATTTTATTAGTTTTTTACCCGTTTTATGCAACTTCCCCGCGGCATTAATTCATTTGTTTGGATAAGTCAATGGTTAATGTTAGTCTGAACGCAGAAAAAATATCCTGTTAACAGTACTTAACAGGATATTTTTTCTGCACCCTTCATGGGCGCGCACCCTTATATTTTTATATATCTATAATGAGACAGCAGAGCATTTTATATCCTAAGCTCTTTGGATATTTGCGACATAAAGGTCACAATTTTATGTAGCACAAAACTCTTTGTCTCCGGACCAACCTACTTATAACTTGATAATATCTCTTCGGCTACCTTTACCTGAGACACTCTTGTATCCATAGCTCTTTTCTGAATGTACCGGTGAGCTTGAGGCTCTGTCATATTCATCTTTTCTACCATTAGCCATTTAGCCTTTTCAATAATCTTTCTATCGTTAATCCGTCTTTCCAGATCATCATTCTGAAGTTTCAAGCCTTTGAGCGATTTACGGGAGTTGGCAGCAAATTTCGCTGTTTGCAGTAAAGTTGTCTTGTTAATAGGCTTGGGCAATATAAGAGCTCCAACCTTTTCAAGCTTGAACTGCATTTCCTCAATATGCTCGTGCTTTGACAGTACGATAATACCAGCATCAGTTTTATCAGCTATATCCAGAACAAGTTCAATACCAAGTTCATCCTGTAAAGGGGCATTTATAAGTATCAGCTCAGGTTCGAAAAAGTCAAGTTTACGCCTGGCCTCATTTGCCGAAAGTGAATATTCAGCTGCCGAATATCCTTGTTGAAGCATTAGGATTCGTAGCTCTTTAATCAAGTCCGGCCTGCTGCATACAATTAGAATCCCTCCTGCACTCACTGGCAATCACCTCCATCTGAGCGGGAATAGCTAGCTTATAATTTGCTTCAGCTCCGCAGAAGATTTCGGATTAATATGCAGAAAGGTATCGATCTATTTCCCAGGAATGTACGATATTATTGTATGCTGACCACTCAGCTTCTTTAGCAGAAACATACTTTGAGAAAATATGGTCACCTAATACATCCTTTATATAGGAATCCTTTTTCATTTCTTCAATAGCAAGGAATAAATTCGAAGGCAGTCGCTGGATACCAAGTTCCTTTTCCTGATCCGCTGTGAGGTTATACGTATTTATATCTACTGGTGGAGGAATTAACATTTTTTTCTGTAAACCGTCAAGTCCGGCTTCAAGCAGTAAGGCAAGTGTCAGATAAGGATTGCAGGATGGATCCGGACTTCTGAGCTCAATTCTTGTTGATTCTCCTTTAGGTGCAGGTATTCTGAGCAGTAGACTCCTGTTCATGTGAGACCATGCAATATGAACCGGTGCTTCGAAACCAGGTACAAACCTCTTATAGGAATTAACCAGCGGATTTGCAACAGCAGTTATTCCTTTTGCGTGGTGTAGAATTCCTGCACCAAACATCTTGGCAATCTCTGAAATGTCCATGCTGTTTTCCCCGGCATTGAACAGATTTTTTCCGTTCTGTGAAAGGGACATGTTAATATGCATTCCTGAACCGTAAGAGTTATAAATTGGTTTGGGCATAAAAGTAGCATGAAGACCGTTACGTTGCGCTACTGTTTTTACTACCATTCTGAATGTCATTATCCTATCGGCGGCTGTCATGACATCACTGTATTTGAAATCAATTTCATGCTGGCCGGCGGCATTTTCATGATGTGATGCTTCTATTTCAAAGCCCATATCCTCCAAAACCATGCATATCTCTCTTCTGCAGTTCTCACCGAGGTCAGAAGGAGCCAAGTCGCAATAGCCGGCGGCATCGTGGGTCTTATTTGTAGGTCTTCCTTCAGCATCTGTATGAAATAGGAAGAACTCACATTCCGGACCTATATTGAAGGTATAGCCTAGTTGCTTTGCTTTGGCTTCAGACCTTTTGAGAATATACCTTGGATCTCCCAAAAATTGTGATCCGTCATAATTTCTTATATCGCAGATGAATCTAGCCACTTTCCCATGCTGCGGTCTCCACGGAATAAGCTGAAACGTATCCGGATCAGGGAAAAGCAGCATATCGGACTGTTCAACTTCTGAGAAGCCCGCTATAGCTGACGCATCAAACATTACACCTTCTTCAAGTGCTTTTTCCAACTGCTGATCGGTAATGGCAATATTCTTCATATTGCCAAATATATCAGCAAACTGAAGCCTTATAAACTTAACGTCATTCTGTCCTACAAATTTCAGTAGATCATTTTTGGAGGCCATGTTCCCCACCTCTTTCCTTAATATACAATTTAATTTATGCGAGAAATATATTTAATATATTAATAGTATACACTTTACATCGAAATAAAAAAGGCGCAACTCATAATTCCTTAAAGAAGGAAATGAGAAACGCCATTGTTTCGATTTAGTATAAAACTATTTTTCAGCAAAAGTAATTATGTAGCATTAAAAAGTTTTGAAAGCTTCTTTAAAGATATTTTACTTAGTATTATCGTTTCAGTCAAGTACTTTTTTGCAATTTCATGATTCAAATCTTGCAAAAAACCAATTTTATATAAAATCCTTATTAAAATGTATTGATTTTTTGCAGGGTTTATATTATAATCAATGTAAATTTAATGATTGTTGCAGCAAAGGCGCTGTGTCAGCAAAAAAATCTTTTTTTTGTTGGTGCAGCTTTTTTTATTTTTTTGGTATAATACTAACAATATACAAATTTACAAAATAATTACCAATATAATAATGCAGTTAAATGGAGGTTTATATGGCTGATTCAAATGATTACATTAAATATATAGCCGGATTGTCAAAACTCTCACTGGACGAAGCTGAAATGCAGTCGCTGGCCGAGGATATGCAGGATATTATTGGACTAATGGATACAATAAAAGATATTGACACCGAAAGTATTGATGCAACTGAACATATATCCAGAATAACCAATAATATGAGGGAAGATAACCCTGGTAATCCATTTGATACCGAGAAAATTCTTTCTAATTCAAAGCATGCAGTAGAGAATTGCTTTGCCATCCCAAAGATGATTGAATAGAAAGGGACTCTTATTACTACTTTAATCGCTGAAACAGCGGCGGAATGGAGATTTAAATGGATATTACTAAATTAACTATAAAAGAAGCCAGATCACTTTTAGACTCAAAACAAATCAGTGCCATTGAACTGACGAATACATTTCTTGATAGAATAAAGAAACTTGATGTTCAAGTTGATGCCTATCTCACCATATGTGAGGAAAGTGCCTTGAAACAGGCATCTGAGGCCCAAAACAAAATTGATGCAGGAAATGCATCACTACTTAGCGGAATACCACTGAGTATAAAAGATAATATGTGTACCGAAGGTATTAAAACAACCTGTGCATCAAGAATGCTGGAAAACTTCATACCTCCGTATACAGCTACTGCAGTTGATAAGTTGAATTCCCAAAATGCCGTAGTTCTCGGAAAAGTTAATTTGGACGAATTTGCAATGGGAGGCTCTACAGAAAATTCTGCCTTCAAAAAAACTAGAAACCCTTTTAACCTGAGCAGGGTTCCCGGAGGTTCATCCGGAGGTTCAGCTGCTTCAGTTGCAGCTTCACTAGCTTTAGGATCACTGGGCTCCGATACCGGCGGTTCAGTGCGACAACCTGCAGCCTTTTGTGGAGTTGTCGGTATGAAGCCTACTTATGGTTTAGTTTCAAGATACGGTCTTGTAGCTTTCGCTTCATCACTTGATCAGATTGGTCCCATAGGAAAAACGGTTGAAGACTGTGCAATACTGCTTGATTCTATTTGCGGCCACGATCCAAAGGATGGTACTTCTTTGAATTACAATCCTGAAAATACTTATGCTTCATCACTGAACAGAAATATTGATGGTTTAAAAATCGGTTTACCAAAGGAATATCTTACTGAGGGTTTGAACAGTGAGGTAAGAACAGCTTTATATAAATCAATTGCTACCCTTGAAAAACTGGGTGCAAAGGTTGAGGAGTTTTCAATGCCGAGTTTAAAGCACGCTGTTCCGGCCTACTATCTAATGTCGTCTGCTGAAGCAAGTTCCAACCTGTCAAGATATGACGGTGTAAAATATGGCTACAGGGCTGAAAACTGCAAATCTTTTAATGAGATGATAGAAAAGTCAAGAGCTGAAGGCTTTGGACGGGAAGTAAAGAGAAGAATCTTACTTGGAACCTATGCTCTTGCCTCAGGTTACTATGATGCTTACTATAAAAAGGCACTCAAGCTTAGAACTATGATAAGTCAGGGCTTTGACCAAGCATTTTCAAAATTTGATCTTGTTCTTCATCCCACTACTCCTGAAACGGCCTTTGAGCTTGGAAAGAATACTGATAATCCTTTGAGTATGTATCTTGCGGATATTTATACCGTATCTGCAAACATTGCCGGACTACCGTCAATTTCTCTTCCCTGCGGCTATGATTCAGACGGAATGCCAATAGGTCTATCCTTTACCGGAAAACCTCTTGGAGAACGTGAAGTGTTCCGGGCAGCTGCCGGCTTTGAGGCAGATTTTGCACCACAGCTAAGAGTGCCAGTACTCTAAGAAACAATGATATATTAATGAGCGTGCTCGGCACGCAGATGAGAGGTTAGCGCCATGAAATATATTCCAACCATAGGATTAGAAATACATGCTGAGTTATCAACCAGGTCGAAAATATTCTGTACCTGCCCCGTAGATTTCGGGGGCGAGCCAAATACTAGATGCTGTCCGGTTTGTACCGGAATGCCCGGTACTCTGCCTGTGTTAAATAAAACAGCTGTTGAATATACCGTAAAGGCAGGTCTCGCTCTTAATTGCGATATAAATGAACATTCAAAACTGGACAGAAAAAATTATTTTTACCCTGACCTTCCAAAGGCTTACCAGATATCACAGTTTGATCTGCCTATTTGTAAAAACGGCGGACTCACAATTAATACCCCACAGGGTGAAAAGTTTATAAGAATAGAAAGAATACACCTTGAAGAGGATGCAGGAAAGCTTCTTCATGACGGTTATGACAAATACAGTCTCGCGGACTATAATCGCTGCGGTGTCCCGCTTATAGAAATAGTAACCAAGCCTGACCTTTCTTCCTCTGAAGAAGCTAAGGAATTCGTTGAAAAAGTACGCTTGATGCTGCTCTATTCCGGTGTTTCCGATTGCCGTATGGAGGAAGGTTCACTTAGAGCCGACGTTAATGTTTCTATACGTCCCTTTGGTACGGATGAGTTGGGGACCAGAACCGAGATGAAGAATATCAACTCAATCAGAGGTATTGCCAGATCCATTGATGCAGAAATTCAAAGACAATCGGAATTGTTGGATGAAGGTAAAAAAATAACACAGGAAACAAGGCGTTGGGATGATAACAAGGGCGAAAGTAAAGCCATGAGAAGTAAAGAAGATGCTCATGATTACAGATATTTCCCTGAACCTGATGTAGTCCCCATAACGTTTACAAAGGAAGAAATTGAGGCTATTAAACGCTCACTTCCCGAACTTCCTGATAAGAGATTCGCCAAGTATACTTCGGAGTATGCTTTAAGTGAAGCTGATGCAAGTCTGCTTCTGACCTCGGTAAGCTTATCGGACTTTTTTGAATATGCAGCAAAGGAATGCGGAAATCCAAAAGCCGCATCAAACTTCATAATAGTTGAGGTTTTAAGAAGACTGAATGATTCGGGGCTGCCAGCTGAAGCTATACCTTTTGGAGGTAATGTACTGGGACGGCTTATCAAAATGGTGGAAGCAGAAGAAGTTACAGCAGCCAATGCTAAAAAGGTTCTTGCTGAAATGTTTGAAACAGGAAAAGAACCAGAAGCAATAGTTGCGGAAAAAGGTTATAAAGTTATCAATGATACTTCTGAAGTTGAAAATACAGTAAAAGAAATACTTGCTAATAATGATAAGGCTGTTGCAGAATATCTCGAAGGCAAGGATAAAACTTTTGGTTTCCTCATGGGTCAGTGCTCAAGAGCCCTTGCCGGCAGGGGTAATCCAAAGGTAGTACAGGAAGTGCTTAGAAGTGAACTTAACAAATTGAAGGGAGGAATGTAAAATGAAGTCAATATCACAAAACGACTCAGCCTTGTTTAGTCCTGAAAATGTAACAGACCAGTCTGAATTGACACTGAACGGATCAATCTACAGAATACGTGATATGGGTACATTCGCCTTTATAATCCTCCGTACCGGACGCCACCTGGTTCAATGTGTTTATGATCCTGAAATATGTAAATTTGAATTGAGTAAATTACAGGAAAATGACAGTGTAGAGGCTACAGGAACTGTAAAGGCCGACCACAGAGCCGCAAATGGTTTTGAGCTCTGTTTGAAGGATATTACCATCCTCTCTTCCCCATTTGCTCAAATGCCTATCAGTATAAATAAAAAAGGCTTGAATATTTCTCTTGAGGTTAACCTTGAACATCGTCCGTTCGTACTAAGAAACCATAAACAAAGAGCGGTTTTTAAACTTCAAGAAGGCATTATCTCAGGATTTAGAAACTTCATGCTTTCTAAGGGCTTTACAGAGATTCACTCTCCTAAAATAGTAAAAGCAGGTGCTGAAGGCGGAGCTAATATATTTAAGCTTGATTATTTCGGTGAAAAGGCGTTTTTAAACCAGAGTCCTCAGTTTTATAAGCAGACCATGGTTGGAGTCTTTGACAGAGTTTTTGAGATTGCACCTGTCTACAGAGCAGAAAAGCACAATACCTCAAGGCATTTGAACGAATATATCGGACTTGACTTTGAAATGGGCTATATTAATGATATGTACGATGTAATGGCAATGGAAACCGGTATGTTGAAGGCTGTAATGGAGGAGCTTAAAACAAACTATTCTGCTGAAATAGCTCTGCTTAATGTGGATATACCGGAAATAGAAACAATACCCGCTTTAACATTTATAGAAGGCAAGGAAATACTAAAGCAGCTGGGACATAAGATTAAAAACTATTACGACTTTGAACCTGATGAAGAAATAGCTATAAGTGAATATGTGAAAAAAGAATTCAAAAGCGATTTTGTATTCATTACTCACTTTCCTTCTTCAAAACGTCCCTTCTATGCTATGGATGATAAAGAAAATCCTGATTATGCCTGCAGCTTTGATCTCTTTTTCAGAGGACTCGAAGTGACTACCGGGGGACAGAGGATTCATGATTATGAACAACAGGTTCAGAAAATGAAGGATAAGGGTTTGGATCCTGAAGACTTTAAATCCTATCTTATGATACACAAATACGGGATGCCGCCCCATGGCGGTTTGGGTATAGGTCTTGAGAGATTACTCATGATGCTTCTAAATCAGAAGAATGTTCGTGAAGCCTCACTATTTCCAAGGGATATGTCAAGACTTGATCCTTAAACTTTAAGCAATCTTACACAGTATTGATTGTTCAGAACGATTTGTCAGGGTTTTAAATTGAATTTAACCGTGGAACAATGGCGTTTCACTCCTTATTTAACAAGGGAGTGGAATGCCTTTTTTAATAAATAAATCAAATAAAAAAATCTATATTAAATTAATTGAGGGGGTTATTAGTATGTCAAATGTAACTGAAATTTATGGAAGCAGTGTGTTCAATGATGCTACTATGCATGAACGTCTTCCAAAGGCTACCTATAAATCTTTAAAAAGAACTATTGAATTGGGCTTGACTCTTGATGAGTCTGTAGCAGAGGTAGTTGCAAGCGTAATGAGGGATTGGGCAATTGAAAAAGGGGCAACACACTTTACTCACTGGTTTCACCCAATGACCGGAATTACTGCTGAAAAACATGACTCGTTCATTTCTCCAACTGCTGATGGAAAGGTTATTATGGAGTTTTCCGGCAAGGAACTTACAAAGGGTGAACCTGATGCTTCTTCCTTCCCATCAGGCGGACTCAGAGCAACCTATGAAGCTAGAGGCTATACAGCTTGGGATTGTACTTCTCCCGCTTTTGTAAAAGATGGCTCACTTTATATTCCAACTGCATTCTGCTCATATACAGGTGAGGTTCTTGATAAAAAGACTCCTCTTCTTCGCTCAATGGAAGCTCTCAACAAGCAAGCTTTAAGAATATTGAAAATTCTTGGCAACACAACTGCTACAAGAGTCACAACCACTGTTGGCCCTGAACAGGAATACTTCCTTATTGACAGAGAACTGTTCAAAAAGCGTAAGGACCTGCTTTTTACCGGCAGAACCCTTTTTGGTGTCAAGCCTCCAAAGGGACAGGAAATGGAAGACCATTACTTTGGAAATATAAAGGAAAGAGTTTCAGCATACATGAAGGACCTTGATAGTGAACTCTGGAAACTCGGAATATCTGCAAAAACCAAACATAATGAAGTTGCTCCTGCACAGCATGAGCTGGCTCCCATATTTAATTCTTCAAACGTTGCTACTGACCACAACCAACTGACTATGGAATTAATGCAGAAGGTTGCTCTAAGACATGGCCTGGTATGTTTGTTACATGAAAAACCATTCGCAGGTGTTAATGGTTCCGGTAAGCACAACAACTGGTCTATGTCAACCAATGACGGTCAGAACCTTCTGGAACCCGGTTCAACACCACATGAAAATACTCAGTTCCTCATTTTCCTTGCAGCTGTAATTAAGGCTGTTGATGATTATCAGGATTTACTCCGTTTATCTGTTGCAACTGCAGGAAACGACCACAGACTGGGTGCTAATGAAGCTCCTCCCGCCATTGTTTCAATATTCCTTGGCGATCAGCTGACAGATATACTACAACAGCTTGAAAACGGTAAAGCAAAAGGAAAGATATATAACAACATTCTTGAAACAGGAGTTGCGAGTCTTCCAAAGCTTCCAAAAGATTCAACAGATCGTAACAGAACTTCACCATTTGCATTCACCGGCAATAAGTTTGAGTTCAGAATGCTTGGTTCTTCTGCATCAATCGCAGGCGCAAACTTTGTACTTAATACAATTGTTGCTGAAGTACTGCAAAAGTTTGCTGATAAGCTCGAAGAATCCAGCGATTTAAATGCTGCAATAGCTTCTCTGCTTTCAGAAACAGTAAAGGAACATAAGAGAATTATATTCAACGGTAACGGCTATTCTGATGAATGGGTTGCAGAAGCTGAAAGCAGAGGTCTTCTCAATATGAAGTCAACTGTTGAATGTATACCAACCTTTATTAAAGATAAGAATGTAGCTGTATTCGTTAAGCATTGTGTATTAAGCAAATCAGAAATAGAATCAAGATATGAAATATTGCTTGAAAACTATGTAAAAACTATCAATATTGAAGCCCTTACAATGATAAACATGGCGAAAACAGAAATACTCCCTGCTGCCTTCAAATTCAGCAAAGAATTGTCAGATACAATAAATTCAGTAAAAGCAACCGGAATGCCGGTAGAAGTTTCTGCTCAGTCATCAGTACTCAAGGAGCTTTCACCAGTCCTCAGTTCCTTTGCATCTAACCTGACAGCTTTAAAGAAGGCTCTGGATAAGGCAAACAGCGAAACATCAAATTCCTTGAAGCAGGCTGAAACTTTCAGTAAGAATTTAATTCCTGCAATGGAAGCTTTAAGAACTGATGCAGATAAGTTGGAATGCATCCTTCCAAAGGATATATATCCTTTCCCAACCTATGCTGATCTTTTGTTTAATGTTTAATAAATAATAAATAATAGGCAATGGCGCTTATGGTTAAAACCCTGGCGCTGTTGCCGTTTTTTATCCGAGGGGGATAATTTCCATGAAAAGGACTTCATTTTTCATTGCGTCCGGTTTATTTTCTCTATGTTTCGTTATTCTATCAGTTTTTAATGGTTGGTCCTTCATAACGTTAGGACTGAAGTTAATTTTACTTTCTTTTTATGTTATTTTTGTGAGTCAGTTGATGACTAAAAAAAATCAAGAGCATTCAAATCAAATTAATGAACTTAATGATCAAATTAAGAAACTAAGCCTTGAGGTTCAGGTAACTTCAAGTCAGATATCTTCAGTGTCTGAAAGCATAACAGTTACTATTGACGAGAATAATGAATTTGCAAAATATGTTTATAACAGAGTCAGAGATATGGCAGAAAACAATGATCAGGTAAATTCAAGTATATCGAATACTCTTTCCGAAGTGAGAAACATCGTAGAACTCCTTCATAATGCGGATGGTATAACCGTCGATATGATCAATAAAAGTAAAATTTCAAAGGAAAACGTAAAGTTAAGCCTTCAGGAAATTTTAGATATAGTTGAAATTATCAACTCAATACACACTTCCTCGAATAAAACCCTGTCAAATATGGAGATTCTTCAGAAAACTTCAAGGGAAATAGCTAAAATTCTTCAAACTGTAAGTAACATATCCAAGCAGACACAACTACTTGCACTTAACGCTACCATTGAATCGGCCAGAGCCGGTGAGAATGGAAAAGGTTTCGCAGTTGTTGCCTCTGAAATCCATAAATTGGCTGATGACACTAACAAATCAGTTGACGATATAAATAATCTTATAAGGGCTATTCAATCGGAAGTTGACGGCGTTTATTCTGTTGTCAGAGAAAGTGCCTCTCGTGTTGAAGACGGTAGATCTGCCAGCAAGAATATAGAAACTAATCTTGTTAGAATTGATAATTCCTTCAATGAAGTATTCTATATGATGGACAAGATAAGCGTTATTTCTAAAGAGGAAGTTGAAATAGCACAAAAGGTCGGTAATCAAATCAAGGAAGTTGAAGAGGTTATTCTTCAGACTTCAAAATCCGTAGAGGATGTATGTATCTCAGTTAACCAGCAAAAGAATAACATGGAGGGTATAGCCTCTTTAGGCAACCGTTTAAATGAAGCCTCCGGTAGCCTTGCCAACCTATTCTCCACTGACGTCAGGGTTTTCGAAGGCCTTGGAAGTGATGCTCAAGAAAAGGCACAAAATACAATATTATTAATTAAAAATGAGCTGTGTTCTCGACCAGAAATTATTGAAACAAAAAATAAAGATACTCATTACTCCATTCTAAGTAATTTTATGCAACAGTATCCTTTTGTTGAAGCAGCATGGACCAACGATAGCAAAGGAAGATTTATTTGTTCCATACCCGAAGCCGGTATAGCAAATGCCAATGTAAGGGATTGGTTTAAGCATAGTATATGCGGCGAGGAATTCATCTCTACCATCTATATTTCAGCTATAACTCGAAATCCCTGCATTACAGTTTCAGCGCCGTTTTTTAACTCAAAAGGTGAAATCAGCGGTGTTGTCGGTATAGATATAACAATAGGATAATAAAATAAAGTAAAAAATTAAGTAAATTAAAAATAAGTAAATTAAAAGTAAGTAAACTAAATTGAAGTAAACTAAATTGAAGTAAACTAAATTGATGTTGATGTAAAATAAGATGAAGTAAATTAATATATTTTCATGTCCAAGCACTTAAACTCTCCAATTTTCATATACTGAATAAAGTAAAAAGTTAAATATAAACAGCCCGTTGATTGCTTTTTACTTAATCTCAGGGGACAATGGCGTCTGGTCGGTTAATGAAGATTAATTGACCTGAGTATGATAATTGTCCTTTTATTTTTATGATTAAGAAATTTTGTATCGGACTTTGGAGGAGTTTTTATGTGCTCAATTCTAGGTATTGCTAATTTTAAAGATTCAACCTCAGAAATTCAACAAAGCGTTTTGAATGAAATGAGAAATGCCACTGTTCACAGGGGCCCTGATCAAAATGGTTTTTTCCGAAGTGAAAGTGTTTGCTTTGCACATAACAGACTTGCGGTCATTGATGTTGAAAACGGTTTACAGCCAATGACTGTTGCATATCAAGGAAATAAATATACTATAGTATATAACGGTGAAATATATAATGCTGACGAACTGCGAAAAGAGCTTACTGCCATTGGGGTAGTATTCAACACCCACTGCGATACTGAGGTTGTATTGTATTCTTACATAATATGGGGTCTCAGCTGTTCTGAAAAGCTTAATGGAATATACGCATTTGCAGTTTATGATGAAAAAAACAAAAGAGTGTATTTATCAAGGGACAGAATGGGTGTAAAACCTTTTTTCTATATTCAGACAGGTAATTCATTGATTTTCTCTTCGGAGGTCAAGGCAATTTTAAAGTATCCGAAGCTCAGTGCAGAATTGGACAGTGAAGGTATCTGGCAATTACTCTATCTATCTCCAATGAGGCCTTCAAATAACGGAATATTTAAGAATATCTTTGAAATAGCTCCCGGCCATCATGGGTTCTTTGATATTAATGGTCTTAAGCTTTACAAGTATTGGTCTTTAAAAGCCTATGAAATTGAAGATAGTGAAAACACCATTATTGAAAAAACAAGATTTTTACTTACTGATGCTATTCACAGGCAGCTTGTATCTGATGTGCCTTTGTGCACCTTTTTATCGGGAGGTCTAGATTCTTCAATTGTTACATCAGTGGCTCGCGGCGATAAAAAGAACGGAGACTTGCTTTCAACCTATTCTTTCGAATATGAAGGAAACCAACAGCATTTTGAAGCCACTAGTTTTCAACCAGAAAGTGATGACGCATATGCCGTATGGCTTGCCAAATACCTTAAAACAGACCATACCGTTCTTACAGTAAGTCAGAATACAATAGCAAATCTGTTGACGGATGCAGTTAAATATCGTGATTTTCCAGGTATGGCTGATATCGATTCTTCCCTGCTCTACTACTGCCGAGAGGTGAAAAAGCGGCATACTGTTGCTTTAAGCGGAGAATGTGCTGACGAAATTTTCGGAGGATATCCGTGGTTCTACAGACCGGAGATGCTACACAGAGATTTCTTCCCATGGATACATGATCCAGAGTCAAGAGTATTCATGTTTAATCCTGATTTTGCAAAACCCAAGGAGGGCTTCAGTTTTGTAAAGCAAATGTATCTGGACAGTAAGAATGCCTGTCCGCTGGTCGACAGCGACACAGAGGAGATGAAAACCGGCAGGCTTGCTACCTGGCTATCGGTGAACTGGTTCATGGTTTCACTGCTTGAACGTAAGGATCGCATGAGTATGGCCAGCGGACTTGAGGTTAGGGTGCCCTTCTCGGACCATAGAATTTTAGAATACGTCTACAATGTGCCCTGGAGTATAAAGTTCAAAAATAAGGTTGAGAAATCCTTGTTAAGAAATGCTATGGCAGAGTTCCTGCCAGATAAAATCCTCAACAGGAAGAAGAGTCCATATCCAAAGACTCATAACCCGGCATATGAGAAAATAGTAACCGGAATGTTTGAGCAGGTTATGGCTGACCCCACCTCAATCCTCAGAGATATTCTCCATAAGGATGCTCTGAAGCTTCTCAGCTCGGGCAGCAATATTACCTGGTTCGGACAGCTCATGGGGCGCCCGCAGCTGATTGCATGGCTGCTCCAGCTGGATTACTGGTTCAGGGAGTATGATGTGAGGTTGGTGTAAAACATTTTATGTAAGGGACAGATCAAATTAATCTGCCCCTTTTTAAATTTATAATGAAATTTGTCCTGCTAGTTAAACTTTAACCACTGTTCAATCTTTGCATTATAGGGAATCATATCAGGATAAGTAAATTCTATTTTTGTGTTAAATAGTGCAGCAAATTTTTTGTAATTAGTTTTGGTAGCTTCCCTCTTTTGTACCGGATCAATAATATTTAATCTTTTAATTAGTGTTGGGTAAAACTCCTTATCAACGAAGCCCGGAATTCCACAAACTAATAAATGCTCTTCTAGCGGGCGGTAAAAAATAAACCCGTTAAAACTATTCTCATAGGTTTGATCATTAGGGATAAAATCATAATAATCGAAATGATCCATCCCAAACGGAGTATTTTTAAAGTCAAAGGCTATATTGCGATTACCCGTATATCTGAAGGCAGCATCCCACTTTCCGTCCTGAATAGGTTCTCTTATATCATTATTAATATCTGTTCCAGGCAAGAGTTTTAAAGAATTTATCATAACATTTGCCACCTTACCGGGAAATTCATTATCTAAGCAGAAACCAACATTTTCACCGATATCTATCATGGTTTTAAAGGCATGCCTGTAATTCATTATTACTAGGAGCTTCTTCTTTTCCGATTCACTATTCTTTATTTTTTTATATTCAGCTGCTATGTAGTCTGCCATTATTATGTCACGGTTTTTTATTTCATCTGTAATCTCCTGCTTGTATACATCCGCAGTTGCTGTAGTCCAATCTATCGGCATATCTGAACAATTAATACTAATTTGTTCCTTGTCAGTCAGCGAGCTGTTAAGCTCTTTAACTTTTTTCACAAAATCAAATAAATTATAGTTATTCCAGTATACATTCCTGTCCAAGTCACGATATATACCCATTAGTTGTTTATCGGATTCATCTCCAGTGAGTTCATCATCTTTCAAAAATGTATTAAGTCGGTTATTTACAGTTTGAGTTCCAATTTCGGTAAATATACGTCCAGATTTCTCAATAAATCTCTTATCACTGATAATTTTATAGAAAAGCTCATACTGTGTTATGTCCCTGTGGTCCCTTTCACAAAGTATAACAATATCATACTTATCAAACAGCTTTATTACATAGTCTACAGGATCAGTCAATGGAGCTGAGTTTAGAAAATTAACATACGCCTCAATTTGGGGAGAGTAAGCTGAAGGTTTTGCGACATCTGAACTATAGACTGTTATTTCTGAGGCATCAGATATTGATTTATTTATTAATGAAAACGTTATTGCTGAGATGGGTATTGAAAATATCAAAGAAATGGCTATAAATAAGGTTTTTGCTTTATTAGACCTTTTTATAAAATTTGCCCCAATAATTGTAATCGAAATGGCCAGAATAAGTATTGCTCCGGCTATAAGGTCATTTTTTATTGTTGGTACCGGGTTACTGAATTGATGACTATATTGCTCCCAAAAAAGATTCCGTTCAATGAAGTTAATGCCAATATAACGCATTATGCATGTAGAGATTACAGGAATCAATACAATTAAAAGGTTTATCTTTAAAACGAAACGTAAATGATAAATAATAAATATTAGTACAACCAATTCAAGTATCTGAATTAACATAAAAAAAGTATATGGATCTATATTTAAACTTTCAGCGGCACCTCTTTCATCCATACCAAATAATCCACCTAATTCAAGGTAACGCTTAATGTCCATTGTAGAAAAACACCATAAATAAACGTAAATCCTATCAACACACATAACAATTGTAAAAGGATAAGCAAATACCAGATACCTTTTTCTATAAATCATAAATAATCCTATATATGATAGAACTACTGTTAAGACCGGGCCTCCCAAAATTCCGCTTATAGATTCGGCTTGCCCGTTCAGTGTGTATTCTCTTGCATAAGACATTCCTGTTGGTATATTTGTCACAAAATTGCCTATTACATGTCCAAATTCATGAATTGGTATTGAAATAAATGCTATCAGTAATGATACAGCTATGAACAAAATCCATTTTTTATTTTTTAAGAATTCATTTTCATTAATTTTATCTGACATCATATGACT
Organism: Bacillota bacterium; assembly: GCA_023460955.1. GTDB lineage: Bacteria > Bacillota > Clostridia > Acetivibrionales > DSM-1351 > Ruminiclostridium. The sequence goes on along the minus strand of JAEWOH010000023.1, from coordinate 5,724 downwards.
CCCACCTTACACTACTATTGAAGTGTGCTGTTATATTTTTCAGCTTCTTCAAAGGTTTTAAAATCTGCCTTCTCTTTAGCTTTTTTGATTTCCTTACTTAATTCTTGAATTTCTTCATCAGTATCTGCATCACGAGCCTTTTGGGCTAAATCAAGAATAAAAGCTGAATCTGATAATTTCATCACAGCAAGTTCTGTAATATCCTTAAAAAGCGTACATTCAAACTTGGTATCCGAAGCAATAATAGCAACCGCAATAAGTACTGTATTGTGGTACTTAAAGGTTCTATTCATTTGTCCTATCTTATCTATTATTTCTATGTTATGCTTGGCTTTTAAATCTTTGCTTAGACTGTCCGAATGATCATATACGGCAGCAAGTTTACTAAACTGTACAAATACATCTCTATAATCCTTATTTAATTTTACTTGCTGTAATTCTTCAATTGCCGCTCTCTTGTCTAGATCAGCTGCCTCTAGTCTTTTGTTCGTCTTCATATTATCTACATATACTACTGAAGTGCAGATAATCAATAGAATAATTATTATAGAAATTATCAAGATTAATTTTTTAAACCTTTTGCGCGATACCATCAGAATACCTGGAAGTTCTCCTCCTATCCCAAAAGGATCACCAAACCGTTCAATAGCTATTTTTACACTTTCCTGATCCGACTTTCCTTCTTCCTTAAGCTCACGAACTGAGTCTAAAAGATGGTTTTGCATCTCGGCTTTTAATTCCGCTGTTTCTTTATCTGATAGATTTAACCTTTTATAAAGAATATTTAAATATTCATCTATTTCTCTCATCTTCACACCCCCAAAAATACATCCATCATTTTTTTCACGAACTCCCACTCAGCCTTTTTCTTATCAAGGCGTATTTTACCGTCAGGCAAAATACGATAGTACTTACGCCTTCCCCCATCACTAGGCTGATCTCCCCAAAACGTCTCTACGAATCCATTAATTTCCAGTCTTTTCAAAGCCAGATATAGTGTCCCTTCTTTAAGTTCAAACTCATCTTTGCTAATTTTACGAACTTTTTTTGCCATCTCAAATCCATATAGGGGCTTCTCACATAACAGGGATAAAATGATTGTGTCAATATAGCCTTTTAGAATTTCCTTATCAATATCCAACTGATCACCTCCTGATAACATTATATTACTTAGTACTCTATAATACAATGTACTATATATTATTATCTTCAGCATTTTTTGGGGGGATAATGAAATCACTTCTACGGTAATATCAATTAGCTTATTTTACAGCAGGCTAAAGCCTAAAAAAATCCTCCAAACAATTTTCATGTTTGGAGGATTTTAAACATCTTATCAGTACTATTAGTTTACTGAATTTTTAGTAAGTAGTGAATACAATACTTTCACGAATTCGCCTCTGTTGCAGACAGTCTTAGGATTGAGCTGAACAGCTGCGTTATCCTTCATCATACCTGCTTCAACAAGCTTCTTCACAGCAGCAAGTGACCATTTGGAAAGCTTATCACTGTCTTTAAAGCCCTTGAACTCTTTAACATTTGTTGCAGAGTTTTCACCAACATAGCTTGCCAGATTGTTAATCATTGTGTAAAGCATTTCACGAGTTACTTTGGTATTTGGTGCAAGCTTGTTGTTACCTACACCGCTTGTAATTCCGATTTCCTTAGCCTTTGCATAGTAGCCTGCATTTTCACCCGTAGCATCTGAGAAGTTGTTCTTAAGATCAGTGCTTGGCTTGATATTGTAAGCTTTTAACAGCATTACTATAGCGTCACCACGAGTTAATACACTATTTGGCTGTAAGGTTGAACCTGTAATAACATCTCTTGCACCAAGATAAGTAGCTGCAGCATAGTAAGTATTAGTTGTCTTAACATCACTAAAGCTTACCTTATTGTAGCCAACTGCAAACTTGGAGAAGTGATTTGTTGTAAATTCAACATTACCATTATGGAAAGTACCTCTTAAAGGTACCAGGTTGTTATTGCCATCGATCCAGTAAGGAACTAATGCGTTAGTATCCTCATCTTTTGCAGGAGTGTAAGGTATGCTAGCTGTAACATTTCCGTTAAAGTTTGATACAGCTGTTCCTCCATTTGATACAGTAAATTCAAATACAGGACGGTCTGCGATTTTAGCCGCAGCTGCAGCAGGTAACTTAGCTACTTCAGCAGTAGGCACCTTAAAAATTTTGATTTCAGTAGCACCAGAACCAGCTTTTGATACTGTTTCGATAGTTTTACCGTCCAATACAAGATCAACAACACCTGGTACTGAGACCTTTAGAGATGCGTAAATATCAGCTGCCAGGAAATTTGATAATGTATAATCCGGGAGCTTGATAGTTGCTGCACCTACATTAGGAGTTGTGTCAAGCTTAAGTGTTACAACTGGCTTTTCACCAGCTTTTTTAGCTTCTGCTATATTTTTTATTATATCTTCAACAACTTTGTCTGAAACAGTTACAGTTGCACTTCCATTAGTAACAGTAACTGGGAGGGTTACTTTTACTTCTGATTTTTCAACTTTAGGCGCATTTATATCTGATTGAGTACTTGGTTGAGTGTTTGGCGTGCTTGGATTACTTGGCTGTGTGCCTGGATCTGTGCCTGGATCTGTGCCTGGGTCTGTGCCCGGATCTGTGCCTGGGTCTGTGCCTGGGTCTGTGCCTGGGTCACCTGGCGCATTCTTAACTAATTTCAGAACTCCATAAGAAGATGTATCCTGATAGCCGGCACCTGTGGTATCATTCCAATTTGCACTACCAACACGGACTTTACTTGTATTCGCATCGTTTATCTGAATGTCAAAACCGATAAGTGAATTATTTGCCGGAGTTACTTTCTTAAATGGAATCTTCATTTCCACTGTATAGTTTGTTCCGGTTACCTTTGTAGCAGACTCAAAGCCTTCTGCGATACTTGCAGGATTAAATGACTGCTCATTTTCGTAATTAACTCTATATTGTCCGTCATCATCCTCATAAGAAGTAGTCTTACCGTTATTTTCATCAATAAAGACTTCAACAGAATCCTGTTCCCACGGATCTTTATTATCTTTATTAAGTACAGTATCGCCTACCTGCACTAAAACATACAAGTTTTCATCATCCCAAAGGACTTTTGCTTTTCCTGATGCATAATTCCATGCACCGCTTAATCTGTCTACTGCCAATTCTTCTGCTTGACTCCAAATGCTATCTACAGTTCCGTCTAATACAGGTTTACCATAGGATGCGGATGCTTGTTTAGTTACGATTAATCCTGGTGCCTCATTTTCAGCCATATACTTATCAGGATCGATTACTGCGTAGTAAGAAGGCTTTGCCTGCAATCCAGCAGTAAATATAACGGGACTGTAATCAGTTCTCCAGCTAGCTCCATCATCCAGACCCCAGATAGTTACGCGAGGTATATTTGCTGAATGTTCCTTAAAGATCTTCATCAACCGTGCATATAAGTATGCCTGAGCTTTTATTTGATCATCAGTTTGCTTGCCTTTACTGCCAGCCATAATATCAAGCTCAGTAATACTGACTTCAACGCCAAGTGAGATAAACTTTTCAAGTGTCTTCAACACATTTTCAGGATTTGTAGATAAGTTGTAATGCGCTTGCATACCAACTCCATCAATAAGCAGTTTACCCGGATGTGTCTTAGCGTATTTATCATTAAGCTCTTTAACCATGCTGTAGATAGCGGTAGCCTTATTTTGATTGTCTTCGTTATAGTCATTGTAGTACAATTTAATATGGCTTAGATTCATTTCATCTAAAGCTTTCCTAGCCGCCAAAAATGCTTCTTCAATAAAGTCTGGTCCTATAGATTTAGTCCAATTTGAGTCTTTACGTAAAGCGTTACGCCAATCAGTTGGATTTGATGGATTGTCAGCCACTGCTTCATTAACAACATCCCAGGATATGACACCATCACCGAAGTGCTTTACAACAGTAGTAATATGGTCTGTCATGTTTTTAAGCGCTTCGTCCCTTGACAGAGCAATTCCTCCTGTTGTTGTATTCATCCAAGCTGGAGTTTGTGCATGCCATACAAGAACATGGCCATGTACTTTCATATCATTGTCTTTAGCCTTTTTAATCATACCATCTGCAACGTCGAATGTATAAACACCTTTTTTTCCTTGAAGGTTTTCTGGCTTCATTTCATTACCGGCAGTTATAGAATTAAAATGCTTTTTCAAAAGTTCAAAACTTGGACCTTCCAATTCACTTGGAGCTACTGCATTTCCAAAGATGAAGTCATTTGCATAAACATCCTTAATTGGCTCTAGATCCTGAATCACAATTGGTGCTGTTTCAACTTTCTTAATGCTGATATCATCGATGTAGAATGAAGCATCAGCGCTTGTGCTTTCAACGTATAGGGTCACTTTTCCACTGGAAAGACTTTTATAAGTAAATTCTTTCTTAATTTGAGTCCACTCACCACTTGTTGCCGTAACTGTTTGGATATTATTATAGGATGAGTCCCCAACCTGAGTTGAAAGTGTTAAGCTTCCGCTATCTGGACTAGCCATTTTTACCCATACTTCAAACTCGTATTTACAATATGAGTTTACATAGTCAACAATGTTTAAGGATGGTCCATTCCAGTTCTGAGTTCTACCTTCAACTTTTAATGAATATGTACCACCATCCGTATGGTTAGCCTCATTTGTTACAGTTAATGTTTCAACTCCACCTCTTCCAGCGAAACCTGCTTTGTCACCAAGGTTGTCTTTGTCAAAGGTTATAGTTTCAAATGGTTTAGCCGGCTTTTCTTCTGGTGGAGCTGTCGTTGTTTCTTCAGTTGTTACCAGAATGTCACCGATATAAAACGAAACAGTTTTAGCAGCATCGTCTGACTGAATACGCAAAAAACTATCATTAGCAGTATCAGCCGTATATGTTCCGGATAATGTAAAAGCACCGCCAGTAGTAACACTTGCCTCATTATACCAGCTATATGTATTGGCATTTTGAAGAGTTATTTTTGCACCTGCTGGCAAATCTATAGCTTTTCCTTTAATAGTAACGTTATAGATTTTCCCATTTACTAATCCTAAATCAGAAATTGGTAGGTCAGCTCCATGCCATGAATCTTGTCTGTTACTTACTAGTATAGCGTACCCATCGTCGTTACCTTCAAAGCTAATACCGGATTCTGTCGTTATTTGTACATTATCTCCAGCTGGCATTACCTTTCCAACTCCATCTTTAAACGATTCATGGTAAATCTCTTTTAATGTTGGAGTTGAAGGTGGTGTTGATCCTGTACCTTCGGTTGTGACTAAAATATCGTCAATATAGAAAGGTACAGCGGCTGCATCAGCATTTGATTGTATTCTAAGTTTCTTATGCTCTGCAGTACTAGCTGTATAGGTTCCGCTTATTGTAAAGGAACCACCTTCAGCTGTAACAGGTGTACTTCCTAACCAACCATACTCCGGATCAACTGGCTGAACCTGAATTGCTGGTTGCTTACCTTCAACTGTGGTATATGCACCTGGCTCAACATAACCCTTAATAGTTATGGTGTATGTTGTACCTTCTACCATATTTAAATCTTTAAAGTAGAAGTCTGCTGCATCATAGTCTTTTTCCCTGCTACTTACATACAATGACTTTCCGTCAACTTTGCCAGCGTAGTCCTTATCTACGATAGACAGTTCTGCTCCCCCAGACTGGACTGCGTCACTTTGTCCGTCTAAGAAATCCTCGTGAA
>JAEWOH010000022.1 GCA_023460955.1 Bacillota bacterium | reverse complement strand
AGCAAGTAAAAATTGATTATATAGTACTAAAGCTGTTATAATTGAGTTCACAATGACACTTTCCTTCCTGGATTTTGGTGTGTGAGAACTTCAATTATACAGGAAAAGAGGGGGTCATTGTTTTTTTTTTCAAAAAAACCTTAAAACCCTGATATATAAGCAATATAAAAACAATAAACGTGTAACTAGTTTACACAAACATAGTTTAGTGGGGGGATTTTTCATGGGCAAGTTTATTCTTATGTTGTTTGTACTGCTAATGCTTATGTGCCTTTGCATATATAACTGGTGGGACCGAAGAGAAAAAAGCAAGAGAATGTTTGATGAAGAGAAAAAGAAAATTAATCCCCTGAACACGTACACGGCATGGGGTCTATATGCACTAGCTATATTTCTAGTTTTGCTGGGTATTGCAGGTTATGAAATATACAGGCTGATGTTATATATTCAAAGTATGCAAGGTGGTTGATGTTTAGAGTCCCTTGGAGATAATGTCTCTTTGGGACTTTTTTAATTTAAAATTTATTTCACAAATCAAATATGGATTACATAAAATATCATGAATACCATAAATTGAGGTGAAATAAACATGTCAAATGATAGATTCCTGCTGATAAAAGCTTGGAGCTATATACTTTGGGCTGACATAGATCATGTACTGGGGCAGCTGCTCATAGCCGAAATGACAGACAGGATTCCAGTTATTTACTGGCCGACGCATTGCCTTAACAACGGGTTTGTTCAGACTAACGGGTTTGAGCTCTACTTTGAACCGGTAAACGGCTACACAATATTTAATCTTGTCAATCCTGAGTACACATATTATCCACCTGTCTGGGATTCTGACAACCTGCTGGTGGATGATCATACAAAGGATACCTGGACCTTCCGGAATGTAGGGGATATGTTGGGCAGTAAGGCAAACGTCGTAGTCGGTGACGTTTACTATAATGTTTACGAGCTTATTCCCTTTTTAAAGAAAGGTCATGCAGCTTACGGAATGACTGTTGAGCAGATTTACCACTATCTCTACAGTAAATATATCAGAATTAAACCGGATATTGATATGGAGATACAAGGTTATTACAATTCGTGGCTGAAGGATGACCACCCTGCGCTTGCCGTTCATGTCAGAAGAGTAGATGATGAACTTGTATTTGATACTAGGGATGCTGACAAGTTTGATAACCAATACTGGAACAAGGTATATAAAAAGAAAAAGGACCAACCTGATGTTGCGGTTGTAAAAATTCAAAGATACCTTAAAAAGGGCAAATATAAAGAACCCAATCAGTCTTACCATAAAGAAATTAAGAGGATTATTGAAAAGTATAACATAAAGAAGATTTTCCTTTTAACTGATTGTCAGGAAACAGTTAAGGATTATGTAAAGCTTTATGGTCCAAAAGTAGTTTACACTGATTGCAAACGTCTTGCTGCTGGTCACGAACCTTCTTACCTTGAAAACACAATGATAAAAAGACGCAGAGGCATAGAAGTAATTAAGGATGCTTATATTGCCTCTAAATGTGATTTCTTTATAGGGAACGACTTTTCTCATCTTTCCCATGGGGTTACCCGGTTGAAGGATTGGCCGGAAAAGAACGTTAAGCTGCTTTGCTGGGTTTATAAACGAAAAAAATATCCTGTAAATGTAAGGCTCATTGTCCGAAAGGAAGGTAACATCTTTACCCGCTTTATAAAGAAGCTTATAGCAAAGTTTAAACCTCTTGAAGGAGGTGGGTCAGGTGGCAACTGAACGATTTTTGCTGATTAAGTCCTGGGGCTGCGGCTTCTGGTCCGATGTTGATCATGTGATGGGGCAGCTGCTGGTAGCAGAAATTACAAACAGAATTCCGGTGGTCTATTGGGGAACCAATAGTCTCTATGGGGAATCCTTTAAATCAAATGCTTTTGAGCTTTATTTCGAACCCGTTTCACCTTACTCGGTGTCCGATGTTATAAATCCTGCGTTTACTTACTATCCTCCGGTATGGAGCTATGAGAATGCAATAGTGGAAGATTTGGATAAAGTGGCCTGGGCTCACAGGAATCTTGGAGAAATGATAAACAGTGATGCTAATGTCGTGGTAAGCGATGTTCACTACTTTGTACGTCCAATAATCAGTTTTATACCTAAAGAACACTGGGCTTACGGCATGACAGCCCATCAGATATACCGATACCTGTTTGATAAATATATAAAACTGAAGCCGGATATTGAGCAGGAGATAGATGAATTTTATGTAAACGAAATGAAAGGCAGCAGTCCGCTGTTGGGGGTTCACATCAGGGGAGGAGACAAGGTGAGGGAGGTAGAGAATCTTTCACACCTTAACAAACAATATCATAAGAAGATAGAGGAATTCATACTAAGGTATAAAGTACAGAAGCTGCTTCTATTAACAGACTGTAAGGAAATGGTGGATGATTTTGCAGAGAGGTACGGCTCGATGGTTGTCTACACCGAATGCAGAAGAGGTTTTATCAATGCCACGGGAGATGCGCCGCACCTCCAGGATTACACGGTTAAACGGAGAAAGGGAATAGAAATAATAAAGGATACTTTTCTTGCAGCTAAATGTGACTTTTTTATTGGGAACGGTTATTCTAATGTGTCATATACTGTTAAACGTCTGAAAGACTGGCCCGAAGAGAACATGGTTTTGTTTTACAGGGATCTGAAGTCGGAAATAAAGCTGGCTAATAAGAGAGTAAAGGCAGAAGGAAAAAGGCGGGTTGCCGAAGCAGAGAAGCATAGAACAGAATATCCTGAGTTTTATGGGGGTGTTAATACTTATGTCGACTAATAAATTTCTATTGATAAAAGCACTAGGCAACAGTCTATGGGGTGAGGTTGATCATGTAATGTGCCAAATCCTGGCTGCCGAACTGACAGGAAGGATTCCAGTGGTTTACTGGGGCATGGAGAGCCTTTACAGTGAATCAATCACTACAAATGCATATGAATTCTTCTTTGAGCCTGTGTCACAATACACCTTTCATGATGTGATAAGTAAAGAGTATACCTATTACCCGACAGTTTGGAAATATGAAAATCTGCTTGCCGAAGATACGGATAGATTGAGAATGGAAAACCGTGATCTTAAGAGTCTTATGAAAAGCGACGCAAACGTAGTAGTAAGTGATATCTACTATCCCTTAAGAGCATTTTTACCATGGATACGAAGCGATCATTGGGCTTATGGCAAGACTCCACATCAGATATACAGGAGGCTTTTTGATACTTACCTCAAGCTAAAGCCTGAAATATCAAGAGAAATTAAGAAGTTTATCAACACAAATCCCAATTTCAGGGATGAGAAACCCATAATATGCGTGCATGTGAGGGGAAATGCAATTGTTAATGAGGTGGCACAGCTTTACGATCTGAACGAATATTACAGGCCTAATATCTGGCAGTTTATAGTAAGGTATAATGCGAGACATATATTTGTAATAACCGATTCGAACAAATTATTTGCACAATATAAGAAAATGTATGGCAAAAACGATATGCTGATTTATTCAGACAGCAAGAAGGTTCCTTTGAAGGAGAGAATTGCAACCTGCCTTCTGGACTATCCTAACAAGCGACATAAAGGAGTGGAACTGGTAAAGGATACAATTGAGATTATCAAGGATACTTATCTGGCAGCACAGTGTGATTTCTTTATAGGAAATGGGTATTCAAACCTTTCAAACACTGTTATGAGACTGAGGGATTGGCCCGAAACGAATATTAAGCTGCTTTACTGAGGATGTAGTAAAATTTCTAGAAATCATCGGTTGTGGCTAAAAATAAAAACACGAAACCGCAGGGTATGCGGTTTCGTGTTAAGGATTTGAAGTAATGCACTATTATTTTTTAGGTAGTAAGCTGTTTAGTAAGTTTATTTCTGCCTGAATTTTTGTTTTTATCGTATTTAGTCTGATAGTAATACTATTGTACTTTTCGGCAGTAATATTATCAGCTTTAATAGCTTTCATACTTTTTTCAATTGCCTTAACTCTATTTGTCAATGCGTTAAGCTTACCTTTATTGCCGTTAACAAATCCTTTAAGGCTCTGGCCCTTAGGCAGTTTGACCGTAATTGAAGAACCTGTGGTTGATGTGACAGAACCGCTATTTGGTATCGTTACGGCAGAACCGGTTGTGCTAATTGCAGAACCTGTTGTGCTGCTTACGACGCTGTTTATTTTTGCCGTTAGCTTGTCCAGTTCTATTTCAACGCTATTAATTTTCTTGTCTGCTGTATTAAGTTTTTCCACATTAGGGTCTTTCTTAACAGGCTTTTTCGCCTTTGCGGCTTCTTTCACAGGAGTAATTTTCTTGTCCTGCTTTATTTCGGGTTTTACTTCCGTTTTTTTATCGGATACAGCTTGTACCTTTTTATCCTGCTTAAGTTCCAACTTGACTTCTGATTTCTTTTCACCGTTTCCATTCTGAGATTTTGCTGACATGGAAAGCGGCACTGAAGTTAAAACTGTTAATGCTGTTATTACAGCCAATAGTTTGTATAATCCTTTTTGCATAAATTAGCCTCCCTAAGAAATTGTTGTTTAGTATATGATTCGACAAGGAATCGAAATTAGGGGGGAGCAATTAAAATTTATTGTTCCGCTTTTGTGAGCTTTTTCGTATTATATACTACCGGGCAAAAACCAATTATTTTGGAGGAGCAAAAATGGATACAAAGGAAGCAAAATATATTAGCTATATTAATAGTAAATATCCTCAACTTAAGATAGATAAAATAAATTGTAACTTTAATGATGGAAAGCATGCAGATATTGTTATTGTAAATGAGAAAGAGGTTTTTAAGTTTTCAAAGTTTGATTGGAGTGCAGGATATATTGAAAATGAGGTAAATGTTCTGGAACTAATGGGCAAAAGCCTTTATGTCCCTGTTCCCAAAGCCGAAAAAATTGAAACAGGTGTTTCAAAGCTCAGTTACATTAAAGGTGAACCTCTTTTTAGAAATTTTTTGATGCAGCAGGGAAACAGAGTACATGATATGCTTGCAGAGCAGACAGCCATGTTTTTGAAGCAGTTGCATTCCACGCCATTAAAAGGTGAGGTCTCAAAAAAAATACATGAGTGTCAGGCCTGCATGTCATCGGAAGACTGGCTTGTCAAGTATGAAGAAATAGAAAGAAAGGTTTTTCCGTATTGTGACAGTTATTCAAAGGAATATTGCAGGCTGGTTTTTAGACCTGTGATGGCTGATGAACACTTTGCAGATTACCAGCCTGTGCTGATTCACGGTGATTTTATGCCATATCATATATTTGTTAATAAGGATACAAACCGTTTGAGCGGGATCATTGACTTCGGATTGTCCGGCATTGGAGACCCTGCCTACGATATAGGGTTACTGCTGGATAATTACGGAGAGGGATTTGTAAGAAGAATGGGCCGGTATTACAAAAATATTATGCTTTATATAGACAGAGCAAGGTTTTACGCACAGGTAAATCAGCTGCTGTGGGCAAAATCACTGTCAGATATGCTTGCAACGCGGGACTTCAGTAATCTGAGAATTCATACCAAGGACCCCGATATTATGCCAATAGGTACAAAGTGGGTCGATGTCAGGACATAGCCTGGTAAAGTCAGGCACTGGAACAGGCAGCAGTATTTGCTTCAGGACCTCGCAAACAGAATATAATTGGCAATATGGAATATATATAAAATATGAAGGAAGATTAGGAGTGGGACGTATGAATTATACCCCTGAGGAATTAAGAAGTATTTGTCTCAAAAGATCGATCCTGGATGGTTATAGCAGACGGCAGGTTGATAATTTACTCGCTTTAATCAACGAAGATTACTCAAGAGCTGTAAAAGAAAATGAAGAAATGAAAAACAAAATCAACAGCCTGAACGAAGCAATACAACATTACAAAATGCTTGAAGAATCACTTCAACACTCAATTCTGGTAGCTCAGCATACAAGCGAACAAATTAAGGTAAATGCATGTGAAAAGGCAAAGCTCATTACAGGCGAAGCCGAAGCAAATGCATTCAGACTATTGGAAACTGCTAACCACGAAGTAATCAGAGCTAAGGGAAGGCTTGAAGAAATTAAAGCCGAAATATATACCTTTAAGACAAAAACAGAAGCTCTCCTGCAGGCACAGATGGATATGCTTAAGCAAATCACAATTGAATAGGTGAAATAAGTTGAGATACATAAAACAACAGGCAGTTCTCGGAGGAGGAACTGCCTGTTGTTTTTAAGGTTCCGCTACCACACAGTTCAAATAATATTCATATTCCCTTCTAAGGCCTTCTTCGATTCCCACTTGTGGTTTCCAACCGGTAGCTTCTATTTTACTATTGTCCAGAACCCTTCTGGGAGTTCCGTCAGGCTTGGTGGAATCAAATACAAGGCTGCCTTCGTAACCAACAACTTTCTTTATAGTCTCGGCAAGCTCTTTTATACTTATTTCGTTACCTGAGCCTATATTAATAAATTCGCTGCCTTCATAATTAAGCATTAACAAAAGGCAGGCTTCAGCCATATCGTCCACGTATAAAAATTCCCTTAAGGGCGTTCCTGTTCCCCATAATTCCACCGTAGGGCTTTTGTCAACTTTGGCCTTGTGGAACTTTATAAGCATTGATGGAATAACATGTGCATTAAAATTGTCAAAGCGGTCGTTTATTCCGTAGAGGCTTGCAGGCATTGCACTGATAAACCTTGTACCATACTGCTTGTTAAAGGCTTGGCACATTTTAATACCTGATATTTTTGCAAGGGCATAAGCCTCGTTAGTCGGTTCGAGAGAACCAGTCAGCAGGTAATCCTCTTTAATAGGCTGAGAGCAGGTTTTGGGATAAATACATGAACTGCCAAGGAATAGAAGCTTTTTGACGTTATATTTATAGGAGCTGTTAATAATATTACACTCAATTAGCATATTTTCCATTATAAAATCAGCAGGGTAAGTGTTGTTGGCATATATTCCTCCCACCTTGGCAGCCGCTGTAAAAACATACTCGGGGTTTTCGGCCTTAAAAAATTCATCAACGTCACTCTGGTTTGTCAAGTCCAGCTGCCGGTGAGTTTTATAAATAATATTTTGGTAGCCGTTGCGATTAAGGCATCTTACAAGGGCCGATCCAACCATGCCTGTATGCCCTGCAACATAAATTTTACTTTCCTTGTTCATAATAACCTCCATTTTTATGCTAACGTAAAAATAGCATTGTAAGAGCTTGAAGTGGAGTTTTTACCCCTTAAGATCGCTTTCCACCATCAGCTTGACTAACTCTTCAAAAGGAACTCTTTGAGCCCAGTTTAATTTACTTTTGGCCTTGGAGGGGTCACCCAGCAGCAGATCAACTTCTGTAGGTCTGAAAAATTCACTGCTGACATTTATCAGTTCTTTACCGGTAGCTGTATCTATACCTTTTTCTTCTACTCCCTGACCTTCCCATTTCAGATTGATTCCAACATGCTTAAAGGCGAGCTCACAAAATTCCCTTACAGTATGAGTTTCTCCTGTTGCGATTACGAAATCATCAGGAGATGGCTGCTGTAATATGAGCCACATGGCCTCAACGTAGTCTCCTGCAAAACCCCAATCCCTCTTGGCATCAAGGTTTCCCAGTACTAATTTATCAAGCTTTCCTTTTAGTATTGCTGCGATGCCCAGCGTAATCTTTCTCGTTACAAAGGTCTCTCCTCTTCTTGGTGACTCATGATTGAAAAGAATTCCATTGCAGGCAAACAAATTATACGCTTCACGGTAATTAACCGTTATCCAGTAGGCATATAGCTTTGCAGCCGCGTAAGGACTTCTCGGATAAAAGGGAGTGTTCTCGTTTTGAGGAATCTCTCTTACCTTACCGAATAATTCGCTGGAGGAGGCTTGATAAAACTTTGCGTCCGGTTTTATTTCGCGTATACTATCCAGCAGCCTTAAGGTACCGAGACCGTTAGCATCCGAAGTAAAGTCCGGAACCTCAAAGGACACTTTTACATGGCTCTGCGCTCCAAGGTTATACACTTCATCAGGTTGAGTCTTATAAATCAGCTTATAGAGGTTTCCTGGGTCGGTAAGATCCCCATAATGGATATGCAGGTTAGGATTTGCACCATCCCCTTGCAGCAGGTGATCAATCCGCTTGGTATTGATGGAGCTGCTTCTCCTGACTATTCCGTGTACTTCATATCCTTTATCCAATAAAAACTCAGAAAGGTAAGATCCATCCTGTCCGGTTACGCCGGTTATTAAAGCTTTTTTCATGTATTCTACTCCTTACTTAATTTTAATCGAAGTTTAAAGTCATAGAGCCGGTAATATCTAGCTCAAAGGTTATTAACATAATATGTAACGAATGACAATTATGGAACTAGCGCTTCACTAATACAAAAATTATTGAAGGATTGCTTTATTCACCAAAGGTACTTATGGTATAATAGCGTAAATAATTTCCAAATGACAAAATAAATTTAGGGTTTATAACTAATGCTTTTTATAACTTAATAGGACAATTGCAATTATATGTTGGTAAATATGTATTCTCAATGATGAGCTGATAACTTGGGTTATTAGTTCATCATTTTTATTTTATAAAGAGGTTAAAGAATAGGGAGGTTGTTATATGAAGAGAATTAAATTAATTTTTATCATTGTGGTATGTGTTTTCATGGTTTTTACGGCTGCATGCGGGCAGACCGTTAAGAAGGGAGGTTCAGACAAGCAGGTTGAACTGCTGATATCAGCGGCTGCCAGTCTAAAGGATTCCTTGTCGGCTGTCGGGAATGCCTTTGAGGAAAAGCATCCAAACATAAAGTTGGTTTTTTCCTTTGGTTCCTCCGGTGCGTTACAGCAGCAGATAGAAAATGGAGCAGCTGTAGATGTGTTTATTTCTGCAGCAACCAAGCAAATGGATTCGCTAAATGAAAAAGGCCTTATTGTTGGTGATACAAGAAGAGAATTTTTAAAGAATGAGCTGGTTCTTATTGTGCCGAAAGAAGAAAAATCTGTATCCGGTTTCGAGGATCTGACTTCGGAAAAAATACAGCACATCTCGCTTGGAGAACCAAAAGGTGTTCCTGCAGGACAATATGCACAGGAGATGCTGACAAAACTCGGTATTATTGATCAGATAAAAAATAAGTTTGTATATGGCAATGACGTAAAGGAAGTATTGACCTGGGTTGAAACCGGTGATGCAGATGCCGGAATTGTGTATGCAACAGATGCCAGGTCATCCCAAAAGGTCAGAGTTGTGGCCAAAGCACCGGAAGACTCACACAAGCCTATATACTATCCGGCCGCGGTTATTAAAGAAACTAAAAACCCGGATGAGGCCAAGGCTTTTACTGAGTTTTTGTACGGTAGTGAGGCTAAGCCTATCTTTGAAAAGTATGGATTTGTATTTATGGAAAAGTAATGCTCGTGGCAGCTTAAATGACATTTGTCATATAAACATCTGATTAAAGACACTTAAGAATGACAATAAAAGCAGATAAAATATCATTGTAAGCTAAATTAAGTCAATACCGGCACGGATAAATAGCTCCATGCTGTCGGATAGATTTGGAGGGTTGAAAAATGATAGTAAGTGTTAAGAATCTGGTAAAAAGATATGGGGATTTAGTTGCACTTGATCACTTATCCTTTGAGGTAAAAGAAGGAGAGATATTTGGACTTCTGGGGCCTAACGGTTCGGGAAAGACTACTGCGATTAATTGTATTTTATCACTGCTGAATTATGACAAAGGTGAAATAAAGCTTTTTGAAAAGCCAATGGCCCCTGATGCCTACAGCATAAAACGTGACATTGGGATTATAATGCAGGATGTTGCAGTCTTTGAAGAATTGACTGTTTACGAAAATATCAATTATTTTTGCAGCCTGTACATTAAAGACAAGGAGAAGCGTAAACAGCTGGTGGAAGAGGCTCTGGATTTTGTTGCTCTGAATGAATTCAGAAAATTCTATCCCAAAAAATTAAGCGGAGGTTTGCTGCGCCGGTTAAATATTGCCTGCGGTATTGCACACAAGCCAAAGCTGATAATTCTTGATGAGCCTACAGTTGCAGTTGATCCTCAGAGCAGAAATAATATCCTCGATGGTATTAAAAAGCTTAATGAACAAGGTGCAACAGTTATATATACCTCCCACTACATGGAGGAGGTAGAACAGCTTTGCAGCAGGATTATGATAATGGATAAGGGTAAGGTAATTGCAACCGGCAGTAAGGAAGAACTTAAAGGAATGATCAATCTCGGAGAGAAGATAACTGCTGAGGTGTTCGGGCTTGAAAACAGCAGCATAGAGCAGATAAAGCAGCTTGCCAACATAAACAGTGTGGAATACAAGGATAGGACTCTTACAGTAAAATATAACAAGGGAAAACAGAATCTCACCACCTTGCTTGATTTCTTCAGAGATAATGACATTAATTTTGGAAGAATATATTCTGAACTTCCAACCCTTAACGACGTATTTCTGGAGATAACAGGTAAGGAACTAAGAGACTAGGGGAAAGGAGTAATAACGATGTTTTTTAATTTATTTTATAACAGACTTAAATGCACGGTCAGGGATAAATCCCTAGTTTTTTGGACATTTCTATTTCCCCTAATTCTTGGAACCTTTTTCAACATGGCGTTTTCAAATTTGTCCAAGACTGAGAGCTTTGAAGTATTTAACATTGCAGTGATCAACAGCGATCAATATCAACAGAATAAGGATTTTAAAGATTTTATAGAACAACATTCCAATGATGATGGGACCAATAAAAATGATATAAAACTTTTCAATGCAAAGGTTGTTACACAGGAAGAAGCCGAGAAACTTCTTGATAACAATGAAATAGTAGGTTATGTAACCTATGGAGCCCCCATAAAGCTTACATTCAAAAACTCGGGGTTTGATCAGACAATAATAAAGGAGATATTTGATCAATACAGCCAAACGGTAAGTGCGGTTACAAGTATAGTTACTCAAAACCCCACAGCCCTTCAATCCGGTCTTGCAGAAGACCTTCAGAAAAGTAAAGACTATATAAAAGAAGTCCAGATAGGAACAAAGGATAAGCCGGATACTACTGTTAACTACTTCTACACTCTTATTGCCATGTCCTGTTTTTATGGAGCCTTCTTCGGATTAAAGGAAGTAACAGACATACAGGCCAACTTGTCAAAGAGAGCGGCAAGGCTCAATGTCGCCCCGGTTCATAAACTTAAAGTACTTTCGGCAGGATTGCTGGCAGGGCTGGTGGTATCATTAATTGAAATAATATTGCTTATATCCTATCTGGTATTTGTTCTGAAAATTGATTTCGGAAATCAAATAGGATACATTCTCCTGACCTGCCTGATTGGCTGTGCGGCCGGTATAACCTTCGGAGCACTGATAAGTTCAATGATAAAAAAGGGCGAGGGCGTAAAAGTTGCCATACTAATTGCATCTACAATGACTGCATCGTTTCTTTCGGGAATGATGTTTGATAAGATGAAATATATTATCCAACAAAACGTCCCTGTACTATCCTATCTGAACCCGGTCTCACTTTTGACCGATGCCTTTTATGCATTATATTACTACGATACACATTCAAGATTCTTTCTGAACATCGGCCTGTTAACTGCCTACACATTAGCTTTTGGGCTGGTAACGTACCTGATAATAAGGAGGCAGAGATATGACAGTATTTAAGACTTATTTCAAAATAATTAAGAAACAAAGTTTACAGCTTTCAATATATTTAATAATCTTCCTTGGTTTGTCAATAATGTTTTCGAATTTAGGTGCCAGCAATGATATAGCTAAGTTTACCGAATCAAGAGCAAAAGTTGCATTCATTAATGAAGACAAGGACTCAGTACTGTTGCAGGGCTTTAAGGAGTACCTTGGCAAGCACTCGACCTTCGTTGATGTTGAAAACAGCACCGAAAGATTACAGGATGCACTTTTTTTCAGAGAGGTAGAATATATAGCTAAAATCCCGTCAGGTTTTACAGATAATATTATGTCGGGAAGAGCGGCGGTAATAGAAAAAACCTCCGTATCAGGGTCCACCAGTGGAATTTATACAGACATACTTGTGAACAAGTATCTTAACACTGCCAAACTCTATATTAATAGCCAAAAAGGAATAACACAGGAGGAATTGGTCAAGCAGGTTGCAAAAGACCTGGACATCGAGACAGAAGTAAAAATGGAGGTTTCAGCAGGGAAAACGTCAGACACAAGTGCTGTTGAATATTTATTTAACTACATGCCTTATGCGTTGATCAGTATTATAATACTGGGTATAAGTTCAATAATGATCGTGTTTAACGATATTAAACTAAAAAGAAGAAATTTGTGTTCGCCTGTAAGCAATCTTTCGGTTAATCTTCAGATTCTTTTCGGAAACGTAGTTTTTTCAATCGTCTGCTGGGCGCTGCTTGTAATAATGGGTCTCGTTCTTTATAGGGAGCTTATGTTTAATGTTAATACCCTTTACTTTTGTTTAAATTCACTGATTTTGACAATAACAATTTTAAGCATGAGCTTCCTTATAGGAATACTGATAAAAAGCAGGAATGCTCAATCAGGTATTTCAAATGTATTGTCACTTGGAATGAGTTTTCTGAGCGGAGTGTTCGTACCACAGGAGTTTTTAAGCGAGAATGTTCTTGCTATAGCCAAATTCACACCTACTTACTGGTACATCAGAGCAAATACGGCAATTGGGGATTTGACAAATTTCAATTTTGAAAATATTGCACCGGCACTTTCATACATGCTGATAGACCTTGGATTTGCGGCGGCACTTATTTCAGTGGCACTTGTGGTAAGTAAAAGAAAACAGCTTAGAGGAACTTAGTATATAAAAAACGTTAGCAGGGGCTTGCCATAATAAATGAGCAGTGATAAACTGGTATAAAATTACTGGTGTAGAACACTGAATAAATGACGGTTAGAGGCCTGTATGACTATTAAGTCCGATATAAGAATAAACAAAATAATAAATAGCTACCCGTGCCCAAGTTAGCATTTGCATCTTGATAATACGAAGAAGATATAACAATTCTTCTATAAGATGCAAGTGCTGATTCACGATGTCAATTCTTCTGTCAAAGAAATTGAAGCGGGGCCCGTGCAGAGCACTTGATTGATAAACTCAAATCGCTGTACAGCTCATGTACAGCGATTTTTTGTGTAATAGGGACCCTTATGGGTTGCGGTAGTAATTAATAGATTATGAATAAATTTTAGAAAGGATTTGGTTCTATGTTATTAAGCAGACTTTTGGGAGAAAGATTAAAGGAAAAACCTGGCGAGGCAAGTTTGATAAGCCACATCTACCTTTTAAGAGGAGGTTATGTGCGACAGGTGGCGAATGGAATATACTCAATGCTGCTTCCTGCAAAACGAGTAGCAATGAAAATTGAAAACATCATAAGAGAGGAAATGGATAAAATAGAAGGTCAGGAAGTACTTCTGCCCGTCGTGCTGCCGGCAGAGCTCTGGCAGGAGTCAGGCAGGTTTGAAAGCGTCGGAAGCGAGCTTATGCGTATGAAGGATAGGTCGGGCCGTGATATGCTGCTGGGAATGACTCACGAAGAAGCTGCGGTTCATCTTGCCAGAAGTGAAGCAATGACTTACGCAAAATATCCTTTCATGATTTATCAGATACAGACTAAATTCAGGGATGAACCCAGGTCCAGAGGAGGTCTTATACGAGTCAGAGAATTCACAATGAAGGATGCTTATTCCTTCCACACTTCCCAGGAAGATCTTGAAGCATATTATCAAAGGGTTTTTGACTCCTACCACAGAATATTTGAAAGAGCAGGAATTCCACAGGTAGTTTCTGTTGCATCGGATACAGGAATGATGGGCGGAAAGGTGGCTCATGAGTATATGCTTTTGGCTGAATCAGGAGAGGATTCTATTATAGTTTGTAAAAGCTGTGATTATAAAGCAAATATGGAGGTAGCCATATCAAAAATCCATCGTGCTTGCGACGAGGAAAAAAGCGAAGGCGAGAACTTAGAGAGAGTTACACCTACAGCTTCTGACCGGGTTGCGGAGGTTCATACACCTCAAATGAAGAGTATTGAGGATGTCTGCCGTTTTCTTAAGGTGGGGGCTTCAAAGCTGATAAAGGCTACGGTATTTTCAGTGGAGAACAGTAAAAAGCCTTTGCTTGTGTTTATCAGAGGGGACTTGCAGGTTAATGAAGCAAAGCTGAAGAGAGTAGTGAAAGCCAATGTGTTCCCTTATGATGAAAGGGAGGACGATAATAGTGGAATATGCTTCGGTTTCATTGGAGCTCAAGGCTTGGATGAAAGTAAAGCTACAATCCTCTTTGATGAATCCCTGAAGGGCGGGACCAATATGGTTACCGGAGCTAACAAGGCGGACTATCATATAGTAGGAATTAACGTTGATACGGATATCAAACCTCAGAATTATGTGGAGGTTGCCAAGGTTAATGACGGAGATACCTGTGTTAAGTGCGGGGGCAAGCTCTCTGTCAAGCGTGGTATAGAGGTTGGCAACATATTCCAGCTTGGCACGAAGTATACTGAAAGTATGAATATGACATATACCGACACTGACGGAAAGCAAAAAAATCCTATAATGGGCTGTTATGGTATAGGGGTAGGCAGATTGCTTGCCTGTATAATAGAAGCAAACCATGACGATTACGGCCCTATCTGGCCCAAAAGTGTTGCACCCTGGCAGATCCATATCTGCGTTATTAACAAGAAAAACGAGGAAGTAAACAACACAGGGATAGCTTTATATGAAAAACTCTCCCTCAAGTATGAGGTTATTATGGATGACAGAGATGTTCAGGCGGGAATACAATTTGCCGATGCAGACCTTTTGGGGGTACCGCTCAGATTGATTGTCAGCAGCAGAAACCTTGAGCAGGGAGAGGTAGAGATTGTTTCCAGAGATAAGACCATAAAAACCAAGGTTAAGCTTGAAGAGTTGGAAAGCTATCTGGAGAGTGTGGTGTAGTATGTACACACGAAATGAACAATTAATGCTCAAGGCTTTAAGGCAGGCGGAGATAGCTTTTTCGCAAGGTGAGGCTGCTGTGGGAGCAGTTATAGTCAAGGATGGAGTGGTTATAGCCAGGGGACATAACAGGAAAGAAGCAAAGCTGGATGTTACGTCCCATGCTGAAATCGAGGCTATTAAGAAAGCTGCAAAGAAGCTGGGGACCTGGAGACTGGACGACTGCGACATGTATGTTACTCTTGAACCCTGTCCTATGTGTGCCGGAGCGATTATTCAATCAAGAATCAGAACTCTCTATATCGGAGCTATGGATAACAGAATGGGAGCAGCAGGTTCAACTGTAGATCTTTTCAGGCTTCCTCAATTCAACCACAAGGTGGATGTTGTTATTGGACTTCTTTATGAACGATGTCAGACTTTACTCAAGAGTTTTTTTAACGAACTCAGACAGAGATAATTATATTATCTCCCATTTACGCGCATAGCGTACACAAATAATGATGAAAAGACTTATAGTGGCTTTTCGCTGCGTGAAAAGCACAATAACCAACCGAATGTATTTTCACGATAAGCTCCTTGACAGTCTCTTTGTTTATACAAGCAACATGTGTAATAGCGAAAAAATGTGGGTATCTTATCAGTAGCAGATATCTATTAACACTGATATCCGAAAGCTAATAACACATAATAAGGATGGGATACTTATGATAAACAGAAAGCCTATTACAACAGAGCAGGCGAAGAAGGCTATAGCATGCGGAGAGTTTGAAAGTGAAATTCTGAATTCAAAACCTAAAGTAATTTTAGTGCTCACTCAGGACTGGTGTCCTCAGTGGCATGATATGAAGGGCTGGATTTATGAGGTTGATACTGACGAGGACGTAGATATTTATGAGTTGGAATACAACAGGGTGGATTATTTTGATGACTTCCGCAGCTTTAAGGAAAATGAGCTGGGTAACAGCAGTGTCCCCTATTTGAGATTTTATAAAAACGGAGCTTTATATAGAGATTCCAACTATATAAGTGAAGGGCAGTTCAGAGAGATAATCAGTATGTAATGCGATATAAGTAAGAAATTAAGAATTTTAGTAAAAGGCTAGAAATCAATATACAGACTTCTAGCCTTTTCTTATAGCATTATTCTCTACTCGGCAGTATAGTTTACCCTTACTCTATTGCTTTCTGCTTTACCTGCGCTGGTGACAGTTATATATACATTTCCGGCTGCTGTGCCAAGCTGAGTTATTGTTACAGTACCGCTTGTGCTGCCGGCTGCCACTGTTGCGGAGCCAAGAAGACTTCCTCCGGCAGCAGCAGAGTATACATTAATGATGTCACCCTCAGTCAAATTCATAACTATTATGGAATCTGAGCTACCTGCTTTATTATTTATAACTGTAATATATCCTGTGTAAGGTTCATTTGTCGTCTGCTCGGACACATATTCTACTTCTGTCCTTTTACTTTCGGTCTTACCCTTTGAAGTTAGCGTTACATAGATACACCCTGCTTCTTCTCCAAGCTGTTTTACAGAGATCTTAAGCTGAGAACTTCCGGAGGCTACTGTCCCATAACCAAGAAGTACTCCGCCAGTAGCTGAATCATAGATTTTTATTTTGTCGCCTTGAGCAAGGCCAGTTACTAAAATTGTATCTGAGATAGTAACGTTGTTTGTTATAAAAATATTACCGACGTAGGGTGCGGTTGTCTTACCTTCAGCAACATAGCTTGCTTCAGTTCTGGAACTTTCCGTTTTCCCTTTTGTTATAGCTGAGACATAAACGGTGCCTGCCGCTGATCCCAGATCCTCAATATATATGGTCACCTCTGACTTGTTATTTCCAACAGTTGCGTACCCTAGAAGATTGCCTCCTGAAAGTCTGTCATACACTTTTATTACATCGCCTGTTGAAAGATTATAAACAGTGACAGTGTCATCAATATCAACATTATTTACAATGAATATATCTCCAATATAGGGTGCGGTAGTGCTGGTTTCGGCTATATAGGAGGCCTTGGTAAGACTGCTTTCGGCGCGCCCGTAATTGGTTGCAGAAATATATACTTTACCGGCGGCCGCAGTCAGCTGTGTAACCGAAATTGTCACCTTATTGGTTCCGGGCGCCACTGTTTCTGAGCCAAGTAAGTTACCACCGGCGGGTGCGTCATATACCTTGACTATATCATTTTCATTAAGACCCGCCACGGTTATTGTATCGGACATACCTGCATTATTAACTATTGTTATTTTTGATGAAAGAGGAGCAACAGATTCGGGTTCATATTGAACCCTTACCCTGGGACTTTCACTCTTCCCATAGTTTGTAACTGAAACATATATACTGCCTGCCCCCGAACCCAGCTGAGGTATATTAACCGCCGCACTCATTGTATTCGCATCGGCAGTTATAGTAGCCAGCCTTGTGCCGCCGGAAGCTGCACTGTAAATTTTGACCACATCATATGCCTGTAGTCCCGTAATAGCAATCATATCGGCTATACCTGAATTGTTTACTACCTCTACGTTCCCGGCGGCAATAGGGTCTGAGGCTTCTTCAGCAGTAAATGTGAAGGCGGCTCTGCTGCTTTCAGTTTTTCCGGGGACTATTACAGAAACGTAAATGGTACCGCCTCCTGAGCCTAGCTGACTTATGGATACTACCGCCTCCGAACTGTCAGCCTCAACTATGTCTGATCCGACTGGATTGCCTCCTGAGGCCTGAGTAAATACCTTAACCAGGGTTGAAGGTACCAAACCACTAATTATAACCTCGTCTGCAAAACCTACATTATTGTAAATAGTCACATTTGAATTATCAGGAGGAGTGGATGCGGGCTTGGCATCATAGCTGACCCCAACACGACTGCTTTCCAATCTTCCTATACTTTTCACAGAAATATATACCGAGCCGCTGGAATCACTTAATTGGGAAACTGGTACTGTTACTTCAGAATTATATGCAGCAACTGTCCCTCTCCCAAGCAATGTTCCCCCTACCTCTGAAGAATATATGCTCACAATATCATTATCCTTTAGTCCGCCTACTGTAATAGTACTGGCTATTCCATAGTTATTTGCTATTAATACCTTTTCAGGATTAGGTGCAATAGACTGCTCTTCAGAAGAATATGCTACCGGAGTTCTCTTGCTCTCGGACTTGTTCATAGCGGTAATTGATATGTATAAAACTCCTTCAGCGCTTCCTATCTGAGCTATTTCTACAATTGCTTCATTGTTTGCACCTGTAACGGTTGCAGAGCCAAGAGGATTCCCTCCGAATTCGGAATCATACACTTTTACCAAATCACCAGATGTCAGTCCTGTAATTCTGACGGTATCAGCCTGACCGGAATTGTTGGTTACATGTATTTCAGAAGCCTTTGGTTCGGTTGTTTTTCCTTCACCCGGATATTTTGCCTCAGTGCGCTGACTTTCAAGCATACCTTGATTTGTAATTGATATGTATACAGAACCTTCTTCGGTGCCCAGCTGTGGGACTGTAATAACTGCCGATATACCAGCTGCCGGAACAGTTGCAGTTCCAAGTAAAATACCTTGCGTTTGCGCACTGTAAGCTTTTATTACGTCTTCAGGGCTTAGTCCTGTAACCAGTATTGTATCAGTAGTACCCGCAATATTATTGGTTACAGAAATCTGTTCTGACGATAAATTCTGAGAAGCTGCTTCTGCTGAATATGGTACCTCGGTTCTCTCACTTTCGGATTGGTCTGTACTGGAAACAGTAACATAGACATTTCCTGATCCTTTTCCCAATTGGGTAATGCTTACTGTCACATCCGTTGAACCCCCGGGCACGGTAGCTGAACCCAGGAGAGTCCCTCCCTGCCTTGAATCATACACCCGAACCGTGTCGCCTGCAGTAAGCCGCGTAAAATACACTTTGTCAGCTCTACCTGCATTATTTATAACAGTAATGTTTGAAGAATCTACTCCCGTATATACGTTTTCACCCTTAAAATCTGCTTTTACTCTTGAACTTTCCGCCTTTCCTGGGCTAGTAACGGTAATATATACGCTTCCCGGGCCGATACCGAGCTGTGGAACACTGACCGTAGCCTCTGACTGAGATGCACCTACAGAGGCATTGCCAAGAATACTTCCCTGAGATACAGCACTGTAAACTCTTACAATATCACCTTCGCAGAGATTACTTATATATATAGTATCAGCTTTGCCAACATTGTTAGCAATTGAAATATTATTTACATTCGGAGCGTCCGACGTTCCTTCGGCACTATAGTCAAATTTAACTCTACTGCTTTCCTGGGAGCCTGGCTGAGTAACAGAGAGATACACAGATCCTGCTGAAGATCCTAATTGAGTGATGGTTACGACTGTTTCTGTGCTTGAGGCTGCGACAATCGAAGAACCCAGCAGATAACCCGAAGAGGCTGAGCTGTAAACTCTAACAACAGTGCCGGCAGAAAGGCCGGTAATATATATTTTGTCGGACGTGCCTACATTGTTTGATACTGTAACGGAATTTGGATCAATAGCAACAGATTTAGACTCTCCAAGATAGCTTGCTGCTACTCTTGAACTTTCAAGTTTGCCGTTATTAGTTATAGATACATATATTGTTCCGCTTTCCACACCCAATTGATTGATTGTAACAGTAGCATCTATTCCTGATTTTGGGACTATAGAGCTGCCCAAAAGGCTTCCTCCGGTTTCCGTGTTATAAACCTTTATCAGATCGCCTTCACTGAGATTTGATACATAAATGGTATCCGGCTTTCCGACATTATTTGTAACAGTTATATTTGAAGACGTCACATAGCCGGATCTGGTTTCAGCTGAGTAAACTGCTCTTACTCTAGGACTCTCATTTCTGCCCGCACTTGTCACAGATATGTATACTGAACCGGAGCCTGTACCCAGCTGAGCGATTGAAACAACGGCTTCACTTTGTGCTGCCGATACGGTAGCAGAGCCTAATAGGCTTCCCTTGGTTTCACTATTATAAACCTTAATAACATCATTTGCAGATAAGCCTGTTACAGTAACAGTGTCGGTCCTTCCTGAATTATTTGTCACTGTAATATAGTCAAGCAATGGCTTGTCAGAGGTTAATTCACCTTCATATTGAACAGGCACTCTGACACTTTCGGCGCAATCATCATTCGTAACTGTTACATAAATTAGCCCGGCATTTACTCCCAGCTGGGTTACCGTGATGGTAGCATCATATGAAGTTGACCCGACGGTTCTGCTTCCAAGTAATTTTCCTCCTGTGGCTGAATTATACACCTTAACAACATCTCCGCCGCTAAGACCTGATATATAAATTGTATCTGGTTTCTTTGCATTATTGTTAACTGTTATGGAGCTTTCATCCAGCGGGGTTGATAAGATTTCAGCATCAAAATTCACTCTTGTTCTTTCACTTTCAGCAAAGCCTTTTGCGGTAACACTGATGTAAACGCTTCCTGATTGGCTTCCTACCTGACTTATAGTTAATGAGACCTCAGAACCCGAGGCAGAAACCGTTTTACTACCCAACATTTTGCCGCCGTTTGCAGCACTGTAGATTTTTATCAGGTCACGGGGATTAAGGCCGGAAATATAAATAGTATCTGATTTCTGAGCGTTATTAGTGATGGTAACAGAATCTGCCGAGATTGGATCAGACTTTGGCTCACCCTCAAATTCAACTCTTGTACGAGGGCTTTCGGTATTCCCTTTCTCAATGACTGAAACATAAACGCTGCCCGCATCGCTGCCAATCTGAGGAACAGAGAGTGTAAGGTCAATCTTATTGCCGGAAACAGTGCCGTAGGTAAGGACTTTGCTGCCTGTGGAAGAGGAATAAACCTTAACCAAAGTTCCGGAACTTAGTCCGAATATATAAATAGTATCAGCTTTTCCTATGTTGTTGGTTATTATTACATTACCCGCTGAGGGGGCATAGGACTGGGCTGCAAATGCATTTTGTGTGTTTAACAGAATATTTGCGAGTATTAGAAAGATAACCAAAATAGTTGATACGATTCGTTTCATTTGTTTAGATGTCTCCTTTAATATATTTCTCGGTTTTGCGGTTGTATTTAGAAACTGATAATAGATGGATACAAATCACACTATATATCGGAAAAATTTGAGAAAAATATTAGGGTATTAAGAATTAATATAAATTTTAGTTGAAGTCTATATGCACCAAATAGAATAATATAAAACATTAAAAACCTGCTTAAAACTGGTCAGAAAACATTAAAGCCCTGTTGTTGACTGGTAACTGAATAGATGCTATAATAATTTCAAATCTCGGATTTACAGCTTTTTCAAGTTTTATGAGACAGCTAGTTTCCGGATTATATATTAATATTTTAGACGATGATGGAAGTAAGATGTGTCGAATTCGGTTAAGAGAGTCAACGTTTGGTGGGAGTTGACACGACAGATACATGTATAGCTCATTCCGGAGAACTGATGCCAAAAGGATTGCATATCACAGTAGGCAGCAGCGGTGGCTACGATATAGCCCGAGCACAGGCGCGCGCCTGATTTGCTCACTGAGAATGTACTTTAACTTAAAGTGCATTAGATCAGGGTGGTACCACGGAGGAATTATCCCTCGTCCCTGCATATAGCAGAGTCGAGGGTTTTTTTATACCCAAAACCGTATTGTAAAATACCGAAATTTTATTAGTAATCTCACGTTCGTTTATATTAGTAATTCATATTCTTAAATATCAGTACAAAGATAATTGTCCATAAAAGGAAAAGGGGGGGCTGGTAATGAAGCTGACAGGTGCACAGGCAATGGTTAAGGCTTTGGAACTGGAAGGAATCTATACAATTTTCGGATATCCGGGCGCGGCAATCTGTCCATTTTACGACGCTCTGCTGGACTCAAATATAACTCATATACTCACAAGAAATGAACAGGGTGCGGCACATTCGGCCAGCGGCTATGCAAGAGTTACCGGTAAGCCCGGTGTGTGCGTTGCTACCTCCGGCCCCGGCGCAACAAACC
Source organism: Bacillota bacterium (assembly GCA_023460955.1). Lineage (GTDB taxonomy): Bacteria > Bacillota > Clostridia > Acetivibrionales > DSM-1351 > Ruminiclostridium. Next base: position 27,265 of record JAEWOH010000022.1, on the reverse strand, counting down.
TGATAACAGGCATAGCGACTGCATATTCTGACTCAATACCTATGGTAGCCATTACCGGACAGGTTGCCCTTGAACTTATCGGAAGAGACGTTTTTCAGGAGGTAGATACTACCGGTGCAACAGCACCCTTTTGTAAGCACAACTACCTTGTAAAGAATGTGCAGGAGCTTCCGAGAATTATAAAAGAAGCTTTTCACATTGCTTCGACAGGAAGACCGGGACCTGTAGTAATAGACATACCCGTGGATATTCAGACACAGACATTTGATTTTAAATATCCCGAAACAGTTGATATAAAAGGCTATAAACCAAACTATAAGGGACATCCTCAGCAGATAAAAAGAATTGCAGAGGCAATATCAAAGGCAAAAAGACCTTTAATATGTGCCGGAGGTGGGGTTATTACAGCAAAGGCAGCTGAAGAAATGACCTCTTTGGCAGAAAACTGTGGCATACCTGTTGTAACTACTTTAATGGGTATTGGTGCCATAGCCGGTGATCATCAGTTAAACCTTGGAATGCTGGGCTCTCATGGATTATTTACTGCCAACTACGCTGTTAACAAGACAGATTGTCTTGTATTAATCGGGGCCCGCGTTGGGGATAGGGCGCTTGGAACAGCAGAGAAAATAGCCGAGAAGGCAAAAATCATTCATATAGACATAGACCCTGCTGAGATTGGGAAAAACGTCAATACTACAATTCCGGTGGTTGGAGATGCAAGACTTATTCTACAGGAACTTAACGCCGTAATTCAGCCGGGGGACACAGCTGACTGGATGGATGAATTAAAGCGGGTAAAGGAAGAAAGAAATAAGGTTACGACAGTCAATAACGTCAGAAATACTATAAATCCAAGGCTTGTAATTGAATTAATCTCTGAAAGACTGGACGAAAAAGCTATTATGGCAACGGAGGTCGGACAGAATCAGATATGGTCTGCTAACAGTTTTATGGCAAAAAGGCCCGGTGCGTTTATAACCTCGGGAGGCCTTGGGACAATGGGATATGGACTTCCTGCTGCAATAGGGGCTAAGCTTGGCAGCCCGGAAAGTACAGTGGTTATAGTTGCAGGAGACGGCAGCTTCCAGATGTCAATGCCGGAGCTTGGTACAATAAAGCAAACCAAAATAGGAGTAAAGATACTTATTCTAAACAATTCAAGGCTTGGGATGGTTCGAGAAATGCAAAAAAACAAGTATAACAAAAGGTATTCCCAGGTATATATGAATGATAATCCGGATTTTGTAAAACTGGCACAGGCTTATGATTTTAAAGCCGAAAGAATTTCGGACGACACGCAGATAGCCGGCGCACTTGATAGATTTTTTGAAGATGACAGCACATATTTATTGGAATGTGTGATTGATCCTGAGGAATCAACAAGCTGATTTTATAAGGAAGGCATGACAGTCCCAAACATTACAAACGGAGAGTACAGTATTACCTTATGAGGGAGGAATGTAGATGGCAAAGTATACAATATCAGTATTAGTAGAAAACCGTTCCGGAGTTTTATCCAGGGTAGCGGGTCTATTCAGCAGAAGGGGTTTTAACATTGACAGTCTTGCAGTTGGAGTTACCGAAAATCCCGAAGTATCAAGAATGACGATTGTAGTTAATGGTGATGAATATACTGTGGAGCAGGTCAGTAAACAGCTCAACAAGCTTATTGATGTTATAAAGATCAGAGCACTTGACAGTTCTGATTCTGTCAGCCGGGAGCTGGCTTTGATTAAAGTTAACGCTACTGCGGCAACAAGATCTGAAATAATTCAGATAGTGGAAATATTCAGAGCAAAAATCATTGATGTTTCAAAGAACACACTGACGGTAGAGATATCAGGGGCTACAGATAAGGTGGAGGCTTTGGAGGATATGCTGAAGCAGTTCGGTATAAAGGAGATAGTTCGCACGGGAACTATAGCAATAGAAAGAGGAAACAAATACATTAAAGTCGGAAATACAGATGAATAGTCGGATTCCCCAATGCTTTACGGGGTTCAAAATAAATTACATTTAAAAAACTTAATTGTATAAAAAATTAGGAGGTAAGTTTAAAATGGCAAAAATGTACTACGATAGCGATTGCAATCTAAAGTTACTGGAAGGTAAAACCGTAGCGGTAATAGGATATGGAAGCCAGGGTCATGCACATGCGCAGAACCTTAAGGATAGCGGTGTTAATGTAATAGTAGGCCTTACACCAAATTCAACAAGAAGGAAACAGGTTGAGGCTGATGGATTAAAGGTTTATGATACAGCAGAAGCAGCTAAAATGGCCGATATTATCATGATTTTAACTCCGGACCAATCACAGAAAGCAATGTACGATGAAAGCATTGCACCTAATCTTGAAGAAGGAAACATATTGATGTTCGCTCACGGCTTCAACATTATATACAATCAGATAGTGCCACCGGCAAATGTTGACGTAATAATGGCAGCTCCAAAGGGTCCCGGACATACTGTAAGAAGTCAGTATAAAGAAGGCAGAGGAGTTCCTGCATTAATAGCTATTGCCCAGGATGCTTCAGGTAAGGCGAAGGATTATGCACTTGCTTATGCAGCAGGTATAGGAGCCGGAAGAGCCGGAATACTTGAAACTACCTTCAGAGAAGAGACTGAAACAGATTTGTTTGGTGAACAGGCAGTACTTTGCGGCGGTGTAACCGAATTGATGAAGGCAGGCTTTGAAACACTTGTAAATGCAGGATATCAACCTGAAATCGCTTACTTTGAATGTGTACATGAGATGAAGCTCATAGTTGATCTTATCAATCAGGGCGGTTTCGCTGAAATGAGATACTCAATAAGCGATACAGCTGAGTACGGTGATTATGTAACAGGTAAGAGAATAATTACAGACGAAACCAGAAAAGAAATGAAAAAGGTACTTAAGGAAATTCAGGATGGTAAGTTCGCTTCCAACTGGATTACTGAGAACAACGCAGGCGGAAGATCAAACTTCCTGGCTATGAGAAGAAACGAAGCAGAACACCAGGTAGAAGTAGTTGGCGCTGAACTCAGAAAGATGATGAGCTGGCTTAAAAAATAATATACAGAGGTGGAGAAAATTCCACTAGAATTTTTATGAATCTGGAACATTAGTTAATTTAGTTATTTGTGAGTCCAAGGGATTTTATTAGTACGCGAGTACCGATTAAACCAGTGCGGAGGCACGGTTAGAATTGCAAACGATGGCGTCTGGAGAGGACGCCGGAGTTGGCAATTCGGGTGCAACGCAATGGCTTAAGTGTGTACGGAAGTACTTAAAAGATAGTTGTCGGACTCTACAAACAAGAGATATTGTTCCAGCTCCATAAAAATTATAATAAATTTTAGACTTTTATGAATGTTAGAATGCGAGGGGTATTTTCCCTCAGAAGGAGGTTTTTTCTATGGCGAGAAGGATAAAGATATTTGATACCACATTAAGAGATGGAGAGCAGACACCGGGAGTCAATCTGAATCTCCAGGAAAAAATGGAGATTGCCAAACAGCTGGCGAGACTCGGGGTGGATGTTATTGAGGGAGGCTTTGCAATAGCATCTCAGGGTGACTTTGAGTCTATCATGACCCTTTCAAAAAACATAAAGGGCGTATCAATTGCAAGCCTTTGCCGTGCCACTGAAAAGGATATCGACAGAGCCTGGGAAGCAGTTCGTTATGCGGAAAGCCCAAGGATACACACCTTTATTGCTACATCAGATATACACATGAAATATAAGCTCAAAATGACTGAGGAAGAAGTGTTTGAGCGGGCTGTAGCTATGGTAAAACGCGCAAAGAGCTACTGCTCTGATGTGGAGTTTTCAGCAGAAGATGCAAGCAGAACCCGTGAGGATTTCCTGATCAGAATAGTTGAAGCAGTAATCGCTGCCGGAGCAACAGTGGTAAATATTCCTGATACTGTGGGGTATACAACTCCTGTGGAGTTTGGCAGACTCATAAGAAATATCCGAAATAATGTGCCAAATATCGATAAGGCCGATATCAGCGTTCACTGCCATAATGACCTTGGTCTGGCGGTTGCAAATTCACTGGCAGCTGTTGAAAACGGCGCTGTGCAGGTTGAGTGTACAGTAAACGGTTTGGGAGAGAGAGCCGGAAATGCTGCAGTTGAAGAACTAATAATGGGTATCAATACCAGAAAAGACTACTATGATATTACGCATAAAATAGATACAACTCAAATTTATAGAACCAGCAGGCTTGTTTCAAGTCTCACAGGTGTCAGCGTTCAGCCCAATAAGGCCATTGTGGGCGCCAATGCGTTTGCGCATGAGTCGGGAATACACCAGCATGGAGTACTTTCAGAAAAATCTACTTACGAGATAATGACCCCTGAATCAGTGGGTGTCGGCAAAAACAGAATGGTGCTTGGAAAGCTTTCCGGCCGTCATGCCTTTGAGGACAGATTAAAAGAAATGGGTTATGTTTTGTCGGCAGAAGAAATAATAACAGCTTTTGAAAAGTTTAAAGATTTAGCTGATAAAAAGAAGGTTGTTACCGATAAAGATATTGAAGCATTAGTAGATGAGAATATTGCAGTACCTGAGATTTTTGTAATAGACAGTTTCCAGATCAACAGTGGAAATAAAATGATTTCAACCTCAACTGTCAGCATCAGAAGAGAAGATAAAGTAATTACTGAAGCTGCCACGGGAGACGGTCCTGTTGATGCTGCCTTTAACGCCATTGAACGTGCTACCGGAGTTAAGGCTGAGTTGGTTCATTACAGCATCAAGGCCGTTACTGAAGGAAAGGATGCTCTTGGTGAAGTAACTGTTAAAATTTCCACCGAAGACTCTGTGTATATGGGGAAGGGCGTTAGCACAGATATCATAGAGGCCAGTGTCAAGGCATATCTTAGTGCTATTAACAGATCCATAAGTGAGATAGGTGAGACGGTAATAATTAGCCGGTAGGGGGCGCTTGAACATTAAGCAGCCCCTAATAGGGCTGCTTTTTTTAATTAGTACAGGGATATAAGCATTATTATAAGGGATAAACTGTCTTTCTAGTAGTGACGCATAAATTATAGTGCAATTAATACATAGATGCACTTAAGGATGAACAAGATGCCAGATGCACTAAATAACCGGAGGGAAGCACTGAAAGTTTGCAGAATATTATCTGATAGGCACCCTTGTAAGTGTTGTTTTTACGATAGAAACCTATACATTTGTGTTCAAAGGATTATAGAGGAAGGAGAATAAGTTATGTCAAAGAAACTGACAATATACGATTCAACCTTGAGAGATGGAGCTCAAGCGCTGGGAATATCCTTTACAGTGGAGGATAAGCTTAAGATAGTAAAGAAACTGGATAAGCTGGGTATAGATTATATTGAGGCGGGTAATCCCGGGTCAAATCCAAAAGATTTGGAGTTTTTTGAAAAAGTACTCAAACTTGAATTAAACACCTCAAAAATTATTGCGTTCGGAGCTACCAGAAGAGCAAACATCAGGGTTGAAGAGGATGCAAACGTTCAGTCTCTTTTAAAGGCTGGCACAGAGGCAATTGCAGTATTCGGAAAAGCTTGGGATTTCCAGGTAACCGATATCTTAAAAACAACGTTGGAAGAAAACCTTAAAATGATTTTTGATACAATACAATATTTTAAGGCTAACGGTAAAACGGTAGTTTATGATGCCGAACACTTCTTTGACGGCTATAAGGCTAATGCGGAGTACGCGATTGAGACCTTAAGGGTTGCTGACAGAGCCGGTGCAGATACAATCTGTCTCTGTGATACCAAGGGAGCTTGCCTGCCTTCCTATATCGCAAAGATAACAGCTATTGTGCAGAGTGAGGTCGGTTGTAAAATAGGAATACATTGTCATAATGATAATGGCATGGCTGTTGCAGGTTCAATTGCTGCAGTAGAAGCCGGTGCAGTTCAGATTCAGGGGACAATAAACGGTTTCGGAGAGAGATGCGGCAATGCCAATCTTTGCACTATAATCCCAAACCTGCAGCTTATGATGGGTTACCAGTGTATTCCTGAGGGAAACATGGAGCTGCTGACTTCTACTGCAAGGTATGTCAGTGAAGTGGCTAATATTATCCATGACGAGAGGGCACCTTTTGTCGGTAGCTGTGCGTTTGCGCACAAGGCAGGTATGCATGCAGACGCCGTAAATAAGAACACTACTGCTTATGAAATGATTAACCCTGAGGTGGTAGGAAATCAGCGAAACATACTGATGTCTGAGGTTGCCGGAAGAAGTGCCGTAATGAACATCATAAACATGGTAGACAGCACAATAACAAAGGAATCACCGGAAACTAAGAAGATTATAGAAAAGCTAAAAGAGTTGGAGTATGAAGGTTACCAGTATGAAGGCGCAGAGACCTCCTTTGAACTCGTAATCCGTAAAATGTTGGGTAAGTATAAACCATTTTTCGAACTGAAGGAATTCAAGGTTATTGTAAATGAACCTACCGTTAATAGTGTAAACTCCTCTGCTATGATAAAAATTCTGGTAGATGGTCAGACTGAAATTACAGCTGCCGAGGGAGACGGCCCGGTTAATGCGCTGGATATGGCATTAAGAAAGGCTTTAGAGCGTTTCTACCCTGAAATAGCCGAAATGAAGCTGACCGACTACAAGGTTAGAGTACTTGACTCAAACTTTGCAACGGCTTCAAAGGTTAGGGTTCTCATTGAAACCACTGACGGCCAGGATGTCTGGACTACAGTGGGAGTTTCAACCGACATTATCGAAGCCAGCTGGAGAGCACTTGTGGATTCGGTTGAGCATAAGCTGATGAAGTTGCATTAAAATGTAAGCTAGTTGCTACTAACTACTAACTACTAGCTACTAGCTACTAACTACTAGCTACTAGCTACTAACTTCTGAACTCCTAACTTTCAACTACTATTCTATTTAATTATGGTATATAATAACCATGTCTTTGTATAATAGTATTAATAAATTGTTAAGGGGATTAAAACATTGAAACTATATGGCAGATTGATTAAACACGGCAAATTACTAAAGGAGGCTTGGGCTGAACCTGAGAATCCGGAGGGTGATTTCAGAGACCATCTTGAGGAATGCCTCATATCAGTGTGCAAGCAATTGGACATTGAAGTACCCATATGGTTGAAAAAGAACACTACTGATTTTGGTATATATAGAAAAACCAGCTTTAACAGTGATCATTTCGGAGAGTCAATTGATTTCGACAGGTTTGAAATTGTGTTGTATTAATAACGTATATTGGAAATGCTGATTATTAAGAAGTAATAATAAAAATTTAATCAGCTGTAAAACTCTGTCACACGTATTTTTAATATAATAAATGCAGAATCTAAACACGCATAAATATCTATGCGTGTTTTGTTATTATGCTCAAAGTTAGTAAAGTTAAAATAAAAACTTTAGCTTTTTACTTTGACATAATGGCAAAAGATTGGTATACTTTATAATATAATATTACAAAGTAAACTTTGGAAAGGGGGACTATACATTGTCTTTTCTAATTGGTATCGATCTTGGAACCTCAGGTGTAAAGACTGTATTGTTTGATGAAAGCGGCAAACCTGTAGCAAGTTCCACCGTGGAGTACCCACTTTATCAGCCGAATCTTGGATGGGCAGAGCAAGATCCTGAGGAATGGTGGAGGGGCACATGTGAAAGTATAAATAATGTTATGTTAAAAAGTGGCGTTGATAAGCGTGAAGTAAAAGGTATTGGCTTATCAGGTCAGATGCATGGTGCCGTTCTGCTGGACAAAAATGACAAGGTGCTCAGAAAAGCTATTATCTGGTGTGACCAGAGAAGTGCTGCTGAATGTGACCAGATTACAGAAATAATAGGTAAGGAAAGATTGATTCAAATCACAGCTAATCCTGCAATTACAGGGTTTACTGCTTCAAAGATTATGTGGGTTAAAAATAATGAACCACAGATATTTGAGAAAATAGCAAAAATATTACTGCCAAAAGACTATATCAGATTAAGACTTACCGGTGAGTATGCAACAGAAGTTTCTGATGCCAGCGGTATGCAGTTGATGAATATTGCCGAAAGAAAGTGGAGCGACGAAGTTGTAAGCAAGCTCGGATTATCCACTTCCATGTTAGGAAAAATGTATGAATCACAGGAGGTTACCGGTAAGGTTACAGCTTCTGCTGCTTCCGCTACAGGTCTAAATGAAGGAACAATAGTTGTCGGAGGAGCTGGAGACCAGGCTGCCGGCGCGGTTGGGAACGGCATAGTTAAACCTGGAGTAGTATCATCTACAATAGGTACTTCAGGTGTTGTATTCGCATATACAGATAAATTGACTATTGACCCGTTGGGAAGAGTTCACACTTTCTGTCATGCAGTTCCAAACACTTATCATATAATGGGTGTTACTCAGGGTGCAGGTTTATCACTGAGCTGGTTCAGAGATAACTTCTGTTCAGAAGAAGTTTCAACTTCCAAGGCAACAAACATTTATATTTACAAGTTGCTGGATGCAGAGGCTGCTACTGTTAAGCCTTGCAGTGACGGATTGGTATACTTACCATACCTGATGGGTGAAAGAACTCCACACCTTGATCCTAATGCAAGAGGAGTATTCTTTGGTTTGACAGCTTTGCATACCAAACCTCATTTTGTTCGTTCCATCATGGAAGGCGTAACTTTCAGCCTTAGAGATTGTATGGAAATTATCAAAGATATGGGTGTTAACGTATCAGAGGTAAGGGCATCCGGCGGTGGCGGAAAGAGCGATATCTGGAGACAGATGCAGGCCGACATATTTGGAACTAACATAAACAGAATCAAATCAGATGAAGGTGGAGCGCTTGGTGTTGCTATACTGGCAGGTGTAGGCGCCGGAATTTACAAGAGCGTACCTGAAGCATGTGAAGCTATCATAGGGGTTAAGGATACTTTGGCACCAATTCAGGAGAACATCGGTAAATACGATGACTTCTATAAAATGTATACCAAACTTTACAAATCCTTAAAGGATGACTTTACTCAGCTTAATAGCATCCTTAAATAAAGAGGACAGCACTTAAGAATTTTTATACAGATTGTACTTTACAAATTAATTTAAAAGGTTCTATACATTATTTTTATTAACATGTGGGGAAGGAGGCAGAATTATGAAGTTTGGGAAAACAGGTAACAATAAGTTTCTCAAGCAATTTAATGAAACCTCTCTCCTGGAGTTGATAAGGACAAATAAGCAAATATCAAAAGCTGATCTTGCACAACTCACTGGTTTGTCACCTACCGCATGTGGCACAATTGTAACAAACCTTTTGGAAAAAGGGCACATTCGTGAAGCTGGAATTGGAATATCAAAAGGCGGAAGAAGACCCAACCTGTATGAACTTAACCCGAAAAGCTATTATTCTATCGGTGTGGATATTGATGTTGATTATATTCGGTTTATTTTAATGGATATAACAGGAAACGTAGAGTACAGGGACAAAATCTCCAGTGGCTTTGAACAGTCGGTGACAGAGTCAATAGCGCTTATAGAGGAGAAAGTACAACAAATAATTGAGCTCAACGATATAAAGGATGACAGATTGCTGGGAGTAGGCGTATCTGTTCCGGGAATGGTTGATAATGTAACCCATGAAGTAATTTTCGCACCCAATCTTGGTTGGGAAAGAGTAGACCTGGAACACATGCTGTCCAATATGGGAAGTTTTCCGATATTCGTAGATAATGAAGCAATGTGTTCAGCCATAAGTGAAAACTGGATAGGCTGTTGTACTGAACAAAAGGACTTTGTTTGTATAAATATGAAATCTGGTATCGGTTCAAGCATTTTTGCCGGCGGAAACCTTTATAGGGGCTGCAGCGGAAGCGCAGGGGAAATCGGACACATTATGCTGGACCACAATGGGCCCAAATGTGCCTGCGGGAATTATGGCTGTCTTGAAACCTTGGTTTCAACAAAGGCTATGATTGAGAAGGCACAGAAGCTTGTGAGGCAGGGCTTGATGCCCGATTTCCCGGAAACTCAGGATATAAATTGCATAAACATCATTGATGACATAATCAGTGCTGTAAAAGCCGGGAATGAAGCTGCCAGAGTAATACTGGTAGAAGCTGCCGGATACCTGGGTCTAGCCATTTCAAATCTTATCAATACCGTTAACCCTTCCAGGATTGTTTTAGGGAAGGAGCTAATCAAAATGCCGGAGGATATACTAGAGCATTTACGAAGCATTGCTCTTACAAAAGCACTCAGATATCCGGCATCAAGGGTTGAGATAATCATTTCTGAATTGGGTGAGGACTCATCAGCTCTGGGAGCAGCAATTATACCTTTAAAAAAGCTCTTCGGTTACAGACTGTAAGAGTGTTATAAACAACGTGGTTAAAAAATTTATTAGCGTGCTAAGCACGCAGATGGAGGGTAATATGTCAGAAATTTTCAGTGGAATTTCTAAGATCAAGTATGAAGGCAGTGGATCAGATAATCCATTAGCGTTCAAGTACTATAATCCAGATGCGGTTATAGGCGGAAAGACAATGAAAGATCATTTAAGATTCGCAGTAGCATACTGGCATACTTTTGCAGCTGCTGGAGCTGATATGTTCGGAGCAGGTTCCTACGTAAGACCTTGGAACACAATGTCTGCTATGGATGCAGCTAAATTCAAAGTAGAAGCAAACTTCGAATTTGCTGAAAAAATCGGAGTTCCTTTCTTTGCTTTCCATGACAGAGATATCGCACCAGAAGGAGATACACTTGCTGAAACAAATAAGAATCTCGACGTTATAGTTGCGGCTATAAAGGACAGAATGAAATCCAGTGATGTTAAACTTCTCTGGGGTACTACAAATGCATTCGGCAACCCAAGATTCATGCACGGTGCTTCAACATCACCTAATGCTGATATATTTGCATTCGCAGCAGCACAGGTTAAGAAGGCTATGGAAATCACTAAGGAATTAGGCGGAGAAAACTACGTATTCTGGGGTGGTAGAGAAGGTTACGAAACTCTATTAAATACAGATCTGAAATTGGAATTAGACAACTTGGCAAGATTCCTGAAGATGGCTGTTGATTATGCTAAGGAAATCGGATTTGACGGACAGTTCCTTATCGAGCCAAAGCCAAAGGAACCAACAAAGCACCAGTATGATTTTGATACTGCTACAGTTATCGGCTTCTTGAAGACTTACGGTTTGGATCCATACTTCAAGATGAACATCGAAGCTAACCATGCAACTCTTGCTGGACATACTTTCCAACATGAACTTGCAATGTGCAGAATCAACAATATGCTCGGTAGCATAGATGCTAACCAGGGTGACGTAATGCTCGGATGGGATACTGACCAATTCCCAACAAACATTTACGATTCAACTCTTGCTATGTATGAAGTGTTAAAGGCAGGCGGTTTGGGTAAAGGTGGTTTGAACTTCGACTCTAAGGTTAGAAGAGGATCATTTGAACCTGCTGATTTATTCTATGGACACATTGCTGGTATGGACACATTTGCTAAGGGTCTTATCATAGCTAATAAGATGCTTACAGATGGTAAATTCGAATCCTTTGTAGCTGACAGATATTCAAGCTACACAACTGGTATCGGTAAAGATATCGTTGATGGTAAAGTTGGTTTCAAGGAATTGGAACAACATGCATTAAGCGCTAAGATTCAGAATAAGTCAGGTCGTCAGGAAATGCTGGAATCATTATTGAACCAGTATATCTGCGAAACTAAATAATTATTAACCGGATTTAAAATTAGCGGTCCTTTTCTGATATGCTCCTCCATGTGATACAGTTTTATTATAAACTGTCTACCACAAGGAGGAGCATATCATTTGAAGGGCCGATTATTTTTTATAAAAAATATCAAAAAAATCCAAATTATTTCTGATACAATATGTAGGAGGTGAACTTTTAATAAATGAATTATTACGAACGCGTTCAGAGAGCTATTGACTATATTGAATCAAATCTGAGTTATGAAATAGATTTGCAAACAGTATCAAAGGAAGCCTTTATGTCTATCGCCAGCTTGTATAGACTCTTTTTCTCCATGACCGGTTTTTCGGTCAAGGAGTATATCCGGCGCAGGAGAATAAATGGAGCTTCTTATTACTTGATAAATACTAAAAAAAGTATCTTTGATATTGCATTTGACTTCTGTTTTGAAAGCCAGGAGGCTTTTACCAGGTCATTTAAGCAGTTGACAGGTCTCACCCCCGGGGCTTTCAGAAAAAGTAAAGCCAAGTATAAATTCGAAAGGGTGAACGTTGTGGAAAAGTATTTGGATATTCAGGATGCCGAGTTACTTGAAAAGTACCCGGATATAAAAGTTATTAAGGAGCTTAAGCCTGTAAGAGTAGCATACTATAGACATATTGGAAAAGGTCCTGAGGGAAAGGCGTGGAAGGTACTTCTGGAATGGATCAAAAAAGCCGGCTTGGATCAGGAAAACTCTAAAATGAGGATTTATGGGTTTGATAACCCTCCTCCGCCACCGAATTTTATTCCTGGGGAGACAGAATACGGATATGAATTTATGGTTACTATTGATGAGGAACTTGTCGTTGACGACGAGAAGGTTAAAACAAAGGTATTCAGCGGCGGACGCTATGCCGTAATGAGCATATCAAATGTTGATGGGTACGGTATTATGAAAGGCTGGGAAAGATTTCGAAAGTGGCTTTCGGCAAGCAAATATCTTATTGGTACTCATCAATGGCTTGAGGAGCATCTTTCCTTTGGTGATGAAAACGATGAAAGCATGAAGATTGACCTGTATATGCCGCTTTCAGAGCAGGATAAATATGATTTTGAGAACAGAATAGATGTTAGCGAGGTTGAGCCTGTTACAGTTGCGTACTACAGGGCAGCGGGAGAAGCTCCCTGGGAGGAAGCCTGGAGGGTTATGCTGGACTGGGCTCAAGCCAATGGCTTTTTCTCCAAGCAGGAAAAGTTAAGGTTTATTAATTATAACAGTATTCCTGCTGCCTACCCAGGTGCTCCTGGCTTTTGGTTTGAAGTAGGTATGCAGGTAGACCAGAACATAAAAATTGAAGATGATAAAGTTAAGCTTAAAAAGTTCAAAGGCGGCCTTTATGCCGGTGTGGACACAGATAAAAAAGACTCGGACGCTATCTGGCCGCTATTAGAGAAGTGGATGTTCGGCAATTCAAAATACACCTATTCCACCGAGCATCAATGGTTTCAGGAGCAGTGGCTGAATGAACCACACTGCCCGGAAAGCCAGCCGGATACCCTCCCTGTGAAATGCTATGCCGCTGTAAAAAAGCTTAAGACAAAATAATGAGCGAGGATAATTCTTATATAAAGAGGTAATATGAGAACTATAAAGATTCAGAATGCTAAAATACATAATCTGAAGAATATCGATGTGGAAATACCCCGTGACAAATTTACAGTAGTAACCGGGGTAAGCGGTTCGGGTAAATCAAGCCTGATATATGATGTTCTGTACAAAAAAGCAAGAGATCTGTATCTGGATGCAATCGGTATACGCCAGCATCATTATGCTGATGTTGCAGATAGTATAAAAGGTCTTTGTCCCGTTGTAGCCGTAGAACAAAAGGTTGCAAGAGCTACATCGTCCCGCTCGGTTGTCGGCACCAGGACAAATATATTTGAATACCTTAGGCAGCTGTATGCAGCTGCTGGAAAGAGAAAGTGCAGCAAATGCGGAGAAGAGCTGACCGGTTCCAACTCCTGCAAAAATTGCGGTAATTCTCCCGAGCCTTTTCCAAAGGGATACTTCTCCTTCAATACCTTAAACGGAAAATGCGAGGTATGCGGGGGCCGAGGCTACAATTGGGAGCCTTCATTTGAAAAACTAACTTCCAATTCCGACAGGCCTATAAAGAAGGCATACTGGTTCTGGATGTTCAAGCCCTGCCTTGAAAAGTTCCATATTATAGAGAAAAAGTTTAACATAACTGAGGATATGAGCCTGAATCAGTTAGAGGATGAGTGCAGGAAGGCGGTCTTGTATGGATGGGGAGATTTTCCGGGGATAATACCTCATGCTGCATCACAAGTAGAATATCTGATGTATAAATGTCCTTCTGCCGGACCGGGTATGCTGGAACGATACTATGAACGTAGGGTTTGCAGTGCCTGCAGCGGAATGAGACTGGGCAAGGGACCTCTTTCGGTACTCCTGAACGGTAAAAGCATGGGTGAACTCTCTAAAATGACGTTGGAGGAACTAGACAGTTTTTTGTCAAAGTTAAAGGAAAGTTACTTGGCAACCAGCTTTGAAGCCGGACTGATTAATTCCATTCAAAGGCAGATAGAGGGCTTCAGGTGTGTAAATCTATCCTACCTAAGCTTGTATAGAGCAATACCAACCTTAAGCGGCGGTGAAATACAGCGTTTATATATAATGAGGCATATATCTTCCAGGCTGGATTCTGCCTTGTTTATTTTTGATGAGCCTACAGCGGGACTTCATGAGATAGAGAAGATAAAGCTGATACAGAATATAAAAGCCCTTAGTTCAGGCAGAAACGGACTTATCATAGTCGAGCATGACAGAAATACAATAGAGATGGCTGAACATATCATTGATATCGGTCCTCTTGCAGGGAGCTGCGGGGGTACGGTTGTATATAACGGACCAGTCGAAGGCATCCTGAAATGCGAAGATTCCTATACAGGAAGATATCTGTCAGGAAGTCTGAGTATTCCATCAAAGACCTCTGTTCAATACAAAAAAGTTACCCTGGAAACACCTAAGCTTAAAATACGGAATGCCTGCGAGAATAACCTGAAAAATATTGATGTGGATATACCTTTGGGGATGATTTGCGGTATAGCGGGAGTATCCGGAAGCGGAAAGAGCTCAATGGCATCAAAGGTTTTAGTTCCCCTGCTCCATAGATACTTTAAGGAAATAGATGAAATCGACAGTGATACCTTTGATATAAGTGAGGACGAAGAAGAAAATCCGGAGGATGAAGAAATTGCATCTCTGGATAACGAAACTTCACTGTCGGGAATTGAAAATATCACAGGATTTGCTGATGTGGCACAGATACCCATGAGCAGGTATGTTACTTCTACTCCTCTCTCTTATCTGGGGCTGTGGGACAGAATCCGTAAAATATACTCAGTACAGCCTGAAGCGATTAATAAAGAGCTTACCATGTCCCACTTTTCCTTTAATTCTTCTAAAGGAGCCTGCCCCGAATGCAAGGGTCGGGGAGTTAAAAAGATGGGCTTTAATTCACCCATATATTTTGAGTGTGAAGTATGTAACGGTAAAAGATTTGATAATGAGGTTCTTGAAGTACAGTATAAAGGATTAAACATACACCAGTTGCAGAGTCTGAGCATTGCCGAAGGAGTTTCCTTTTTTAAGGAAGACAAAATAATAAATGAAATGCTTAAAATGTTGGACAGAACCGGGCTTGGATACATGAAGCTGGGACAACCCATACCAACCTTGAGCGGGGGCGAGGCTCAAAGGCTGAAAATAGCCAAGGAACTGGGAAGAAAGCGGAAGGGAAGCATATTATATATTCTTGATGAACCCACAACGGGTCTGAGTTTTCATGATATATCCAATCTACTTCCCTTATTGGAGGAGCTTGTTGAAGCCGGGAATAGTGTTCTGGTTATTGAGCATGATCCCGATGTGCTTACCTTTTGCGATTTTATTATTGAGTTGGGACCGGGAGCAGGAACAGACGGAGGACAGGTAATAGCAAAGGGCTCTCCCTGTGAACTCAGGTGCAATCCGCAATCCATCATCGGCAAATATCTGAAAATAGACATGTAATCTTAATTGATACAGGGACACTAGCCCTTCGTCAAGGAGAAAAAGCCGCAGATATTATTGATAATTAAGGCTGCCAACTAAGTGGCCGATCGGAGGTTAATTTGAACGTATACTACCCTGGAACAGAATGGCTAAGGGTCAACCCCTCAGATGCGGGAATAAACAAGGACGCTTTAACGCATGCCGAATTAGAATTACCAAAGAACAATTCTGTTATAGGTATGATGATAGTTAAAGACGGATATATTGTTTTAGAGAAATATAATCCACGCTACGATGAGAATACTGTAAGTCAGATATTCTCTGTGACAAAGAGCTTTATATCTGCGCTTTTCGGTATAGCATATAATATGGGGTTGATTGAAAATATAAATGATCCTGTTTATAAGTACTTTCCAGAGTATGAGCCCAAGGCTGACAAATTCCTCAAAAAGACGGTTACGCTAAGACACCTGCTTACTATGACTTCAGGATTGTATGTGTCCAAGAGGCAAAGCTTCGGGACGAGAATCGAAGCTTCAGAAGAATGGATCAGGAATATACTTGAACTGCCAATCTTACTAAAGATAGCAAATGAATTTCATTACAATGACCTGTATCCTCATCTGCTATCAGCTTTAATCTCGCGGCAGTCCGGGATGTCCACCATAGATTTTGCAAATAATTATCTTTTTAATAAGATAAACATGAACAGAATCGTACCGTTAAAAACGAAAAACGCCTTGGATTACGCTCTGTTTAACAAAATAGCTGACACGGGTATTGAGAAAGGAAGTTCAATATGGCCCTGTGATCCTGAGGGAATTGCTACAGGAGGGTTCGGGCTGATGACAACTTTGCGTGATATGGCACGCTTTGGATACCTTTATCTTAGAAATGGAAGATGGGGAAATGAACAGGTAATTCCCGAAAAGTGGATAGCTGAGTCTACCGGAAACTTTACCGAAACTGGGAAAAGGGCGGTATTATCCGCTATTATGAATGAGAAGGATGCAGATGAATCAGAAGATAAAGCAATGGGGTTAATAGGGTACGGGTACTATTGGTGGATCTCAGAGGGAGATATTAAATATTACTGTGCCCTGGGCTACGGGGGTCAAAAAATCATAGTCATCCCTTCTCAAAACTTAGTTATTGCTATCAAGACTACCTACAGCGGATTAAGCTCATATTTTCACGCTGACAGCCTATGGCAGAAAATAGTTCGGGACAGTCTTGCCTAAAACGGAGGAACCATGATAACCATAAAATCAGCAAATTTACATAACCTTAAGGATGTTGACATAGAAATACCGGAAAACTCCTTTACTGTTGTTACAGGTGTTAGCGGGTCCGGTAAATCAACTGCAATATTCGACCTCCTGTATGAGGGGGGTAAACAGTCCTATCTTGAAGCTATAGGGCTGGCTCCTGTTATAGAAAGAGAGCGCTGCTATGAAAGCATTGAGGGCTTGACACCTGCCATAGCTGTTACTCAGAAAACAATAGCAGAAACTAACCCACGTTCCGTTGTTGGAACAAAGTCCGGTGTTCTTGATCTCTTAAGGGAGGTTTACTCCTTTTTAGGTGACGTAGCTTGCAGTAAGTGCGGCTGCCTTTGTGTGACTTCAGGTGTGAATTCTAAAGGTTCAGAAGATAATTCTTCTACTCAAATAGCAAACAGTAAGCTAGTATGCCCCGCCTGCGGAAGTATTGAAAAAAGACCGGGTCCCTTTTCCTTTTCCTTTAATTCGGTACACGGTATGTGCCTGCACTGTATGGGACGGGGCTATATGGATGAAATCAGCGTAGATAAAATAATTGGGGACGGGGACACCTCTCTTTCGGGAATTTGCCGTAAGGTTGGAGTTAATCTGCATAAGGAACGATATGAGAAATTCCTTTCTGATTTTGGCTTGACCGGGAAAAGTCTCTTTTCAGAAATACAGGAAGAGGCCCAGGATATTTTTTTATCCGGACGGCCTGGAGTAATGAAGGGTCTGCTCTCATATCTCGCAGGCAGACCTGTATATGAAAGGCTCCAATATACCAATATATATCAATGTACCGAATGCAAGGGCGAACGACTTCGCCCGGAGGCTGTAAGAGTGACAATTGAAGGTAAAACAATTAGTCAGCTATGTAATATAACTATAAAAGAAACAAGGACTTTGCTTGAACGATGGGTATTGAAGGAAGCAAATTATACAGATAAAGGCAGTATATCTCCTTTAAGAAATGGCAGTGCAGTAAATTTTAATACTGCAAAGGTTATCCTGCGACGCTTAAAGCAGTTCGAAGAAGCAGGCCTGTCTCATCTGAGTCTGTACAGGCCAATGCCCACCTTAAGCGGGGGAGAGGCTCAACGTTTATTTCTTGCCTCTCATATAGAAAGTGAGATGGGATCTGTAATATATATCTTTGACGAGCCGACCAGCGGGCTTCATGAGTCGGAAAAGAAAAAGCTTATAAACAAGCTTATGGCTTTGAGAGATAACGATAATACCGTGATTGCTATCGAACATGATAAAAGCACTATTGCAGCAGCTGAGCACATTATTGACTTTGGTCCGTTGGGAGGAGAAAAGGGCGGTGAAGTAGTCGCAAAGGGCTCAGTTAAAGAGCTGCTGGAGAGCAAGAGGTCGATTACAGGGGCTTATTTAAGAGGTGAAAAGGTTATTCCGCCAAGAGAAAGCCGCAGCAAGGTCTTTTGCAGCCCTGATACCAGAGAAAAACTGACCTTATCTGGTGTAAGCACGCATAATCTTAAGGGCATTGACGTTGAAATACCTCTTGGTATGATTGTAGGTATTGCAGGCCTGTCAGGAAGCGGAAAAAGCTCACTTATTGGGGATACCCTCATTCCTGCATTATATGAAAGGTTTGGACAATTTGCAGCAGAGGCTGGCGACTCAGATGATGAGCAGCAGGAGGCGGTACTATCAGAGGCAGTTTATAAAAGTATAACCGGCTTTGAATATATATCTGGCTTTTCTGAGGTATACCAAAAGCCTATTGGCAGAAACAGGCGTTCAATTCCGCTGACCTATGCGGGCATATGGGATGACATTCGAGCTCTCTTTGCAAGGCAGCCCGAAGCTAAAGAATACCAACTTAAAGCAGGACATTTCTCCTTCAACTCTGTGGGTGCCTGTAAGGGCTGCCGCGGTATGGGCAGCATAGACAGGTATATGGGGGAATTGGGCTATGTGTCAGTGAGGTGCCCGGATTGTGAAGGAGACAGGTATTCTGATGAAACTTTAAAAGTTAACTATAAAGGCAGTAGTATTAAGGATGTATTGAATATGAGTATAGAAGCTGCTGCTGAGCTGTTTGCTGAAGAGCCGAAAATAGCTTTTATGCTCAGGACACTTGTCAGAACAGGGTTGGGCTACCTCAGATGCGGACAGACTGTGTCCACCCTGAGCGGTGGTGAGGGGCAACGTATCAAGCTTGCCGAGGAGCTGGGGAAACAAAGGAAGGGCAATATACTCTATATACTGGACGAACCCACTACGGGTCTGTCTTTTCATGATACAGCAATGCTCCTTGGGCTACTGGACGATTTATGCAGAAGCGGGAATAGTATAATTGTTATAGAACATGACCTTGACGTACTGAAATTCTGCGACTATATTATCGAGCTTGGACCCGGCGGAGGAAACGATGGGGGGGCGGTAATAGCCTGCGGAACCCCTGAAGAACTAAATAAGAGCCATAATTCTATTATCGGCCGGTACTTTTAGTATATAGGAATTTATTTGCACCAGAGAATTGAGTGGAGCCGATATTCTTTAGAAGAAGCCCGGAATAACCGGAAGGGAACACTCCTTCGGAATGGTTACTGCTGGTTTTTATACCTTGACGGCGGCACACCAAATTTCTTTTTGAACATCTTTGAGAAGTTGTATATGTCCTCATAGCCTGTACTTTTTGCCGCCTCGCTTACAGAATAACCATGCTTGACGAGGAGTACCGCAGCCTTCTCCAACCTGAAGTTAACAAGAAAATTCTGAGGGGTGTCCCCTGTGTTTTTATAGAATACTCTGCATAAATATCTTCTGTCAATGCCAAGCATGGACGCAATACTCTCAACAGAGATCTGATTTGCGTAATTAGCCAGAATATAGTCCTTGGCCCTTTTGGAATAAAGACTTCCACTGCTCATGTTGCTTGAAGGCCTGAAATCCTCATGAAGTATTGAAAACATTTCAAGAATTTTGCTGAACAAAAACAGTTCAGTCGAATGTGGAAGGTTTACCGCATCCTTCATACCCAAAAAGGTATTTCTCAGGGAGGGAATAAATAAGGTGCATTTGTCATCAGAAAAACCGCTTCCCACTAAAAGCTCCTGTGCCAACTCACCGCTAAAGCCTATCCAGATATATTCCCAGGGTTCCTTTTGGTCCGCTTTGTAGAAGGTTAATTCATATGGGCGGATAAGAAACAATGAGCCTCTGGAAAGCGAGTAGGTAACTCCCTTTCTCTCAAAGGTGCCGCAGCCAGAAATTATATAATGAATGAGGTAGTAATCTCTTGAAGCAGGACCGAAGGAATGCCCGGGCTTACAGGTTTCCCAGCCAAAATTGAGAGGATTTACATCCGTATAGCCTCTGTTTAAGAGTGGTATATTGATAGTCAAATTAACCTCCGTTACATAACTTATTCCAGTAATTCAGATCTAGATGAACCTTAAAATAGATATTTGCTCCTTAAGCTTCTTTTCTCTCGGAGTGTACATAGGCTCACCTACAGGGATAACACTTAATAGCTTTAAATCCTCTCTAACTCCTAAAAGTCCTTTAATTGCATCCTCTGCAACAACAGGATCATTCATCCAGCAGGCACCATAGCCCTTTTCTGTAATAGCAAGCAGCAAGTTTTGAATTGCTGCGCCTACAGATAAAACATCGTAATACCCAAGCTTATCCATCATAGTTCGATAATCGTAGCCTATTTCATAAAAAGCTTGGACGGCTTTCTCATCATAGTGCTTTACTTTATCCATAAAAGCAAATATAACCAAAGGAGCGTTCCTAAAGAAGCTTACAGCCTTGCCTCGCATAGTAAAATACTCAGGTGTAGCGCCCGAATAATTACTGAAGAAATTTGCGGAACTCTTGGCAGTAGCGTCGGCTAATTTACGGATAATATTCTTATCATCTACTGCAACAAAGTACCAGCATTGACTGTCACAACCGCTTGGCGCATGGGTAGCACAGGAAATGAAATATTCCACCATTTCTCTAGGGACGGGTTTCTCTGTAAACTTGCGGATACTTCTTCTCTTTTGTGCCAGAGTTAAAAAACTATTTTCCATAAATACCTCCATTCAAAGACTATACTATATAGTATAAAAAAATACTGCTTGTCTATTTCAGTTATGTTTTTATATTTAGTCAAATATTCGATAATGTTTCCATATTCAATTACATAGTTACATTATAACAAATTCAAGTTACATTATTCAATTTATGTATGAATCCATTCTGTTATTATATAAGTAATATTGTAAAGAGTTAAGCTACTATATTTTATATGTGGAGGAAAAACATTATGGTCAAAATAACATTTATGGGTGCCGGAAGCACAGTATTTGCAAAGAACGTTCTCGGTGACAGCATGTGTACGGAAGCATTGAGAGATGCCGAAATATGTCTTTATGATATTGATGGCGACAGACTTAAGGAATCTCAGATGATGCTGGAGGCTATAAATAAAAATATTAATAGCGAAAGAGCAAAGATAAAAACCTATCTGGGTGTTGAAAACAGAAAGGAAGCCCTGAAAGGCGCAAACTTTGTTGTAAATGCAATACAGGTGGGCGGTTACGACCCATGTACAATAATAGATTTTGAAATACCTAAAAAGTATGGTTTGAGACAGACCATAGCAGATACCCTTGGAATCGGGGGAATAATGCGTACATTGAGAACGATACCCGTTATGGAGCAGTTTGCCAGGGAAATAGAAGAGGTCTGCCCCGATGCATGGTTCCTCAATTATACAAACCCCATGGCAATGCTTGCAGGCTATATGCAAAGGTATACAGGAGTGAAAACTGTAGGCCTGTGCCACAGTGTTCAGGTTTGCTCAGAAGGGCTGCTGAATTTCTTGGGTATGGAAGACAAGCTGGAAGGCCGAAGAGAGCTTATAGCAGGTATAAACCATATGGCATGGCTATTGGAGCTCAAGGATAAGGATGGCAATGATCTTTATCCTGAGATCAGGAAGCGTGCAAGAGAAAAAAATCTAAAAGAAAAGCATTGGGATATGGTCAGATATGAGTATATTGACAAGCTGGGGTACTACTGTACCGAATCCAGCGAGCACAATGCGGAGTATAACCCGTTCTTTATAAAGGCAAAATACCCTGAGCTAATCGAGAAATTCAATATTCCACTTGATGAGTATCCGAGAAGATGCATATATCAAATTGATAGCTGGAAGCACCAAAGAGATGAGCTGCTGAGCAATCCTCTGCTGTCACATGATAGAAGTCAAGAGTATGCGTCATATATTATGGAGGCTATTGTCACAAATAAGCCATATAAAATTGGCGGAAATGTTTTGAATAGAGGAGGCTTAATAGAAAACCTACCTCACGACGCATGTGTCGAAGTTCCCTGTCTTGTTGACGGAAGGGGTGTAAATCCTTGCAGCGTTGGTCGTCTGCCGGTACAGCTTGCTGCGATGAATATGACTAATATCAATGTACAATTAACTACTATCGAAGCAGCTGTAACAAAGAAAAAGGAGCATATCTATCATGCAGCAATGCTTGATCCTCATACTGCGGCAGAACTTTCTCTTGACGATATTGTAAAAATGGTGGATGAGTTAATCTCAGCTCATGGAGATTGGCTCCCAAAATATAAATAAGATATAGTTTAAATAAAAATTAAACGTATATCCACCAAAAAAACACCTTGTTCTAGTAGGAATAAGGCGTTTTTATTGGTAAGAAACATTTAAAAATTTTGGATTTATGTTTGGAGTGCTTTTAGTTAGAGTTAACCTTGACATAATATTATGATAATCATAAAATTGCCTTAGAGGGATTGGACAACTTCTCGTATACAACCGCAGCAATAATACTAGAAAGAGGATTAACTATGAACAGCAGGGAGACTGTGGAAGACAGCTGGAGAAAGCTCGATAATACAGCAAATGTTTTTCCAATTATAGCAAATAAAAACTACAGCAGTGTATACAGAATTTCTGTCAGACTCCTGGTCGACATATCGGGAGAATTGCTGCAGGAAGCTTTAAATAACACACTTCCATGGTTCTCTTCTTTTAAAGTCAGATTGAGAAGGGGAGTCTTCTGGCACTATTTTGAGAGTAATAAAAAAATGCCATTAGTAGAAAAAGAACAAAATTATCCTTGTGCATATATCGATCCTAACACAAACAACCAGTTTCTTTTTAAGGTAACGTATTTCGGAAAACGAATAAATCTTGAGGTTTTCCATGCCATTACAGATGGGACAGGGGCAATTAAGTTTTTGAAGGCACTAACCTATAATTATATAAAGCTAACATATAGAGAAACCCTTTCAGAGGAAATACTCAATATGCCCGTAGTAGATGTGGTCTCAGATGTAGAGGACAGCTATCACAAAAACTACAAGAAGCTTTCCTTTAAAAAGCTAAAGTCCAGAAGCTCCTATAAAATAAAGGGTGAAAGTCTGCCAATCTTAACAATGAACGTTATTCAGGGGGTAATATCCTCACAAGCACTATTGACCATATGCAGGCAAAAAAAGGTTAGTATCACACAATATATTTCAACACTGATAATCTGGTGTATATACAAGGAATATATGAATGAGCAGCCCAACCGGAAGCCTATTAGTGTAAATATCCCTGTCAATCTCAGAGGGTTTTTCAATTCTACAACTGAAATGAACTTTTTTTCGTACATTAACGTAGCAATTGCGGTAGAGAAAAGAGAGTATACCTTTGAAGACATGCTGGAGCTAACAAGAGAACAGTTTTCGGCCCAGCTTACTAAGGAAAATCTATCGCAGACAATATCAGATAATGTAGCTACCGAGAGAAATATTCTGGTTCGTGTGGCGCCTTTGCCTGTAAAGAACGTAGGAGTGAAAATAGCGTATATTGGATCTGGAAGGGCTAATACTTTTGTTTTGTCTAATTTAGGAAAAATAGAAGTGCTCAAGGAGTTCCGGGATTACATTGATAGATTTGAGGTTCTCTTAAGCGTGTCTAAACCTGAGCCTATAAAATGCGGGGTTAGTTCCTTTGGAGACAAATTGGTGGTTTCATTTACATCCATGCTTAAAGAAACGTATTTACAGAGAGCCTTTTTCAGGCATATTTCCGATCAGGGAGTAGAAGTAATAATTGAGAGTAATGGAGCAGGCCATGAAAATATGTAAGAGATGTAATGTAAAGATAAACGAAACTATACAAATATGTCCTCTCTGCAGAACAGTTTTGACTGATATAGGCGGAGAGACAGCAGAGCATGCGTTTCCGATAATAAAGAGTGACCCACATAAGTATAACATTGTAAAAAGAATAATTATTTTCCTATCAGTACTGGCAGGAGTAATAACCGCGGTTACTAATTATATAACCTATAATGGTGTTGTTTGGTCAGCTATTTCAATAGGTGTGATAATATACTTCTGGATTATTATACCCTATTACATCAAAAGAAATATAAATCTTGCCTCAAAAACATTAGCCCAGGTAATGTGCTTATCAGCTCTTACTGTCATAATGGATTATTCGATTGGTTATTCAGGCTGGTCTGTTAATCATGTAATACCCGAAATCATTATTCTTGCTAATATATCAGTGCTTATTCTGGTGATAATAAACCGAATGTATTGGCAAACTTATGTTTTAAATCAGATAATAATTGCGTTTATCGGTTTAATCCCTGGAGTACTTTATCTCTGTGGACTTATCGAAATACCGCTACCAACAATTTTTGCTACTGGAACATCATTTACAGTTCTGCTAGGAACAATAATTTTCGGGGATAAATCAATAAAAAGTGAATTGATAAGAAGATTCCATATTTAATATATTATATTTTTATTAACAAGAGGAAAATTTAGATGAAGATAACTGTTTTAGATGGCTATGCAATGAATCCCGGGGACTTAAGCTGGAATGAGATGGAAAAGCTCGGTGAATTAAAAGTCTATGAAAGAACTCCAAGAGAGCTGGTTGTTGAAAGAATCAGTGACTCGCATATAGTTTTAACCAATAAGGTAATACTATCCAGAGAAGTTCTTGAAAAATGTCCAGGAATAAAATATATAGGTGTTATGGCCACAGGATATAATGTAGTCGATACAATAGCTGCCAGGGAGCTGGGGATAACGGTTACGAACGTACCTGCTTACAGTACCGATTCGGTAGCCCAATTGGTATTTGCGTTCATTCTTGAATTCTGCCATCATGTGGGTGAACACAACAGGGCAGTCCAGAACGGTCAGTGGGTTAATAGTCCAGATTTTACTTTTTGGAATTACCCCTTAATTGAACTTTCAGGCAAGACCTTAGGACTTATAGGCTTTGGAGCTATAGGGCAAGCAGTGGCAAGGCTGGCGACAGCTTTCGGAATGAAGGTTTTAGTTTATAGCAGAACATTTAGGAAAGAATTTGAGACAGAAAATCTAAGGTTTAAGGATTTATCTGAAGTTCTGTCCGAATCGGATTTTATTAGTTTGCACTGCCCTTTGACGGAGGATACAAAGGAGCTTATAAATAAGAATACTTTGTCATTGTTTAAAATGGGGGCATTTTTAATAAATACCTCAAGAGGCCCTGTCATATCCGAAAAGGATGTTGCCGATTCACTTAATGCCGGCAGACTTGCGGGTGCAGCTGTTGATGTTGTAGCTGTGGAGCCTATACTTGAAGATAATCCATTGCTCAAAGCCAAAAACTGTATTATTACTCCCCATATCGGGTGGGCCCCATTTGAATCCAGAGTAAGATTAATGGGGACATTAGTTAAAAATGTTGAGGCATTTATAAAAGGAAATCCGGTAAACGTTGTAAACCCTTAATCAAATACGAGATATCGTCTCTGGTATCGTGATTTTATTTTGTTATATGCTTATCATTTTTTGATATATGGAAACATACCATTAAGAGTGATTTCTAAATATAAACGAACTGGATAGCCGGAATATCGGTCTAATTTATTGGAATTGCAGGTGGATAATATGAAGCATATGAAAAAGATTAAAGAATACTACGAAAATAATAATATTGAGGGATATCCCGACTATTACATATTGGGCTGGGAAAGCGAAGAGGCTCAACGTCTTAGATTTAAACAACTGGTTGGGGATATTGACCTTAACGGAAAAAGAATTTTGGATGTTGGCTGTGGTACAGGTAATCTTCTGGAGTTTGTCACAAGCGAATTCAAAAACTATGAATATACCGGTGTAGATGTTCTTCCTCATATGATAGAACGGGCTTTGCAGAAAGAACTTAACGGAAAGTTTATTTGTATGGATCTTTTTAAGCATAATCCATATGAAAATAAAAGCTTTGACGTAATATTTTCATCAGGAATTTTTAATTTAAATCTGGGGAACAATCAGGAATTTCTATTGGAAGCAGTTGAGCTGTTTCTAAATTTATCAGCGGAAACAGTATCGTTCAATTTGTTATGGGACAAATCAGAGGATAAAGACAATAAATATTTCTACTTTTCACCTGAAAAGGTTGAAGAGATCTTTAGAAACAAGTATAGAGAAGGCTGGCAGGTATCGACCCGGAAAGGATATCTCCATAACGATTTTACGGTTTATTTTAAAAAGTTGTAGTGAAACGTTAAGAAATCGGAGTTTTTTGAAGTATACTGTAATAATTCAATGTATATTCGATCAGAATTAGCGTAGTTATAATATTTCCCATATCCCGGGCATTTTAACTGCTTGAATTCACGTACTAAGCAGTGTTATACTAGCTAAGCCGCCGCCGATGAGGCGAAAGTCTTCTAGACAAGGACTTAGGACAAACCTTTTAAGTAAACATAAGAAACTAATTTATGGAAATAAATACTTGGAAAACAGGTGTTGACAAAGACTTAAAGGCGTGATATTATAATAAAGCTGATTGCGATGAGCATCAGTGATAAACCTTCAAAAGCTACAGTAACAGTGCTTTGGAGGAATGGACTTTGAAAAGTAAACAGTGACAAATACATGCAAATGTAAAGAATAATTTATTATTCCAAAGAATATAAATATTCTTTTGTAAAGGACTCAAATCAATTCCAGAATCCAATGGATTCTAAAAAAAATGAGTTAATGAATTCAAGTTCTAACGAACTTAAATTCACTTGCGAACTTTACAACCTAGTTTTTACGAAAGTAGAGACAAGGAAATAAGTCAGCAATTTTAATTGAGCTAAAATTGATTTAACAATCAATTTCAAATTTTTCAAATATTAATTTGAGAGTTTGATCCTGGCTCAGGACGAACGCTGGCGGCGTGCCTAACACATGCAAGTCG
>JAEWOH010000021.1 GCA_023460955.1 Bacillota bacterium | reverse complement strand
CCTTAGGAGAATATATATGGAAGCATTAAGAAAAAAAGTAAAAGGGACGAGTGAATTATCTTTGGGAACAAACTAATATTAATATTTTTTAATATGCCATACGAATTGATTATTGAAGGCTGTATTTTATCTTATAGTCCCGTAGGTATCAAGATTAATACCTACGTTAAGCTTTATCTGCGCACTTTTATAGACCTCCTTCCAATCAACTGATTTCCAGTATTCATTCTGGGTGGTTCTGACCTTCTCCCCGAATCCGATAGGATCTGCTCCCATTTGTTGAAGCGTGGCAAGAACTTTATAGATTTCATTGAAAAGAGCCTGGCTTACGGCCTTTTCAACCTTAGCCTGGTAGCTCTTCTGATCAAGTTTGTTTTTACCTGTAAACTCGTCTATTTGCGCGTTAAACCTTAAAGTTAAATCCAATACTGGTTTTTTAGATTCTATATGAACATTAATCTTAGTCTTTTTTGGCATCATGAAAATGGATGCACCATGTTTAAGTGTGTCCTTGATTTCCGAAGGCACACTTCCCCTATAAAAATACTCAAATGATTGTTTTTTGCCCATAAGTATATTTAGCAGCTTTGTCTGATCAGGATCAAGCTCTCCTACCATTTTATCCCCGCTGAAAACAGCGCTGCCGCTGGCAATAAAATTCTTATCGTCATACCTGAACAATGGCGTAACCGGATCAATTGTTTTTGAATGATACATTATAATAAAATTATAGATTCTTGTTTCAGGTATTGAAAGCCTTCTTCTTGCATCTCTTAATAGCTCTGCCGAATAGATGGCAGGTCGTGGCTTATCCTTGAAATCCAGACTTAACTCCATCATTTCTTTTGGGCTTTTATCAACTACAACTACATTAGATAATAGTGGATTCTCAGGATCTCTAAGAAAGATATCCATGTATTCATTTATACCCTCTTGAGCCAATTCCTTAGAAAAATATAGAATTTGAATCTTTCCGCCCTGCAGCATCTTACCTGATTTATCCCTTAATTTTTCTCTTGAAGATCTTACCATGGCTTCATCAGATGTATACAGAAACTCAACCTTCTTTTCTACATCCGGAGAAACAACAGGAGCCGTCATTGACAGAAGCAATTTATCTTTTTCTCCCTTTTCCAGACCCATTTGCAGGATGAAGCCTATATCCTCATATTGCTTTTGATCCCAGCAACCTGTCAGTATTATTATACTTAACATATAAGAAAGCATCAGACTAAACTTAATGCACCTTTTCAATTAGTTCCAACCCCCTTTTTTCTTATGAAGGAAAGTACCAGACATAGTACGAGGAATACAGCTACACCTATACCGATGTTATTAACAATTCCGATTATAGTTATAACCTGATTAAAATTCCGGGGTAAACAGCTTGCTATAAGAACAAAAATAAAAAACAAATAATAGGATACTCTGTTTTTCTTAACTTTAAATACCTTTTGAAGACCATCATAGGCTGCAAAAATGTATGTTCTCATTGAGCAGGCCAAGGGTATAAACCAGAGTGAAGTCAGGTAAAGGTCAACTCTTTCAAGAATTGGTGCATTGTATATTCTGGACAGGCTGAAAAATGGAATTACCAATTTACTTAACAATTCATCTCCAAAAATGATAGTAGCTACTAAAACAAAAGCCAAGAAAAAAAGTGTACTCATAACATTGGCACCAATACTGCATTTCATAGCTTTCTCTTTATTTATGATATAAGGGTAAAAAAAAGCTGTGGTTTCAAAGCCAATAAACGCCATAAAACACGTCTGTGTGCTAATAAGTATTTTATCAATTCCGGCTTCACCTATCGGAAGTATAAATGAAAATCTGAAATTTTTATATAAAGCTATGGCAAAAAATAGAATAATAAAGTAGCCTATTACTGAACAAAACAAAAACCTGCTCATAGGCTTTAAGCCCTGCCATACCAGATAAAAGGACGGTAAAATGATAATTGGCGCTAAAGCCCAGGAGGGAGTTTCCTGCAACAGAGTTAATCTTATAAAATAATTGAAAAGAGTGGCTTCACTTACTGTAGTAGCTAAAAGGTAAATAATTATAAGCCCATTTAAAAACAATCCGAGGTATTTGCCGTAAATGAACTTATTTATATCATATATTGCCTTGTCCTTATACCTTAGAAGCAAACAGTTAATCAGAATTGTGAAAAGTATAACTCCCAAGCCCGTAATTAAAACGGAAATCCAACCATCGTGGCCCACCTCCTTGGCAAGTACTGATGGAATCATAATTATTCCAACACCTGTTTGGGTTATAAAAATTAATAAACCCAATTGGTTTGATTTTATTGAATTATTTCCTTCCATTCTGCTTACCTCTTGAATTATTTTTTGTCTTCGAAACTTCCGGCCTTTTACCCATTGATTTTATTGGAAGCCTAAAAAAGGTATCCTTGAGATCTTTAAGTACCAATGGAGCAATAGGCTGAAAATAAGGCTGTCCCAGCGACTCCATGCTCGTGAGATGAACAAGAGTAAACCCTGTGCAAATAACTATTCCAATAACACCGAAAATTGAAGTAGTTATGGAAAAAACAAATCTAAGAATTCTTATTGACATGGACATATCAAACGAAGGAATAACATAAGAGGCAACTGCAGAAGCTCCAACTATTACTATAAGAATATTGCTTACAATTCCTGCTTCCACAGCTGCCTGTCCGATTACCAAGGTAGCAAAAACTCCTATCGCAGTACCGATATATGATGGAAGCCGGACAGCTGCCTCGCGTACCATTTCTACAGCAATTTCAAGTATCAGCACCTCTACAATTGGAGGAAACGGGACTTTTGCTCTGGATTCTGCAATTGGTATCAACAGATTTAAAGGAACAACATAATAGTGGAAAGAGGTTATAGCAATATAAAAAGATGGCATAGCTACAGCCAGTATTACAGCTATCATTCTTAACAATCTCAAAAAGGAACCATGTATCCAGGAAGTGCTGTAATCATCAAGCGCCTGAAAAAATGACAAAAAATTAACAGGTGCAATCAGTACCACCGGCGTACCATCCTGTAAAATTACAATTCTTCCCTCCAGAAGCGCTGCTACAGCCTTGTCCGGCCTTTCAGTGGATAGAAACTGCGGAAATATTGAATAAGGATGTGAATTTATCATCTGTTCCACATATCCTATTGCTGATAATCCATCAATACTGATAGTTTTAATTTTTTTATAAAGGCTGTTTACAATATCTATGTTTGCTATTCCCTCTATATATGCAATAGCCACTGTTTGATTAGTCTGTTCACCCAATGTAGTTTTTTTTATTTTAAGCCTGCTATTTTTGATTTTTCTTCTTAAAATCGAATAATTTGTGTCTAAGCTTTCAATAAAGCCCTCATGTGGCCCCCGAATATTTTTCTCAGTAACAGGCTCATCAATACTTCTTGTTTCCGCGTCAATCAAGGAACAGGCAACTGCATGATCAAGGGCTTTACAAACAAATACAGACTCGCCGGACATAATACTTTCTATAACTTCGTCTAGTGTGTAAAGAACCTTTATTTCAACACAGGGCAAGTTATCTAAATTTTCTATTTCCGATAACTGCTTGATACTCATTGAAAGAATAGGCTTTATAAAGTCTCTTTGAAGAACATTCTTGTTTATCAGTTCTCCTACATATAAAAAATATGCCTCAACCCGATTTTCTATATAAACCCTTTTTCTTATAATATCAGGGCAATCTATCAGCTTTTTATCAATTAATTCAATATTAATCTTATCTGAAACTGATTTAGCATTTTTGCTTTTGCTATTGGAATTTGAACTTTCCTCTGAGCCTCTGGTTCTCTTTCCTTTCGATTTTGCTAAATTCCACCTCATAATAATCACCTCAGTACTTTTTTGTTTGTGTAAACTAGTTACACGTTTATTGTTTTTATATTGCTTATATATCAAGGGTTTTAAGGTTTTTTTGAATAAAAAAACAATGACCCCCTCTTTTCCTGTATAATTGAAGTTCTCACACACCAA
>JAEWOH010000020.1 GCA_023460955.1 Bacillota bacterium | reverse complement strand
CCCTACATAAGAATAGAGAGCCAGCCACAAATTAACGCGACTGGCCCTCCGATTAAAATTCAGTTTACTATTCTACCCCAACTATTGACATAGAGCCTTTTTTGTTGTACTGGTGTATATTCAGATTCATTTTCTTAGCTACAGTCCTGCTTAACAACTGACAGCCAGCTAATCTCCTGAACTACTATCTCCTGAGCTACTAACTCTTGAACTACTTCTGAACTACAGTGGCAGCTGAATAATAAATTCTGTGCCCTGGCCCTGCTGGCTGACTACACGGATATCTCCATTGTAAAGGTTGACAATATGTTTCACTATTGAAAGCCCCAACCCAGTTCCACCCATATTTCTAGAACGACCCTTGTCAACCCTGTAGAACCTTTCAAATATTCTGGAATGATGCTTTTCAGATATACCAATGCCGGTATCTTTTACAGATATATAGGTTTTGCCGCTGGATTTACTTGCCTTAATATAGACAGTTCCATTTTCGACATTGTATTTAATGGCATTATCCACCAAATTAATGAGCATTTGTTTAATTCTGTTTCTGTTTACAAGCAGGTTAATACTTTCATCTGCTTGTACCTCAAGCCGGACTCCCTTTTTTTGAGCAGAAGCTTCAAGTATTAGAACTACTTCATTAATAATAGTAGTAAGCTTATTTTCTTTTATATTCTCGTCCTTCCTCATTCCTTCTATTTCTGAAAGCTGCAAAATATCGTTAATGAGTGTATGAAGACGTTCAGCCTCAATATCAATTATTTCCAAAAACTTTGTAGCTACTGAGGAATCTTCAATAGCTCCGTTTCTTAGGGTTTCAACAAAACCTCTGATTGAGGTGAGGGGAGTTTTAAGTTCATGTGTTACATTAGATACAAATTCCGTCCGTATCTGCTCAAGCTTTTTAACTGAAGTGACATCATGTAGGGTTATAACTCCGCCGGAATTCATATAATTGACGTTGTCCGCATTTTTTATAGGGTTTGTATAGATTTTATATATTTTATCTGAACTGGAAGCTGGAGAGAACATTATTATCTCATCTGTTAAAGCTGAATTTTTAGTTATGGTTTCAATCAATAGGGAATTAACTTTTGCATTTCTGGTAATCTGTATTAGATTTTTGCCTATAATTCCAGGTCCATGCTTAACTCCAAATATATCGCAGGCAATAGTATTGATTATAAGAATTTTATATTCGGTATCTACAGCTATAATTCCATCCCTCATACTGTTTATTACAGTATCGACTCTTAAGTTTTTGCTCATGATTCCCGAAAGTGTATAATCCAGCTTATCAGCCATTTCGTTAAAAGTACTGGCTAATTGCCCTATTTCGTCGTTTAAAGGAATATTAACCCTCTTTTTATAATTGCCGCCGGCAATCTCCTTGGAGGTGTTAATCAGAAGCTGTATTGGTTCGGTAACTAATTTGGAAAGCTGTATTGAGATAAGGACTGTAAGAAGTAATCCAACTAAAATACCTATGATCGTGTATAAGAAAAAGGCCTTGTTTATGGAATTAATCTGATATAGGGGTACAGATACCCTTACTATAGTATTGTATTCTTTAATAGGGACTGCAACGTATAGATATGTAAGCTTTAATGTTTCACTGAAACGTTGGTCCATACCCATTTTACCTTCAATTGCTTCTTTAACTTCTTTTCTGTCTAAATGGTTTTGCATGCTGATTAAGTCAGAATCTGATTCTCCTAAAACTTTTCCGCTGTAATCAATTATGGTTATTCTTGTAAGGAGGGAAAAGTTCTGTTCGGAGATTGATTTCTCATTTAAAAGAGCTGCATATGATTTAGCCAGCTTGTTATAGTCCAGATACTTCTTGAACTCTATTTCTTCCTTGATTTGATGCGCTAAAAGAACAGCCGTGTTTTCCAGGCTGTTCTGTACCTCGTACCTATAAAAATATCTTGCAAGTGCCGAGTTAAATATTCCGGTGATGGTTATTGCCAATATAACCAGAAATATTGTGTATTTTACGATTCTATGCTTCAATTGCAGCACCTCCTGTGGAGTGCATATGTAACTTATTTTGTATTTGCAGATGAAGACTTGTCGTTAAATCTGTAACCGATACCTCTTATTGTTTCAATTAGTGTAGGGGTTTCATCGTTGTCCTCAATTTTTTGGCGTAAATACCTAATATGGACATCTACCGTTCTTGTCTCACCATAATAATCAAAGCCCCAAATTTTGTCAAGCAGGTGTTCTCTTGATAATACCTTGCCTTTATTAAGTACCAACATTTTAAGCAGTTCAAATTCCTTTAGCGGCATTTCAATAAGCCGATCTCCCTTATATACTTCGCGCCTTGTGCAATCGATTGTTATATCTGCGTGAGTTATTATGTCCACCTTAGGTTCGGTAGAGGAATTGATTCTTCTGAAGAGGGCTTTGATTCTGGCCAATAGCTCTCTTACGCTGAAGGGCTTGGTTATATAGTCGTCAGCACCCAGTTCTAAACCAAGGACCTTGTCAAACTCCTCACTTTTAGCTGTTAACATTATAATAGGTACATTTTTGGTCCCAGGATTCTGACGCAGCTGACGGCATACTTCCAGACCGTCTATTCCTGGGAGCATTATATCCAGAATGAACAGGGAAGGAATTGCTTCATGAGTATGAGCTACAAGATCTTCTCCGTTATCAAAAACTGTAACCTTAAAGCCGTTGGCTTCAAGGTTATATTTTATCAACTGCTGTATATGCATTTCATCTTCAACAACAAAAATTGATTGTTTTGACATATTACTACCTCTCTAATTAGTCCAGCTTTCTGGCGAGATGATCATGGGAACCTGTTACATTAAAGACTACCCATTCAGCGATATTAGTTGCATGATCTCCAATTCGTTCAAGGTATTTTACGATAAACATAAAATCTGTAGCCTGTTCTACGGTTTCGGGGTTGTTTTTCATTATATTGATCAGCTCAAGTACTATTTTTGAGAAAAGATCATCTACCTCATCATCAGCGTCACAGACCTCTTTTGCAAGCACTATATCCTGCTTGATATATGAATCTATTGATCTTATTACCATTTTCTTGGCAAGTTCAGCCATATTTGGTATATCCACCAAAGGCTTAACGTATTTCATGTCAGACATTCTAATTGTAAGTTCTGCAATATCCGCTGCATGGTCTGCTATACGTTCCAAATCGGTAATTATTTTTAGTGCTGTGCTTATTGTTCTGAGATCCTTAGCCAGAGGCTGCTGTCGAGCTATGAGGTTAAGACAAATTTTCTCGATTTTTCCTTCAAGTTCATCAACCTCATCATCACTATGATAAACCTTTTTCGCCAGCTCAATATCCTGCTTCTTTAATGCCAGAATAGAGTTTTCAATGGATTCCTCAACTAATCCTGACATTTTAACCATCAGGTCATGCAAATTTTCAAGTTCTTTATCAAACGAGTTTCTAACCATTTATGTCACCTCTTATCCAAATCTTCCTGTAATATAATCTTCAGTTCTCTTATCCCTTGGGTTACTGAAAAGCTGATTGGTATTACCGAATTCAACTACCTCGCCATGAAGAAAAAATGCAGTTAAATCGGATATTCTTGCTGCCTGCTGCATATTATGAGTAACAATTATTATTGTGTAGTTTTTCTTCAATTCTTCAATTAAATCTTCAATTTTGAGCGTTGAAATAGGATCCAGTGCCGAAGTGGGTTCATCCATTAAAACGACTTCAGGTTCGACAGCTAAGACCCTTGCAATACACAGTCGCTGCTGCTGTCCGCCTGAAAGCCCCAAAGCATTCTGTTTCAATCGGTCTTTAACCTCATCCCATAAGGCACTGTTTCTCAAACTCTTTTCAACAATATCATCCAACTTCGATTTGGATTTTATACCATGAATACGAGGTCCATATGCTATGTTATCATATATTGACATGGGGAAGGGGTTGGGCTTTTGGAAAACCATTCCTACATTTTTTCTTAACTCAACTATATCATACTCTTTATAAACATTCAAACCGTCAAAGTACACATCCCCGGTTATTTTAACGTTTGGAATGAGGTCATTCATTCTGTTTAAGGTCTTCAGAAAAGTTGACTTTCCACAGCCTGAAGGGCCTATAAATGCTGTGACCTGATTGCTGGGAATTTCTATTGATACTCCTTTTAGGGCCTGAAGCTCACCATAATATAGATTTAAATTTTTTGTTGTGATTCTATAATCATTTGTCATAGCTTTAATCCTCATCAAATTTTATTAGGTTGGTTTTATCATATCAATACTTTTTTAAAGATGGTTTAATTTCGTGTTAACTTGATGTTAATAATTAAAAACACTGATGATCGATTTTTGTTTTTAGCAATTCAAATACTAAAGTAAGTTTTAATATTATTTGCACTAAAATGGTAAATTACTCTTATCACGTAAAAACGATATTTTAATTATGTTTGGATAAAAATATTAATGTATTTTGATTTACTTAACATGTTATTAACATTTCTTTAACAGCAGTTTACTTTTTGCATTATATCAATAGTGTTATTATGAAGTTGTGAAGGAGGGCTCACCTATGAATCAAAGTGGAAATGTGAGTAAGGATATAAAAACTTTTAACACAAGAATAAAAAGAATGAAGCTTTCGAATACAGTTGCAAAAAATATTTTTTTCTTATTTGCAATTATAACAATATTGACAACTCTAGGTATAATCATTTCGCTTCTTAGAGATTCAATCGGGTTTTTTACAGAAATACCCTTAAAGGATTTTTTGCTTGGAAAGGTATGGACACCTCTTTTCAATGATCCTCAGTTTGGGGTTCTTCCCCTTGTTAGCGGAACATTACTAATTACATTAATATCAGCAGTTATATCAATACCAATTGGGCTATTAACCGCTATATACCTTAGCGAATACGCAAATAAAAAGGTTAGAAAAATTATAAAGCCTATTCTGGAGATACTTGCAGGAATACCCTCTATCGTCTTTGGATATTTTGCTTTGACGGCAATAACGCCGTTCTTAAAAAGTTTTATACCACAAACTGAAATTTTTAATGCTTTAAGTGCAAGTATAGCAGTTGGTGTTATGACTATTCCTCTGGTATCCTCTCTTAGTGAAGATGCTTTAAGAGCAGTACCTGATAGCTTAAGGCAGGGAGCTTTGGCATTAGGGTCCACAAAAATGGAAACCTCACTTAGGGTAGTGGTTCCTGCAGCCATTTCGGGAATATCCGCATCATTCGTTTTAGCTATCTCAAGAGCTATTGGTGAAACAATGATTGTAACTATTGCAGCCGGTGCCAGACCTAATCTTACTTTTAATCCCCTTCAGAGTGTACAAACCATGACATCTTTTATCGTTCAGGCTAGTCAGGGAGATAATCCTCATGGAACTGTGGGATATTATTCACTTTTTGCTGTTGGCTTGTTGTTGTTCCTTATAACTCTTGGACTTAATATTCTTTCCCACTATTTGGTTGATAAGTACAGGAAGGAATATTAATTATAAATACTCAGGTATTACTAATTGTGGACGTGCTTTGCGCGTAAGTTGGAGGTAATATGAATCAAGTTAGATATAGAAAACTTAAAAATTCGATATTCCACGGTGTGATTTTTTGTATAACGTTGATTGGAATTGTAGTTTTAGCCATCTTGCTGATAGATATAATTAAAAGGGGAGTTCCTTTTCTCACTAAAACGTTTTTTACAAACTTTCCGTCAAGGTTTCCAAGAAAGGCTGGAATTTTGCCCGGGATTGTAGGGAGCATAAATATTATATTACTCACAATATTGTTTGCTGTGCCGATAGGATTGGGAACTGCTGTTTATCTTGAAGAATATGCAAAAAACAATCGTATAACAAAGTTTATTAAAGTAAATATATCAAATCTTTCAGGAACACCGTCGATTGTGTACGGACTGCTTGGTCTGGCTGTCTTTGTAAGGACATTGGGCCTGGGTAAAAGTATATTGTCCGGTGCTCTGACAATGTCTCTTGTTGTACTTCCTATTGTTATTGTTTCATCACAGGAGGCAATTAAGGCAGTCCCTCAATACTTAAGGCATGGTTCCTATGCTTTGGGAGCTACTAAATGGCAAACAATCAGAAAAATTGTGATACCCGCGGCTCTGCCGGGGATATTTACAGGGGTTATCCTTTCAGTATCCAGAGCCTTAGGTGAAAGCGCGCCTCTTTTGATGGTCGGTGCGGCAACTTATGTTTCAAAATTACCTGACAGTATTTTTTCAGTCTTTACAGCACTCCCGCTTCAGATATACTACTGGATGGGACTCCCGAAAGAGGATTTTAAAGATCTGGCCGCAGCAGGTATTATCGTACTTCTGGCAATACTTCTTACAACAAATGCTATAGCAATAGTACTTAGAAACAAATATCAAAGATCAATGGAGTAACAGTAAGAAATTTACAATTAACCTCAGCAAATGTAATAAATATTCCGATATTATAGTTTGTGGAGGTGGTAGTCATGGAATTACTTATTATACGGCATGGTCAGTCAGAAGCTGATATTTTGAAACGATTGGAAGGAAGAGCTGATTTTGAGCTGACAGATTTAGGGAAGATTCAGGCAAGGTCAATGGCTGATTGGGTAAATAATAATTATAAGCCGGATTATATACTAAGCAGTACATTAAAAAGAGCAAAACAGACGGCAGAAATATTGGGAAGCCGGGTTAAGCTTCAACTGCAATTCTCGGAGGAATTGATGGAATTTAATAATGGCCTTGTAGCCGGACTGACACTTGAGGAAGCGGATAAAAGATTCCCTTTACCCAAGGATAAAAAACCACACGAGAGCTTTTATGAACAAGAGACATTAATTGAATTCAGAGCAAGAGCTGAAGCCATTTTCTCTAAAATAGTTCATGGATTTCCTGCTAATAAAAGGGTAGCAGTTGTTTCGCATGGAAATATGATTAATATGCTCTTCAGATGCTTTCTTGAACTCCCGCTAAATACTAATGTAAGTATTCATACAGCGGATACCGGCATACATTTGTGGAGAGTTTCACCTGGTAACAGACAGATAGTTTTCTTGAACAGTACAAAGCATTTAGCATAAATGCTGCAAATTAAATGTAAATAACTAGTAAGGGACAGTTGCGGTGAATGAAATTTATTTTCCAGGCAGTTGTCCCTTTTTGTTCTTCTATAGATATCTGTTAAGAGTTCTTAATATTCATTTAACAAAAGTTAACCTAAATCAAATACTCCCTTTAAATAACCAAATTATAATTAAAAATGTAGTAAACAAATACATTAAAACTTATAGTTATTTGTTTACATACAGATAATAATTTGAGATTAAAAATGGGAGGTTTTTAAATGAAAAAATCATTAGCGTTAAAAAGACTTTGTTCACTGGCAATAGGAGTAGCAATGGCAATTACCATAGCTGCTTGTGGAAATAATACAAATAATACGGATAGTACCGGAGAAGCCCAAAATTCGGCAGGATCAGCTCAGAAACTCAGCGGACAAATAGTAGTCGATGGTTCCAGCACAGTTTATCCGGTAACCATGGCTGTAGCTGAAGAATTTAAGAATGAACAGCCGGGTGTTGAGGTATCAGTTGCAATGTCCGGAACCGGTGGAGGAATGAAAAAGTTTGCTGCAGGTGAAATTGATATCTGCGATGCATCAAGAACAATCAAGCAGGAAGAAATCGATAAGGCAAAGGCTAACGGAATTGAGTATATTGAATTGGAAGTTGCCTATGATGGTATTTCAGTAGTTGTTAATAAAGATAATACATGGGTGGATTCACTTACAACTGCAGAGCTAAATAAAATATGGGCAAAAGACAGCAAAGTAAAGACCTGGAAGGATGTTAACCCTTCATGGCCTGCTGAACCTTTAAAACTATATGGCCCGGGTACAGATTCGGGAACTTTTGAGTTCTTTACTGAAAAAATCAACAAAAAGGCAAAGGAAGCAAGAACAGATTTTACCCCAAGTGAAGACGATAACGTTCTTGTACAAGGAATTGCAGGTGACAAGGATGCAATGGGCTATTTTGGATTTGCATACTATGAGGAAAATATGGATAAACTAAAGGTTTTAAAAATTGACGATGGGAAAGGTCCAATAGAA
Source organism: Bacillota bacterium (assembly GCA_023460955.1). Lineage (GTDB taxonomy): Bacteria > Bacillota > Clostridia > Acetivibrionales > DSM-1351 > Ruminiclostridium. Next base: position 29,571 of record JAEWOH010000020.1, on the reverse strand, counting down.
CCTACTGCACAAACCATCAAGGATAAGACTTACAGCCCTTTATCCAGACCACTGTTTATATATGTAAACAAAGCAAAAATGAATCAGCCCCAGGTAAAGGCATTTGTTAAGTACTACCTTGATAATGCAGCTACACTCTCTAAGGAAGTTGGATATATTCCACTTGAAAACTATGATGCAGAATTGGCCAAAATAAAATAAATTAAATGGTAACTAATATAATCGTGGTACTTTTACAAGCTGAATTTGTTATAAGTATCACGGTTTTTTTATTAGTTAAATCGGGGAAAATACTATGAAGATTACTACAAAAATCAAAAGAAAACAAAAGGGGTACACATTAAAAAGTCAACTTCTTGCCGTATTAATTATTGTAACGTTAATACCGATTATAGCAATTGGTTCATCAACTTACATATCTACAATAGGAAAAATAACCGATATTTCATTGAATACAATTAAAACCTCATCATATAATGCCAAAAACAATATTGATGTAAAGCTTAACAGCATTGACAGTGTAATTAAAGGGGTTTCATCGCAGCCTGCTTTACTCGTGGCTCTAGAGACAGTAAACAACACCGGAAACCTGGAAAATGAAATTTACAGTAATATACAGCTTTCTATGAAAAATGTGGTAGATAGCTCAAATAAACTTATTGCCACAATGTATCTTTGTGACAGTAAAGGGAAAATTATTGCATCAGGATCAAGAGATCATAAGCTGTATAAAGATAAATACTTTTATGACTTGAAGTTATTAAATCAAATAAAGAATGGTAAGGATAAGCTCATAGTTGGCAGACCCTTTTATTCTGAAGAACTTAAGAGACTGATCATTCCGTTAGCAAAACCTGTAAGAAGTCTTGCCGCTTTTTCGGGTATCATTACTGTTTATGTGGATTATAATAGCTTCTTTAACTTTATAGCTGATCTTACCGGGCAAAATGAGTTTATTATTTTAGATAGTAATAAAGAAATTATTTATCCTCAAAACAGTGACAGAATACAAACTAAAATTACAGATAAAAGTCTGATTGATTATGTTTCAGAAAAAAATTCTTCTGATCATATCACATACGTAGATGAAAATATTGAAAAAGTTATATATAAGAATAAATCTGATGTTTCGGATTGGATAATCTGTGCACAAACCAAGTCCTCAAACGTTATGGCCTCTGTCCGCGAATATGTTTTATTATTAATTTTTGCAATACTCGGAACTTTAATTGTAACTTTACTTGTGTCAATTGTGTATTCAAACCATATTTCAAAGCCGGTAATAGAATTAACAAAACAAATGTCAAAAATTGAGGAGGGCTGCTTTGAATTGGTGCAAAGCCGAAATAAAATTAATATTCTGGAAATCAACCTTTTAAGTGAAAGCTTTTACACTATGGCGTCCAATCTTAAAAACCTTATTAAGGACATAAGCTCTGCTTCAAAAGAAATTGAAAGCATGTCTTGTGTAATGTATGAGTCAGCATGTAGTTCCATTGGACAATCAGAAGAGACCTGGGGATCTGTGGAGCGTATAAATAATAATATTAAAAAACAGGCAGTGGATACAAATTACGTAGCTGAGGGGATTCAAAGTCTGGCAAATCAAATAGCAACATCAAAGGAACTATCCGATAACGTAAATAGTTTTTTGGTTTTACTTAATAGATCTGCTGATTACGGTAAAGCTCAGATTAATAATCTGGAGTCCATCTCAGCATTAAATCTGAAAAATACCAAAGTGATGAATGACGTGATAGTACAGCTTAAAAACCAGATGAACCATATAAATACAATTACTGCTGCAATACAAAACATCGCTAAGCAGACTCATTTGCTGGCGTTGAATGCAACAATAGAAGCTTCCAGAGCAGGTGAGTCCGGTAAAGGTTTTTCTGTGGTAGCTCAGGAGATAAAGAACCTTTCGGAGCAAACTAATACTCAGGCAGGTAGTATTAGAATTATGATTGACAATATAGTTAAAAATACAATCCTTCTTACTGATTCTTACAAAGAAGTGAATGAAGGGAGCGATTTGCAGAATGTCTCTGTAAAGCATTCAAAAAATAGTTTTTCTGAGATTACAGGGTACATAGAAAGTATTAATGATCAAATGTGCGATATAAATAAGCATTTATTGCAAATTGACTCACATAAAGATAATCTGGTTCAGCTTGTAAACCATATCAATGCTGCAGCTTCTGAAATCGCGGAAGATTCCGTCCAGGTGCAAAAATATACCCGCGAACAGTTGATATCAGTAAATCGGCTGCATCAGGATTCAAATACTTTTAATGTTATGGCAGCACAGCTGAAAAAATCAGTTCAGATATTCAGAATATGATTAAAAATAAAACCGCCCTGTCCTTCCGACGGACTGAGCGGTTTATTTCTTTATCTTTATTTTTCAAAAAGTCTATCCAAGTCAAGTATAAGTACTATCTTGCCGTCCTTCTCAACTACACCGCTGAAGAATTTGCCGGAGAGGCCCGAGATGAGCTCCGGTGCCGGCTTGATATTTGAATCCTCGGTACTAAAGATTTCAAATACCTCATCCACCAGCAAGCCTACCATAGATTCATGATTCAGTATGATTATACGGGTGTTTTCGTCAAAAGTAATTGGTTCATATCCGAACTTTTTTCTAAGGTTAAAAACAGTATGAACCTTCCCTCTGAGGTTTATCAAGCCTTCAATATATACCGGAGTGTCCGGTACTTTATATATTTCACTAACTTTTTCTATAATGTTTACATGGTTGATACTAATGGCAAAGACCTCATTATTAACCTTAAATAAAACCAATTGTGTTGACATCAGCAATACCCCCTGTCATAATCTCTTAATTAAATACATTATAACAGTATAAAAAAAGTTCGGCAATTGTTTTTGTTGGTTTTTGTAGGATAGTAACGGTAAATGTTAACTTCTGTAGCTTCCGTTGATTTTTACATAATCATAGGAAAAATCACAGGTCCATATACGGTCGGATACTTTTCCTTTTTTCAAGTTAATTTTAATGCTGATTTCTTTTTGTTTTAACAGCTGCTTTGCAGAGGCTTCATCAAAATCAACTGCAGCACCGTTTCTGCAAACTAGAATATTTCCGATATGAATATCTGTTAGATTTGGGTCAAAGGAGGCTCCGGAATAACCTGTAGCTGTTATAATTCTGCCCCAGTTTGCATCTTCACCGAAAATAGCTGTTTTAACAAGCGGTGATTTGGCCACGGCACTGATAACCTTGTAAGCATCTTCTTCATCAGCGGCTCCGTCAACTATGATTTCTATAAGTTTTGTAGCTCCTTCTCCGTCTTTGGCAATCAGCTTGGCAAGATAGGTACATACAAACATCAAAGCATCCACGAATTTGGAATATTCATAATCATCCTTAACAATTGCATCATTATCCGCAAAGCCGTTGGCAAGTACAAAAACAGAATCACAAACGCTTGTATCTCCATCAACTGATACCCTGTTAAAAGTAGATTTTACACAGGTTTTCAGTGCTTTATCCAAAAGGCTTCTGGATATGTTTGCATCAGTTGTTATGATTCCGATCATTGTTGCCATATTTGGATGAATCATACCTGAACCCTTTGCCATTCCTCCGATACGGACAGTTTCACCCTGGATTTCTATTTCAACTGCTATTTCCTTTTTTAATAAATCTGTAGTCATTATTGCTTCTTCGGCATCAGAGCTTCCATTTTTATTAAGAGCGTTTACGGCAGATCGTATACCTGACCTCACCGACGGCATATTTAATTTTGAACCGATAACACCTGTGGAATTAACGAGTATATCCTCGGGGTTACATTTCAAAAGCTCGGCTGCTAATTCAGTCATTTCTCTTGCATCCTTATAGCCGGATTCACCGACACAGGCGTTTGCATTGCCTGCGTTTATAACAATAGCTCTGGCAATACCGTTCTTAATGTGCTCCATTGAAACCTGTAGGGAGTGACCCTTAACTACGTTGGTAGTAAATACGCCTGATGCTACGGCGTTATCTTCGGAACATACTATAGCAAGGTCTTTGTTTTTATTTTTCTTTATACCGCAAGCTACCCCTGAAGCGGTGAATCCTTTTGGAGCTGTTACTCCGCCTTCAATAACATTCATATTTATCTCCATTTCCGGCATGGGGAGGGATAAATCTTAATTCATTGCCCGTGCCAATTTATATTTAAACATATGTATAAAAACCTACCTGATACATGGTTATGCTTTATCAAAGTAATATTGAAAAGCTTGTCTTTTGTAAGTAATTATACATAAATATGACAAATGAATCAATTAAAATTAGCATGTTCATAATAGCCTGAGTATATTCAGATTGAATAAATAAAGTAGTAAAAATATTATTTTTAATGACGTAAACTGGTTTATGAAAGTATAATAGTTATAAAAAGTTTACACTGATAGGAGTTCATTATGAAATATGAAGCAATTATTTTTGATTTGGACGGTACACTAATCAACTCATTGGAGGATTTAGCCGACAGTGCAAATGAAGCATTATCATTACATGGCTTTGGGACTCATACCATAGCTGCTTACAAAAAATTAATAGGCAACGGAGTAAGGCAGCTTATTAAAAGTGCAACACCTTCAGATACGCCGGATAACATAATTGATAAAGTTCTTGCTGACTACAGGACAATTTACAACAGAAACTATATTAACAAAACAAAGCCATATGATAACATACAGGAATTGTTGGGTATACTAAACCAATTGAATATAAAAATGGCTGTTTGTTCAAATAAACCGCATGAACCTACGAAGAAAATCGTACAGGAAGTTCTCGGACAAGAGTACTTTGAGGTTATATTCGGGGAACGGGAGGGTATACCAAGAAAACCTGACCCGGCTGCTTTACTGGAGGCTGCAGGTATTATGGGGGTATCACCCTCGAAAGTTATTTATCTTGGGGACTCAGGCGGAGATATGGTTTCGGCAAGAAACGCAGGTATGTTTGCAGCCGGGGCATTGTGGGGCTTCCGGGAAAGAGAGGAGCTTGTTGAAGCAGGTGCTCGGGTACTGTTTGCAGAACCACTGGAGTTGGTTGATTTTATTAGGGCAGGTGGGATAATTCAAGCTTGACATGATATTACAGTATTGTATATAATTTTTTGTGAAATGCAAATGGCAATGAAGGAAAGAAGTAACCTTAGGCTTTTGTTTCAGAGAGGGAGCGGTTGGTGGAAGCTCTTACAAGGTGTGGGGAGAAGCAGTTCCAGAGCTTTTTGTCGGTAAAAAGACAGAACGTATAAACGGCGTTAACGTTCAGACTAAGTGCCCCTTTTATGGGGAATTAGGGTGGTACCGCGTGAGTATATCTCTCGTCCCTTACGAGCCATATTGTACATGATGGCTTTGGGATGGGAGTTTTTTGTTGTCCGGGAGTTAACCGGAAATAAATGCGTCAATATAAAGAAACGCGTGGAAAGCACGCAGGTTTTTACAATTGTATCGCTGCATAGCGGCGGAATGGAGGATTATATGCAGAAATTAGGATTGAATGAGCTAAGAGAACGCTATCTCAGCTTTTTTGAAAGTAAAGGTCATTTGAGGATGGCAAGTGCTCCATTAGTTCCCAAAAATGACCCCAGCCTGTTACTTATTAACTCCGGTATGGCACCGTTAAAGCCGTATTTTACCGGACAAGAAGAACCCCCCAGAAAAAGGGTTACTACCTGTCAGAAATGTATCAGGACTCCTGATATCGAGAATGTTGGTAAGACAGCCCGTCATGGAACCTATTTTGAAATGCTTGGAAACTTCTCATTTGGAGATTATTTCAAGAAAGAAGCTATTCCATGGGCCTGGGAATTTTGTACACAGGATCTGAAGATGCCTGTTGACAAGCTATGGGTAACAATATACGAAGATGATGATGAAGCATTTGAAATATGGAACAAGGATATAGGTCTGCCTTCTGAAAGAATAGTCAGAATGGGCAAAAAGGACAATTTCTGGGAACATGGTACCGGCCCCTGTGGCCCCTGTTCTGAAATCTACTTTGACAGAGGTCCCGAAAAAGGTTGCGGCAGCCCTGATTGCAAGGTAGGCTGTGAGTGTGACCGCTATGTGGAATTCTGGAACAACGTTTTCACACAGTTCAACAGAGACGAACAGGGTAATTATACAAGACTCTCCCACCCAAACATAGACACAGGTATGGGTCTTGAAAGACTCGCATGTATTTCTCAGGGAGTGGATAATCTTTTTGAAGTAGACACAGTCTTGAACATATTGAACTATATATGTAAAATTGCAGGCGTTGAATATAAAAAGTCTGAAAAAACAGATGTGTCTATTCGCGTAATTACTGACCATATAAGAAGTACTACCATGATGATCTGTGATGGAGTTCTTCCGTCAAATGAAGGAAGAGGTTACGTATTAAGAAGACTTCTCAGAAGAGCTGCAAGACATGGAAGACTTCTCGGCATCAACAAACTGTTCCTTTATGATGTTGCGATGGTAGTAATTAACGAATCAAAAGATGCATATCCTGAACTTGCAGAAAAGGCAGATTATATTAAAAAAGTAATAAGAATTGAAGAAGAACGCTTTGAAGCAACAGTTGATCAAGGTATAGTTATTCTTAATGAGTTTATATCAGAGATAAAGGAAAAGCAGCAAGCCGTACTTCCGGGAGAAATGGTATTTAAGCTGCACGACACCTATGGTTTCCCTCTTGATCTTACAAGAGAAATAGCCGAAGAAAATGGACTTGGAATAGATGAAGAAGGCTTTAAAAAAGAAATGGACGCCCAGAAGAAAAAGGCCAGGGATGCTCATAACAGCAAAGATACTTCAGCTTGGGCAGACAGTGTGTTTGATAAACTGGACAAGAGCCTGAAGACTGTATTTACAGGTTATGAGTCAACTGCTGAAGACTCTAAAATACTGTATATTGTCAAGGACGGGGAGATAGTAGAAACCGCTCAGGAGGGGGACGAAATTACAGTTATACTTGACACAACACCTTTCTACGCCGAAAGCGGTGGTCAGGTGGGAGATACCGGTACTTTAACCACACAAAACGGCAAGGTTCAGGTAAATGACTGTACAAAAACCGCCGATGGAAAATATCTTCATACCGGTGTTGTAGAAAGCGGTCTTGTTGAAACAGGTAATCAATGTAAGGCTGAAATTGATACAAAGAGAAGAATTGCAATATGCAGAAACCATACTACAACTCATCTGCTGCATAGGGCATTAAGAACTGTACTCGGCGATCATGTCCATCAGGCCGGGTCACTTGTGGAACCAAACAAGCTAAGATTTGACTTTAGTCATTTTTCGGCTATGACGGCTGAAGAACTGAAAAAGGTTGAAGATATGACAAATCAGGCAATACTTGAAAATATAAACGTCGATATCAAAGAAATGCCTATTGAAGAGGCTAAAAAACTTGGTGCAATGGCTTTATTCGGTGAAAAATACGGCAATACTGTAAGAGTTGTTAAGGTTGAGGATTACAGCGTAGAATTCTGTGGTGGTACTCACTTGAAGAACACCGCTCAGGCCGGCCTTGTAAAGATATTAGGAGAAAGCGGCGTGGCAGCCGGTGTAAGAAGATTAGAAGCCCTGACAGGTGAAGCTGCCATAAGATACTATGCCGACAGGGAAAACCTCTTAAACGAGGTTTCACAAGCTCTCAAGACCTCACCACAGGATAGCCTGAAGAAGGTTGAAACTCTTGGTCAGGAACTCAAAAATGCAGAAAAGGAAATTGAACAACTCCGAAACAAGCTTGTCAGCGGTGAAGCAGATGAGGTTATATCAAAAGCTGTGGAAGTTAAGAGCGTAAAAGTAATTACCGCACGTTTTGATACCCTCGACATAGATGGGTTGAGAAATACAGGTGATATGCTCAAAAACAAAATAGAGTCCGGAGTTGTGGTTCTGGCCTCAAACTATGGTGACAAGGTCAGCTTTATAGTTACAGCCACAAAGGATGTACTTGCAAAAGGAGTGCATTCCGGGAATATAATTAAAGAAGTTGCAAAGGTTGCCGGTGGCGGCGGAGGTGGGCGTCCTGATATGGCTCAGGCTGGCGGAAAGGATGCATCAAAGATCAATGATGCTCTCAAAGCTGCAATTCCTGTAATTGAAGCACAGATTAAATAAGAAGTGGAATAAGATGTCCAAAGCAGTTTTAGCCCAACAAAGGGTGAAACCGCTTTGAATATATCTTGTATGTAAAGTTTTGAAGATTGAAAGGAGGTATTATCGGACAACAATCAATCGTCCGATAACATTGAGTATGAGCGATTGTATTTTTTGTAAGATTATAAACAGGGAAATACCGTCAAAATCTGTTTATGAAACGGATAAAGTATATGCTTTTCATGATATCATTCCTCAGGCACCTGTCCATGTGCTGATTGTACCAAAGGAGCATATAGCTTCACACAATGAATTAACTTCTGAAAATGTTGAGATAATGAAGGATATACACTTGGCTGCTAATGAAATAGCAAACCAATTGGGAATCTCTGAAAGCGGTTACAGACTTATAAACAATTGCGGAGCAAACGCGGGACAAACTGTATTTCACCTTCATTATCATTTGGTGGGTGGAAAAACTATGGGTAGCAAAATACTGTAACTTGTCTTTCTTTTATAAATAAATGTTGACACATTTTTGAAAATTAATATATAATATACTGTGTGCTGTATTTAGCTTGATTCCCTATAGTATTTAATAAATACTACGGCTTATTCCCGGCACAATTGTTACCATCGGAGGGAGGGAAGTTGTGTGTCTGAAGTAAGAGTTAAAGAGAATGAGTCTTTGGATAGTGCTCTCAAAAGGTTTAAGAGATCTTGTGCTAAATCAGGTGTTTTAGCTGAGGTAAGAAAGAGAGAACATTACGAAAAGCCAAGTGTTAAGAGAAAAAAGAAATCTGAAGCTGCAAGAAAGAGAAAATTCAAATAGTATTGTGACAGTAGTAGCTTATAGCTAATAGGAGATATATATTATGTCACTAAAAGATTTGCTCCTACAGGATTTAAAAGAAGCCATGAAGGATGGCGATAGCGTTAAAAAAACGGCTGTTCAAATGGCAAGGTCGGCAGTGCTTCAGGTTGAGAAGGATACAAAGGTCACCCTTGACGATGATGGTATAGTTGAGATTATTGCTAAGGAAGTTAAAAAGAGAATGGATACTCTGCCTGACTTTGAAAAAAGCGGCAGGGACGATCTTATAGATAATCTAAAGGCTGAAATTGAAGTATTGAAGAAATATTTACCACAGCAGTTGAGTGAAGCAGAAATTGAGAATATTGTTAAAAATGCAGTATCCTCAACGGGAGCAACCTCTGCTAAGGATATCGGAAAGGTAATGCAGGCTGTTATGCCTGAAACCCGAGGTAAAGCCGACGGTAAATTGGTTAACCAAATAGTAAAAAAATTATTAGGATAAGAAAAGCCCGGTGTATACCGGGCTTTTCTTGTTGGTACATACATATAATTTGTATTGGAAAACTGTACACTCTAGGATATAATAATATTTGGTGACTCGAAGAGAGTTCTCAAAGGAGAAGATAAATGCCCAAAGAGATTGAGAGAAAATTTCTTGTAATTAATCATAATTATAAAACAGATGCACAGGCCTTCTTTTTTAAACAGGGGTATTTAAGTGTTGAAAGCGGGAGAACTGTAAGGATAAGAACCTACAACAACAAGGGCTTTATTACCATTAAAGGTAAGGCGCAAAATTTCTCAAGAGATGAGTTTGAGTATGAGATTCCTGTTGATGAAGCTGATATCATGCTTGATAATTTGTGTATTAAGCCGTTAATTGAAAAAATAAGGCACTTTGTTATGTATAAAGGAAATGAGTGGGTAATAGATGAGTTTTTTGGTGTCAATAAAGGTCTTGTAGTTGCAGAAATAGAACTTGAAAGTGAGGAGCAGACCTTTGAAAAGCCGGAGTGGCTTGGACAGGAAGTTACTCTGGACAGAAGATACGGCAACTCTCATCTTGTAAGGAAACCCTATTCGGAATGGTAATTCCTTTAAAGATCCAATTAACAATTAACGTATGTGAGGTACATTTTATAAATGGAGTGTAGAGAGGGCTGCGGTGCCTGCTGTATTTCGCCGTCTATATCATCGCCTATTCCAGGAATGCCTGAGGGTAAGCCTGCCGGTGTAAGGTGTGTTCAGTTGGATAGCAACTTTAAATGTAAGATTTTTGGTAAGTCTGAAAGGCCTGAGGTATGTCGTAGCTTAAAGGCTGAAGACGAAATGTGTGGGAACTCCAGGCAAGAGGCTTTAGCTTATTTGAATTTACTTGAGCAATTGACAGGGAAGGATTTATAATATAAGTCAAAACTCCATTGTCAATTTGAGGTGACTGATGCTAAAATTTGGATATAATATTTTTTTATGATAGGAGTTGGAAGTAATGAGTAAGATATTAGTATTTATGTATAATGGCATGGCTGATTTCGAGATTACTTATGCCACTCACTTATTGGGTAATGAGCTTTCCAAGGATATAGTTCCATGTGCTTATGATATGCAGCCTGTCAAAAGCAAGGGCGGTATGGTTTATCTGCCTTTGATAACAGTAGGAGAAGCTAAAGCAGAGGACTATGAGGGCTTTATTATTCCTGGTGGCTGGAATCCTGTGGTTAAAGCTGAAATGCTGGCACTAATAAATGATTTTTATGATAAAGGAAAGCTGCTTGCCGCAATATGTGCCGGCCCAAGGTATTTTGCAAAGGCGGGAATACTTAGTAAGGTTAAGTATACTACTTCAATAGTAGATTGGAACGAAATGAGAAGAGAGCAATTCCAGGAAGAAGATCCCTTCCCAAGAGAAAACTTTGTTAATGCACGGGTAATCAGAGATGGTAATGTTATTACCTCCAAGGGAATATCTTTTGTAGATTTTGCCATAGAACTGGCAGATTACTTCGGCATGTTCAAAGATTCTGCTGATAAGCAGGCTTTCTTTAATACTATTACAGGACGGGAGTAATTATGAGTCAAACCGTTTTGGTTACAGGGGCTTCAAGGGGAATCGGACGCGATGTGGCCCGGCTTTTTGCTTTGCGGGGCTTTAAAGTAGCCGTTAATTATAATAAAAACAGGACTGCAGCTGAAGATTTGCTTGAGGAGCTTTATCGAAATGGCTGTAAAGCCCTGCTTGTGCAGGCTGATGTATCACAGGAGGAGCAGGTCAGATTCATGCTTCAGCAGGTCAATAAGAGCTTTGGTGATGTTGATATTTTAGTAAATAATGCAGGAATAGCAAAGCAGCAGCTTTTTACAGACATTACTCCGGTAGAATGGGACAGGATGTTTGAGGTAAATGTGAAAGGTATGTATCTGTGTGCCAGGGAAGTATTGCCTGCAATGATACGAAACCAAAAAGGGAAGATAGTGAACATATCCTCAATATGGGGTATGACCGGCGCGTCCTGTGAAGTGCTGTATTCCTCAACTAAAGCTGCTGTTATTGGAATGACGAAAGCATTGGCTAAAGAGCTGGGGCCTTCCGGAATTCAGGTTAACTGTGTCGCGCCGGGCGTTATCGACACTGATATGAATTCAGATCTGGATGAAGCTGCCATACAGGATTTAAAGGAACAGACTCCTCTTGGCGTTATAGGAAAAGGGACAGATGTTGCAGAAATTGTATACTTCCTTTCCTCAGACAAGTCAGACTTTATTACCGGTCAGGTTATAAGTCCGAACGGAGGCTTTCTTATTTAGGTTGTAGCCACATGATTTAAATTTATTTTTTCGTAAAATGCTTAACAGGTCTGTAAATATCTGCAGACCTTATTTACATAATTTCCGGGAGGAAAACTACAATGGAAAATTCATCAGGTATAAAAAGTTTTTTTGAATATCTTCCGGTGAGTATCAGGTTTCATAAACTGAAAAGTGAGGGGCTTGCAAGATTAATATTTATCACGGTCCTTTTAACTCAGATGGCGGGGAATTATATTCAGTATAAAATAATGCATTTGGTATCCTCAGAGGATTTAAGCTTATTGCTGTCGGCACTTACTGTCACTGTGACATCTGAGGAAGCTAAGACTGCTGAGAAAACGATTCTTCCGATGCTAATGGTGGCAGGTGTTACTTTAATAATAAAACTTATAAGCAATCTGCTCTTTTCTGTATATATGTATTCTTATATTGCAGAGCTTAGGGGCAAGGCTTCAGGCATACTTGACAGCTTTAAAGGGGCTTTCAAGCATCCGGTGAGGCTTATTGTTTATAATATTCTTTTTGGGCTGCTGGTACTGATGGGGCTTATGTTCTTTTTTATTCCGGGAATAATAGCTTATATTATATTTATTTTTGGCTTCTGCTATGTTATTGATTTAAAGCTAAATGTTTCCGAAGCATTCACAGCAAGCAGTGATATAACCAAGGGAAAAAAGATTCAGATTGCAAGTGTATTCATAGGTTTTTACCTTATGTTTGAACTGCCAATAGCATTGCTTATATCGGGAAGTTCATTAGGCTCGGCTTATCTTGCATCTTTTTTCAGTACAATTGCAGGTTTAATCCTTCAAAGACTTATTACTCAGCTATATATGGATTTGGAGTATAGGAAGGAACGTTCTGTGAAACAAAAGTAGTTTTTTGCATTTTAGTCAATGCATCTTTTTTGTTTAATGCTTATCGTATATAAAATTGCCGTCTTGACAAAGACTGAAACAACATTTATTATATTTCTTGTACTTTTATTATTTCGACGGATTAGCTCAGTTGGCTAGAGTACTACCTTGACATGGTAGGGGTCACTGGTTCGAGCCCAGTATTCGTCACCAAATCGCCGGTTTTCCGGCGATTTTTTTTTGCTCTATGCGGTAACTTTTTAATTGTTTTTGTAATGAATTCCATGCCCACCCTCATATTAATATACAAGCACATAAAGTTTCTACAATAATTATTTGTCACCTCATTGTTTATCGGCTTCAGAAAAAATGTAAAAACTTAAGGGAAAAGGGATGGAAAATGCTTCAGAACATAATCATACTTATATTAAGCCTTGGAATAATTCTAACAGGCTGCGAATTGTTTACAAATGGAATCGAATGGCTGGGAAAAAAACTTAATCTAGGGGATGGGGTAGTAGGAAGCATATTTTCGGCAGTTGGAACGTGCCTGCCGGAGACACTCATCCCGATTATTGCTCTCCTGTTTTCAGAGCACAGTAAGGAATCTGTGGATATAGGAATTGGAGCAATTGTCGGAGCGCCTTTTATGCTCGCAACACTGGCTTTTTTTATTACCGGATTAAGCGTTATTATATTTTCAAAAAGGCGTAAAACTGGTTATAGATTGAATGTTAATCTAAATATTTTAAGCAGAGACATTTCTTTTTTTGTAGTTGTTTACACCAGTATGATTGTAGCATCCATTGTTACTTACGGGGTAATAAAAAACATGTTTGCACTTATTCTGATAGGCTGCTATGTTTACTATGTCTTTAAAACTGTAAACAGCGACCATTCGAGTAATGAGGAGCTGGAGGAGCTTACCTTTGCAAAGGTGTTTAACTCCAGAACAGGTATAACCATTATATCTGTTCAGGTTTTTATAGCCCTTGCCGTAATCATTGCAGGTGCAGAACTTTTCGTAAGCAATATTGAAGTTGTATCAAAAGGCCTTGGGATATCAACACTTGCACTTGCCATCATTATTACGCCGATAGCCACGGAGCTTCCGGAAAAATTCAATAGCGTCATTTGGATAAGTAAAAGCAAGGATACCCTTTCGTTGGGTAATATAACCGGTGCAATGGTTTTTCAGAGTTGTATACCTGTGTCAATAGGTATTCTGGCAACAAGCTGGAAACTGGACACCATTACCCTCCTTAGTGCCCTGCTTGCGCTAGGTTCTGCATTATTGACCTTTCTATGGATTAAGGTTAAAAAATACCTTAACCCTCTGCCACTCATATCAGGCGGTCTTTTCTATATGATTTTTATTTTGTATCTTGTAGAAAATGGTTTTAAGTAAAAACTATAAAATATTCTCAAAGGTGAAAGCCTCTTTCTGTGGAATGTGCAGAATGTAATGCCTTAATGATTCCAGCTCGGCGAGAGCTGAGGGATAATCTTCACTTTCCACATATTTTTTTGTTTTATTAAATGAATCATCTATATTGTCAATCTCGAAGTGATCTACCAGCATTGCCCAGAAATATTTCGTTTTTGACCACTCATCTTCAAAGGCTCTCAACTGTTTATCGGCATCCACCCATTTTTTATTTGTAACAGAGATGCCTGCAGAATTAACTGCAGCTTCCAATTCTTCTGCCGAACGTTCCAAATAGTAAAGCGTCAGGGAACCGGAGAGAACTATCACAACAAGTAAAATGAAAACTACAATAATAGTCTTTGTATTGCTATTCATAAATACAAAACACCCCTTAAGTATTATTTTTGCTTTTCCTTTGCCTGACAGAATAACTTCCTGTCTGAATCCATACTTGCGAAGAAAACATCCTTAATACTGTTGATACCTATTTTTTTTAACTCCAATTCAAGAGTTTTCCTGTCAATATTGGCTTTCTCAAGATTCCTTGTAACCAGATCACCATCAATAATCAGCTCTATAGCCGGGGCTTCATACTTAACAGATATATTTAAATCTTCAGGTGTAGCGTTCCTCTTTGAGGCTTTGGGGACGACACTTAATTGTCCGTTGGTCTCAAGTATTGCATATTCAACATCTGCGAGATCATAGATATCCTTGCTGCGTAGCTGCTCAAGTAAATCAGTCAAGGTATAGAGCTCATTCCTGAATACCTGTTCGTTTATTTTGCCTGATGAAATAAGAATACTTGGCCGACCGCAGATGATATCCCTTGCTCTTGAACTTTTAAGCGAAATAAATGAAATAAGTATTTGGGCAGCCAGCATAGTCAGTATTGGAATAATTCCATTTACCAGGGGTATACCGGTATTCTGCATAGGTACAGAGGCCAATTCTGAAATCATAATAGCTACTGCAAGCTCAAACGGCTGTAATTGACCTATTTGCCTCTTTCCCATAATTCGCATGGCAATAATAACAATAATATACAGAATTAAGGTTCGTAAAAAAACAACCAGCAATTTTGTTAACCTCTTTCTTTTAGTTAGTAAATATATTATTTTTCACAATGTTAAAAATAATACTTAAAATTCTTTTATTTAAGAAATATGGGCAAAAATACAAGATAAGTTATATATGATAGTATTTTGGAGAAAATAAAAGATATTTAAATTAATAGACAGATAATTTAAACTATATCAAATAAAACTAATGATAATGCTTATAATTTGAGGTTTTATGAAATTAATGCTCTGATGATATAATTGTATGGTATTCTTTACTAAGGGCATTGTATTCAGCGGATTGCTAATTATAATGCTCATTATTTTTACACTTTTTTGGGAATCAATCCTTATTGGAGGCTTAAATGCAAGTAGTGATTATCGGGTGTGGTAAGGTAGGGGCAAAATTTGCTCATGTTCTTTCAGAAGAAGGAAATGAAATTGTAATTATATCAAACGACAGCAAGGCTTTTAAAAATCTTCCGCGAAATTTTGACGGCGTAACCATAACAGGTGTACCCATAGATCAGGATGTTTTGAAAAGTGCCGGTATTGAGACTGCAGATGCTCTTGTGGCTGTGACAGAGGACGATAATGTAAATATAATGGTTTGCCAGGTTGCAAAAGAAATATTTAAGGTTCCCAAAGTTATAGCCAGAATATACAATCCTGCCAGAGAACATGTATTCCACGCTTTTGGCCTTGATACCTTCTGCCCTACAGATATTACAGTAAATGTTATAAGGGCTTTGGTTGACTCTGAAGAGGATATAAGTACTCATACAATTGGCAATACATCAATAATATTCAAAAATAAAAAAATTACTGAAGGCCACATCGGAAAAAGAATTGACCAGATCAAACTAAAGGAAGGTATGGTTTTTGGAATAATCAGAGCCGGAGATTTCATTTTTTCCAACTTCACCGGAAAGTTAATCAGAGATGATGTTCTGGTTATAGCAGACACAGCCCATAAATCACCTGCTGCTGAAGGAAAGAAAAGACTTGGAGGAATTTAAATGTATATAGTTATAGCTGGTGGAGGAAAAATAGGCTTTTATCTTATAAAAACTCTTTTGCCATATAAGCATAAAATTACAGTTATAGAACCTCAAATAGATTTATGTGAAAAAATTGCCAATGAACTTAATATAACAGTAGTTAACGGTGATGGTACAAATATTGAACACCTTACTGAATCAGAAGTTGAAAAGGCGGATATTTTTATAGCTGTAACCGGAAGAGATGAGGAAAACCTTATTGCCTGCCAGCTTGCTAAGCGGAATTTTAGAGTTAAAAGAACTATTGCAAGAGTAAATAATCCTAAAAATATAACCGTTTTTGAAAGACTGGGAGTGGATATTGCTGTAAGCAGTACATCTATAATTGCTGATTTGATTGAACAAGAGGTTGATTATACTGGAATCAGGACCATTATGAAGCTGAAGGGAGGAAAGATTACCCTTAGTGAACTTATCCTTCCGTCAAATTCACATGTTGTAGGTAAAACCTTAAAGGAGTTAAATATTCCTAAGGATTTTATTTTAATATCAATAATCAGAGATGATACGGTTATTATTCCAAAGGGAGACACAAGACTATCCGCGGGAGATTATGTTCTTGCAGCATCTTCTTTAAAGGAGCAGCAGGAACTCAAAGAGTTTTTCCTTGGAAAATAATATGGCACTAAAATTACGAGTTTAATGTATTGCATTTATTTAATATGTAATGTATTGCATTTATTTAATATGTTATGATAATATTAATAATAATATTTTAACGGCTTTGATTAATTTCAGAACAATTTTGTTCTTAGTAGCTATCTATACTTGTTAAGAGAGCAGCCTGGTTGGTGAAAAGGCTGAGTTGTATAGAATGAGCGAATTACGGATTATGAGCTGCTTTTGCCGGGAATGCCCGTTATAGCATTAGAGGCGTATAAAAGTTTTCACTGTTAGAATAAACAGTTAGACTTATGTATGCAAATTAAGGTGGTACCACGAGTTCTTCGTCCTTATTAAGGATTGAGAACTTTTTTATTTGTTTAAAAATAATAATTTACAACGTTTTATTAAGGAGAGTAATTGATATGGGTAATGTTTTCGATTTGTTAAAGGAAAGAGGCTTTTTAGCCCAGGTTACGCATGAGGAAGAGGTTAGCAAACTTTTAAATGATAAAAGTGTGACTTTTTATATAGGTTTTGATCCAACAGCAGACAGCCTGCATGTTGGCCATTTTCTTCAGCTCATGGTTATGGCACATATGCAGCAGGCAGGACACAGACCTATAGTTCTCATAGGCGGTGGTACAGCCATGGTTGGTGATCCCAGTGGCAAAAACGATATGAGAAAAATGATGACCAGAGAAATAGTTCAACATAATGTTGATAGGTTTAAATCACAGATATCCAAGTTTATAGATTTTGCCGATGATAAAGCGATAATGGTGGACAACGGCGATTGGCTGCTTAACCTTAATTACGTCCAATTTCTGAGAGACGTTGGAGTTCATTTTTCGGTTAACAGAATGTTAACTGCAGAATGCTTCAAGAGCAGAATGGAAAAAGGGTTAACCTTCCTTGAGTTTAACTACATGCTTATGCAAAGCTATGATTTTCTGGTGCTTAACAGAAAGTATGATTGTCAGATGCAGCTGGGCGGAGACGATCAGTGGTCAAATATTCTCGGAGGTCTTGAATTAGTTAGAAAATCGGACGGAAAAAGTGTTTACGGAATGACCTTTACTCTTCTTACTACCAGTGAGGGTAAGAAAATGGGGAAAACTGAAAGCGGTGCTGTTTGGCTTGACCCTGAAAAAACTACTCCATACGAATTCTACCAGTACTGGAGAAATATCAGCGATAACGATGTTGAAAAGTGTCTTGCGCTTCTTACTTTCCTTCCAATGGACGAGGTTAGAAGACTTGGAGCTTTGGAGGATGCAGGAATCAATCAGGCAAAAGCGATATTAGCCTATGAGGTAACAAAAATAGTTCATGGTGAAGAAGAGGCTAAAAAAGCAAAAGATGCGGCCGAAGCAATTTTTGGAGGCAAGGGCAATTCTGACAATATCCCTTTTGTGGAAGTTAAGGCTGCTGAATTGGAAGCAGGGATTAAGATAACAGATTTATTACTTCTGGCAGAATTGACTCCTTCCAAGAGTGAAGCCAGAAGGGCTGTTCAACAAGGTGGAGTTGCTATCAATGAGAACAAAATTTCAAGTTTTGACTATGTAGTAGGAAACAATGATCTGGTAAATGGTGAATTGATGCTCCAAAAAGGAAAGAAGAGCTTTGTAAAAATTAAGGTAATCGATTAACGACATGGGTATAAAGGTACAGCTTTAATTAATACTGTTAGAGCAGTTTAAATTAATTAAAGCTGTCTTTTTATTCAAATAACCACATTCTGTTATCCCACCAGTATTTTGGCCTCAGGGTAAATAATGTCCTGGTTTTTTTTAGATTTCAGGGTAAGTGCAACGGCGAAAGACAGAGGTCCAACCCTTCCCAGAAACATCGTAAGAATTATTAAAAGCTTGTTTACTGTACTTAGCTCGGGGGTTATACCCAGAGTCAAGCCCACTGTTCCAAAGGCTGAAGTAGTCTCGTACAAAACATCCAGCACCTTAAAATCGGACTGAATTGACACAATTGCTATAGTGAATAAAACTACCAGCAGTCCACTTAACCCTGCAATTGATAAGGCTTTATTAACTGTAAACTGATGTATTCTTTTTTTAAAAAGAACAATTTCTCCTGAACCTCGAACCTGTGAAAAAATGGCCATTATCAACACTCCGACCGTGGTAACCTTAACACCGCCGCCTGTCGAACCAGGTGCTGCTCCTATAAACATAAGGAAAACTGTAAAAACTTTAGATATTTCCTTCATATCTGCAAGGTTTATTGAATTGAAACCCGCGGTTCTGGCTGCAGTAGATTGGAAGAAGGCTGCATTAAGCTTCTCATTTAAACTCATGGGCCCCAGTGTTTTGGGGTTGTTAAATTCTGTTGCCAAAAAAAACAAAGTTCCGGAAAAGAGAAGTATGGCGGTAATAGATAGAACCAACTTTGAATGAAAAATTAGCTGCTTGCTCCATCTGAATTCCCAGAGGTCTCTCAATACTGAAAAACCCAAACCTCCAACAATAATCAAACCTGAAATAGTGTATATTACAATGGGGTCACCATTAAAAGGAACCAAGCTTAAAAATTTTCCATCAACAGCTCCGCTTGTAATATCAAAACCCGCATTGCAAAAAGCAGAAATAGAATGAAACACTCCCATATAGAGTCCAAATATGCCAAAGTCAGGTACAAAGCTGATGGATAGAAGTACTGCGCCCGTTGCTTCTACAATCAGTGTCGCAGTTATAACTTTTCTAACTAATCTGAGAACCTCTGAATAACTAAATGAGTTTATAGATTCCTGAGCCAGGAGCATACCTTTTAGCCCGATTTTTTTTCTTAGTAAGACTGAAAAAAAAGTAGCCAGTGTTACAATTCCAAGAGCACCTATCTGTATTAGTAAAAGAATAATAATCTGCCCAATGGTAGACCAGTAACTGAAAGTATCGTAAACAACAAGACCTGTTATGCATGAGGCTGAGGTTGCTGTAAATACTGCATTAATAAATG
This sequence comes from Bacillota bacterium, assembly GCA_023460955.1. Classification (GTDB taxonomy): domain Bacteria; phylum Bacillota; class Clostridia; order Acetivibrionales; family DSM-1351; genus Ruminiclostridium. Next base: position 9,832 of record JAEWOH010000020.1, on the reverse strand, counting down.
GAGTCCATTCTCCTGATCGAGATGAAAACGGCATTGTTAAAAGCAGCGCTCCAATTAAGATTAAAATAGCAAAACTCAGAACCAATAATTTTGAAGGGGCTATACTTAAGATGCGATATCTTTTCTTTCGGATTATGTCTTTATTCATGTTAATCACCTGATCATTTGAATTTGACTTTTAAAATATAGCTATTTTGTCTTATAATCTTTAAGATTATCACAAGTATAAAAAGATATCAAATTTCTCAAATTAGGAATATGATTCTTAAAAATGTGGAAAATAAGTATAATTCAAAATCAATTTTGAATTAATTATCAGAAATAAAAGGAGGACATATATGCCGCTTACAAGTAAAGAATTAATGCTGATACAGGATAATATCAGCATGTGTGAAGGTAGTATCAAATACTTGCAGGGATGTGCACAGCTGGCACAGGACAGCCAGGTAAAAAACCTGTGCAATAAGCTTGCCAGTGATGAGAAAAACAATCTTCAACTTCTTATAAAGCATATTAACACAGCACAACAATAATAAAGGAGGTAAGTTATGGCTACGTTGTCAGATAAAGAAATAATGAATTCAATTCTCAGTGAGCGCAAGCTCGCGGCTTCATCACTGACAAATCTTGTTTTGGAAAGTGCAAATCAGACACTGAGAAATGATGCTCAGAGTATTCTAACAAACACATTTAATGCACAAAAGCAAATTTTTGATATGATGACACAAAAAGGCTGGTACGCTGTTCAAAATGCAAATCAGCAGGATTTGTCCTCAGCTCAGCAAAAAGTTAAAAATATCGAGTCACAGATGTCCTGAGAACTATAAATGTAAAAAAGGCCGGCTAATTTTGAAGTGCACCCCAAATGATAGATTAAATATGATCTAATATTTTGGAGGTGCAGTTCATTACTATGCTGTCCTTTTTTTTTAGGTACCTGTTTTGTTAATCTCATCAGCGTGAAGTACTTGAATTTTCAGTATTTAATATATAGTAACAATTTATTATAAAAAACATAAAATAGTATTGCAGGGACATAGGAAACATATATAACCATTTGGTAAAGGAGATAACGTGGCTTTGCCACCTTTGTTATCTATTTCTATTTTCCCTACTGAGAGATAATATCCCGTGAACCTAATATATTTGCTGATTAAAAATGTTATCCATACTATGTTTTTTTAAGGAGGGAAGGTCGTGCAGTTTAAATCATCAAGAATGTCCCAGCGTGACGGAGGTGTGTTTAATTATGAACAAAATTATAGTAAAGGGAGGTAAGAAACTCAAAGGTGAAATAGGCATTGAAGGAGCTAAGAATTCAGTACTGCCGATACTTGCAGCTACTATACTGAATGCAGGAGAGAACATAATAAAGAATTGTCCGATGTTCAGTGACGTGGAAGTTATTCTGGATATATTAAGAACTATCGGCTGTAAAGTCAAAGTAGAAGATAATGTCGCAATAATTGATTCATCAACAATATCTTCTACTAGTGTACCTGAGAGCCTTGCATCAGAAATGAGATCCTCCATAATATTAATGGGACCTCTTCTGGCGAGGGAAGGAAAAGTGACTATAAGCTATCCGGGTGAGTGTGTTACTTTATTGTATTAACATCAATTTCCTGCTTTTTTAATTCTACAAGCATTTTACGGAATTGTAAGGCTTTTCTGATTTTATTTATCATGACATATTTATTAGTTTGATTCAAAGGCTTTAATACAAAATCATAGATATCGTATTCAAATACTTTTACCAGCGCATCATTTTCAATTCCTGATGCAACAATTATTGGTATTTCTTTATAGTAAGGCGTTTTTGAAAACTCTTCGAGGAATTCATAACCATCCATAACCGGCATCACTAAATCGAGAATGATAATATCTACATTACGGCTTTCCACCATATCTAAAGCTTCCCTTCCGTTTAAGGCAGAGATAATGTTTAACCGTTCCTTATAAAGATAATTTCTGAGGATTGCATTATCTAGTACATTATCATCTGTTACAAGAATTGTACTAATCATAAGAGCTCCTTTTTGACAAACAGATTTTGGTTAATTGATAATAACAATTATTCTATATCTAAAACAAAATACCTTGCATTATTTCATAAAAAAAAATATCAAAATTTGTTGAAAAAATGTTAATAGTTCACAAAGGTCATGTTAATTTGCCCTTATTCGTTTGCGGCAAATTATGGGTCTATGATATAATGGCTTTGTAACAAAGGCAAAAAAGAAAGCAGGGTCGAAATGGGACTTGATATGGAAAATACATTGCTGACCAAAGCGAGGCAGGGAAACTTACAGGCATTGGAGGAACTTTCAGGCAGCTACTATACCAAGGTTTATAATATATGCTATAGAATGTTGAGCAATCCTGAGGATGCAAGTGAGCAGGCTCAGGAAACATTTATTAAAGCCTTCAGATACATAAAAGATTTTAAAGGTAATTGTTCTTTTTCAACGTGGATATATCGTATCGCAACAAATACCTGCCTTGACTTTCTCAGAAAAAATAAGAATAAAGTTACAATCTCCATAGAACAGCAAACCTATGAGGATTTAACAATTAAAGAAAGACTGGTTTCCGAGTTGCCAGGCCCTGAAAAAATTGCAGAAACAAATGCACAGAAGGCGGCAATTAGAGAAGCACTGTCTAAAATGAATGAAAAAAACAGAACAATGATAGTTCTTCGTGATTTTATGGGTCATAGCTATGAGCAAATTGCCGAAGTCCTTGAGACCCCTGTGGGTACTGTAAAATCCCGTATTAGCAGGGCAAGGGCAGAACTGAGACAATTGCTTTGCAAAGATAAGGAACATTTATTCATTGACTACGTCAAATGATATTGAAGGAGTAACATTAATACATATCATGAGTATTACAGGCCTTAATAAGCAGGCATTGATGATAAATTAATTAGTAAGGAGGGATTATATGAATTTCTGTGATGAAAGCGATATTTATATTTCACTGTATATAGACGAACAATTGGACTATAACGATAGAGAAGAATTTATGAAACATGTTGAAAAATGCCCACAATGCGCTCAGAAACTCAAAGAGGAGTCTTACATTGCTAATCTTTGCAAAAACCAGGAACCCATTGAATTACCTAAAGACTTTTCACAATCTCTCCACTCCAGACTTATAGAAGTAAGCCAAAAAGACAAGAATAATAAAAGGCTGTTGTTTATAAATAAAAAAGTAATGACTGCAATATCAGCAGCGGCTGTTGTTGCTATATCCCTCTTGGCGTATAAGTTTATTCCTGATATGGGTTCTATGATGGATAAGACAGCTTATACTGAAAGTACAGCGGCACAGGCTGATACTGCTGTTACCGATAATATGAAGAATAATAAAAACGGAGGTATTAAAGCAGAGCCCGAGTCCGGAAACGCAATTTCTGCCGGTGGAGGAAACAGGTCAGAGGCAAAGTCTGATAGCTCCAATAATGTAGGTTTGGCAGGTGCTGATAAAGGCGCGACTGGTGGAGTTCAGGAGGAATCAGCTGCTTCAAAACAAAAAAATACTTCAGGTAAAGAATATGTAATTCAAAATGATGCAACTCCACAAGTTAAAATAAAGGTTACCTTTAGTGAAGCATTAAAGTCTGACGGGAGTAATACCAGAAAGGCCAAAGGTGAAAGTAATGAAAGTCCGGAGGTAGTAATTAACAGTGATACCAATAATAAGTTAAACTCCGACCAGACAGTGGCATTTAGCTTGGCAGAACAGGACAAGGGAGCTTCTGAAAAAGTTCTTTCAAATTACGTTGAGATGTCGTTGATTGTTTCATCTGTAGAGAATGAGATGGAGAACTTAAATGCTCTTATGAATCAGGTGGGAGCAACGGCTGAGGAATCTGGTTTTGTAAACGACATTACAGAAAATGCCGAGGGAATAGTTGCATATATAGATTACAGTGTGCCCTTAAGCGAGTACAGCTCACTTCAAAGTGAAGCACTCTTAAAATATAAGCTGGAATTAAAAACAAAAACTGATATAATAAAAAAAGACATCACAGAAGAATATGATAATCTTCAAATTCAAATAAATGATATAGAAACTAAAATTAGTGAAGCCTTAAAAAACGGGCAGGAAACTGCTGCACTTGAAGCGGAAAAAACAACCTTGGTAGAAAAGACCAATAAACTCTTGGCAAAAAGGGATATGATTACAGTCAGGATTTTTTTCGTTAAAAGATAAGGCTGGAGGGCTTATTTATGAACTCGGAAAAAATATTGATTGTTGATGGAAACAGCATCTTAAACAGGGCCTTTTACGGTTTGAGCAGAAATGCGATGCTGACTACTTCGGAAGGATTACAAACAAATGCAGTTTTTGGTTTTATTAATATTCTTACAAAATATCTTACAGAGGAAAACCCAAAATACCTTTGCGTAGCGTTTGACATGAAGGAACCCACCTTCAGGCATCTCGAGTATGTGGAATACAAGGCAACAAGAAAAGGTATGCCTCCGGAACTTGCCATTCAAGTACCTATTATAAAACAGGTACTTGATGCTATGAATATTAAACGTATTGAGACTCCAGGCTTTGAGGCTGATGATATACTGGGGTCTATTTCGTTATGTGCTGAAGAAAGCGGTATTGAAGCAGTTCTACTTACCGGGGACAGGGATTCTCTTCAGCTTGCCTCAGAAAAAACACGGATTAAATTGCCTGTAACAAAAGGCAATAAAACCGAAACTGAAGAGTACGACTATAAGAGTGTTATGGAAAAATATGGGGTAACTCCTAAAATGCTTATTGATGTAAAGGGCTTAATGGGGGATACGTCGGATAATATCCCCGGTGTGCCTGGAATTGGTGAAAAAACTGCTCTTGACCTTATAAAAAATTTCCATAGCATAGAAGAATTATATGAAAATATTGAAAAGGTAGAGAAAAAAGGTGTCAGGGAAAAGCTCGAGACTAACAAGGAATTGGCATATCTCAGTAAAAAATTGGCGACTATTGAAAGAAAAATGCCCTGTATATCTGATATTTCTCAATATATCAGAACTGATGTTGATAAAGATAAGCTTTATAGCATATTTAAACGACTTGAGTTTAAAACCTTTATTGAAAGATTCGGCTTAAGTGACATGCCAATGGTGGAAGCAGCAGAAGCGCATGATATCGAGCATGTTAACGTTGATACTGTCGGCGAACTGGAGTCGTGTATAAAAGCAGTTCTTCAGAGTAAAAAAATGGCGATATATTATCATACAGAGCCTTCAGACAACAAACTGGATGACCTGTGCATCTATTCCTGTCAGGAGGAATATGCACCTGCTGTAATGACGTTTAGCGATGCCTTTACTCCAGAAACAGCTATTAAAGTTCTCAGGGAAGTTCTTGAGTCAAATGACATCATAAAATACGGACATGATTTAAAAAAGCTCATCAAGTACTGCAAGGCTCAGGGCATTGATGTCAAGGGAATCAAATTTGATACAATGATAGGTGCTTATATACTTGAGCCCACAAGAAACAGCTATACAATTTCTGAATTAGCTCAGGAAAATCTCAAAAAAAGTATAGTGCCGGCCGAGATACTCTATGACAAACACGGAAGAAAGCTTCAGAAGAATATGGATGTTAATCCTTCAACAGTTTGCGCCGGCTGTGTTTCAGCTATATATGAGCTGGTAGAAAAATATATGCCAATAATAGAAGGAAACGGTCAGCACGAGCTGTTTTATGATATTGAACTGCCCCTGGTTGAAGTTCTCGCAGATATGGAATTGTGGGGCTTTAAGGTTGATATTGAAGGGTTGAAGGCTTATTCAAAAGAGCTGGATTCAAGACTTGTAATTCTTGAGAATGAAATATATATGCTTGCCGGTGAAAACTTTAATATAAACTCTCCAAAACAACTGGGTATTATTTTGTTTGAAAAATTAAACCTTCCTGCGGTAAAGAAAACAAAGACAGGTTATTCGACAGACGCAGAGGTATTGGAGCAGCTTTCCCAAAAGCATGAAATTGTAGAAAGAATATTAGAATACAGAACATTAACAAAGCTTAAATCTACTTACGCAGACGGACTTCTGAATGTACTTGATACTGAAAACTGTAAAATACATTCCAGCTTCAACCAGACTGTTACTGCCACCGGCAGAATAAGCAGTACTGAACCAAATCTTCAGAACATACCGATAAAACTTGAAATGGGAAGAAAGATCCGAAAAGTCTTCATACCTACCGATGAGAACTATGTACTGCTGGATGCAGACTATTCACAGATAGAATTAAGGGTTTTGGCCCACATAACCGGCGACAGTAATATGATTTCAGCCTTTAATAATAACGAGGATATTCATACTACTACAGCATCTAAAGTATTTGGGATTCCGGCCGATGAAGTTACTTCTTTGATGAGATCCAGGGCAAAGGCCGTTAATTTTGGTATTGTATACGGAATAGGTGACTTCAGTCTTTCTAAGGATATAGGCGTAACCAGAAAAGAGGCCAAGAAGTATATTGATGACTACCTTGCAAAATACTCAAAGGTCAAGGAATATATGAGCGATACTGTTGCTAAAGGCAAGGAATTTGGTTTTGTAACAACACTTTTTAACAGGCGAAGATATTTGCCTGAGCTTAAGTCCAGCAACTTCAACATCAGGTCCTTCGGAGAAAGGGTAGCAATGAATACTCCCATTCAGGGAAGTGCGGCTGATATAATTAAAATTTCGATGGTTAAGGTCTACAATGAGCTGAAGAAGAGGAAATTGAAATCACGACTTATTCTTCAGGTTCATGATGAACTTATAGTTGAAACTGAAAAATCGGAGTTGGAAGAGGTGACAGCTTTACTTAAGAATTGTATGGAGAGCGCTGTAAATCTCAAGGTGCCTATGACTGTCGATGTAAAGAGTGGAGAGAGCTGGTATGAAACAAAGTAATATTTCGATCGTTCTTGGAATTACCGGAGGTATAGGGAGCGGGAAAAGCACTGTAAGCGGTATATTGAAAGAAAAAGGGGCTGTTATTATAGACGCCGACCTTATCAGCAAGGAGGTCGTGGAACCCGGACAAAAGGCTCTGGAAGAATTGACAGAGACTTTTGGCACAGATATACTTGATGATTGGGGACAGCTTAATCGTAAAAAGTTGGCTGGCATAGTTTTTAACGACAGCGAAAAGCTGCAAAGATTAAACAGTATTTTGCATAAGTACGTTACAGAACGAATAAAAAATAATGTGGAAGAACAGCTGATCAACAAGACAAACATAATTGTTATTGATGCTCCAATACCTGTGAAATCTGGGTTTATAGATTTATGTCAACAAGTTTGGACAATTTCGGCAGACAGGGAAGTACGTATTCAAAGAATCATGGAGCGAAATGGTATGACTTATGAGGAGGCCGTTGCAAGAATTAATTCGCAACTTGACGAGCAGGAATATATACGACTTGCTGATGTAGTGATAAATAATAATTTTGATTATTCCCATCTTGAAAAGGAAGTAGAGTATCAGTTATCTAGGCTGTTAGGGTGATTTTTTGAAAAAAAGAAAAAATACAGGTAAACTAAAAACATTTATTATATTTTCCATACTGGTGCTTTTTGTTGTATTTTCGGCAAGTGCTGTAAAGTACGCACTACATTACATGTATCCGACCACGTATTCTGAATATGTCGACAAGTATTCAGATTTGTACAATCTCGATAAACTTCTCGTGTTTTCGATGATTAAAGCTGAGAGCGGCTTCAGAGCAGATGCAGTTTCTCCTCGAAGTGCAAAGGGGTTGATGCAGATAATGGATAGCACAGGCGAGTGGGCCGCTGAAAAAATAGAAATTGAGGATTTCGATACAGACCTATTGCTTGATCCTGAGACAAATATTCAAATAGGCTGCTGGTATATATCAAGACTTCTGAAGCAGTATAATCAGAATACCGAACTTGCTTTAGCCGCCTATAATGCCGGAAGCGGTAATGTATCAAAATGGCTGAAGGACGAAAGCTTAAGTAAGAACGGCGTAACACTTGATTCAATACCTTTTGAAGAGACTAGAAATTATATTGAAAAAATAAAAAAATACAATAGTATGTATAAAAGACTTTACGGTAATGACAAATAATGATATTTTATTATATAATATTATATATTTTTTAAATACTTAAAAGGCAGTTATAAAGGTGATGTAAATTAGAGACATATATCTTATAACGCTGGAAATGGAGATAAAGATGAGTTCGTTCCTTTTTGAAAGAGACTTGTTATATCCAACAGACAATATACTTGATCCGGGAATCCTGCATGTAAAAATTCTAAATCCAAACAATTCAAAAATGCCGGTTGTTGTTGAACCAAAATCCAACCATTCGGCAGCTAACAATATAAGCTCTGTTTTAGATATAATTCAGAAGGATATCTTTGACAGAATAAACATTAAGGTTGTAGATAATACTCAGGTGTATGTTTTGTTAAATGAGCTTGATAAGAAAGACTATGGTGATACACAGTGTCTTAAAGTAGTATTTAAGGGGATTCATGAATTTACTCTTGAACCAGTTACTGCTGAAGAGTATTCTAGCCTAATATAGTTTAAATAAACTTGGTAAAAACCTTTAAACAGATAGAAACTGGAGTGACTCAGGTCAACTCCAGTTTTTTGTCATTATTAGCATTAAGGATTTCATAAGTTTCTTTGAACTGCCTGAGCAACCAACCTTAATTCTGTCATAAGACTTTCAAATTTCTCAGGTCTCAGAGATTGTGGTCCGTCACAGAGGGCACAGGGAGGATTGGGATGTACCTCTATAATAAGTCCGTCAGCACCTGTGGCTATAGCACCCTTTGCAAGTGCGGGTACGTATTTCCAGTTACCTGTCGCATGGCTGGGGTCAACCACTATTGGAAGATGTGACACTTCTTTAATAGCAGGTATTGCACTTAAATCCAGTGTATTCCTGGTCATTGTTTCAAATGTGCGGATTCCGCGCTCACAAAGAATTACGTTGTGATTCCCCTCAGCTATAATGTATTCTGCAGCCATAAGCCATTCCTCAATAGTGGCTGATAAGCCCCTTTTTAGCAGAACAGGTTTATTTGTGGTGCCCACCTCGCTTAAAAGCCTGAAATTTTGCATATTTCTGGCACCAATCTGGAATATATCTGTGTACTTGTTTACTAATTCTACGTCTCTTGTATCAACTACCTCTGTGACCAGCTTTAGGCCTGTGGCTTCTCGACCGGCAACCATTATTTTCAAACCGTCTTCTTCAAGTCCCTGAAAGGCATATGGTGAACTTCTTGGTTTGAAAGCACCTCCACGTAATATTTTTGCCCCTGCATTCTTCACCTGCCGGGCGGTTTCAACAAAATCCTTTTCATTCTCTATTGCGCAAGGACCGGCCATAACTACTATTTCTTCACCGCCGATTCTGACATCACCAATTTCAATAACCGTAGGTGTGTGTTGTAGTTCGTTACTGGCAAGCTTATATGGTTTCATTATTGGAACAAGAGTTTCAACTCCTTCCATTTGAGATATGGAGTGAATGTTAAGTAATCTCTTATCGCCTATTGCTCCTATGACTGTCTTAATATCTCCATATATGGGATGTGTCTTAAAACCTAGCTCTATTAATTTGTTTTCCACGTTTTCGATATCTCTTTTGGTAGCACTTTGCCTCATTACAATAATCATAAAAAATACCTCCTAAGAATTCAGTTTGTGTAAACTAGTTACACGTTTATTGTTTTTATATTGCTTATATATCAAGGGTTTTAAGGTTTTTTTGAATAAAAAAACAATGACCCCCTCTTTTCCTGTATAATTGAAGTTCTCACACACCAA
>JAEWOH010000019.1 GCA_023460955.1 Bacillota bacterium | reverse complement strand
CCCAGAGGCTGTTCATCACCGCGACGCGATAGAGCCTTTTGGTGAAGATCGAGGCGTAGTGCGTGAGGGTGAGGCCGCCGCCGTTCTCCTCCATGAAGCTCCGCATGACGACGCCCGCCACCGGCATCAGCTCGAAGAGCAGCACCACGGCGGCGAAGGGAAGCAGCGCGGCAAGGTAGGTCTTTTTACTGTTATTCAAGAGTTTCTCTCCAATCGTCGTAAAAAAGAGGGAGCCCGCGGAATAGCAGCGGCCTCCCTTTATCATCAGCGCTCTACTTCGCGTAGGCCATTACCTCTTCCTGCCATTTTGTCCCCAGACTCTTGGCCGCCTCTTCCCAGGCCTTGAAGTCCGAGATGGGGCGCGCCTTCGCGTACTGTTCCGACGGGAGCATCTTAGCCTTTACGTCGTCGGGAAGCTCCACACTGCCTCTGATCGGCGTCGCGTAGCCGCGCGCGAGGTTTATCTGACCGGCGTCGCTGAGGATGTATTCACGCGTGAAGGCCGCGGCGTGCGGGCGTTTCGTGTAGGCGTTGATTATCGTCGCGTAGCCGCTCTGCACGGAGCCGTCGGCGGGGATGCAGACGTCATATTCCGCTTCAGGGTTGTTTGCCTTGAACTGGTCGCGGTAACCGAGCGCGTTGTAGTCCCAGACGAAGTAGCAGGCTATCTCGCCCTTTTCGAGGCGCGCGACGTTAGGCTCGCCCATATCGATGCGTCCCTGCTCGGCAAGTTTCCTGAAGAAGTCGAAGCCCGGCTGGAGGTTGGTCTCAGAGCCGCCGTTGGCGATCGCCGATGCGAGCAGCGCGCACTGAGCCTGCGTCGCCTGCGCGACGTTGCCGGGGGTCACCATATATTCGCCCTCGAGGATGTCGGCGAATGATTTCGGCGGGTTGGGAACGAGTTTCCTGTTGGTGATGACGGCGATGGTCCCGTAGTAGCCGATCAGCCAGTCGCCGTCGTCGTCCTTCGCCCATTCGGGAATCTCGTCCCAGTAGCTCGTCTTGTAGGGAAGCGTAAGCCCCTTGCTCTCCGCGAGCGGTCCGAAGGACTGCCCCACGTCGCCTATGTCCTTCGTGGCGTTTTCTTTCTCCGCCTCGAATATCGCGAGCTCCTCCGCCGAGGACATGTCCACGTCGGCATGTTCGATGCCGAATTTATCCTTGAGGTCCGTCCAGGTGCCGACCCAGTTCGCCCATGAGTCGGGCATACCGACAGATTCCACCCGGCCCTCTTCCTGCGCCTTTTTCTGAAGTTCCGCGACGGTGAGGCTGTTGAGGTCAACCTTGCCGGCGCTCTCTTTGCCCGGCTGCATCTGCGTAAAGGCGAATACCGCGATAATTACGACGGCAACCGCCGCTCCGATCATAACTTTCCTGTTCAAAATAATTTCTCCTTTTCCCATATGTTTTCCAAAGCAGTTTCATTATAAAAAGCGGAAGTAAAGGAAAGGTTTTATAAACGCAACGAAAATGTAAGCGCAAAAAAGAGGCCGCGCGGCCTCTTTTCATCAAATTAAATGAGGATATGAAAAAGCCGGAGGCTGGCGTCTCCGGCTTTTGTATCTGTCTATTGAGCTGTGGGTTATGCCGCCGGACTTAGTAGTCCATGCCGCCCATTCCACCCATGCCGCCCATTCCACCGGCCATGTCGCCGAGGGTGTCTTTCTTCTCGGGCTTGTCGGCAACGACGGCGTCCGTGGTGAGGATCATCGCCGCGATCGAGGAGGCGTTCTGGAGAGCCGAGCGGGTGACCTTCACGGGGTCGATGATGCCCGCTTCGATCATGTCGACATATTCGCCGGTCGTCGCGTCGAGGCCCTGTCCCTCTTTGAGGGTCTTGACCTTTTCGATGATGACGTCGCCCTGCATGCCGCTGTTGTGGGCGATGAGGTAGAGGGGCTCGGTGAGCGCCTTGCGTACGATCTGCGCTCCGGTACGGAGGTCGCCCTCAAGTTTCGCGATCTCTTTGTCAAGAACCTTCGTGCAGCCGACGAGCGCCACTCCGCCGCCGGGGACGATGCCCTCTTCAACCGCGGCGCGCGTTGAGTTGAGCGCGTCCTCTATGCGGAGCTTGAGTTCCTTCTGCTCCGTCTCCGTCGCGGCTCCGACCTGGATGACCGCTACGCCGCCGACAAGTTTCGCGAGGCGCTCCTGGAGCTTCTCTTTGTCGTACTCCGAGGTGGAGTCGGCGAGTTCCTTCTTGATCTGCGCGGCGCGGTCCTTAATGGCCGTGGAATCTCCCGCGCCCTCGACGATCGTCGTGTCTTCTTTGGTGACCTTTATCTTCTTCGCGTGGCCAAGATCTGCGACGTCGGCGCTGTCAAGCTTGCGTCCAACCTCTTCGCTGATGACCGTCGCGCCGGTCACGGTGGCGATATCCTGGAGCATCGCCTTTCTGCGGTCGCCGAAGCCGGGGGCCTTGACGGCTACGACCTGGAGTATTCCGCGGAGCTTGTTGACGACGAGTGTCGCCAGGGCTTCGCCCTCGACGTCCTCGGCGATGATGAGGAGCGGCTTCGCGAGCTGGACGCTCTTCTCAAGGACGGGGAGCATATCTTTCACGTTGGAGATCTTTCCGTCGACGATGAGGATGTTCGCGTCGTCGAGTACGGCTTCCATACGGTCGGGGTTGGTGATCATGTAGGGGCTGAGGTAGCCCTTGTCGAACTGGAGTCCCTCGACGGTCTCCAGCGTCGTGCCAAGGCTCTTGCTGTCTTCTACGGTGATGACGCCCTCTTCGCCGACCTTCTCCATCGCTTCGGCGATGAGCTCGCCGACCTTCTTGTCGTTGGCGGAGATGGCGGCTACCTGCGCGGTCTTCTTGTGTCCCTTGACGGGCGAAGCCTGCTTCTTGAGCTCTTCAACGACGACCGCGGTCGCGTCTTCCATACCCTTGCGGAGCTGCATGCCGTTCGCGCCGGCCGCTACGTTCTTGATTCCCTCGCGGATCATCGCGCGGGCGAGCACCGTGGCCGTCGTGGTACCGTCGCCGGCTACGTCGTTGGTCTTAGAGGCTACCTCTTTGATGAGCTGGGCGCCCATATTCTCGAACGGATCTTCGAGCTCGATCTCCTTCGCGATCGTCACGCCGTCGTTGGTGATGGTCGGCGAGCCGAACTTCTTCTCCAGGACGACGTTGCGTCCCTTGGGGCCAAGGGTGATTCCTACGGTATCCGCGACTTTATTGATTCCGCGCTCCATTGAGCGGCGTGCGTCTTCTCTGAAAAGCAGTGTTTTTGCCATAATTATTATTCCTCCCGTTTATCTATCTGTCTTAATTACTTCTCGACTACCGCGAGAACGTCTCTTTCACCGATAATGAGGTATGTCTCGTCGTCGACCTTGACTTCGGTTCCTGAATATTTGCTGTAGATGACCTTGTCGTCAACTTTGACTTCCATCGGCTGACGTGAGCCGTTGTCAAGAACCTTACCGGCTCCGACCGCCACGACGATCCCTTCGACGGGCTTCTCTTTCACTGTATCCGGAAGCACGAGGCCTCCCTTTGTCTTCTCTTCGTTCGGCGCTGCCTTTACTACGATTCTGTCTCCAAGTGGCTTAAGTTTCATTAAGAGATCCCTCCTGTAATTTTTAAAGCGGTTCTTTTTCGTGTTAGCACTCACTTTCGTTGAGTGCTAATTTTCTTTACGCCTGAAATTTTAATGACTGCCGGCGCTTTTCTCAAATATGATTATAGCCAAATTTTTTTATTTCACTCTGTAATATTGCTTTATCTTCGATTTACTCAATTATTCATAAAAACTTTTGACTTAATTAAATCTTACGGATAATTACTTAATCCGTGATGGTTTTATGTCAAGTTTTCGTATTTTTATTACAGCCGCGGCCCATGCCGCTCTCTTTTTTCAATTATGCAGCTCTTGCGGCTGATATAGGAATTATCCGGCGACGTGAACAACGAATTACAGCAATATGT
>JAEWOH010000018.1 GCA_023460955.1 Bacillota bacterium | reverse complement strand
AAAAGATATGTAGTGGTTTGTCTGTAGCAGCCCATATCCGGTAAATTTGAGTCATTTGTTTTCTTAGATTTACTCAAACATCGAAACGAGCCGTCATTACGGATGATGGAAAAAGCTGCCGGTATTTCTTCCTGCACACGCGGGTGCTCATAATATCCAAGAGCTACAAGATTTCTTAATAGCAATCCTTTTCCGCACATCATGTTAAAATTCGTATCTGCGATAATACGTTCAACATACTCATCAATCGGAACATCCTTCCTCGTTAATCCAAATTCAGCAAGTGTACTGAAAGCATTAAAATCTTCCCATTTTTTATTAACCTTAAACTTATCCATAGCTATTCTAACAGCATCTGAATTTACTAAGTTTTCATAAGCTTTTTTTACTTCTGATTCGCTTTTAGGAATATTGAGAAGTTCTGTCATTGTGCGATATTTAATCTCCGGGGTCTCGTCCTCAAGCAGCCAAGATAACAATTTATCCATAATTTTAGTCTCCTTTCACAATATTATAGTAAAACTAATATGACAACTATGTGTCATATTCTACAAATATGGATTTACTACCGGACGATTAATCTTTCCTTTATTTTATTCAAGCGGAAATGTTACTTGAAAGTTTCCCTCGGTAAACAATCCGCTCGTAACAAAGGTTCCATAAAGTGAGTAATCACTTATTTCCGTTTTGGGAATATCGAATACATATTAGTTATATTGAACTTTGGTGTCACTATCAGCATGCTCACTAAAGGTAACATTGTAAATGCACTCTGTTTCATTTCCGCTCTTGTCCTTAAGGACCTTTGAACATGAAGAAGCCCCTGACAGCTGTGTTACAAACTGTTAAGGGCTGAATCTCATTGATGCCATTACTTTTAGAGATGCTAATATATCACATTACTTTTTCGGAGTTTTCCCTGGCAACCTTACCAGTTCCATGTAATAGTACGACCCTAATACGAAGAATCCCACTACATTTACTCGTATATTAAAAGCTATTACTTTAAAAGCTCTGATTTTGCAGACTCTAACCACTCAAGTTTTTCAGGCGAAGGTGAGTTGATAGTTGCATTACTACCAATAAAATTCCCATCCTTATCCAATACAAACTCAGCAAAGCCAATATTATCAACGGTTCCGCCAACTATCACCACATGACGAAAGCCATTATCATCAGTCGTCTCATATTTGTAATAATTTGTATCTGAGCATTGGTCTGTAATATTTTTGTCAGATCCATCAAGTATAAAGTAAACCTGCTTGTCTTCTACTTTTACAGGATCTGAATTGAATCCCGCATCCATAGATACATAATCCTTACCATCAATAGTCTTTCCTTTTTCGATTTTTCCGCCACCTAACAGTTGGATAATTTGATTGCCAAATGTAAACCCAACCAACAATAGTGCTATTACTGCAACTAGTGCTATAACAAGTATGCGAAATTTCCTAATCAAAACTGCTTTTTCGCTCATATTATAATACTCCTTTTGTTTTTTACATAAAGCAGAAGATAGTTCTGATCTTATTTCCTCCTGACGCTTGCTCGACATCATTACCGCATTAAATGTACGCTTGAAGTTATTATTCATAGCCAACCTCCATCAGTTCCGATTTTAGCATGCTTCTAGAACGGTGCAATCTCATAGAAACAGCAGATGAGCTAATTCCCAAGAATGATGATATTTCGGAAAAAGAGTACCCTTCATAATAATGAAGATAAACAACAATACGATATTTTATTGGCAGCGACATAACTATACTAAATAACTCTCTGTCTTCTTCCTCTTCAAATACAAGAGACTCATCCAGAGGCTCGCTTCGCTTTCGCCAAAAGGATCGTAATATATCTTTGCAATGATTAATAGTGATTTGTATCAAAAGTGCGCGCTCTTTATCAGGAATAATCATTGCCCTTCCTTCAATTAATTTTGTAAAAACTATTTGAACAGCATCTTCAGCATCATTAATGTTTTTAAGGTAGCTCAATGCTAAACGATATACCATGTTTCCGTACTTATCATATAGATCTAGTAAATTACTATCTTCATTCAATGTATTTCTCCTTGTGGATCTACTTTTTGAGGCCTCATATAATAAACGAACGAGACAACAATATTAGCACATATGATAATAATTTTTTTAATATAACTCTTCTATAGGTTTGGTTATATTATTCTGTATTAATTGAGAACTTCAAAAGTAAAGCTGCAAGGCTTCTCACCATTTGTATTGAGTGGAGATGAGTTGATCTCTTTCAATTTCAGCTTTACTCCCAAAGCGTTTTGGTAGTGGTATAAAAAGTGCCCTGCACAACAGCCACAGTATGTAGGCGATATGGAAAACGGCTGCTTCAGCCTTTTAATTGACCCACAGGAGCAGGTATTCTTACCTGTGTGAACGCCGTTTTGGTAGTCATCAAATGTAACTGTAATTGTACCATCTTCATTTAGAATGGGCGACATCATATATTGAACACCTGATATTAACGTAAGCTTTTCAGAAAGAGTTTTACCCATGTGCTCTAAGGCAAATGCCTTACAGTCTATGTCACGTTGACCGCCCTTACTACAGCCCTGTTTTTCCATAATAGAAAGACATTGCTCCTTCGTCAACAACTCATCCATTTTATCAATCATAGAAATAATATTAATCGGATTGTTGCAGTCGGCTTCAAAGTCTATTTGTGCCATAATTCCTTGGTTGATTTTTTGCTTCTTCATTGTATCTCTAACCTTTTTTAATGTCGGCATTTTAATCCCCCCAAATTCAAATAATCTTTACTTCAAAGTATAATACAAGCATGTATGATGATTTTAGTAAACTCACTTTTTATAAGTTGTAGAACCAACCCATCCTAGTATTAAACTTTTCCCCAACGACAGAGTCAATAGAAAATTAAAAGTGTCTAGCCTCTACAGAAATTAAGAAACTACTTTTGATTGCTAGTAATAATTATAATACAATTGTTGGAAATATAATATTTCTTTTATGTATACATGTGAATACCAAAAAACACAAAAAAACAACCCCCAACATCAGTTTCGTGAACTTCGGCTTTAAGCCTTAATCTTCAGCGAATTCCCTATATTGAGAATTGTATTTTTTCATCTGACCATATTTATTATCAAACACACATTTTCACAGCTGCTATTACATCTAGAAATACTCTCAATTGCATTTTCAGGAAGAAATCTGCTTCATCATAAACATTTCCATTGTTTCTACGAATGGAGGCATATCCTTAATGAGACATCCACAATCCTTGTACCCCAGCTTACGATAAAAGTGTTGTGAGCTTTCTTCAACCATTGTTGATGTCATTGCTATTTTATGACCCAATTTGCACATTTCACTTTCCCAATGCATCATGGCACTTGTACCATAACCTTTGCCACGAAAGGCTTCTTCAAAATAAATCAAGTTTAAAAACGGAATAATGTCCCAGAATAAATTATATCGCATTACACCTATAGGTTTTTCGCTAGCTTTTATAACATATCCCCTTTTATCTCTTACTTTAAGCAAAAACTCACTTTCGGATATATGTTTATCAAGTGAAAACCAAAAGTCTTTATCTTCTTCAGTAACATAATTGATTTCTAGCATACTATTCCTCCCTAAAAATCATCCTGGTCATATAATCACCGTATTTTTCTACTTCTTCTTTATTAGTCTGCATTTTATCATCACTGCCATAACACTGCAGTGCATACTTGATAATATCATGGAATTCCGAATCCAGATTCTCCATGCCCCAGCGTCCGCCCTGCTCTTTTGATAAAACCAAACCGTTCTTAATAAAAGCTAACACTCTGCATAAATTAAGCACAAAGTACATCGGATTATCCAACAAATTGTCATGTGCATATGTAACATCTTTTTTGATACTATCGAGATAGTCATCCTTCGGTACGGTATCAAACACATCATTTATAGACTGTCCGCACCAAGTTATCCCACAATGTCTGATTATTGTAAAGTGTGCTGCAAGGTCCGGATCTTCTCCCTTCATGCGATAGCAATAGTCCTCTGGGTCTCTTTTATACCAGTCAATATGTGCATTGGAATAATGCAGTTCGTAAGGCGACGGATAGATAAATTTTGTACAGACCTCTTTGAGTACAATACTCATTTCCAATCCTTTCGGAGGGGCGGATACGTTATATTTCACAACTGCATCCATCAACTGTCTTTTGATATTATGAGACAGTTGCTCATTCACTACCACTATAAAATCAATATCACTTTTGTTCCAGTTAAAGCATTGCAATGCAATTGAGCCATGTACATATAACCCGACGAAATTTTCTTTCAATATTTCCTGAAAGGTTTCAGATATTTGATCCAATAATAATTCGTATTCCATACATCACCATCTCCATAATGTTATATAGCAATAATATCATATCTACAACCTGATTTATTACCGATATACTTTTTATCTATTTATGAGAAAAAACTGCATTTGCCATATGGCAAACACAGTTTTCCTAATCCTTAATCTTTAATAATCCTGTATAGACTGCTTTGAGATAAAAAATATTTCTTTTTTAATTTATTTACTGTAAAGCCGTTGCTATAATCACTTTTTATTTTTATATTTCTTTCTTCTAGATGTTCTCTTATTCCAGATAAACTTCCCCAGCTTTTCTTTCCCTTAAGTTGTGGAAAATATACTAATCCACCGCCTATGTACTTCCTTATCTCAAGTAGCAGGTATTCAGGCAACACTTCTTCAGCATTTTTATATTTCATTCCAACTACGCCCCATATTCTAATAATATTAAATTAGAATGCGGATTCCGTATTATGCAATGTTCAGAATGAAAGCGGCAATCATTAATTATGCCCCACACGCAATTGCCTATCTACAGAACCGCATGGAGCCCAGGCTTACGTTTTATCATATTGATTATCCTCCAGCTATATTTCTTTAAAACTCACAACTTTTCGCGATAATAATATCAAGATTTTTCCTTGCAGTCAATTAATCATCGGTTCCACTAGACTGAAAGTGTGTTAACAAATCTAATACATTTACCAAATCGTTAAGGCTTGATTGTGCATGGAGCATGAACTAAACTATACATAACTTGCAGTTTTCTATTGACTCAATCGTTGCGTCGTACTTTATAATCATTATAATCAATCATTTTGGAGGTATTTATATGAGTGAACTTATAAAAATACGCGATATGTCTTTGAATATGATATATCTGCACGGGCTTTGAAGTATTACGAGCATATGGGGTTGATAGCCAGCACTCGAAGTGAAGATTACGCCTACAGAATGTATGACGAGGGTGCCGTAAAAAGGCTGGAACAAATATTGATTTTGCGTAAATCCAAATGATTTTTTGGATTCCTATTTTTCATAGTGCCTTGTAACCCTTGTTTTATACGACATACACGCATCTCGTGCGAAATTTTCCTTGAGGCTCTTAAACAATGTTTTACACAGCAACACTACTCTTATGCTTCTATCGTCTTATTCACCTTCAGCATTATATTTTTTATCAAGTAAAAGCTTTAAATTTCTTGGTATAGCAGAGTACCAATCATTTAATCCAAGAAAGAATATTCTTCGCTTCATATCTTCAGAAAACTCCTCAAACGCCTTGCCTTCAAGCAGTATGCTTGTCTCTTCTTCAGTAAAAGAAATATTGTCGTATACATTTGTAACCTGATTTTTATTCATAGGACAAACTCTCTGACAAATAATACAGTCATATAAGCTGTGATGCGCGCTTAACGGAAGCCAATCTGGCATTTCATTTGGGACCTCATTAAAAAACGATAAACACCTCTTATTATCAATTAGAAATTTATCCTTTTGTATTGCATTTGTAGGACAGCTATTTAAGCAGGCTGTGCAATTACTACAGATTTCAGCATTTGTCACTTCACCCCATGTGTCATTCTCTACTGGCAAATCTGAAAAATACGCCGCATATGAAAAGTTACTTCCTAGGCCCTCAATATATGAGATGTTGTTTCTTCCATACTTCGCCAATCCACTATGTACTCCAAGCCTCTTTAGCGGAAGACTGCCGGCAGGTATAATATGCCAGCCTCTCTTATCCGTAAAAGCTTTGAGGTATCGTTCGGCTACTATAAAGTCAGGCCGCACCAAACTTAAGGCAGAAAAAGCCCTGCCATCATAATAAAAATTCACCTTTGCATAAAAAGGATGGTGAATAGCCATAAGAATAATGGATTTGATTCCGAATTCAGCTTTAGGGACTTCATAGTTATATAGGTTATTTACAATCCAATCCTGAAAACTGTTAAGTTCCTCATTTTGACTAAACTCATTTATTATCCGCTTCAGATCCTCTAAATACTTAACTGAAATAACCTTAATTCGGTCTTCATGCTCGATGGCAAGCTGTTCTAATTCAGTAATCATAAACTTATCACTCCAATACAATCATTCTTTTCATTAAGAAAGTACACGTAAAAATAAATACTATTATTGATGAAACCATTAACTTCACACTACGTACATAACCATCAGAAGCAAATATTCTTCTTTATATTCATCAATAACCTTTGTACGATAAATATAGAGAATGCTAATTATCTTTACTTTGGATTATATAAGTAATAGCCGGTTTACTTTTTGGCAACGGGTACCCAAATTTCAACACTACATACATCTGTCGCTTCATCCCACACCACATACTTTTCTATCGTAGGAAGTCCGGAATATTTAAACTTGCTTTGGGGTAAAAATTCGTTATTAATCCGATGCCAAACATTGCCGAGTACTTGACTTGATATTCCTCCTTTAGCTTCAAACTTTAACCATGTCGCAGCAGGGTACTCGAAGCTGGCTAATCCTTGAATATCTTCTTTTTCCCACTCTATACCGCACATATAATCGTTGCTTCCATCCCTTTTAAAACCAAAACATAAACCCAAGTCGTAAAAATGGCCACTTAATTCTTTTATTGCTTCATTACTACCATCACTTTTTACGATTGCCCAAGTACCGCCACCATAAGGTGTTGTACGCCTTACTCCGATAACCTTAAACGCCGTTCTTTCAATCGTGGTATAGTCCATTTTATCAACGCCTTTAATTGTTAGGGCAAAGCTAAGACGACAATAAAATGTGAGCTTTACGAAGGACTTTCTTGCATCCATTGGGGTCACACCATGCAAACGTTTAAAAGCCACACTAAAGGCATCCGCCGATTGATAGCCATACTTTAGAGCAATATCAATTATTTTTTGGTCAGTGTTTTGCAGTTCATGCGCAGCACATGTAAGCTTTCGACGGCGTACATATTCTGATAAAGCTATTCCTGTAATCTGCGTAAATGAACCTTGAAACAAAGAGAAAGAACAGGCTGCAATTTTGCTTATTTCCTTCTCATCGATTTCACTGTTAATATGCTCTTCTACATAATCTATCACGCTATTTATTCTATCGACCCAATCCATGTTTCACCTCTTGACTAAATTATAAAGGATTTTTTTAACACTTACCCGTTATTTTACAAAGAGAAATTAACGGATTGTTGCTCGTATTGTGTAAATAATCATTAGTTCGTAGTTTCATACTACTGTACACTAACACAATTAAATATTACACTATCTGGATAACATTAACAATTTAAGCTTATTATCAACACACTAATAGTAATTTTGCCGTGTTCAGAACATAAAAAACCTCTTGAAAACACTACGTTCTCAAGAGGTTAAACCCATCATTACTATTTACTTAAAATATCTCTCCAAAAGTCCCTTAAATCCTGCGCCGTGTCTTGCTTCGTCCTTACACATTTCATGAACAGTATCATGTATTGCATCAAGGTTCAGTTGTTTTGCTCTTGTTGCGAGATCCTTCTTGCCCTTGCAAGCCCCGGCTTCTGCTTCAGCTCTTAATTCAAGGTTTTTCTTTGTATCAGCGTGAACTACTTCACCAAGTAATTCGGCAAATTTTGCCGCATGCTCAGCCTCTTCCCAAGCAGCCAGCTTATAGAAAGCGCCTATTTCAGGATAGCCTTCACGTTCAGCCTGTCTTGCCATCGCAAGATACATACCTACCTCAGTACATTCGCCCATAAAGTTAGCTCTCAAGCCTTCAAGAATCTCAGCGTCAACGCCTGCAGCAACACCTATTCTATGTTCGTCAGCCCATACAGCTGATGTCTCAGTCTGCTCGATAAATTTTTCTCTTGCCGCCTTACACTGCGGGCAGTTATCAGGTGCTGCATCTCCAGTATGTACATATCCACAAACAGAACAAACAAATTTCTTCATAGTCCAAAATCCTCCATTATTTATTATAATTAAAATTATTTAGTTTAGCGGTGAATACCACATTTTCAGCATCCTTCGTCAGGAAGTAGAATTCACTGATGATATATGTACCACATAAGTGAAGGCTTAAACAAAATAATTTTACCCTTATTTTAAAAAAAGCTTTGCTTTCAATTATTGTTATTTCAAACGAGCCTTCCATTATTGAAGCTCCTCTAAAAGAGGGTAATATAGTCGGAGGAAAATATGCCGTCTTCAAAATCAAGCATACGGCAGAGGCAATTCAGAATGCGTGGCTTGAGATTTTCCCAGAGCTATCAAGACAAGGGCATGTATTTGATGACACAAGACCTATTCTGGAAAGATATGTAGTACGGTTGGTCAATATGCATTACTGCGAAATCTGTGTACCGATATGCTGAAGTAACTTATCGTTTACTATAAGCCTATGGCTGATTTTTAGCCCCAGATAATTTCTTAAGTTAGGAGCCTTCAGTAATCAAGTCCTGAAACAATTTGGAGAAACCATAATCCGTCAGTTCTGATACAGTAGCCAGTTTAACTTCATGTATATGATAATTACAATTGGTACACCTATCAATCACACTGAATTTCATATCAGCAGGGATTAATATGAACCACCGCATCTTTAACATCTTTTATATCCTTAACTCTTACCTTTATTTCCGAAGCAATTTTGTGGCTTTCATTAACTGACATTTCTCCGTCTACTGATACCTTTATGAGAAGAATGTATCCCGCTCCGACCGGCTTTGCATTTATACTGTCTATATGATCCACACCATTTATGCTGCTTACCAGATTATAAGTATTCTCCTTAAAAACAGGATCAATATCGGTGTCCATTAATACCTTAAAGGAGCTTATAAAAATTTTAACACCGGTATAAAAAATCCAGATGGAAATAGCGATACCAACGGCGCCATCCACCCAGGCAAAGCCCAAATAACCCATTATTATACCAATCAAAGTTCCTGTAGTTACGAAAACATCGTTTCTGTGGTCCTCTGAATTTGCCAGCACCAACAAATTCTCCAGGGACTTACCTATACGGTTTGTATATATAAATAGTGTCAATTTTACTACAATTGTTACAATTGCAACGGTAATAAGAAACCAGGAGGTTTCAAAGGCAGCTTTATTAATAATTGACGCTAGCGCACTTCTAAAAATGGTAAAGGAAACTAGCATCAAGGATAAACTTATAATCATTGAGAAGATATATTCGGCCTTACCATGTCCATAAGGATGGTCCTTGTCCTCAGGCCTGCTGGCAATACTATTGCCTACTAATGTCATAACCGAGGCGAATACATCACCTGCGCTGTTGAAACCATCGGCAATCATAGCCTGACTTCTGCTTAAGAAACCGGCTGTGAGCTTTATAGCCAAAAGAAATATGTTAGCACAAATGCCAAGAACTGCGACTTTTTTAGTTGTCTTAAATCTGTCCATTCTGCCTCCCTTTAACAAACACTTATCCTATATCTTTATATCAGCTGCGTCAGAAGATGAATTGCTAGTCCAGCCAGACCACCGATTACAGTTCCGTTTATCCGGATATACTGAAGATCGGCTCCCACCTGTACTTCAAGTTTATCTACCATATCTCTGGTCTCCCAGGCATCCATTGTATCATATATCAATGAGCCAACCTTATCCCCATAGAGTGCTACCATACCTCCGACCATATCAACCGCAGCGGCATCAATATTACTTCTGAGCTTCTGGTTATCATTAATACTGTTCTCAATCATTCCTAAAATTGTCAGGACTTTTTCGTTAAGCTCTTCATTATTATTGAGGAAAGAATTTTTCAAATCAAGAATTGCCTCCAAAATTTTTCCAAGGAGCTCATTAAAGGCTGGAGAAGTTACCAGCTGCTCTTTAAGCTGCTCTCCCTTATGGATCAGTTCTTCATTTGTGTTCATATCCTCTAAAAGTTTTGGAAGTGCAGATAAGATAAGCCGGTTTATTTCAGCATCCTCATCCATGTCTAGTGCCTCAATTTGTGTTAACAAGAAATCAAGAATTTTTTTATATAGCAAATCTCCAATAAAAGGCAACGCAAGAGTCTTGTTAATTGCTGCTAGAATGCCCAGTGTTTTTTCCCTGTTATCTCCTATATAGCTGTATGTAACGTTTAGTAAAGCCCTCACCAGAGGTTTGTGGTAACCTCCCTCTGTAACAGGCACTAAGACACCAGAAAGGGCAGGATATAATTTTATCTCTTCAACCTTTTTATACACCAGATTTCTCAGACTTGTTTCCAGTTTAGCATCATCTACAACAGAGTTTATCAGAAAAGGCAGTTTTCCTGTAATTCCTTCTGCCAGCTTTCCCTTATTACTACTGAGATACTCCGATATTTTCAAAGCCACACCGGCATTCTCAAGCTTGGCTCTGATCAGCTCAGGTGTAAAAAAGTTTGACACAACAAAATTAGATAGTGCTTTGGCTATTCTCTGTTTATTATTCTGGATTATTGCAGTATGCGGTATAATCCTCAAACCCAACGGATGCTTAAATAATGCCACTACAGCAAACCAATCAGCCAGCGCACCCACCATTGATGCTTCTGCAAACGCAGTAATTGATGAAAACACCAAGCCTCTGTCTTCAAATTTTTTCATTACTATAAAGGTCACTGTCATAAAGGCCAGAAGCGACGTAGCGATAATTTTCATTCTCGTTAGCTTTTTTCTAAGCTTGATTTCTTCAGTTTTATAGTTATATTTCTCCATATAGCACTCCAAAAACTAAATACTGTCCCCGGTCTCAGGTTTGCTGTTAACTGAACCGGTTTCCAATTCCATGTTTGAGTCACCTGCTGTCAATTCGTTAACTTCTGTCAACTCTTTCACTGCTGTGATTCTGGACAGCATTCCATCAACTTCACCCCAAACACTTTCTATCCCAATATGTTTCTCAGAGGAAAATGGAATTACTTTATCTGTATTATTCAGCTGAAGTACTTTCTTTATATCGTTTATTCTGACGTTTATCTGAGATCTTGTTATCTTATCTGCCTTTGTAGCTACTATTAATGTGTTTAATCCAAAACCCCTGAGCCACTGATGCATTGTAATGTCATCCTTGCTGGGAGAATGTCTTATATCCACAAGGAGCACAATAAGCTTTAAATTCTTGTCTTTCCTGGAATACAGATAAGTTTCGATAATATTTTCCCAGGAGGACTTCATGTCCTTCGATACATTTGCAAAGCCGTAGCCTGGCAAGTCAACCAGATAGAGGCTATCGTTTACATTGTAGAAATTTATCTGCCTGGTTTTGCCCGGTGTTGAACCCACTCTTGCCAGACTCTTCCTATTTACAAGTGAATTTATTATTGATGACTTTCCAACATTGGATCTACCTACAAAAGCGATTTCCGGATAGCCTGTATCGGGATACTGATTTGGCTTAACAGCCGTTATAGTATGTTCTGCCTTTTTTACAATCATGTTTTTACTCCTGTATTGCGTATTTAAATTAATCTATCTGATATCTTCATAATCTGAAATATATTATCAGCTTTCTTACAAAAAACTATCAGTTTTCTTATAAAAAAACAACTATCTTACATAATAATTATACCTCTAATACTACATTTTTTATCCATTTGTCTGATTTAAGCCTTACTACTGCCAGTATTACCTTAGCCAATTCTTCTGCCATGACCATAAGTACCACCCATTGAACATCGAGCTTTAAAATAAATGCTCCGGCAAATGCCATTGGGACACCGATAAGCCACATAGTCAAGCCCTCAGCCTTGAAGGCAAAGCCTGCGTCTCCGCCCCCTCTTAATATCCCCACAACTGAAACAATATTAGTCAATCGAATAGGAATTATGAACGCATTAATATTTAGTATTATAATAGCTGTTTCTAATACATCCGGAGTTACGTCGAACAGTTTTTCTACAACAGGAGCGGTTAAATATAATGCAATTCCAAGGAATATTCCGCCAACAATACATAACATTATAAACTTCCAGGCATACTCTCTGGCCTTATGTTCTTCACCTGCCCCTATTACATGTCCTACCATAACTGCTGATGCGCTGGCTAAACCGAAACCTGCTACAAGAAAAAGATTTGTAAAATTATTAGTTATCTGTACAGCAGCAAAAGCTTCTGTACTTATCCTCCCGTAGGCTACCGAATAAACTGCAAAGCCCAGACCCCAACATAGTTCGTTCAGTATAACGGGGATCATGGTTTGAACAACACGCTTGAAAAGGTCTGACGTAACCTTTCTTAACACACTTATTCTGATTCTTAAAATATCAAAGTGCTTTGTGCTAATAACTATAAATATGCCCATTTCAATAATTCTGGAAATAAGTGTAGCCGTTGCTGACCCTTTCACACCTAATGCAGGTAGGCCAAACATTCCGAAGATTAAAACAAAATTTAATATGGTATTTATACCTAGAGCTACTCCACTGATAATCATAGGAAGACCAGATTTGCCTATGCATCTGAGGTATACACTTATCCCGAAGCTTACAGATGCAAACACAAAACTAAAACTGAAAATTCTCAAAAAGTCAGCACCTAGCTGAATTACCAAGTCATTAGTATTGAATATACCGACAATCTTAGTAGGAAAAATGATTCCAACAAGAGAAAACAGCAGAGAAACACCAATGGCTAAAGCAGTTCCAATGTTCACAACTTTTCCAATGTTCTCATAGTCCTTTTTGCCCCAGAACTGCGCTATAAAAATAGAGGCCCCGCTATGTATTGCAGCATACATAAGAAAAACCAGCAAGCCATATTGATTAGCAATACCGACAGCGGCAACAGGCTCATTGCCCAATCTGCCTACAAGGACACTATCTACCATACTTAATGAGTTTGTAATTAAATTCTGAATAATTACCGGAATAGCCAGCGTTATTAGTTTTAAATAAAAGGTTTTATCCCCAAAAAGCAATTTATTCATAAAATCCCCCGAAGCGACCTCGATACCCTGAATAATTAGTATATTCCTGTGAAATTTCTATTTACTTTTACCTCCGTGATTATACTACACAAATAATTAAAATGCTATGCTGTTACCAAAAAATCCGTCTGCAGGCAACAGACGGATTTTTTTATTCTCAATGGCGGTATTCTCTGCTAAAGGCGCTCAATAACTTTACCATTGACTTTTCGCATATTGGTTTCTGCCTTCTGGAGCTGTTCCTTAATTCTACCGAATTCAACGGGTCTCTTTATCTTTAAGGTGGTAGTTTTAATAAGATCCTCAAAGCTCAAAACAAAATAACGTATAATTTTATACTGAGGAATATCCTGATTTATACGCTTAATTTCATTTTGCATAAGCTCAGCAATTTCTTCTGCCGAAGGCTTTTTACCCAGCTTTTGGCTTAAAACCGCTTCGTCTATTACTAGCTTGGCACAAACTTGAATATCCCCGTCAGGTGCGGCATTTCCCCATGCAAAAGATTCTTTGACTCCCTCGAAATTGTTAAGCAGCATCTCATATTCCTCCGGGAAAGCCTTTTTACCGTTTGTAAAAACAATCATCGATTTAGCTCGTCCTGTTATAGTTGTAAAGCCATCGCTATCAATAAATCCAAGGTCACCGGTATGAAACCAGCCCTCAGAATCAATTGCTTCCTTTGTAGCAGCCTCATCCTCATAGTATCCCATCATCACGTTGGGACCTCTTGTGATTATTTCTCCCATCCCGTTCTCATCAGGGTTGTCGATGGCTATCTCTATTCCCCTCATAGGCAGACCTATGGTTCCTGCCTTATTGTAAAAGTCATTATTAGCAGCAACTACGGGAGAAGTTTCGGTTAGTCCATAGCCTTGGATAACCTTCAAGCCCAAAGTTCCAAAACCCTGAATTATTTCCTTATCTATGGGTGCTGCCCCCGATATAGCCAGTCTTAAGCCCGGACCTATCTGTTCCAGTATTTTCTTAAATAACTTTCTTCTTATATTGATCCTAACCTTTGAAAGAGCGTTGGATACTTTACCCAAAGTCCTTACTGTCCCTACCTTGCCAGCCTTTTTCAGACCTTCCTGCAGCTTTTTGTACATTGCCTCAAGTATTGCAGGAACAACTACCAGCAGTGTAACATCAAATTCCTTAAGATTTTTCGCAATGTGCTTTATGCCTTCAGCATAAGCAATTGTAACTCCGTTTTTTATCATGAACAACATACCGCCTGAAAGTTCAAAGGTGTGATGCAGTGGTAATATCGAAAGATGAACGTCATTTGGGTATATCTTAATTATAGAAGTAACAGCACTTACATCGGAACAAACATTCCTCTGGTTCAGCATTACCCCCTTTGCCATGCTTGTAGTTCCCGAAGTAAATAAAAGCACAGATAATTCTTCAGGATTTACATTTGCGTTTACAAAGCTCCTGTTACCCTCTTTTAATAGCTTATCCCCAACCGAAAGCAGCTCGGGTATACTATGAAAATTTGCAGGGTAGGAGCCCTCAAGCCTGTCCATGCATATAAACCGCTGTATGCCTGTGTTCCTTTTTGACAGCTCCAGCATTTCAGTGTCAAAATGTTTACTGTAATAGATGGCATCCACTTTTCCCCTGCTTATAAGATTTTCTATTTCCACAACAGGTAAATGTTTATCCAAAGGAACTGCCACACCTGTCCCGTTTACTATGGAGAAAAAGCCTAAAGCCCAATCGTATCTGTTCTCACTTATTACGGCTATTCTTTTATCTTTAAGTCCCAAATGGTGAAGGGCCGTACCAAGTGCGTCAATTTCAGCACCAAATTCCTTATAGGTTTTTACAAGAATATTGTTGTCAGACTTGAATTTGAAAGCAGCCTTATCTCCGAATTTTTTTATACTGTTTAATAGCAGCTGTTTGAAATCTACCACGTCATCGGTCTCATAATACCCCAAGCCGGTCACAGTTTTTCTTCCATTAACCATAGAAAGGGCAATACCTTTTACACTCATATAATATCTCCTTAAAGTACAAATCTGCACTTATAAAACATATACTATTTATAATTATTACCTGGTTATAATTATTATACGCCATTCTATAATTTCTATCAAATGAATCTATCAACATATTCCATTAATTGTGTATTTTGTAAGTAACCCCTATATTTATGTATCAACATAAGGCTGTATTTACTATAATAACATGCCACCCTCCAATTTATTTATTCTTTTACACTATTCATGCTCGGTAAATAATTGAATTGGCAGTTCACCAGTGCTAAAGTAAATAGTATAAAATTTTTAAAATCAAGGAGATTGTTATATGGCAAAGAAGATAATAAAGCTTACATTTGGTGAAGAAGTCGCCAATTCCATAACTCATGGTGTTCCGGCACTGCTTGTACTTGCCGCCTTTCCTATTGTTATTATAACAGCCTACACAAAAGGAGATCTTGTAGACGTTGCAAGTGTTACTATTTTCAGTATTTGCATTTTCCTTATGTTTCTTATGTCTACATTTTATCATGTCATGGCTCATGATACTCCTCATAAGCGCGTAATGCAAATAATGGACCATATTTGCATATACATAGCCATTGCCGGTACATATACACCCATAGCAGCCTCTGTAATCGGCGGCTGGCAGGCGGTGGTTTTACTTTCAGTCCAATGGGTTATGGTGTTATTCGGAATTCTCTATAAGTCATTATCAAAAAAATCAATTCCAAAGCTGTCTTTACTTATTTATCTGGTAATGGGCTGGAGTTTGGTCATATTTATGCCTCTGTTTTTTCAAAAAGCCAACCCTCTGCTTTTCTGGCTCATACTGGGCGGTGGTATTTTTTACACAGTAGGTGCAGCCATCTATGCGAAAAAAGGCTTCAAGTACCATCACATGGTTTGGCACATATTTGTATTTCTCGGTGTGCTGACTCATTATATAGGTATTTGTTTCTTTATGTACTAGACTCTTCTTCTACTATCAAGCTATTAACTCTATATTGAAAATAGCCAGCTACCTGTGGTTTTTGCACAGCTGCTGGCTATTTTTAGAAAAATTTCAACAACACATTTATTATAAGAAGTTTGTCTTCTTATTTGGTTTTAACCTCAAACCAACCCTGCGGATATTTACAGACAGGGCAAATGCCCGGGGCGTCTGTTCCTCTATGAATATGTCCGCAATTTGTACATACCCATTCAACCGGCGCCTTCTTCTGATACAAGGTCTGACTATTCAGTTCCTCAGCTAATTGTTTAAACTTTTCTTCGTGCTCCAGCTCTATTTTTGCAATCATTCTAAAGGCTGCCTCTGCCTGAGGGAAACCTTCCTCTTTTGCTATGTCTGCAAAAGCAGGATATATTTTTGAATGTTCTTCATGCTCCCCATGAGCTGCTGAATTCAAGTTTGCAAGGGTATCACCTTGTTCAAACGGATAACCGGCATCAACATTGACGTTGCTTGGGCCACCCATTCCATCTACTAACAGGTCATAAAACACCTTAGCATGTGCTCTTTCATTTCCTGCAATCTGCTTGAAAATCTGTTCGATTACTGCATGTCCTTCTTTTTTTGCATATTCTGAATAAAATGTATACCTGTTTCTTGCCTGTGACTCACCTGCAAATGCTCTTGCAAGATTTTCACTGGTTCTTGTTCCTGATAACTTTCCCATTTAAATCCTCCTGATTGAAAAGCAAAAATTTTATACCAATATTTTTTGCTTTGTTAGTAATTTAATTTCTATTATTACCACAATGGAGTAAAATATTCCAAGTTAGAAACAACTGTTTCCAAAAGAAAAGACAGCGGCTATTATACCACTGTCCCTGTTTATTGTTTTAGATAGAAATACCTTCTAAAATAACTACTAAAATTTCTAATCGTCTACTTCGCGGATATCTCGGTCCATATTCTGTCATAATCCTTTATGGTGTTCGCAAGGTCCTCAAATACCTCGCAATTCTTTATTTGTTCATCATTAGGATAAGCAGCTATATCGTTAAGCAGATCTTCCGACATCATTTTCTTTGCTTCTGTATGAGGTGTTGAGTATCCGATATAGTCTGCATTTTCAAAAGCAATATCGGTTTCACACATAAAGTTAATGAACTGCTCTGCTTCCTTCTGATGCTTTGTATTTTTCAGTACAACCATGGAATCAAACCACAGGTTACTGCCCTCTTTTGGGATAACATACTCCAGATCAGGGTTCTCACGTTTCATGAATACTGCATCTCCCGACCAAACTACGGCAAAGGCTCCTTCTTCTCCGATCATTTTATCTTTAACCTCATCACCTACATAGGACTGTACCATACCCATTTCCTTCTGCTTAATAAGTTCCTCTTTGGCTTTTTCAAGCTCATCCATTTTCTTGGTATTCAGTGAAAAACCCAACTTTTTTAGCGTAATACCAATAGAATCTCTCTGACTGTCCAGCATAAATACCTGCTTTTTGTACTTATCATTCCAGAGAATGTTCCAGCTGTCTACTTTATCTGTAACCATTTTTTTGTTGTAAATAATACCTACTGTTCCCCACATATATGGCACAGAATATTCATTCTTAGGGTCGAACGCAAGATTCTTGAACTTGGGATCAATATACTTATAGTTTGGGATATTGTTGAAGTTCAGTTTACTTACCATACCTTCATCCATCATACGTTTTATCATGTAATCTGAAGGAATGGCAACATCGTAATCACAGCCGCCCGATTTCAGCTTGGTGTGCATCACCTCGTTATCGGCAAAAGTATCATATACAACATCAATATTATACTTTTCTTCAAACTTGCTTATTACGTCCTCACCAATATAGTCACCCCAATTATAGACCTTCAGGGTTACTTTTTCACCGTTAGCTGTTTCTTTTGAAGTTCCGGTTCCACAGCCGGTCAAAGCAGCTGATGACAACACAACTGTTAATGCAATTATTGCCGATATTATTTTTTTCATTTTTATAACCTCCCAAAATAATCACTTATCATACTGATGTCTCTTTTTTTCTTCACGTGAAGCTCGTATATTTATTAATATCAATAACAGGAGAACAGCACCAAACATCAGTGTTGACAGTGCGTTAATAGTAGGTTTGACTCCTGTTCGTGCCATCGAATATATTGTAATTGACAGATTGGACACTCCTGAACCGGAAGTGAAGTAACTTATTACAAAATCGTCAATGGATAGGGTAAATGCCATAAGAAACCCGGATACAATTCCCGGCATTATCTCAGGTATTATAACTTTTCTAAAGGCATACATAGAGGAGGCTCCCAAATCCAGTGCCGCTTCATACATATGCTTGTTCATCTGCTTAAGTTTGGGCAGCACCGATAGAATAACATAGGGAATGTTGAAGGTTATATGTGCCAGAAGCATGGTTAAAAACCCTAATTTCAAGCCTATAAGCGATCCAACGAATACAAACATTATCATCAGCGATACACCCGTTACTATATCTGGATTTAATACAGGCAGATATGTCAGATTCATAACCACTGATTTTTTGAACTTTTTCATATTGTGTATTCCAATTGCAGCAAAGGTTCCAATCACGACCGCTACAATTGAAGAAATCAGTGCAAGCATCAGTGTATTGTAAAGTGCATCCATTATCTGAGAGTTTTCAAACAGCTGCCTGTACCACTTTAATGTAAAGCCCGACCAGTTTCCGCGGGACTTTGACTTATTAAAAGAGAAAACAATAAGTACCACTATCGGGAGGTACATGAATAAAAGAATGAGTCCAAGGTAGGACTTCATAACCAACCTTTTTACCACAGTCCAGCTCCTCCTCCCTTTTCCTCGTCAAACTTGGACATAATACCAATACTTATGAGTATGAAGATCATCATTATCATTGAGATAGCCGAACCAAAATTCCAATCGCTTAACTGAATAAACTGCCTCTCAATAAAATTGCCGATTAATGTATATTGACCTCCGCCAAGCAGTTTTGATATTACAAAGGTAGTAACTGCCGGCATAAATACCATTGTAATGCCCGACATTACTCCAGGTATGCTTAACGGAAGAGTAATCCTTCTGAATACCATTAAGCTGTTTCCACCCAAATCCTGAGCTGCCTCGATAAGCTTTCCGTCAATTTTCATCATGACAGTATATATGGGAAGTATCATAAAGGGCAAAAAGTTATACACCATACCCAGGACAACTGCAGCGTCGGTATAAAGAATGTTAATTTTGGGCAGGTTGAAAAAGGAAAGTATGGAGTTAATAATTCCGTTTTTTTCAAGTAAGGTTAACCATGAATATGTCCTCAGCAAAAAGTTCATCCACATTGGCACAATAAACAGCATTGATAGAGTTGCACTCTTACTGAATTGCTTGCTGGCCAGAATCATTGCCACCGGATATCCGACAACAAGGCACACAAAGGTACTGAATAAGGCCAAGCCCAAGGATTTAAGAAGCACGGTTATATAAATGGGCTCACAGAACTTGTAGAAATTATTCAAGGTAAATCTGATTCCCTGTTCGTCCCTCTCGGTAAAAGCATAGAACAGGATCAGGAATGATGGAATAACAATAAAAATTAACATCCAAACAAGGTACGGGGAAGATCCCCATGATAATGATTGACGCTCTGATCTGTTCTTCATGCTTTTCCGGTCCTTTTCATTATATGTATATCATTAGGGTTGAGAGACAAGCCTATGGTTGTCCCCACCTCAGCCATTTGGGTATTATGAATAGTCCAGTTTATTCCCTGGCCTTCTACAAGCATTTCAAAATGAACTCCCTTAAAAGTAACAGTTTTCACCACTCCTGATATCATTGCGTTTTCAGCACTCACCAGTCTTATATCTTCAGGCCTTACAACCACATCGATATCCTCGTTTTCTTCAAAGCCTTTGTCCAAGCATTCGAAAACATGACCAGCAAATTCCACCGAGTAATCCTTAAGCATCTTTCCTTCAATGATATTGCTCTCACCTATGAAGTCTGCTACAAAAGCATTCTTGGGCTCGTTATAAATCATCTGAGGAGTCCCTATCTGCTGTATTTTGCCTTTGTTCATAACCACAATGGTATCAGACATGGTTAAAGCTTCTTCCTGATCGTGGGTTACGTATACGAAGGTTATTCCCGTTCTTTTATGTATATTCTTAAGTTCTATCTGCATCTCTTTTCTCAGCTTCAAATCAAGTGCACCAAGCGGTTCATCCAATAAAAGAACTTCAGGCTGATTAACCAATGCCCTCGCAATAGCAACTCTTTGCTGTTGACCACCCGAAAGAGAATCTACAGACCGTTTTTGAAAGCCCTCTAAATTTACCATTTCCAGCATTTCATCAACCTTTTTGCCTATAACTGCTTTATCGAGCTTTTTAATCTTAAGTCCAAAAGCAATATTTTCATATACATTCATATGTGGAAATAAGGCATACTTTTGAAACACGGTATTTACCTTCCTTTGATAAGGAGGAACATTGTTTATTCGTTCTCCCTCAAAGTATATATCACCGCTGTCAGGTGTCTCAAACCCACCGATAATCCTAAGAGTGGTTGTTTTTCCACAGCCGCTTGGCCCCAATAAAGTTACAAATTCATTTTTTAGAATATAAAGGTTTATGTTGTTTAAAACCTCTGTTTGGCCGAATTTCTTGCTAATATCCTTTAATAATATAATTGGCTGACTTTCGCTCATACCCTTCCCCCAAATTAAAATATATAAGAGTTTAATAAAGTTACGCTCTGTTTTGGTACATATGAAACAGCTTAAAAATTAGGTGGTGAAGATACCCACAATACCACTGCTTCACTCTTCCCCGAATTAATAATATTATGAGGTTGCGTAGGCTTAAAATAATAACTCTCTCCCTTTTTCACCTTAAACCTTTGACCCCCGAGACATACCGTTATTCCCCCGCTGACAACATATCCGAATTCTTCACCCTCATGTGGGTTATCAACCTCTGAACACCCGGAAGGTGCTAAAGTAATTAATATAGGTTCCATGGTATTCTTCTGAGCGTTGGAAACAAGCCATCTTATCTCAAAACCGGACTCCCTGTCTTCTTTAACAAAAACGTCATCCTTTTTGAACACTACCTTTTCATTTGCAGATTCATTAAAAAAGTCTTTCAAATCTGTTCCAAGTGATTCAAGTATATCCATAAGTGTTGCTATGGAGGGAGATGTAAGGTTTCTCTCAAGCTGTGATATAAACCCCTTTGATAGTTCACACCGGCTTGCAAGTTCTTCCTGTGTCAGGCCGTTTTTTATTCTCAGCTGCTTGATTTTCTCACCGATATTCATGTGTACCCCATTCCGCTATTTAATTACGTTATTGTTAATTTTTTTAATAGCTATTTGTTTGGATAAAGTAAACTTTTTGTTTACTTCTGGTAAACAAGAAATAAGGTATCACATAATAAAAAATATGTCAATAATTACAATGACTTTATTGAATTAATGTATTAATTCTGATTCGGATAATAAAAAAAGCGTATATGCAGTCCGGAAAATTAAATGTCCCTTTTTCAGACTGTTACGCTTTTTATTAGAAATTATTTGAATTTAAATATATTTTTAATTAGTTCAATACAATTAAAATGATTTAACGGTTCAAAGCATTTATACTAATTAAAACCCTTAATAAACACTTTTGTTCTCTCGTTTTTGGGATTGGAAAACAGCTCCTCAGGCGTACCCTCTTCAACTATCACCCCGTTGTCCATAAAGATAACTCTGTCAGCAACCTCTCTTGCGAAGGCCATTTCATGTGTTACAACCACCATTGTCATATGCTCTTCAGCCAATTTTCTGATAACCTTCATAACTTCTATCGTTAATTCCGGGTCTAATGCCGAGGTGGGCTCATCAAAAAACAAAACATCAGGTTTTAAAGCCAAGGCTCTTGCAATAGCAACTCTCTGGCTCTGCCCTCCGGAAAGCTCAAAAGGATATGCATCGGCTTTTTCCTCAAGTCCCATCTTCTCCAGGAGCTGCCTTGCTGTCTGGTGTGCCTCTTCCTTGCTTATACCGGCAACACTGACAGGAGCTTCGGTAATGTTCTTGAGCACACTAAAATGCGGAAAAAGGTTAAAGTTCTGAAAAACAAGTCCAATTTTAAGACGAATTTCTCTTAGCTTTTTCTTGTCAGCGTATTCTGCCTTGCCGTTTATATTAGTGTTTACCATTATTTCATTTTCAACAGTTATTGTTCCCCTATCTATTTTTTCAAGGAGATTTATACATCTGAGCAAAGTACTTTTGCCCGAGCCTGATGGTCCGATTATGGCAACTACCTCACCTCTGTTGACTTCCAGTGAAATACCTGTCAAAACTTCCTTCCCTCCAAAGCTCTTGTATATATTTAAAGCTTCAATCATTTTCATTGTTAATATTCATCCTTTCAGGTCCAACTTAAGAACTAGCTTGTCCATTGCAGTTTGTCACAGTTTACTTGTAGTAATTCAATTTATTTTCTGCAAATTTGAATGCCTGTGCAACCATAAGGTTCATAATAAAATAAAATACGCCGGCAACAAACAACGGTTCAATCTGTGATAATCTGCTGGCTTCGTTTGACGCAGCCCTGAACATTTCTGCCACACCGATAGTGTAAACTAAAGCAGTATCCTTAACCAGCGTTATTACTTCATTACTGATAGCCGGCAGAATTCTTTTAATAACCTGGGGCAGAATAATCTTAAAAAACACATGGGCTTTTGTAAAGCCCAATACTTCTCCTGCTTCGTATTGGCCCTTTGGAATTGATTCAATACCGCCTCTGTATATTTCGGCAAAGTATGCAGCGTAGTTCAAGCTGAACGCAATAATTGCGGCAGCGAATCTGTCAATCTTTCCGCCAAAAAGATAATATGGACCAAAATAAACAGCCACAAGCTGCAAAATAAGAGGTGTCCCTCTCATTATGGAAATATATATACCTGTTAAACCTTTTATTATGAAATTTTTTGACCTCCTGCCAAAGGAAACAATAAGCCCCAAGGGTAGAGCAAAAAGTAATGTAAGTAAAAATATCTGAATGGTTACAACCATTCCTTCGCTGAGTAACAATAAAAGCTTCACAGAAAATCTCCTCTCGTCAGACACATCACGTGTACACATAATTATATAGAATTTTTTTATCATAATCTACATAATATTTAAAATCTAAATTATTTATCTTCACAAAATTAAGGCTGATATCGTTTGATATCAGCCCTTGGTGTTTATCAGCGTATAAGAATAACCTAAATATATATTATTAATCAGCTTTATTTACTGATAGTAGTAATATCCTTACCAAACCATTTGTTCGATATTTCAGCCATTTTTCCATCTTTTGCCATTTCCTTCAGAGTATCGTTGACCTTTGTCATAAGTTGCTCATCGCCCTTTCTGAAACCTATACCATACTCTTCCTTTGTAAGACCTTCATCCAGAACCTTGTACTTCTCACTCTTCATCTGGATATAGTATCTTGCAACAATCTCATCCATTGCAACCGCATCCACATTTCCTGCTTTCAGGTCCATAAGGCAAAGGTTGTTATCCTTTAATTCAACTACTTCCTTAAGAGTAGCTTTAAAATCTGCTTTTGAATTTAATGCATCGGCAGCACTTGATGCAGCCTGTAATGCTACAGTCTTGCCTTTCAGGTCTGCAAGCGTTTTATAGTTGGAATCTGCAAGCACAACAAGTACCTGCTGATTGTTCATGTATGGATCTGAAAATAGTATGTTTGCTTTTCTGTCTTCTGTAATGGTAAACCCGTTCCATATACAATCGATGTTTCCCGTATTAAGCTCCTGGTCCTTTGTATCCCAGTTAATTGGCTGCAGCTTTAATTTGACACCCATTCTGTTTGCAACCTCTTGAGCCAGATCAACATCAAAGCCTACAATGTTGTTATTATCATCTCTGAAACCCATGGGTGGAAAGCTCTCATCAAGCCCTAATACAAATTCACCTTTTTCCTTGACCTTGTCCCATGAATCATTGCTGTTTGCTCCGCAGCCAGAAAATGTAAATACCGCGGCCAACGCCAAACCTAAAACCTTCACTAATGCTTTCTTCTTCAAATTAATCCATCCCTTCACAATTGACCTGTCACTTTTCTTCGGTGAGGCCTTAATAATATTTTTTTTATTTGCCATATCGGAGTAATGGCAGTTCTCTCTCTACTGCTTATGTAAGTTACTGTGATGAAGAAGTAAATTACTCACATAAGGTATTTTACTTCATAACTTTAATAAAGTAAATCATTAATTTATTGAAAAATATTACAGCTACTTTTTGCTGTAAACAAGGATACTTTTAAGAAATTTGCATAAATTTTATAGTAGTTTATTTTCTATTCTTTTTTGAGAGGTGTCACTTATTGAGAAATGACGCAAAATACATTAAACGACTATATAAAGTTTTCCTGGCATTTATTCTGATCCTGGGTTTACTTACCACTTCCACCTTCGTAATATCAACCATCGGCACTCAGGCGTTTTCAGTTACTACCGATCCCACAGGAGAGAGAAAGTTTATAAAGTGGGTTGAATTCAATGCCTGCTACGAGGCCATGGAAAAAGCTCTAACTCTTGACGTTAAATCCCACGGCAAGGCGGTTCAGCTAAACTGGGTGGATTTGCTGTCATATCTGGCGACAAAATATGGCGGAAACTTTAAAAAGTATAAAGCAAAGGATATGGATGAACTGGTGTCCAAGCTAAATAAGGGGCAGACAATGGAGCAATTGACAGAAAATCTGAAATATTATAACTATTATCATGAGGCCTACAATGCAATTCTAGGAAACTTTGTAGGAGAGTACGAAGTTCAGGTAAAGGATCCCGATAATAACGGAAATTTTAAATGGGAAAAAAAATACGGGCTTAAAGTTTTTTCTCCCATAGCCAGAGGCTACAGTTTCAGCCACTACGATGATTTTGGAAATGGACGTACCTTCGGCTATGCAAGAAAGCACCTGGGTAACGATCTTATGGGGTCAATAGGTACTCCTGTTATGGCTGTAGAATCAGGTATTGTAGAAGTTATGGGTTGGAACATGTATGGCGGATGGAGAATCGGAATCCGCAGCTTTGATCAGAAAAGATATTACTATTACGCTCATCTGAGAAAAGACAGACCTTTCCATTCAGATCTATATGAAGGAAAGATTGTTAAAGCAGGAGATGTCATTGGCTATTTGGGCATGACCGGCTATAGTACAAGAGAGAATGTCAATAACATAACTACACCCCATCTTCATTTCGGAATGCAGATTATCTTTGACGAATCTCAGAAGGAATGTGTAAATGAGTTATGGATTAATGTCTATGAGATAATAAACCTTCTTCAGAAAAACCGTTCAGCAGTAGTTAAGGATGATGAAACCAGAGATTTTTACAGAGTATATGATATAATGGAGAAGGATAGCGGCTATGACTTTTAAATTGAAATATATATCACTTATATTAACAGTGTTTTTTACTTTAAGCTTGGCAGGAACACTTGTGTTGTCCTCATCAACAGATGTTTTCGGCGATGTCCAGGGTGGTCAGATAACCGAGGACGGGATTGCATTGCCTATAATTATGTATCATGGCGTACTGAAAAATTCCCATTTAGGGAAGTATGTAATTACTCCCAGTGAATTTGAAAGTGATATGAAGTATTTATGCAACCACAACTACACTTCAATCACTATGACAGACTTGATAAACTATGTTTACAATGATGGAGACATTCCCTTAAAGCCTGTAATTATAACCTTTGATGACGGAAATCTTAACAATTACCTATATGGTCAGCCAATACTGCAAAAGTACAATATGAAAGCAGTACTCTCTGTTATCGGCAAGTATATAGAGGATTTTTCCAAAGAACCTTATCCTACAAACGATCCGGCTTATGCTCATGCCTCCTGGGATCAATTAAGAATCATGAGTGAGTCAGGCTACTTTGAAATTCAAAATCACTCCTATAACCTCCATTCCCTTAATAAAAGAAACGGGGCCAAAAGACGCAAGGGAGAATCCTTTGAAAACTACAGACAGGTCTTAATTGAAGATATAGGTAAACTTCAGGATAAATTAACCCAGAATTGCGGTATAACACCCAATACTTTTACTTACCCGTACGGGGCTATCAGCAAGGAATCGAAGGAAATTATAAAGGAATTGGGGTTTAAAGCCTCATTATCCTGCCTTGAGGGTGTAAACCTTATAAATAAGGACGAGGAAGATACTCTTTTTGGTCTAAAGCGAAAAAATCGCCCCCATGGTGTATCCTCCGAACAATTTTTTAAGAAATTTTGTCCATAAATAGTGGCACAGCTCCCTATTGGTGTATAATTAGTTCTGCGGAAGTTTTGTTCAAATATCTATTTAAAATTTCAATTTTTATAATGTTTGAACATTAACAAAAATTATACAGAGGAGTTAATACACATGAGCATTTTTGAAGCATTGATGTTACTGAGTTTCGGAGCAGCCTGGCCTACACAGATTATAAAGTCGTACACCTCCAAAAGTACAAAAGGAAAAAGTGTTTTATTCCTATACATAGTTATTTTCGGGTATCTTTCAGGAATTACACATAAAATATTGTACAGCAGAGATATCGTAATGGTCCTGTACATAATCAACCTGTTTATGGTATCCACCGACATTGTAATATATTATAGGAACAGAGCCTATGAAAGAAAATCAAATGAGTCAAAAGCTGAGGGTTAATATCCCCGGCTTTTTTTTATTCATTTTATTAATAAAACTTCAATTATAAAATCAGTCGGAAATATTCTTTAACCAATTCTATACTCTATTTATATACTATATTAGAAATAAATAACACCCGAGTTATGGCAGGAGGTGTTTATCGTTGTCTTACATAGTAGAAATAAATAATATAGGTATGAACTATCAGTCACCCAATGGCGAAATACCTGCCATTACAAACGTTAATCTTCAAATTTCAAAAGGTGAATTTATTTGTATAGTTGGGCCCAGCGGATGTGGAAAATCTACGCTGCTTTCAATAATTGCCGGCCTTATAAAACCATCGGCGGGCAGCATTGCAATAAACGGAAAAGAAATAACCGATACTTGTGAAAGCGTTGGTTATATGCTGCAAAAGGATTATCTTTTTGATTGGAGGACAATTCTCCAGAACGTCTTACTGGGACTTGAAATAAGAAAGATAAAAACCAAAGAAAATATAGATTATGTAAATAGCCTGTTGGACACCTACGGCCTTTATGACTTCAGAAACAAGTATCCTTCTCAGTTGTCAGGGGGAATGCGACAGAGAGCGGCTCTGATAAGAACCCTGGCACTAAAGCCGGAGATACTGCTCCTGGATGAAGCGTTTTCAGCCCTTGATTATCAAACCAGGCTTGCAGTAACTGACGACATCTACTCAATAATCAAAAAAGAAAACAAAACGGCAATTATGGTAACACATGATATTGCTGAAAGCATTAGCATGGCTGACAGAGTTGTGGTTTTGTCCAGCAGACCTGCGACCATAAAAAGTATACACGATATTAAGCTAACCTGTGAAAACAGAACTCCTTTTTGCAGCAGAGAGGCTCCGGAATTCAGGCATTATTTCAATACCATATGGAAGGAGCTGGATGTACATGTCTAAAATAAACTCATCCAAACAAACAACGCTTAATCCTTCAAAAGAGCGGCTGGACTATCTTAAAAAACGTAAAAGAAAAAAAGTACTTATCAGTTTGACTCAGATTTTATTATTGATTGCTTTTATAGCTCTTTGGGAAATCTGCGCACGGCTGAAGATAATTGATGCGTTTATTACCAGCCAACCTTCAAGGATAATTAATACCATTGTGAGATTGTATAATGAAGGTCAGCTGTTCCACCATATAGAAGTCACCTGTTTTGAAACTATTGTAGGCTTTGTTTTGGGCACAGTGCTGGGAACAGTTATCGCGGTAATTTTGTGGTGGTCGGAGTTCCTATCCAAAGTATTGGAGCCGTATCTTGTCATATTGAACAGCTTACCCAAAATTGCTCTGGGTCCCATATTCATAGTATGGTTTGGCGCCGGAACCACTTCTATTATCGTTATTGCTCTTGCTATATCTATAATAGTTTCTATTTTGGAAGTACTCAATGGGTTTATGGCCACGGATGAGGAACAGATAAAACTTGTGAAAACCTTTGGAGCAGCAAGACTTCAGATATTTACAAAAGTCGTTTTCCCTTCCAACCTGCCGGTAATAATCAACTCCCTTAAAATAAATGTAGGTCTTTCCTGGGTTGGAGTTATTGTAGGTGAGTTCCTGGTATCAAAATCAGGGCTTGGTTATTTAATTGTGTACGGAGGTCAGGTATTCCAACTGGATCTGGTAATGGCCAGTGTAATAATCCTTTGCATTGCCGCAGGAATAATGTATAAGGCCGTAGTCCTGCTCCAGAAGCTAATTGTTAAAACACATATATGATTTTGTGTGAAGAAACTTAATTAATCATATTTTTTAAGCGTGCCGAAGGGCGCGCAGATAGGAGGTCGGTATGAGAAAGTTTTGCCTGATAATTGCTGTTCTTTTATGCGTAACCTTTGTTTTCAGCGCATGCGGAACAGACACACAAAAGACTAAAGTTGTATTAAGTGAGGTGACCCATTCAGTATTTTATGCGCCTCAATACATTGCCATAAACAAAGGTTTTTTCAATGATGTTGGTCTTGAAGTTGAATTACAAAATGGCCAGGGAGCGGACAAGGTAATGACAGCAGTGTTGTCCGGCCAGTGTGATATCGGCTTTGCAGGCCCCGAAGCAAGTATATACGTCTATAATGAAGGCAAAGAGGACTATTCGGTAGTCTTTGCACAACTAACAAAAAGAGACGGGTCCTTTGTGGTCGGGAGAAAAGCCGAGCCGGACTTCAAGTGGAGCAACATGAAGGGAAAGAGCATCATTGGCGGTCGTAAAGGCGGTGTTCCCGAAATGACACTTGAATATGTGCTTAACAAGAATAATCTGGTGGCAGGTAAAGATGTGGACGTTGACACCAGCATACAGTTTGCTTTAATGGCGGGTGCCTTTACAGGCGGTAAGGGTGATTATGTTACATTGTTCGAACCAACCGCCTCCCTTCTGGAAAAAGAGGGAAAAGGCTATATTCTTGCATCGGTAGGACAGGAAAGCGGCGAAATCCCTTATACGGCATACTTTGCAAAGAAAAGCTACATAGAAAAGAACAAGGATACCATTCAAAAGTTCACAGATGCAATATATAAAGGACAGAAATGGGTAGATACACATTCTCCTAAAGAAATAGCCGAGGCAATAAAATCCTCGTTCCCAGATACGGATCTTGCTGTTCTTGAAACCGTTGCAAAAAGATACAAGGATATAGATGCCTGGTGTAAGGACCCTGTTATGAAGGACACCTCCTTTGAGTTACTGCAGACTGTTATGGATAAAGCGGGACAGCTCAAACAGAAAGCTCCTTATGCTAAAGTAGTGGATAATACTTACGCCGGAAAGGCCATGAAGTAAACTATAAATCAGAGCTCATCAGGAGAGTGAAACAACTTCTGTAGAAAAAAGCAAATAAATCGCCGTTTAAGGCGATTTATTTGCTTTTTTAATTTAAACGTAAAGTTGGTAAGGACGTGTCCAGCATCAACCTTGTTACCTTTGAGGGCTACTCATGATAGAGATCAGTAGATAAGTATCTTTCTCCGGTATCGGGTAAAACTGTTACGATTGTTTTACCTTTATTCTCGGGTCTTCTAGCAATCTGCATTGCCGCATATACAGCAGCCCCTGACGAAATCCCCACAACCAGACCTTCAAGCTTTGCCAGTTTACGTGAGGTTTCATATGCATCCTCATTTGTTACCTTAACTATTTCGTTTACAATCACCGGGTTAAATATGGATGGAACAAAACCTGGACCTAGCCCCTGAATTTTATGAGGTCCTTTTACACCACCTGATAAAACCGGAGAAGAAAAGGGTTCCACAGCTATAACCTTTAGTTCTGGATTCTTTAATTTTAAGGCTTCACCTGTGCCTGAAACAGTTCCTCCTGTTCCTACCCCTCCAACAAATATATCCACTTGACCGTTGGTGTCCTTCCATATTTCCTCAGCTGTAGTTTTTTTATGAATTTCAGGGTTTGCAGGGTTATCAAACTGTAATGGAAGAAATGAATTTTCTATAGCAGCTGACAGTTCCTTAGCCTTGTTTATAGCCCCTGCCATTCCTTCAGCGCCAGGTGTCAGAATCAGCTCAGCCCCAAGAGCTTTTAAAAGCTTTTTTCTTTCCTGACTGAAATTTTCAGGGAGAGTTATTATCAATTTATACCCCTTTGCTGCAGCTACAAATGCAAGCCCTATTCCGGTATTTCCGCTGGTAGGTTCAATTATAACGGTATCTTTGTTTATTAAACCTCTTTCCTCCGCATCCCTGATCATTCCGTACGCAATTCTATCCTTAACACTTCCAAGAGGATTAAAGTACTCAAGCTTTCCAAGTATTTTAGCTTCAAGTGCTTCAGCCTGATTATATCTGGTTAATTCCAGCAAAGGTGTATTTCCAATAAGTTCAAGTAAACTCTTATATACTTTTGACATGTCTACCTCACAGCTCTGTGCTTGCACAAATAT
Organism: Bacillota bacterium; assembly: GCA_023460955.1. Taxonomy (GTDB): domain Bacteria; phylum Bacillota; class Clostridia; order Acetivibrionales; family DSM-1351; genus Ruminiclostridium. The sequence goes on along the minus strand of JAEWOH010000018.1, from coordinate 178,410 downwards.
ATTAATCATATAAGTTTAGTATGTTATTATAATTATATACTTTCCCTATCGTTTTGTCAATATTAGGTATGCTCTAACTTGCCCTATAAAAAAAGAGCTGAGAAGTGATTTTCACACTAGCTCAAGCTCTCTGTTTTCGAACATTTCTATTAATATTTTATCGAAAAATAATATACCGTTTAAAACAATGGTACAACTGCTCCCTGATATTTTTCTTCAATAAACTTCTTAACTTTTTCACTCTTCAGTGCTTCGATGAGAGCCTTAATGTCCTCTCTGTTTTCATCACCCTTGCGAACCGCAATGATATTTGCATAAGTCTGGGCTGCCACAGAATCGGCCTCTTCCTTTGCCAAAGCATCCTTTGCAACATTAAAACCAGCTTGGATGGCATAGTTTCCATTAATAACTGCAAGGTCAACATCAGGTAACGTTCTTGAAATCTGTGCTGCATCAAGTTCTTTAACCTTAATGTTCTTCGGATTTTCGGTAATATCTTTTACAGTTGCATTAAGACCGGCATCTGGATTGACCTTTATAAAGCCTAAGGTTTCAAGGAGTAAAAGAGCTCTTGCTTCATTTGTAGTGTCATTTGGCACTGCAATTGTCGCACCATCTTTTAGAGAATCCAATGACTTAATCTTTCCGGGATAAAGTCCTAATGGTTCGTAGTGTATCTGCGCAGCCGATACTAAGTCAGTCTTGTTCTTTGCATTGAAATCATCCAGGTATGGCTTGTGCTGAAAATAGTTAGCAGCCAGATTTTTGTCCCGTAAAGCCGGGTTTAGTTGAACATAATCTGAAAATTCTTTGATTTCCAGCTCTATGCCTTTTTCCTTAAGTACACTCTGAACTTCCTTAAGTATCTCCGCATGCGGCGATGAAGTCGCACCCACAACCAGCTTATCCGCCTTTGCTCCGCAGCCTGTTAAAACAACTCCTGCAGTCAATGTTAAAGTAAGAATTAAAGCAAATAATTTTCTTTTCATTTTGAACCCTCCTTAAGTAATATATTTTATTGAAAATACTTTTAAATTATTTCTTCAACCGATAACAACTAATGCCTATTTCCTCTTGTCACGCTTTTTTGCTATTATCATTCCGATTTCCTGAGCTACCTGAACAACTATTACAAGCAGTGCAACAGTGACAATCATTATATTGTTCTCATTCCTGTATAAGCCATATCTGATTGCAATATCTCCCAGCCCGCCTCCGCCGACAATTCCGGCCATCGCACTGTAGCCCAGAATTGTTGTAGTTGCTATGGCCGCTCCTACAATCAAGGAAGGTATTGCCTCAGGCAGCATAACCTTCCATATGATCTGGAAAGGACTACAGCCCATGGAAATGGCCGCCTCAATAACACCCTTGTCAACTTCCTTTATAGAGGACTCAATGAGCCTTGCTATAAATGGTGCTGCTGCTATTACCAGTGGTACCACAGTTGCAGTTGAACCGATGGTTGTACCTATGATAAAACGAGTAACAGGAACAACAGCAATAAGTAAAATCAAAAAAGGTACGGATCGAAATACATTAACAACCAGATTTAAAACCCAGTTCAATTTAGGCATAGGCATAATGCCATTTCTCTCACTGACTACCAGCAGCACTCCCAGAGGAAGCCCAAGGACGTAAGCAAGCAAAGTGGAAAAAAAAGTCATGTACAGAGTTTCTAAAAAACCCATAAAAAGCATTGAAGCAATTGAATTATCCCACATATCCGCTTACCTCCTCCACCGATAGATTCTGCGACCTGAGATACCGGATTACCCTGTCGGATACCTCATCCTCCTGGGGCAATTGGAGTACTAGCTGTCCAAAAGCCTTACCGTCAATATTCTTCATGTCGGCAAACATGATATTGACCTGTGCCTTACATTCCAGAATCATCCTGGATATTACTGGGTCAAAGGAGGAACTTCCCTCGAAAACAATCCTGCAGCAGCGCTTTCCCATATACTGTCCAACACTTTTTCCATCCGGAAATACAAGTCGTTGAGCTGCTGCCGTCTTTGGACGAGTGAATACCTCAGATACCAAGCCTGTCTCAGCAATACCGCTTTCATCAATAATGGCAACATGGGTACAAATCTGCTCAATTACGCTCATTTCATGCGTTATAATAACTATTGTAATACCCAGTCTTTTGTTAATATCCCTGAGCAGTTCAAGAATCGATTTGGTAGTTGAAGGATCAAGTGCTGAGGTTGCCTCGTCACACAGAAGTACTTTAGGGTTAGTTGCCAATGCCCTTGCAATTGCTATTCTCTGCTTTTGGCCTCCTGAAAGCTGTGCCGGATAAGCAGCTGCCTTATCAGACAGGCCCACAATCTCCAGAAGTTCCTTAGCTCTTATCCGTGCCTCGCTTTTTTTCATGCCCGACACTTCCAAGGGAAAGGTAATATTTTCTTCGGCAGTCCTTTGCATAAGCAGATTGAACTGCTGAAAAATCATACCCATGGAACGTCTGACTTCTCTTAATTCCTTTTCGTCTAATAGCGAAAGGTCTTTTCCGTCAACTATGATTTTCCCGCTTGTAGGTCTCTCAATATAATTTATACACCGTACAAGTGTGCTTTTACCCGCACCGCTCATTCCAATGATACCGAATACGGCACCTTCACCAATTGAGAGGTCTATATTTTCCAGAGCCTTTACTTCTTTTTCCTGAGTTGAGAATATTTTTGTCAAAGCTTTAATTTCAATAATTTGCTTATTCGTATGCATACACCCTCCAGTACCCCAAACATAAAGGTATCCATATAAATCATATATGTTTTCTGGTAGTTTTCTATAGTATAGATTACCAGAATTTAAATGTCAACACATTTTTTATAATTCATATATGAATAGTATGATATATTTATTTTTCTCTAAATTATAGTATATTTTGCGCTTTCGCTCCTGTCAATAAAATCCGCACCATGCCAACATTTGGATTATATTTTCCCATATGTTAGGCTCTGCTGATTTATAAATAGTGAAACAAGTTGACACGTGTGATTATATATGTTTTAATTAAACATATATAATTACTATGTATATTATATTTTTATACAATTTATGACACCATAAACACGGTGGGCATAATGGAGGGATTTATATGAGAATTTCATCAAAGGGCAGGTACGGACTAGCAGCAATGATCAGCATTGCCCAACTGGGCAGAACCGGTGATTTTGTCACAGTAATCAGTATCGCTGAAAAACTTGGAATATCAAAAATATACCTGGAACAGGTATTTTCCTTACTCAAAAGATCTAAGCTGGTTACTTCGATTAAGGGTTCCCAGGGCGGCTACCAACTTTCCAAAGCCTCTGACAAGATAACTGTACTGGAAATACTCCAGGCAGTAGAATTAAGTCTGTTTGAAAAAACAGAACGATCAGTATCAGACAGTGCCGAGGAAATTGAAAAGTCTCTTAACTCTTTGGTTTGGGAAAGTCTTGATAATTCAGTTACGAACATCTTGAAGAATATCACCCTAAGCGATCTTGTTATTGAAGCAGATAAAGCAAAAAGCGGTGAGGACTTTATGTTTTATATCTGATTATAATGTTCAATGGAAGCTGAAAGAGCAGGCTATGCTTCAAGGGCCTGCTCAAGGTCAGCTATAAGGTCTTTAACATTTTCCACTCCCACTGATAGTCTTAGTAACCGGTCGTTTACGCCCAGTCTATTGCGGATTTCCTCCGGTACTGCGGCGTGGGTCTGCAGCATTGGATAGGTTATAAGACTTTCTACACCGCCAAGACTTTCTGCAAAAAGTATTATTTTAAGCCTGCCCAGTACCTGCTCAACCAACTCCGCTGAAGACACCTCAAAGGATATCATAGCTCCAAAGCCTGAAGCCTGTTTTAAAGAGATATTATAACCGTCATGTTCGGGCAGTCCCACATAATAAACCTTACGGACATTTCTATTGCCCTTCAGCCATTTGGCCAGTTCCATGGCATTATGCTGCTGCCTGTCAAGCCTGACACTGAGGGTTTTTATTCCCCTTAACAGCAGCCAGCTGTCGAAAGGCGAAAGTACTGCGCCTTCGGATTTCTGAATAAGTTTCAATTTTTCAGCTCTTACTTCATCATTTAAAATAACAAAGCCTGCCAGTGTATCATTATGACCGCCAAGGTATTTTGTTCCGCTGTGAACAACAATATCAGCGCCTAGGTCAAGAGGTCTCTGATAGTAAGGGGTAAGAAATGTATTATCCACTATAAACAGACAATTTTTTCTGTTGGTAAACTGTGCAATTAAAGCTATATCAGCTACCTTCATCACAGGGTTGGTAGGAGTCTCAATAAATACGGCAGCAGTATTTTCTTTGAATTCCCTCTCAATATTTTCTATTTTACAAGTATCTACATAACTGAATTCCAGTCCATAGCTTTTATATACTTCTTCGAATATTCTATAGGTACCTCCATATAAATCATCTGAAACGATTATATGCTGTCCCGGAGTAAAGATTTTCAATACCGAAGATATAGCTGCCATTCCGCTTGAAAAAGCAAAACCGTATTTACCGTTCTCCAATACAGCCATGGTATTTTCAAGTTCTTCACGTGTTGGATTCTGGAGACGCGAATAGTCATAGCCGGTAGACATATTTAAACCGGGATGTCTGAAAGTAGCGCTCTGATATATGGGAAAGCTTATAGCCCCTGTATTGGAATCAAAGCCCTTAAAGCCATGAACTACTTTTGTGTCAATGTTAGTATTACTGCCGCCGCTCTGATTATTCATTTCTCCAACCTCCCGTTTTACCGTCCTATTTCTTCTCTGCTTCACTAAGCCCTTCATTCATACTTCCGGTTCTATAACCCTTTAAATCAAGTGCAGTATACATAAATCCAATATTCTTAAATTCTGTATATATTTTTCCCCTGGTCTCAGCTTCAATTATTTTTTCAAAGCTTTCCTGAGTTATTTCTATTCTTGCTATATCCTTGTGAAATCTGACTCTTACCTGTCTGAAGCCCATATCCAGCAGGAATTGTTCAGCCCGGTCAATCATCTGAAGTCTTTCCTTTGTTATAGTTTCTCCGTAGGGAAATCTTGAAGAGAGACATGCGAATGCCTGTTTATCCCAAGTTTTAAGACCCATTTCTTTTGAAAGCAAACGGATTTCCTCTTTGGACAGCTGAGCCTCTCTTAAGGGGCTTACTACTCCATGTTCACGCACAGCCTGCATTCCAGGCCTGAAATCTCCCAGGTCATCAACATTCGAGCCTTCGAAAATAAATTCCATGCCTTCTTCCTTAGCAACCTGCTCTATTTTCTCATACAACTCATTCTTACAGAGATAACATCTGTTTACCGGATTTTGTGAAAAACCTTCAACTTCAAGTTCTTCAGAAATTATAACTCTGTGACGGATGGAATTGCTATTTGCAAACTCAATTGCTTCTCGCATTTCACGCTCAGGATAGGTCGACGAGTGAGCAGTTACGGCTACCACCTTGTCCCCCAGTACCTCGGCAGCTACCTTCAGAAGAAAGGTGGAGTCAACTCCGCCTGAAAATGCAACAACTGCGCTATTATGTTTTCTTATAATACTTTTTAAGCTTTCAAGTTTATCATAGATGCTCATCTAAAAATTCTCCTTATCATTATAAAAGAAAACCTTATAAATTCTTTTAATAATTTATTAATAATTTTTTCAAACAATTTTATTTAATTTTTTATCAATTTTATTAACTTTTTTTACTAATAATTTTTATTAGATTTTACTTTAACAAATTTCTGTAATAATCTGTAATAATTAATTTATTCTTTTTATAAACAAATTTATATTATCTCAATATTATATAGTCTCTAGCGTACAGACCAATTCCTAGTATTCCTATGTAAATTATTAAGATGATACTATAAACTATTGCATATTGTCAATTGCAAAAGCAACCATACATAAAATTTCCGTAATAAATAAAGCCAAAAACCGGATTACTTTTTCCATTTGGCCAACGCGTCGGCTAGCGCTGAATTCAGCGGTTCTCCTGAATCCTGCTGCTTCATGAACCTAGCAACCTCTCTTTTGTCCACCTGATCTCCTTTACGCTTTTTAAAGGCATCAAGCTTTTCCCTGTATCCACAGGCGCAATAGAAGGATTTATTTTCACCCTCTCCGCGTATCTCCATCTTTTTATGACATTCAGGGCATCTGGCATTAGATACTACAGTTATTGATTTTCTATAGCCGCACTCCCTGTCAGGGCAGACAAGCATTTTTCCCTTTTTGCCGTTGACCTCAAGAAGATATTTTCCGCATTCTGCACACTTTTCCCTGGTTACGTTGTCATGCTTGAATTGTTCAGAGTTTGCTATGACTGCCCCTACAAGTCTGGTTGCATAGCCCTTCATGTCTGTAACAAAGGTGTTTGAGCTTACCTTACCCTTACTTATCAATGCAAGCTGCTGTTCCCACTTTGCTGTAAGCTCAGGCGACTTTAAATCTTCAGGAACAAGGCCTATCAGCTGCATCCCCTTTGAGGTTGGGTAGATCTCCTTCCCCTTACGCTCTATATAAAAGGTATTGAACAATTTTTCTATAATATCTGCTCTTGTTGCCGGAGTACCTAGACCACTGGTATTCTCTAATGCTTCCTTCAGCGCCTTGTTCTCGACAAACTTCCCCGGATGCTCCATGGCTGAAAGCAAGGTAGCCTCATTATATCTTGCAGGAGGCTTTGTCTTTCCGTTTATAGCTTTCGTTGAGAGCACCTTCGACTTTAGTCCCTTTGATATTTCAGGCAGGGCTTGATCGTCCTCTTCCTCTTCACTATCCTCATCAAGTTTGCCAAAGCCTTCATAAACCGCTTTCCAGCCCCAGGACTTAACTATTTTCCCTCTGGCAGTAAAGGTTTCTCCTGCTATATCCAGTTTTACGCCGGTCTGTTCATATTCAAAGGGGCTGCTTAATACAGCAATAAAGCGCTTTACTATTAGATCGTAAATGTTTCTTTCTTCTGTGCTGAGAGCAGATAAATTTACATACTGTTCTGTGGGAATGATGGCATGGTGGTCCGAAACCTTGCTGTTGTCGACAAAGCGTTTAGTGACACTGATTTTATTTCTTAATATACCCTGCACCGCCTTTGCGTAAGGGCCAACTGCTATACTTCTCAGTCTTTCAGTCAGAGTTGGTACAATGTCATCTGTAATGTATCTGGAATCTGTTCTTGGATAGGTTACCAGCTTATGTGTTTCATAGAGCTTCTGCATAATATTCAAAGTCTGCTTTGCCGAATAGGAGTACTTTCTGTTGGCGTCCCTCTGCAGCTCGGTCAGATCATAGGCAAGCGGTGGCAACTCCTTTTTCAGGTCCTTCCTTACCTCAACAACTTCACCGGTCTGACCGGTTATTTTCTTTACTATGCTGTCTGCCTGTTCTTTGCTGAAGGTTCGGGTCTGGTTAGAGACCTTGTCCTGCCACTGTACCGTAAAGCCGTTGAACTGAGCCGTAATTGTCCAGTAATCCTTTGGGACGAACCTTCTGATTTCCTCCTCCCGTGCAACTATCATGGCAAGTGTAGGAGTCTGAACCCTGCCGGCAGACAGCTGGGCATTGTGCTTGCAGGTTAGAGCTCTGGTTACGTTCAAACCTACCAGCCAGTCGGCCTCAGCTCTGCTTTGAGCTGAATGATACAAGTTATCATACTCTTTTGCGGGCTTCAGATTTGCAAAGCCCTCCTTTATTGCCCTATCAGTCTGGGAGGATATCCAGAGTCTTTTAATTGGCTTTTTGAAGCCCGCCTTAAGGATAATCCATCTGGCTACCAGTTCTCCTTCTCTTCCCGAGTCTGTTGCAATGACCAGTTCGTCTATATCCTCTCTGTGTAAAAGAGCTTTGACTGCGCCAAACTGCTTTGAGGTCTGCTTTATTACAACCAGCTCCATCTTATTGGGGAGCATGGGTAAGTCCTCCAGATTCCAGGCTTTATACTTATTTCCATAGGCTTCCGGATCTGCCAAGGTAACAAGGTGTCCCAAAGCCCAGGTCACAATATATTTCGAACCGATAATACAGCCATTGCCATTTTGACTGCAGCCCAATACCTTTGCAATATCTCTTGCAACTGAGGGCTTTTCAGCCAGAACTAATGTCTTTCCCATGTTAATAAACCTCACATTTTTTAATTAATTGCTTGCCATTCTTATGAATTGCTTCCCATTCTTATAAATTGCTTCTCATTTTATTAATTGCTTCCCATATAATAGTACTTCCTTACAAATTTACAGATTGCATTAAAAGTCACTTCTTTGAAGCAGTATCTTTTTTATAAAGGTATGCAAACCAGTACGCCATTCCTGTAAACACAGCTCCGCCGATAATATTCCCCAGTGTAACAGGGAGAAGGTTTTTGATAAAAAAACTTCCCCAATTGAGGTGCTCTATCTTTTCAGGAGTTGCTCCAAGAGAAATTGCCTGTTTAACCCACTCGGGATTTGCTTTTGCCATAATTCCCGCAGGGATATAGTACATATTTGCCACGCAATGCTCAAACCCTGAGGTTATAAACAACCATATGGGAAAGAATATTGCCAGCAGCCTTCCTGCCATATCCTTTGAGCCATAGGCCATCCATACCGCCAGCGAAACCAGCCAATTACACAGTATTCCCATTATTACAGCTTTTGTAAAGGTGAGAGATACTTTATACGCTGCGGTTTTTATGGTAAATCCCCCTAACAATCCGCTTGTAAAGTCCAGTTGCCCTGAGTGGTAAATAAACCAGGCAATTAAAACAGCACCTGCAAAATTACCAACGTAAACCGTAATCCAGTTTTTGAGCATCCCACCGACGGTTATACGCTTCTGTGCAAGAGCTGCTACCATTAAAGTATTTCCGGTGAAAAGTTCGCTTCCCGCCACAATTACCAACATAAGTCCCGTCGAAAATATAGCCCCTGCAACGGTTTTTCCGACACCCGCCCAAGGTATATTGTAAATTGCCGCATTTGAACCCTGTGATGCAAAAGCTATAAAAGCTCCCGCAAGAATACCAAGTACAAACAGGCGTGAAACCCTTGTATTTGCTTTTTTATATCCGTTTTGAACAGTTTGCTCGGCTATCTGATCCGGTGCCAGCAGATTCAAATTCTTATATGTATCATCCGACATAATTCTACCTCATTGATAGTTATAATTTTCTATTATACCAAATATTTAAGACATTAAACCCGCAAAAATAAGAATAATTGAAAATGAGGGAAAGTCGAGCCCAACAATTTACTTGCTTGCTCAACTTTCCCTTATTATGTTTTATTCTTTCAAATGTTACTATTGTACTAAGCTATGTATTATTTCATTATGGTTGGTATGAATTCAGATTGTTTAATGCTATCTTGACAATATGTTTTTAACAACCGGAATCAGTTTTACTCCTACCAGCGCTGCTAAATAGCTCTTAATAATATCTCCGGGTACTGTCATGAGAAATCCCGCGGAAAGCACTTTTAATATTGGAGTTTCGCTGGCAAGATACACGTTTTTGATCAGGTAAAGGTAAGGAACTCCTACTGCATATATTATCAAAACTCCAAGCAGGTTTATCAGAAAAAGTTTTGTCACCGTTAATTTTGACATTTGTTCGGTAAGCCTACCAATAGTAAAAGCACAGATAAGCAAGCCGGCCAGATAACCGAAAGTAGGATTTAATACATATGCCGGACCGCCCCCGTAGGTAAATACCGGTAATCCTATAAGTCCCACAGCAATATAAACCAGCTGGGAAATAAGTCCGATTTTTGACCCCAGCAGAATACCTGCAAGAAGGCAGAAAAAAACCTGTAAAGTGAGCGGTACATATGGCAGCGGGATTTTTATAAAGGCCCCTACAGCTGTCAACGCCGCAAATAAACCTGCAAAAATAATATGTTTCGGTCTCATATGTTTACCTCCAAAATGTTATAAAGTACATCAGTCAAAGCAGCCTTCAGCTAAACCTGCATAAGTACAGTTATTTGACTAATCACTCCATTGATTATATTGGTATTGTAAACCAGCTCAAAGGCATTGTCAACCTAATCAAGTGAATTAGGTTGACAATGCCTTCAGAAAACTCTTTTAAACCGAAGAAAAGCTAACAAAAACGTTTTTTATATAAATCCATACTCCTTAACGGGTCCAATTCACTGTCTGTTTTCATATAGTTTTCAAGTTCCGTACTCATGTCTGCTGCAACTATAAGATCGTTAAGGGCTTGCTCATACTTTTTTAAATGTACATAAAAGCATGCTCTGTTGTAATAAAGAAATGAAGCGTCAGGTACAAACCTAATACCCTTCGTAATAATGTCAACAGCTTTTTGATAGTCCTTTTCCTCAATATATATCAGAGATAAATTTAAATATGTATAGGAATATTTGGGGTTTCTCAAAATTGACTGTTCATAGTATTCTATCGCCTTTTTAGGATACCCAAGCTTATTCATAATAACGCCGGCATTGAATAAGGCCTTGTAATGTTCAGGTTCCAGTTCCAGGCCTTTTCTGATTGCAATAAGCGCTTTATCGTATTGTCCTGTTTCCTCATATACTGCTGCCAGGTTGTTAAAGGCCCAAAAATGCCCAGGGTCAATGTCTGCAGCCTTTTCGTAATATTCCACAGCCTCCGGTTTCCTATCGCTTTCATCGTATGCATTAGCCATGAAAAAATAAGCGCAGGAATACCCCGGATCAAGTTCAACTGTTTTTTTATAAAGCTCTATAGCCCTGTCAAACTCCCTTTTATCATCATAAATAATGGCCAGTCCGTAATACGCCCTGGCCTCATCAGGATTTATTTCAATAGCCTTATTGTACGCTTGAATCGCTTCTTCCTTTCTGCCCAACATATCAAGGTTAACAGCCAGATCAAGAAGGATTTCGACAAAGTCAAAATTCAAGCTATGCTTCAAGTAAATATTAATTGCTCTGTTATATAGTTTAAGTGAGAAATTGGGAAAATAATTGACCAAAGCCCCTGCAGAAACATATAGTAATTTAAATATAAAAAAGTACAAAATTATCACTGTCCCGTTTTTTAGTCTATAGTCTCCAATATTATTCTATGTTCCACAAGTTCCATCCGTTTTATCCTTGCCCTTAAGGTTTTCCTTTCACTGTAGATGTTTTCCAGTGTTATACCATCGGCTTCAGGTATAACTTTATCTACAGAGTCCATAATTAACACTTCGCTGCCTGTATCATCCAAAAGGTAAGCATTCGCTTCACACATTATAAAATCACCCTTTCCGGTTTGTAAATTATTTTAACGGCAGTTCTTTAAATCATGTCCAATATACCTGCCCACCAGCTCTACAGCATTATCTATACAATGTGGAAGAGGCTCTTCTTTGATTCCTGCAATAAGTATATTGCACCGGTTAAGCGGTATCAAAACCTTTGCCGCGCTGCTTCCTGCTATTGCTTCAGCCATTGCAGGCGTCAGCTCACCAAGCATCGCGTTTGCACAAACTATACCTATGGAGCCAACAATAACTTCCACCCTTGGTGCATTATAAACAATTGCATTTTCTCCCGAAGCACCTTCGTTTGCTCCTGCTTTAAGCATAAGGGCTGTCGCTAGAGCATTTGTGCCGAGAGCTAATATGCATATGTCGTTTCCAAAGGCAGCTCTGAGTTTTTCGACTAGGAGCTTTCCTATGCCTCCACCCTGACCGTCTATAACTGCTATTCTCATTTCTTCTCCATTTCTTTGTAGAAATCTATTTTTTTACTTATGTTCATGAGACATATGTTTTGAGGAACCGCAAACCGGACAATTTTGAAGTGACAGCGGGATCTCCAGACCGGAGGCCTCCATTAGCTTTTGATTGCTCAATATTTCCATTGTATTGCCGTCTGCTATTATTTTTCCTTTCTTAAGAACTATTGTTCTTGTGCACATCTCCATTATCATATCCAAATCATGACTGGTTATAATTTTGGTATGTGTAAAGCCCTTTAATATTCCAATTATCTTTCTTCGTGCCTGAGGATCAAGCGAGGCCGTTGGCTCATCCATAATAAGTATATCTGGTTTCATAGATATAACCGAAGCAATTGCCGCCAGCTTCTTTTCTCCTCCGGAAAGCTTATAGGGAGGCCTGTCCTTTAAATGAACAATACCCACTTCTTCAAGAGCATCTATAACTCTGGTATTTACTTCGGCTTCATCAAGCTTATAATTTCTTGGACCAAAGGCAACATCATCATATACCGAGGTCATAAACAGCTGGTCGTCAGGTTCTTGGAAGACCAGTCCAACACTACGTCTGATTTCCGAAAGAGTCTTTTTGTTTACGGGTAAATCACCAATCCTGACTGTGCCCTTTTGTGGAAAATTAATTCCGGTCAGAACGGACAACAGAGTCGATTTACCTGCTCCATTGGCTCCAACTACACCCACTGCCTCACCGTGTCCCAATAGAAAGGATACCTGGTCAAGGGCCTGATACCCATCTGCATATGAAAAGCTTACATCTTTTAGTTCAACTCTATGATGACTCATTTTTCCAATCCTCGTTTACATTACATTCTAATTTATACTAACGCAAATTAACTGTTCAGTCTAGTCCCATATAACTTATATACCCCTTTCCCGTAAGGTAAAAATATTTAATGGAAACGGCTTGAACATTATGCTATACTAATCCCGAAACTTTGGTATACATAGTCGAATTTTAATAAAGGTGAGGACGGTTTATAAATATGAATACAACGGGTTCACCCCTTGAGGTCAGGACTTCCGGGCAGGCACGGTCTGAGATAAGCGGTTCCGGTCAGATTAAATATAACTCCATTGATATTATGAGACTTTTGTGTGCTGTAATGGTTGTAGTAATACATACACAGCCATTAACCGAGTACGGTGGTGTATTAGGTTACTTTGCCACCTTTATATTTCCACGTTTGGGAGTACCCTTCTTTTTTGCAGTATCAGGGTATTTTTATATTAGTGGACTCCTCAGCGGAAAAAAAATATTTTTAAAGTATGTAAAACGCTTATTAGTTGTTTATACAATATGGAGTTTTATATATTATGCAGTTGATTTCGTTCAAGTAGTCAGAAGCAACAGTTCCATATGGGATTTTTTACGAAGAAGTGTTATAAATTTCTTTATATCGGGTTCTCATTACCAGCTGTGGTTTTTCCCGGCGCTGATATTCTGTGTTATGGTGGTTACTCTCTGCCGGAAACACCTCTGGAAATTAACGGTGCTATCTTTTATTCTGTATATTGGAGGCTGTCTTGTAGGTGCTTATTACAAGCTTGGAACAAAAATACCTGTGATACATTATCTTTACCATTCAAACAGCTTGGAAGTTGTAAGACGCTATCTTTTCATGGGTTTACCGTTTTTCCTTCTGGGCTTTGTGTTAATAAAAGTAAACAAAAGACTATTAGCCGTAAAAAACAAAACAATCATTTTATCCCTTGTATTTACAACTATCTTGTTCCTTACAGAGATCTTTATTGTCAAAACATTGAAGCTTCAGTCAAATATAATAATAACGGTATTTTTATATCCCTTACTTACAATATTTTTGATTTTATGCTTCAGATATCCTCTGACAAAATCAAACACAGCGGGATGCTTCTGTAAAGTAAGTGCTAATTTCATGTACTATTCCCACCCGTTATATATGTTTGTTGTATCTAAATTACTTTTTAAATTTTTTCAGATAAGTCTTAGTAATACCTTGGAATTTCTTTTAATTTGTACTTTAACCGTCCTAAGCTCCTATATTATCTTTAAGCTGGATGTAAAATTGTTGAACAAGCTTGTAAATTAGAAAATTCAGATCAGCTTTGATATTATAAGAGGTAAATTATAAATCCTGGCTGCAGCAAAAAACAGCAGCCAGGCTGAGAAATAGATTATATGACTGAATTTTACCTTGTTTGCAATAATCAGGTTGTATTTTCCACGATAACCCTTTAACACCATAGACTGATAAATAGACTGTGCTCTGTTAAAGGTTCTGATCAGCAGCTGTCCAACCATTGAGCCCCAAACCCTGATTCTGACGCCCGATTGTCCCGGTGCTCGCAGATAATATGCCCTTAAAAGTCTTCCCGCTTCGTCTGCCAGAACAAAAATATATCTATAGGTCAACAAGAAAAGCATAACAAAAACCGAGGGTACTCTTAAGAGGCTTAATGCCTTTGCAATATCGTCAATTCCTGTTGTTGCAATAAGCAGAAAGCCCGAAGTAACCATAAGCGTGCTTCTTAAAACCAGTGAAAAAAATGTAAGCCAGCCTCCTGCAATTGTCAGACCGGAAAATTCAATAATTTCTCTGTCCAATAGTGGATTTAATATACCTGCTACTATTATAAAGGGTTCAACCACCAAAACCCTTTTTACTATTTTAGATATTGGTATATCACAAAACAATATGACTACAACAGGGTAAAGTAAGAACGGCAAAAGCCCAAAAACCTCATATCTGTTAAAAGAGGCCAGTAATACTATATAGACCAGTGTAATAACCAACTTAAAAAGTGGGTGTAAACTATTTATAAAGTTCTTTTGCTTTGATAATTCGTCTATATGCTTTACTTCAAGTATTGAACCTATTATGTCCGCCATACTGCCTCCCGCTAAACGGTCTTCCGCGTCTTTTTCTTAATTATTTTTATAAATGCACCCACTATTACAATTATTCCAAGCGTTATTCCTGCTCCGGCTATTCCGGAAAAAGAAGTACCCGCCGACTCACCAGCATTTTCATTAGGGTTTTTGAAGCCGTAATCGGGGAGAATTGCGGTTTTCTCCTGTGCTTTTTCCAACACCGAATGAATTTCGGTATTACCCTTCAACTCTGTATCCGTAACTTTTCCTATTGACCATTCAAGTCCGTCGGGATTTGCAGACGCATAGAGGGATACTAATCCTCCCAGTGCAAGAGCTGCTATAAGGAACCCTACAATAAGGCCTTTGCTACGTTTATTTCCTACTGGTTGGGTTTCTTCACAGATGATGTCCGGCCTTACCTGCCATACAAACGAAGCAACAGCAGCTGTAACAACTCCTTCTACAACTCCTATCAACAAATGTATTCCCTGCATTGCCACTAGAAACTCTGAAAAAGGAAGTTCAGTTTTACCCGACAGCAGAGTCTGCAACACTACCGCAAAAGCTCCAAGCTGTAGTGCAACTACGCTTCCTGCGATACTTCCGAAAGTTATTCTTTTCTTTGTTATACTTGCTCTTGTTATTGTCTTGTATATAAGAGGGTACGCTAAAAAGCATGAGAAAAAACCCATATTTAATAAATTGCAGCCGTAAGCCAAAAAACCTCCGTCAGCAAAAAATAGTGCCTGTATTAAAAGAATTGCTGCCATGGACAAAAATCCCGCAGAAGGTCCTAAAAGGATTGCCAGCAGCAAACCTCCGCCTATGTGTCCGCTGGAACCTGTTCCCGGAATAGTGAAATTTATCATTTGGGCAGCGAAAACAAAGGCTGCCATGACCCCCATCAGAGGAAGCTTCCTCTCGTCCATTTCCTTAACTTTTCTAATGGAATAGGCTGATACTCCAATTGCCCCCGCCAGCATTGTCCCACCCACTTCCGGAGATATAAGTACATCTCCCATATGCATAAAAAATCTCTCCTTTACAAAATAATAGACCCAAAAGGGTTAAAAAACAAAGCCCTTCGTGGGTCTATTTCAGTTTATAAGCCAGTAATTAAAATACATCAAAAGTAATTTATTTATAACAGTTATAAATAATAATAGTTTATAACCAGGAGAGACCTTCTTGATCTCATTTAATAAATATTCTACAATACATTTTTAAAAGTGTCAATTTCCCTGTAAAACTGGATAATTAATTATTTTTTTATATCATTCTGTGATGGAGAAGTCATAATTCTTTAAACCATGATAATAATTTCCTTTGTGTGCTGTAAATTTTACAAGTGCAAAATCCGGGTCATAGCACCCTAAAGGATAATACAATTTCATCTCTTCATGCCAGAAGCTTTTGCGTTTCTCATCATCATAGGATATCTCGGCGAGGCCGGTAAGCATAAGACCCTCAAAAGTCTTCTCATCATAGAAATAAAGGCTCGCACTAGGATTTTCCTTGATTTGCTGTACTCTTTTTGAGGAGGTATTAGAGCAGAACCAAAACTCCTTAAGTCCCTGGGCTTCTGTTTTTATCATGGCCTTTTGCTGAGGCACTCCATTCTCCCCGACAGTACCAAGTATACCTGTAAAGCTCCGCTCAACAAGAGCCAGAGATTTTTCATATATCAAGCTATTCATAGCAACCTCCGAACCACTGAATTTTATTTTTATTTAAACTAAGCCATAAGCTCGCTCTTTTCAAATATTCCTCTGCTCAGGACAGCCAGCAAAGCACTTGATAAAAGATTCGTCCCCAGCAGGCACAGGGCGATCAGAAGCATATCGGGTGTCTGATGAAGCAAAACCATTAATAAAACTAAAACCACTATTGCAGGTATGCAAGTTGCTATTACAAAGAACATTCGGATGAAGGATATTGCCATAGCACTTGCTCCCGATCCGATAATTCTGTAAGTAAAGACCTCCGCAAATACAAATAGTGTTGAAAAGCTTATAAAAATTATTACGTATGACAGAATAGTTCTAAAATCAATCTGATATGCCAGTGCGCCTATTATCATTGAGATACTTCCGTTTATAATTGATTTTATTAAACCCGGCAGTACAGAAAAAATGACTTTTTGGAAGGAGCCTGCAGGTATAAGGAATACATAAGGCTTCTTGAAATCCCTGTGCCAGGAATCGCTGAGTGACATTGACAGAGCTCCGAAGGCCAGCATTGTAAACACAAAACTGAATTCAAGTCCGAATACCTTTCCTATTACAATATAAATTAAGCCCAAAAAAGTTTCTCTAAAATTAGTCATCAAACTCACTTTTTTGGTTTCAAGCATCTGACGGGAAAATATTGCAGCAGCACCCCCATAATATCTTACAGAGAAAGCTTTGTTCTTTAATTTTGCTACTGAACGGGCATCGGCGCTTCCATTTTCCTTAACATCCTGCATTAATTTCTGCAGATTTATAGAGTCCTCAAGAGTTTTCTCATAGAAATCCGCTTTCACGTTATATAGAGCGAGAACCAAAGCGGAATTCGCCAACACAAGTAGTCCTGCCGCCGGGAGAAGACCCGAAACTAAATTGCCGGCAAGCACTGAACTGATAGCCCATTTTGTCCATCCGAACAGAGGTACAAAATTATACCACCAATTGGTAAAGAATCTCTCTCCTGCGACTTTAATACTCAGTCCGCTGGCAGCTACCACAATGAGAAAAGCTGCTGCAAGTATTCCTGCAAATATGAAAAATACGTATTTTGCTTTTTTCTTGAACCCAGTTTTTTCTGTATCAACAATATATATATAGTAATAGGATAAATATATGCAGCCAAACATAAGACTTATAATTAATAATACAATAATAAATTTAGACACAGTTAGGGCTGGACCTAAAAGATAAGGCAGGTAGAAGGTCATGAAAAAACCTGTCAATACAGCCCCAGGAGCAGTTGAGATAAGTATATAGGCTAAAACGGTTCTTTTCTCAAAAGGTCCCGTAAACAAATATGTAGCATCGGCCATCGTTAATATTCCATTGTCTCTCGATAGGAAAGTGTTATAGAGTAACAGACCTAAAACCAGAACAATTCCCGCAAGAATAGTTTCCGCTCCTGTGCCTGACATTACAGATCTTTTGATATTAAATGCCATTACAAAAGTAAAAACAAGACCCGCTGTGGCAAGTATTGTAATTATTGTCGACAACACGCTCGAGAAGGCACGTTTCAGCTTGTTGGTGTATGCTTTACGTATCAAAAACATTATTGCCTTCATTCTTTTGTTTCTCCTTCCGTGAGTTCAAAGAACATGGTTTTTAGATCGCGCCCCTCCAATTGTTCTTTTGAGATATCACTGATAATTTTACCTTGATTCATTATATAGGCCCTATCCCAAACTTCATCAATGGTATCTATAATATGAGTGCTGACCAGAACGCTTTTCCCTTCTGCCTTAAGCTCCTTAAATATTTTCAGGACCTCATTTATAGCCTTGGGGTCTAAGCCTACCAGCGGTTCGTCAAAAAGGACTGCTTCAGGGTCAATCATAAGAGCAATTGCAATACTTAGTTTTTGCGTCATACCTTTTGAAAGTTCACGCACATATTTATCTTTTTTATCGTATATTTCAAGACGTTCAAAAATTTCCTTTATTTTTTGTTCCCACGTATCATCAAGCTTATATGCCTTTGCAATGAACTGTGCATGCTCCCAGGGGGTCAGAAAATCATACAATGACGGAGTTTCGGGTATATATCCGAATATTTTTTTTGCATCAACCGTTTTATTCTGGTATCCGCAAATAGTTATCTCTCCTTCAAATTTAAGCAATCCGGCTATACTCTTTATCGTTGTTGATTTTCCAGCGCCGTTGGGTCCCAAAAGAATTGTTATTTCTCCCGGCTTTGCGGTCAGTGAAATACCGTCAACCGCTTTGAACTTTTTATAGTTCTTTGTCAAATTGTTTATTGTTATCATTCTTTCCTCCGCTACCAAAGTTTTTAATAATATATGAGTCTTTTGTATTTTACTTAGATTTTATCATAAATTTTACCAACAAATACTATTATCTGTGTAGAAAATATTAACATCACCGGCTTAATATTGTGAGTATCTGCTCGTTTGAGCACCCCGCCTCCCTCATGCTTCCGATTATATCGGCTCTTAAGTCGGGCACATAGGTTTTCAGTGCCGTAAATCTACCCTTTAGTGTGTAATCTCCCATTGACGCAGGAATCAGAAACGTTTCTCCGGCCGTAAAGTCCACATCCATTTCATCCGATAGCACTTTTCCTTTTCCTTCAAGACATAAATAGACATAAAATTTACTGCCGTCCGTTGTCTCAGAAGTATTGCCATCTAAATAATACTTCTCAAGTGCAAAAAAACTGTTTGCAAGATATACTGTTTTTGTTCCAGCATCGTCTAGGGTGATTTCAACTCCAGGTATTTTTGTTTGGCAGACAGCTCTGTTAAAATCGACGACCGAAAGAGCTTTATCAATGTGCAGAGGTCTTCTCATCCCACTGCCGTCCACTCTGTTGTAATCGAATATTCTGTAGGTTATGTCCGAAGTCTGCTGAATTTCAGCCACAACTATACCGGCGCCAATAGAATGAAGCTGGCCGCAGGGTATGTGTATAACATCCCCGGACTGTACTTCCACCTTCTGAAGGCATTCTTCTATACGGCCTTCCTGTATCGATTGTAAGAAAGCCTCCCTGGTGACGCCCGGTTTAAGGCCTGTCACCAGCTTGGCTCCTGGGTGGGCATCCATAATATACCATATCTCATTTTTTCCTATCCCGCCTTCAAAGACTGCAGCATAGTTGTCATCCGGGTGAACTTGAACTGAAAGATTTTCATTTGCATCAATTAATTTTATCAGAAGGGGTACTTCCTGACATCCTGCAGGAAAATTCTTCCCCAGTATATTAAGCGGATCGGTTTTCACGATGTCTGTGAGCAGCTGTCCCTGAAAACTACCATTAGCAGCTGTACTCACTCCATTTTTATGACAGGAGAGCTCCCAGCTTTCAGCCAGTTTCCCTTCCGGCAGTTCTCTGCCAAACCTTTCAAAGTACCTTCCGCCCCATATATAGTTTTTATAAACTGGAATAAACTTAATTGGATAGTACATTAGCTCCTCCTAAATAAACTGTTCGCAATATCATCATATTCCAATTGCTTTAGTGAGGGGACATAATTTACCAAACTATTTCATTATTTAACCCAGACAATATAGTATATTTCAAGCATGAGAACTAGTAGACATAAAATTATTGAGAGGATTTTCATCCTCTCAATTTTATTTTGCGCTGAATGATTTAAGTAATTTGATTTTCCATTTCTTTAGTTTAGAAATATCGTGATTGTACGCATATACTCCTATTAAAGTCAGGAATATACCCGTTCCCGCCAGACAGCCTTTAATAAATTCCGGCATAAAACTTACGCGACTTGAAGCCAAAAACACACTAATACAAAGTAAACCCAGCGTATGATAAATATTAAGCTTTTTCATATGATTTCTCTCCTTTTGACATTTCAAATAATTTTCCAATTTTGAGTCTATCACCGTAATGCAACACAGCATACGAATAAAGTTTTATTGAAAGTGTACCAATCAGCCAAATCGACGCAACCAGTATAAGTAGGGATAAACCGATTTGCCAGAGTGGAACATCTGTCCCCATAAGTCTTGATGGAATTGAAAATGGTGCTGTAAAAGGTATTAATGATGCTACCATTGCCATTGAACTATCTGGTATAGCAAAGGTTCCATACGAGAAATAGAAAGATATTATTGCTATAAAGGACATTGGCATCATGGCTGACTGAACATCTTCAGCCTTACTGACCGTTGCTCCTACAACAGCATTCATCAAAGCGTATAGCGTATAGCCAAGGATGAAGTAGATTATTATCAATATCATACTTAATGGTGTAAAACCTGAAAACTCAATAGGCATACCGTCAATAGTGAATTTATCAGGGAAAACTGCAATATAAGTTACAGCTCCTACAATCAGAATCGCAGCCATTTGTATAAGTCCTATCAACCCCATTCCTGCAGTCTTACCGAGGATAATTTTTGATGGCTTAACCGAAGTTACAAGGAGTTCCATTACACGGGAGGTTTTTTCAGAGGCTACAGACATCGAAACACCATAACCATAGAAATATACTGCAAAGAAAAGAATTATTGTTATTGCAATACTGCTGATGTAACCGCCAAGCTTGCTTTTGCCAAGAGCATTGACATTTATATTTAAATCGCCCAGGGCTTTGGTAATAACGTCGTCAGAAACCTTTTCAGACTGCAGCAGCTTTGTTGAGTAAATGCTTTTAAAGACTCTGTTTATTCTATCAGGATCAGGACCTTCCATATACTGTTGTGTAAAATAGTCCAGCTTCAAGGTAGAAGCCTGTTCTTCAACAACCACCAGATAGTCTTTTCCTTCTTGCTTAATCTCTTTTTTTGTACTTTCCAGCTTATCCTCTGACAAAGGCTTAACATTGTAATCCATAAACTGTTTTTGAAGTTCATCAAGTTTATCAGTATAAACTCCGCTTTTGTCTAAAAGGTATAGGCTACTTTTGTTTTCATTTGATATGGCAGCCTTTTGTCCTTCACCATTTGTCCCATCAGCTGCCTTTGAATCGGTGACAATTGCCGGAATTACCATAGCTGCCACTATAAATACTAAAATAACGACTGTTGAAATAATAAATGACTTTTTTCTGATATTTTCTTTAAAGGTATATTTAAAAACTTCTAAAAAATCTCTCATTTTGCTTCCCCCATCTTTTCAATAAATATTTCATGCAATGAAGGTTCCCTAATTTCGAACTTATCTAGCAACAGCCTCTGACTTAAGATTTTTTCCAGCAATCTGTAGGCCTGTTCTTCACTTTTAATTTTGAATTCAAAGCTTTCTGCGTTCTGCTTGTATTCCCTGATATTCTCTTGTGCAGCCAACTCGGGAATATTTCCTTCACATTTTATTACAAGATTTGTTCTTCCGTAGCTGTGCTTTATTTCTTTCAGATTGCCCTTTAAAACTGTATTTCCGTTTTTCAGTAATACAATATCCTTACAGAATTCTTCAACTGTTGCCATTTGGTGGCTGGACATAATTATTATTTTCTTTTTATCTATCAGTTCGTATATTACGCTTTTAAATAGATCTGTATTTACCGGATCAAGACCGCTGAAAGGTTCATCCATAAAAACCAGCTCCGGATCGTGAATTATAGATGCAATAAACTGAATTTTCTGCTGATTTCCTTTTGACAGTTTTTCGGCCGGCATGTTTATGTATTGAGTTGCTTCCAGCCTTTCAAGCCAAAAATCAATATCCTTCTTTGCTTTCTGAGGATTAACTCCTCTGAGTTTTGCAAAATACATAAGTTGTTCGGATATCTTTACTTTCGGGTACAGCCCTCTTTCTTCCGGAAGATAGCCAAAGCTTTTTATTTGCTCTGTCACAGGCTTGTTATTCCATTTGATAGCCCCGCTATCCTTTTTTACAATATTCAGTATCATTCTGATTGTGGTTGTTTTTCCGGCACCGTTTGTACCAAGCAAACCAAAAACACCCGGTTCCTTTGCCTCAAAGCTTATATTATCAACCACAAGTTTTTCTCCAAAACTCTTGGAGACATTTTCGACGCTTAAACTCAAGTATATCACCTCTTAAATATTTTTTCGTGCTGCATTGTTATGCTTCACGATGGATTCTGATTAAATGTCCTGTTCATGTTATTTGCTGTTCTTATTATTTGCTTAGCTTTTTTTGCTCTACTTATATCACCTATACTTATTATTTGCTGGTCTTATTTTTAAATTTGGTTATCTGAAGAAGAAGGTTTGTAATTATGAATGTTAAAAAAGCAACAATCACCGCACCAAATATGGAAGTATAAGCTATAAGTACCGGGCTTGGATAATTATAGACGTTTAATATTAAATTTCCAAGGCAAATTGCTTCAATGATGGCAAGAACAAAAAACATAGTCAGCAGTGATTTATTTCTGGCAATAAGGCCTTCAAAATCAGTGTAGAGTTCAGGTCTCTCATCCTTGTATTCCTTTCTCAATATATACCAACCCATTCCTATCTGATGCAGTTTCCATCCGTCGTCATGAGTGATTGTCAGATACTCGGGCGTAAGTTTTGTCTGATAATCAATACAGTATCTGGCATTAGTAGGGTGACACTTTTCAAAGTAAAAGAAAACACCTTTGCATCTTGTTTCTACAAGCCTGAGGCCACCTGCCTCCATCTTTTCCAGCCAGTTTTCTATTTCTTCATAATTCCATGCCCACCACCATTTAAACACCCTGATCATTTCTTCCACCCTCCAAAATACAGTGTCCGTTCCTATAAAGTTCATCAATCCGCTTCAGTTCTTCATCCAGCAGCCAATGTCCATCTTCAGTAAGCTTATATATCTTTCTCCTGTCCTCTTCACCGGCAGTTTCTATCAAGCCGTCCTTCTCAAACTTTGTCAAGGTTCCGTATATGGTCCCTGCGCCCAGACTAATCCGGTCATTGGTTATTTCCTTGACATACAGTATTATTCCATAGCCGTGTCTGGGTTCCTTTAGTGAAAGCAGTATATAATAAGCCGATTCTGTCATGGGCATATATGTTTTTTTTAGTTGTTCCCTCATATTTCATCTCCTCTGACAGAAATTGTGTTAAATATTATCTCAAATATCGCGGCCCGATATATCAAGGCTTAATATATCGTGTTGTGATATATCGTGTTTATAATATATCACGCTGTGATATATCATGTCAAGATGTATATATAATTTTTTCCAAATATATTTTTTATATAAATATTTTCTATTTGATGCTCAAAACTACATATAATAAAAACCCTGTATTCGCTTGTTATACAGGGTTTGACCGATAATAATATCAAAATTATTGGGGTTAGGTAGAAAATCACTTAAAACTTTATTAAGCCGTTCCTTTTTCTATTTCTATGCAAATATTTTCCTAAACGTACTATAAAATAAATAATAACCGCAAAAATAACAACAACAATAAATAAAATTAAATAAATTTTAAGTGCTACTTTGTTAGGACTTCCTAAAATGGCTTCAAGGCTTTTATCATTATCAAGGATTTTTCTACCCTGTGGCTTGCTGTAATAATCAGGTACCCGGCTTATACCGTTTACTTCAGGAAAGCTTTTAAGGTATTGTGCTATTGCCAGCCATTCCTTAACCTCATTTTTTGCTGGATTTGAATTATCATATATTATTTGTTTCTCAAAATCTGTTATTGTCCTGCCTTTTTTATCTTTTGGCACAATAGATAACAGACCAAAAGACTTTTCACCTACAACTGACAACATTTGAGCATTATAAAGCCCTGTTACCACCCTATAAAGTTTGTTCTGCTTCAATTCCTCAACTGAACCGTCAGCTTTTATAAGGTGTGCATCGGTTACCCTGTTGAATATCATCCTGTTCGGATTAATAGTATAGCTCATGCCTGCCATATATAGCTGTGCATTGCTCATTATAGGTGATACTGAAGCATCAACCTCGCACAAGTCCATGAGCTCTTTTCCGGTAAGGTAAACAGAAATAAGCGGATAACCTGAAACACCGTCAGGTCCTGTTCCAAGTGAACTAACTATAAACGCATCTTCAACTGTAACCGGGCCTTTCACCAGAGACCCTCTCATAGTTCCTGCCGCAACAACTGCAACATCCACAGGTTCATAGAAATCACCCTCAGCCTTTTTCACCGAATACATATATCCATCGGAGATAAGATTTCCTAAAGGCTCTTCCTCAAGTTTCTGTCCGATTTTATCGGTAGGAATGAAACTAAAAGGTGACTGCGTTAAAACGTCATCAAACTTCAGGTTAAAATTATTAAGGTAGCTTAGTTGAACTTCCTCTTTATATTTGTCTATGGTTTTTGCTATCCCGGGATCGCAATTAATATCCTCGGAAATTGGTTTCAGTTGATAAGCTTTTAAGGAAAAGGATTTATCCGTCTTTTGTTCAAGATCAATAATTCCAAGGTAATTGCCGTATTCTCCGCAGGAGCCTATAACTGTTTTGCCAACTATTATGGGTTTATCAAGCCTTGTATGGGTATGACCACTAATAATAACATCTATACCTGGAACTTTGTTAGCCAGTTGTTCATCCTCAGATTCAGACTTATCCTTCGAAGTTCCAGAATGAGACAGGCAAACAATCAGGTCAACCTTTTCCTGCTCTCTCAATTTAAGAACAGTCTTTTTAGCACTTGAAACTATATCTTGAAAGCCTACGCTCGTCATTGGCGCACTATCTTCAGCATCTTTCCCGATCAAACCGAATATGCCTATTTTAAGTCCGTTCCGTTCCAAAATTGTATACGGCTTAACTCCAAAGGCTGTCATTGCATTTTTTAAATCCAGCAGATCTTTGGACATTTTGTCTTCCGGTGGGAACTGTATATTTGAGTTTACTATTTCAGGAAGCTTTTCTCCGCTATTTCTGGCTGCATATAAATGTCTGGTCAGTCCGCTGTCCCTGAAATCAAACTCGTGGTTTCCAAAGGTGGTCGCATCATAGCCCAACAGCCCCATTATACGAAGTTCCGGGGCCTCAGTGGAAAATAGTGTTTGAAACAAGTCTCCCATTGAATAGTCTCCTCCATCCACCAGCACCGATTCCGGAAAGGCCTGTCTCGCTTCGTCTATAGCAGACTTCAATCTTGAGTAGCCTCCGGAATTAATTATTTTCCCACCCATATCTGCTTTGTTTGGAAGAAAATGATCGTGCATATCGTGGGTAAATAGTATTCTGAGAGTTTGGTTATCTTCTTCGGCAGCAATGCCTGTTGTAGAAAATATTGCTGCCAACGCAAGAGAAATAACCAGCAACCAGCCAAATTTCCTGAATTTCATAAAACCTCACTTATTTATTTATAATTTCAAACACCACTTAAGGCATTGTGTCAGCAAGTCAAGCATCTCCTGATTTTCCATTCCTTCACCATGAGTCGGAGTTAACGCACATACTCTTCCTTGTCCGTATTGGTGCGCCCATCCGGCTTCACATTTGCCTTCGTCCGATTCTGCGGTTAGGAATAAACTGTTTTCTAAGGGCATTGCTTTAACAAAGTAATGTTCATCAAGGACTTCGAAGGTTTCTTTTGGACCCAGTGCATTTACGTTGGCCTCAGGAGCGTACTTTACGTTTCTTTCTGTAGGGTGATTTAAAAAATATCCTTTAACCATGTCAACATATGCATCATTCTTATCATAGAAGACAAGTCCGGAATGCCATGCAAACCAGCTGCCACCCTTTGAAACAAACTCAGTTACCTTTTCTTCAATTTCTGAGGTCATCCAATTAAATACTATTTCATCATTTGGATTTACCCTGTTTTCCTTGTATAACACAACAAGATCAAAGCTCTCATTGAGTGATTTTTCTATATTATCAATAAAGGCATCAACAACTTCAATTTTTGTTCCTGTAGCCTTTTCCAATGCTTCAGCTGCTTTTTCTATTGCAGTTAAGGCTAAATCATGGCTGTGATAGAAATCTCCGAGTATTGTTAAAATTTTCTTCTGCATATTTGTCTCCTTCAGCCCAGCGTTATCTTATCGCATAAGCACATTTTTATATTTATACCTTGATACCATGTTATTTTATCAGTAATATTATGTCAAGAAGCTAGTTGCCGTATAATTGACGTTAACTATTAATAATATATAGAGAGGAGCTTGGTATTATGTCGTATTTCTATCACAAAACAGTTATAGTTACAGGCGGAGGTCAAGGCATAGGCAGAGCCGTTTCAAGAGCCTTTGCTGCGGAGGGAGCTCGGGTCGTAATAGCAGATGTTGATGAGGAAGCAGGTCTTGAAAACGAATGCTTTATAAAAAACGCCGGGTTTGAAGCCTGCTTTATTAATACTGATGTTTCAAATTCCTATTCAGTAAAAGAAATGGTGGATAAAACCATTAGTAAATATAAAACAGTGGATATTCTGATTAACAATGCTGCTGTTTCGGGATTTGGAAACATCTTTGATATTTCTGTAGAACAATGGGACCGGGCAATAGCTGTTAATCTTTCCGGCATGTATTACACTGCAAAATTCTGTGCTCCCTACATGCGTTCACAGGGTTCAGGGGTTATTATCAATATGGCTTCTACCAGAGCTTTCATGTCAGAGCCTGATACAGAGCCTTACTCTGCCTCAAAAGGCGGTATCTATGCTCTTACGCATTCTTTGGCTGTTTCACTTGGACAATATGGAATACGTATTAACTCCATAAGTCCCGGTTGGATAGATGTCTCCTCCTGGAGGAAGAGTTCTCTGGCAGAGCAGGCAACAATTTCCGAGCAGGAACACCGGCAACACCCTGTGGGAAGAGTGGGAGTGCCTGACGATATAGCACAGGCTTGTCTATTTCTCGCCTCAGATAAAGCAGGTTTTATCACCGGTGAAAATCTCACGGTTGACGGTGGTATGACCAAGAAAATGATATATGATTAATTCAGCCTTCAATCTGAAAGTAATTCTCCTTTTGCTGCATAATAGCCTTGTAATATTTTTTGGGAGCACTTCCATACATTTTCGAAAAAGCTCTTACAAAACTGGAGTAATCATTAAAACCGCATTTAGCTGCTGCTTCCGAGGGAGCCATTCCCAGCTTTATATCTTCGGCACTTTTCTGAAGCCTTTTATTAGTAACATAGCTGTGTATGGAATATCCGGTGTTGTCTTTAAACTTATGCATCAGATAAAATTTGTTTATATAAAATAAAGCCGCCAATGTCGCTATACTTAAATCCCCGTCAAGGTTGGAATTTATGTATTGAATAACCTTCTGAATCTGTTCGTCATACTCAACCTCTATGCTCTCATCCGATTTTTCCGGTTTAAGGTGAAGTCTGTTCACATATACCATAAACTGAACAAACAAGGAATTTCCCATTATAACAGACCCAAACTGATTATTTTTTATTTCATATTCGATTTTATTAAGAATAGCCTTGATTGAATTCAGGGAATTTTCACCCAATCTTATAAGATGTCTGTTATCTCTAGCAGTATTAAAACAGGTCAGAAGATTGTTCTCTGCATTTCCATGCTCCTCAAGAAAAGTATTGTTTATCCATATTACTATTCTTTCGTACTCCTCCTGGGGTTCTATTATCGGCTTGTGCACCTGGTACCCGGGTACAAAAAGAATATCCCAGGGCTTTAATCTGTAAGATTTGCCTTCTATGCTATAACTTACCTTACCATTAATAAATATTATTATTTTATTGAAATCGTGATAGTGGTGTTCAAACTGGATATTTTTCCTGTCTTTCAAATGAAAAAATTTAAAATCATTATGTAAATAACCTCTTTTCACTCCCTGTTCCATTTTCGACCTCCCAACAAATCTATGTTTTTATTTTATTATATGATTCTTATTAAGTAAATGTTTTTACAGCAGCTTTTGCATACTTTTTAACATTATATGCAATAAACTTTGCTAAAACTTAGAATATAATGTTTATGTAAAGTAATTAATCAGGAGGCTGCTATGAAAGTTATCACCGTAAAAAACGCTCAATTCTTCCTACTACTAAACGCTATTTTCTGGGGCTCATCCTACATATGGTCAAAAATGCTCCTGGGCTTTTTGCCGGCATTTTCAATACTATTTCTCTGTGCTTTGCTGGGACTGATAGCAACCGTTGTATTCTTCAGGAAACAGCTAGCCGGAATAAATAAAAAAGTTATAATGGTCAGTGCTTCAATAAGCCTTGTTTCGGTTATCAGCAATACCTTCTGCATGCTGGCACTTAAAAGAACCTCAGGTTCCAATACAGCTTTCATTGTTCAGCTGTCTATAGTCATAACACCAATAATCATGGCTGTTTTTGAAAGAAAAACTCCTGCAGTCAAAACAATTTTACTTGCTCTTTCTGCAATGGTTGGGATTTTCTTAATAACTTGTGCAGGCAAAGGATTTCAAATTAATCTGGGGGATGTTTTTGCACTATGCAACGCCGTGTTCTTTTCACTTTTTATTGCTTTACAGAATAAATTCTCGCATAAATTTAACCCGGTACAATTTACATTTGTACAGCACTTGACTAACCTGGTCATGTTTCTTACAATGGCAATTATTTTTGAAGGAGGAAGCGTTAACCCGAAGAATATGCTCAGCCCACTGTTTCTTTTGCTTTTAGGCTTAAACACAATGGTAACTATTTTTACTTCACTTTTTCAAAGCTCAGCCATCAAATATGTCAGACCTGAAAATGCGACGATTCTATATGCTCTAGAACCAGTTGCCACCGCTATTCTGGGAGCTGCTCTACTTGGAGAACACTTTACAGGTACTGCTTCGATTATCGGCTGTATAATTATACTTTTAACTGTAATACTATCAGCCCTAAGGCAGCCGGGATTTACTTTAAAGAAAAGAATTCTCCTGCGTACTTCCTCTAACTCCAGGATATAGGTTTTTAACATTTAGTGATACAAAATCATAGAATACAATATAAAATTTCATTCGGAGGCAACGTGGATACTGACAAAAACAAAGATTTCTTTTCTCTTAGTCCGATTGAATATTCAAGCCTGGCCTTTGCTACGGCTCTTATACTTGCAGAAGGGCTGGATTTAAACCAAAGAGCTGCTCTGGGTAATTTTCTGGAAACTGTTGGTATCAACCTTATTAATCTTACTCCAGATGCCTGGAAGCTGTAATCTTACATTATAATTAGAAAGGCACGTATGAATACATATAATATGCACCACACACGTGCCTTTCCTTCAATCGGGAAGAACTACTCTTTTTCCTTTTTCATCTTATGGATAAGTTTTGGAGGCTCTTTACCATCCCAGTTTTCCAGCTGTTTGCTAAAGTCTGAGAGCATATTTTCTCCCTCTTCTTTAGTGATTCTACCATCCTTTACCTGTTTTTCGATATAAGAATTGAATTTTTTTGTGAGATGTTGCTTCTTTTCAGGTAATGTCAGACTGTTGAA
Source organism: Bacillota bacterium (assembly GCA_023460955.1). GTDB lineage: Bacteria > Bacillota > Clostridia > Acetivibrionales > DSM-1351 > Ruminiclostridium. Next base: position 148,789 of record JAEWOH010000018.1, on the reverse strand, counting down.
TTCGTTGATTTTGGCAATGCGTTGGTCTATCTTGCTTGATAATTCGTCAGCCTTTTCCTTTGTTATTTTACCGTCTTTTAAATCCTGCTGAATTTTTTCTTTTCTATCTTCAAGCCTTTTCAGAGGATCCTTGTGACATTTATCACAATTAGTATTATTCTTTTCAACATTGTTTTCAGTATGAGAACCTGCTTCAGGTAATGCAAAACTACTGAAGGACATTATTGAAATAACAAAAGCGATAGTAACAAGGATTTGAAGTTTTTTCAATACTACCACCTCCTTTCAACAATATCATTCTCATCAATTGTGTAAATATTGTGTCTATTTTGTAAATTACCTTTTCCAATTTTATCCTTAAGCTATATCATATTCAGCCCAGAAGAGCACACCCTCCGGTTTATTTTCCACTCCAAATGCATTTTTATGAGCTTTCTGTATTGCTTTTACTATAGATAATCCCAGTCCTGTGCCGCCATATGCTCTTGTTCTCGCCTTATCAACCTTGTAAAAGCTATGCCAGATATTATCTAAAGAAGCCTCGGGAATATTTGCCCCGGAATTATATACCTTTATTCTTACTTTACCGTCATAAACAACTGTACTGATCTCAATTATTTTTCTTTCGTCCAGATGATTTAAAGCATTACTCAGGAAATTCACAAGAACCTGTTCTGTAAGATAATAGTCGGCAGATATTTTTATACTTTCATATCCATTCGTATTAAAGTTTACCTGTGCCTCCTTTTCTACCAATTGGAGAGAGTTCTTTTTTATAATATTTCTTATGAGTTCGCAAATACAAAATTCTTCCTTATCCAGCACTATATCGTTAAACTCCAATTCGGATAATTGCAGTAGTTTTCTCACCATTTTATTCATTTTAACTGCTTCATCAATTATAACTTCGCAATAGTAATTCTTGTTCTCCTCATCTTCATTCACATTCAGCCTTAGTCCTTCTGCATAGCCCTGAATCAGCGCTATAGGAGTTTTTAACTCATGAGAAACGTTGCTTATAAATTCCTTCCTCATCTCATCAATCTGTCTTTCTTTAACAATGTCCTCCATAAGTTTGTAATTAGCTGACTTTAATTCGCCAATAGATTGTTCTAGTTGATTTGAAAGTGAATTTATACTTTCCCCAAGGGTTCCTATCTCGTCTTTTCCCTTACCGTCATACTTTTCCTGAAAATCCAACACCGCCATTTTTTTTGCTATTCCATTCAGTTTCACAATGGGATTAGTGAGTCTTAAGGAAAGAAGATAAATAAAAATCCCTCCGAGAATAATCATGCAAATGCCTGTAAATATATAAAATTTTACTGCAATTTTTGCGCTTTCCTGAATTGCTGCTACGGGAGCTCCCATATACAAGTAAACATCATTTTCAACTTTACCGTATAAAGATATAAAGCTTGATTCCATTCTGGAATCAAATCTTTTCTCTATTAACGGCTCATCCTCCGTAACTTTTTTCAGTTTTTCCTTCAGATTGTTCCATTCAACAAAAGAATCCCTGACGTCTAACCTGTTATTTCTTATACCTGCAACCCTCTGCCTTGATTGATAGATGATTCTGTGGTCCTTATCAAAGAACACAAGGACTATTCCCTTAAGGCTTTCTACTTTTTCTACATCTAGCATAATATTGTCCGAATTTGCCTTATAGGCTTCACGGATATTATTATAGGTCATAAGCAATAGATCTTCCTTCTTGCTGTAATAATACTTTTCCAGAAGAGTATTGCTCAAAATCAAAGAAACAGCTACAAATACTACAATCAGACCAAAAAAAGCAGAAAACAATTTTGTTTTTAAGGTTATTCTCATTTTTCTACCTCAAATTTATACCCCAGACCCCGGATGGTTTGTATGTAATCTCCTATTTTCCCCAACTTGAGTCTTAGCTTTTTTATATGTGTATCAACTGTTCGGGCATCTCCCAAATATTCATAATCCCAGACGGCATTAAGTATTTTGTCCCTTGATAAGGCTATCCCTTCGTTCTCACAAAGATAGACAAGAAGTTCAAATTCCTTTGGTGTAAGTTCAATCTGATTACCGTCTGCAAACACAGTATGGGCCGATTGGTCGATCTCCAGCCCGTTATAAACCTTTTTATCGACTATAGTCGCATTATATCTTTTAAGAACAGCTTGTACCCTGGCTATTAGTATCATGGGGCTGAAGGGTTTGGTCACATATTCATCGGCACCAAGGCCGAAACCGAACAGTTCATCTGATTCAGTGCTTCTTGCAGTAAGCATTATAACAGGTATTCTGGAATGTAATCGTATGTGCCTTATTACGCCCCAGCCATCCATACCGGGCATCATGACATCCAGAATAATAAGAGAAAGAGTTTCCCCAATTGTATTAAATAATTGAATTGCTTCTATGCCGTCCTTAGCTTCCACAACACCGTACCCTTGTCTTTTGAGAAAATCTGAAACAAGTCGTCTCATTCTTTCCTCGTCATCAGCAACTAAAATCTTTACCATTTTAAGCCCCTTTCCATAAAAGTTAAATTTGAAGTAGAGGTGTTCCTAAAATTATAACTAATATATGTGAACATTAAGTGAACTTTCAATATATTTACAGTACAAAAAAACCGGCCGGGAGCATATCATACACTCCTCAGGCCGGTCTTTGTTAAATTGAAATTCTTCTTGATTTTTTATTTAAATGTAATTACAGATCTAATAGTTAAGTTAACTTATTCGGCAGGGGTCGATTTTCTTTCTCTTAAAAATGTTATTACACCAGGCAGCAATGAAATAAATATAATTGCAACTATCACAAGGCTGAAGTTGTTTTCTACAACAGGTATATTTCCGAAGAAGAAGCCTCCAAAGGAGAACAATGCAACCCAGGAAATACCGCCTATTACATTGTAGCTTATAAATTTGGGATAACTCATTGATCCCATTCCTGCTACAAAAGGAGCAAAAGTTCTGATTATCGGTATAAATCTTGCTATAATGATGGTTTTTCCACCATGCTTTTCATAAAAATTATGGGTCTTTATCAGGTATTCCTTTTTTAAGAATTTAACGTTATCTTTTTTAAAAACTGCAGGCCCGATGAACTTGCCTATATGATAGTTACAGGTATCCCCCAGAATGGCCGCAGCCATAAGTATTGCAATAATTACGGGGAAGTTCAGATCACCACTGGCAGCTAGTGCTCCTATTACAAATATCATGGAATCCCCTGGTAAAAAAGGAGTTATAACCAAACCCGTTTCACAGAAAACCACCAGGAATAAAATCAAATAAGTCCAAATGCCAAAATCATGAGCCAATTGAGTTAAATTCTTATCCAGATGCATTACAAAATCAATAAATTGAAGTATGAAATCCATAATCTAGCCTCTTTAAAATTTTTATTCACTATAAGAACATGTTCAAATACCTGATATAATATCACAATGTATATTCTATTAGGTAATCTTTCTTATATACATACAATTTAACCTAAAAGTCTGATTATGTATACACTTTAACGTTAAATTTATCTATTTATTAATAAATCATTTAGGTTATTTCCCTGAATCTGATTATTCAAACTTTCGTCACCTGCGCATATTAACCTTTATATTCCTGCGAAAGCATAAAAATAAAAACCGGATAAAATATTACCCGGCTTTAAGCTGAACTAAATTGGCGTTGCCCTACCTCTGATGTTAATATTTACAGTCGTTATTGTGGACCATCAGGTTGTAAAGTGATCCATGTCTTATCTCATCTGTAATTATTTCTGTCAGTGCATTTATGTGTCGCCTTTCCTTCATTGCAAACAATATTTTTCTATACTTTCTGACTGCATTCTGTTCACCCATTAAGGCTCTGATAAGGCCTTCACAATAACTTGCAGGTTTTTCAAAACTGACGTCCTGCTTAGGCCCTATAACTTTTCCGGTAAGCTCATAATATAATTGTCTGAACATTTTAGCATGTTTAATTTCATCATCTCTGATACCTTTAATTATTTCCCTGTCCTTACTGTTTGCTGCATTGTCAATGAGATAACTATAAAACATCCTGTCCTCAGTTTCACCTTCAACAGCACTTTTGATAAGCTCCAGCGCTTCAGCCATACTAACCTGAGTATAGGCCTCATCGGAAAGATCCTGATCTTTCATATGCTGACCCATCATATGGTTGTTTTCCATATGCTGCCCCATCATATTATTCATATTACCGGCCTTCATACTCTTAACCGGGCTCATATACATTGCATTATCCTTAGGGGCTGGAACCGTAGGTAAGGTCATTGCTGGCATTGTCATTGTGTTTGGCATTGCCTGCTGATTTGGCTTCTGCTGCGCGGCTGGCATTGTCATTGTGTTAGGCATTGCCTGTTGATTTGGCTTCTGCTGCGTTGCTGGCATTGTCATTGTGTTCGGCATTGCCTGCTGATTTGGCTTCTGCTGCGCAGCTGGCATTGTCATTGTGTTGGGCATTGCCTGCTGATTTGGCTTCTGCTGCGCGGCTGGCATTGTCATTGTGTTAGGCATTGCCTGTTGATTTGGCTTCTGCTGCGCGGCTGGCATAGATGCAGGAGCTGTCTGCTGGGGAGTCTCCGGCATGAGCTGCTCCAATTTCTTCTGTTCAGGCTGGACTTTAGGTTTATTAAAAAATGGCCATTTTTGCACCTGGAATTGCCTCCTCTGATTAACATAATATTATACTACATACTATGTTTGTCAGAGCATTAGGTTCCAGATTGATTGGATTCTTTGTTCTGAAATAAAAAACAGATTTATCCTGTAAATTGATAAGTACTTATACTTTGGGAATAGAACTTTGGGGATTCATCCATCCTACTTTTTATTTACCACAAGCCCAAATACTTGATTTCCATACTTTTCAGACGAAATTCCAACTGTTGCCTTTCCTGCGAGGCCTATAGTTTTTATCCAGAAGGCCCGTACTCCTCCAATTAAAGCAATACATTTTGGTCCAATTACTTCGATGGGACCATCGGTCTGAATAATAACAGCATCGTTAGCATAGTTAAGGAGGTTATTATTCTGATCGACTGCTTTCAAAACAACTCTTGTAACATCATAGGTTTCACTTTCAGTAAGCTCTTTGTTATCGGGAAGAACCAGAAGCCGTGTACTTTCAACTGTTGATTTAACGACTGTTTTTATCAACTTGTTGTTTTTATAACCTTCAAACCTGAAGCTTATTCTCTCTCCTCCCCAGTTGCTTACATAAGTCCCGAAAAGTCTCACTCCGTCATTCATTGAAAGTTTATATTTAAGCATTAGCCTCCCCATTATCAGCTTTGAGGCAAACGGCAGATTCATTCCGTACCTGGAAACATCACGCAGGACGTTTTTCATGCGAATGGAATCCTTAACGGAAATCTTCTCGTATTTCAAAAGAAGATCCCCTATAAAATCATCTATTTTAACGGGTGGATGTTTTAGATTCGGGAACTGCTTACGATCAGGATAAAAGGTTTTAATGAATTCATTATCCTTGAAAACCTTTATATAGTCACAGTTTGTAAAGGCGTACACAGTACCCAGATTTCCGCCCGGATGTTCGCCGATATCCATAGAAGACGATAGCTCCAGAACAGGTGAAAAATCCTGTTGTGAAGCATAGGCATACCAGGCGAGTTTAGGTATCCTGAACATGTCGCTGACGCCGTGATAGCAAATTCTGTCACCACTTCCGAAATCCTTATGGGTGTTGTAATCGGACATACACCAGCCTATGGCTCCGCTAATTCTATCACTGCCCATCATGGCATCCAGTACGCGCAGGTGCCTGAGAGCATGCTCAAGCCTTCTTTCCTCGTTATCGAAACGTTTGGTAGGATACATGTGCCCGTTGTGTTCAGTTACCAGATAAGGGGCATTTGTTTTTGTAACCTTTGACGGCACTTCGAGTGCGATATTGCAGCCATTATGAATAAAATCATTATAGGTGTAAACATCCTCCAGAAGAAGGCTGTCCCTGAAATTTCTCACTCCGCCGGTTTGTCTTGTGTCATCCAACTCATGGGCGATCCTGTTTGTTTTCTGGTAAAACTCCTTGCAGTCAGCCGATTCGTTTATTCTTACACCCCATATAACTATGCACGGATGATTTCTATCCCTTAAAATCATATCCCTGACATTCCGGCACGATAATTCTTTCCACTTTTCATCTCCTATATGCTGCCAGCCAGGTATCTCCTCGAACACCAGAAGACCTATTTCATCGCAACGGTCAAGAAAATGCCTGGATTGAGGATAATGTGAGGTTCTTACCATATTAACTCCCAGTTCAAACCTCAGTAGCTCTGCATCCTTTTTCTGAGCCCTCTCTGGTAATGCATAACCTATATATGGATATGACTGGTGACGGTTCAGTCCAATAAGCTTTACTTTTGTTCCATTCAAATAAAAGCCGTCAGCTTTGAAAACAGCCTCTCTGAAGCCGAATCTTACTTCGTAGGTATCTAGTATTTTGCTGTTTTCCAGCAAGCTGGCCTGCAAGGTATACAGGACAGGATTATCAATATCCCATAAGGTAACATTGGAAATCTTTTTCCGTATATTTTCCTTAATGCAAGCTGTATAACCCTGCGTAAAACTGCTGATAAGTTTGTTTTTTTCATCCAGAAGCCTAAAATCCAAAATTATTCCTGCAGCGTTTCTTGAAAGCTCAAAATCAATATCAAGAGTTTTGTCAGCTGCTAATACATTTAAGGTTCTGACAAATACATTTTTTATGAAGGTTTTCTCTCTGACCTCCAGCCATACTTCGCGATAGATTCCACCGTAAGCAAGATAGTCAATAACCTTTCCATAAGGGGGAATTTCCTCCCTCTCTTTTGAGTCACAGACCACAAGCAGCAGGTTATCCTCTCCGTAGGTAATATTTGATGAAATGTCTACTTCAAAAGGAGTATAAGCTCCAGAATGACAAGCTATAAATTTACCGTTAATATACAGATCCACATGAGAAGCTATCCCCTCAAATGTCAGAGTTAATACTTTTCCGGCTAACTGTGAACCTATATATACGGATTTTTTGTAACAGGAGACAAACTGATATTCCGATTCATCAAAATTGTTATAATCCAGCAGCTTGTTGGCATGAGGAAGGTTAACCAATTCAAAACCATTATTATCAGCGGAACTGAGAAGCTCTTTTTCATGAAAACTGTTTTTGTACCACCAGTCAAAGTTTAAATTTATTTTCACCATAGTGCCTTCCTGTGGTTATAAATGAATTGATTTCCTAATTTATTATATATATATAGTTAACTTATTAGTGCCAAAATAATATTTAAATTGTTTTATTAAAAGAAAGATAAAAATTAACACAATACAGAATAATTTACATTAAAAAAGAAATAAATAAAATATTGGATTAGCTAAATTCTTATTAATAATGGAGGTAATTATGGGTAAAAAAGATACACAACTTGACGGGCGTGACAATAGGCGTTTAACAGCCTTTAGGCCGACCGATAACGAAGGCACTGCCGCCTGGACAATGGAAAAAACGAAGCAGGAACACACAGATGTAGTTATTCCTGACGAAGAAGGCGTTTCGGAAGCAAAAAAATGGGTAGATAATGGAAGTAGACTTTAGTACAAACTGTAAAAATAAGAGGGGTGATTTTTTTATGTCGAAAATAAAAATGACGGTGGACGGAAATACGGCTGCTGCTTATGTTGCTTATGCATATACTGATGTGGCCGCAATTTACCCTATAACACCATCGTCAAACATGGCAGAATCAGTGGATGAATGGTCTGCCAAGGGTAAAAAGAATATCTTCGGACAAAAAGTCCGTGTAGTTGAAATGCAATCAGAAGCGGGAGCTGCAGGAACACTGCACGGTTCCTTGCAGGCAGGTGCATTATCAACAACTTTTACCGCATCTCAGGGTTTATTGTTAATGATCCCTATAATGTATAAGGCATCGGGCGAATTGCTGCCTGCAGTATTTCACGTAAGTGCCAGAGCAATAGCAACACAGGCTTTGTCAATTTTTGGAGATCACCAGGATGTAATGGCAGCCAGACAAACCGGTGTGGTTATGCTTGCATCCGGTTCAGTGCAGGAAATTATGGATATTGCTCCGGTAGCTCATCTTGCAGCAATTAAAGGCAAACTTCCCTTCCTACATTTCTTTGATGGGTTCAGAACCTCACATGAAATTCAAAAGATAGAAGCTCTAGAATATGATGATCTGGCAAGCCTTATAGATTATGATGCTGTTAAGGAATTCAGAGATAGAGCACTGTCTCCAAATCATCCTGTGACAAGAGGAACAGCTCAAAATCCCGACGTATACTTCCAGAACCGTGAAGCTTCAAATCCATACTATGATAATATTGTAAATATAGTAGAAGAGTACATGAACAAAGTCGGAGAACTTACCGGAAGAAAGCATGGACTTTTTGATTATTATGGAGCTCCTGATGCAGAAAACATTATAATCGCTATGGGTTCTATCACTGATGTGATCGAGGAAACCATTGACTATCTAAATGCAAGCGGTGAAAAGTACGGCTTGGTAAAGGTGCATTTATTCAGGCCTTTCTCTGTAAAGCATTTAATGAATGTAATCCCTAAAACGGTTAAAAAAATTGCTGTATTAGACAGAACAAAGGAACCCGGAGCAATCGGAGAACCTCTTTATCTAGATGTAAAAGCTGCGTACTACGGAATGGAAAATGCTCCTCTTATTGTTGGAGGACGTTTCGGACTTGCCTCCAAGGATACCTCTCCTGCACATATTAAGGGAGTTTATGATAATTTGAAACAGCAAAGTCCAAAGGATAGATTTACACTTGGTATCGTTGATGATGTCACCTACACTTCGTTGGATATTAATGATCATATTAACGCTTCTCCTAAATCCACTTATAAATGCCTCTTCTGGGGTCTCGGTTCAGACGGAACTGTAGGTGCCAACAAGCAGGCTATAAAAATTATAGGTGATCATACAGATAAATATGTTCAGGCATACTTCGCTTATGATTCTAAAAAATCTGGTGGTGTAACCATGTCCCATTTAAGGTTTGGAGATGAACCCATCAAATCTGCTTATCTAGTTCACGAAGCTGATTATATTGCCTGCCACAACCAATCGTACGTAAATCAGTACGACCTTTTAAAGGGAATTAAGGACGGAGGTACCTTCGTTCTAAACTGTCTATGGGACGAGAAAGAACTGGAAGATCACCTGCCGGCTGAAATCAAGCGTCAGATAGCACAGCACAATATACAATTCTACACCGTTAATGCTTATGATATAGCAGAAAAAATTGGACTTGGAAACAGAATAAACATGATAATGCAGGCAGCCTTCTTCAAACTGGCCAACATTATTCCTATTGATGAAGCCATACGTTATCTTAAGGAAGGCGTTGTTAAATCCTATGGCAAAAAAGGCGAAAATGTTGTAAGGATCAATCAGGAAGCTATTGATAAAGGTGTTGACTCAATAGTTAAAATCAACGTGCCTGACTCTTGGAAAGATGCTAAGGATACTTCCAATACCGATATACAAGAACCTGACTTTATCAGAAACATTCTCCGTCCTTCTAATGCAATGAGAGGCGAAGATCTTCCCGTCAGCACTTTTGTGGAATTAGAGGACGGTACTATACCAAACGGAACAGCAGCTTATGAGAAACGTGGAATTGCTGTGAACGTTCCCGAATGGATACCCGAAACCTGTATTCAGTGTAATATCTGCTCTTTGGTTTGTCCTCATGCTGTAATAAGACCAACATTGGCTACAGAAGAAGAACTGGCAGGAGCTCCCGAAACCTTTGTAACCAAAAAAGCTGTTGGAAAAGGTTATGAAAATTATCAGTTCAGAATCCAGATAAGCCCTATGGACTGTACCGGCTGCGGAAACTGTGCAGACGTCTGTCCTGCCAAGCCTAAAGCATTGGTTATGAAAAAGCTTAGCACTCAGACTGAAGCGGAAATTCCAAACTATGAATACTCAACTACAAAGATAGCTTACAAGGGTGGAAACTTTGGCACCAAAACTATAAAAGATACTCAGTTTAGGAAACCTTTGTACGAATTCTCAGGAGCATGTGCAGGCTGCGGTGAAACTCCTTATATCAAGCTTGTTACACAGATGTTTGGCGATAGGATGATGATTGCTAACGCCACAGGCTGTTCATCAATATGGGGCGGCTCCTTCCCCGTTAGTGCATATACCGTTAACAATGAGGGCAAAGGCCCGGCATGGGCAAACTCTTTATTTGAGGATAATGCTGAATTCGGATACGGTTTCTACCTTGGCGTTAAGCAGATAAGAGAACGTATCAGAGATATAGCGTTACAGCTCTCAGGGATGGACATTGATGACAATCTTAAAGAAAAGCTTAATAACTGGGTAGTAAACGCTGAAGAGGGAGAAGGCTCCAAAGGAGCAAGCGAAGATCTTCTGGAGGCTATAAAAGCTTATTCACCGAAGGACCAGCTCCAAACTCAACTTATAGCTGAATTATTGGAAAAACAGGACTACCTTATCAAACGTTCAATATGGATTGTAGGTGGTGACGGTTGGGCTTATGATATCGGCTACGGCGGTCTTGACCATGTGCTTGCCTCAGGTGATGATGTAAATGTTCTGGTATTTGACACTGAAATATACTCAAATACTGGCGGACAGTCCTCAAAGGCTACTCCTACTTCTGCAATCGCTAAATTTGCCTCATCAGGAAAGAAATCCGCTAAAAAGGATCTTGCAGCTCAGATGATGACTTATGGTAATGTTTACGTTGCACAGATTGGTATAGGAGCTGATAGAAATCAGATGCTGAAGGCAATTGCTGAGGCTGAAGCCTATAAGGGACCTTCGATAATTATTGCTTATTCACCATGTATAAGCCATGGCATCAAGGATGGCATGGGAAGAAGTATTGCAAATTCCGCAAACGCTGTATCAGCGGGCTACTGGCATTTGTTCAGATACAATCCTGAAATGAAGCAGCAGGGTAAGAATCCATTCAGTCTTGACTCAAAAGAACCTACTTCCAGTTTCAGAGACTTCCTGATGAATCAGGTAAGGTTCTCATCTCTGGCAAAGCAGTTCCCTGAAGAAGCTGAGGAATTGTTCAACATGGCAGAAGAACACGCAAAAGAGAAGTATTCAAAACTTAAGAGGATGACTGAAGGTTAATTTATCAATGTCACATTAAAAGTTAAAACAAATAAAAAATCACTTATGGTCGTATATGTATAATAGCCATAAGTGATTTTTTTAACTTTGTATTTACCCGACTCCTCATATAAACTTATTACGATACACTGAAAGCCCCTCCGGTAAGTTCCAGGAAATAATCCTCCAGAGAATCATTCATTATACTTATTCCGCTGATTTCCAGACTGTTATCTGACAGAACCTTGTTAAATAATGCTCCTTCACTTAACCTCTCATAGATTCTTATCGTTCCCTGCTCAATAACTTTATAATCAGATAAGCCCAGACTATTTTCCATAAGGTAGCAGGCCATTTTATCATCGTTAACTTTTATTTCTATATAGCTTCTGCTTTTCAGCTTTAGATCCTGATAGGCTATTTCCTCTAAAAGAGTACCGTTATGGATTATTCCGATTTTTGACGCCATCTGCTGGATTTCGCTTAATATATGTGAGGACACCAGAACTGTTATTTTTCTTTTCATGGATAAGTCTTGAACAAGCTTCCGTATTTCTTTAATTCCTACAGGATCCAGGCCATTTGTGGGCTCATCCAGTATAAGAAGTTCAGGTTTGTGCAGCAGCGCTCTTGAAAGGCCGAGTCTCTGCTTCATTCCAAGGGAAAAACCCTTTACTTTTTTATTTCTTACCTCAAGCATTCCTGTTAATTCAAGAGCTTCCTCCAGATAACTCTTATTGTTGACTCCCATCATTCTTCTGTGTATTTCCAAATTTTCAGCTGCTGTGAGGTTGGGATAAAAACCTGCCGTTTCAACGAGAGAACCTATCCTGTCATAGTGAGAATAATCGCCGAAGGAAATCTTTTGGCCAAAAAGGTAGACGCCCCCCTGCGTAGGTTTTACCAGCCCTAAAATCATTTTTAACGTTGTGGTCTTTCCTGCCCCATTCTGGCCCAGGAACCCATAGATATCTCCTTTGCTGACATGAAGATTGACTCCGTCTACTGCTTTTTTATTTTTATAATATTTAGTAAGGTTTTCCGTTCTTAAAATATAATCCATTGTTACGCCTCCTATGTATCCAAATCACACTCATTTTTACCTGCAGATATCTTACATTTTATCTGCAATCATTTTTTAAAAAATAGGTTCCCGCCGAAATCATAGCGGAAAAAAAGGTTATTCCCGAAACAATCGCAATACTAATAACTTCTGAACCCGTCAGATGTACTGAATTGTAATAGCTGTTAATTATTTTATTTGGAACACAGGTCGGAATAAGGTAACTGTAATTTGAGTTAATAAGGCTTATATATATAATAAAGTAACCCATTCCAACAAATAAATAAGTTGCTGTTCCCTTTATGACTAAACCAATAAATACTGTAACAGGTGCCAGAATAAAATTCATTATTGCCGAAATAAAACATAAGACGACTAGTTTAAGCATCTGTGGAGCCGAAGGAAGTTCACCGGTATAAAAAGTACCAAAAAATATTGCAGATACCAGAAATACTATGAACAAACCCATAACAAAAACAAAAATTATAAGAAATTTAATCAAAAACACTTTAATTCTTGATACAGGGTAAGTAAACAAATTACTGACCGTCTCTCCATGATACTCATTTATCACAACGTACCCTGATATTACAGCTGTCATTAATATTGAAAGCAGATTTATGCAATTAAGAGCTGTAACAGAGTATATATCCCATCCCGTTATATGATTTCCAGATGATACCAGCAAATACCCAGTTCCGGCTGTAATAAAACCACCTATTCCTATCATCCATAAAACTGCTGTTCGCTTATACTTTATAAATTCAGTGTAAATTAAATATAATAGCATTATATCCTCCCAATACAAACAAGCTTAATTTTCTGAGTCTGTTCTTGTAAAGCAGGCGATCCCTGCAATAGTAGAAATTAAAGCCAAGACCATTAAAAATAAAAATACTGAATAAACGTCTGCATTAACATTTCTGTATGCGTCATTGAATACATAGTTGTTATAACCATAAATCTTGGCTGCGACTGCCCAAGGAGTCATAAAAGGGCAGGCATATATGCTTTGTTTTAACTGAAAGGGAAAAGATAGCATAAGGAACCCTGATGCAATTACCGAGGTAATCACAAACTTTTTAGTCAATACGCCTAACAATAGAATTACAGAGGATAAAAGAAAGTATGATACCAGATACCATAAGGCTACTTTAAAAAATCTTATGATTAATTCGCCGGGTATGTCAGCTCCGAACAAAACAGAGCCAAATACAAGTTCAGATAAGCAGGATACACTCAGTAGTAATAATATCATCAATAATGCTGAAACCATTTTTGATATATAAATGTTGGTCTTTGATATACCGGAAGTAAGTATGTAGGATATCGTTTTAAAGTGATACTCCATAGTAAATATGAAGCCTGAAGCTAACATAACTGTAATCAATATACTCATTACCAGTATTTCTTTACCTGAAGTTAAAAATGTCTCCCAGGTTTGATTACTGTTATCTTTTACCGATAAATATTGAATGAATTTTACCATGGATGGAAGGATAGCTGATATAATCACCAGCAGTAGAAGTTTGGACCTCCGAAGCTTTAGGAACTCTGAAGATATTGCTCTATACAATGTTTTCACCCCTCAAGTATTATTATACTTTTATAATAAAGCAATAAGCTTACACTGTATTAAAAAATTCCTTACAAATTCCTTACGGAAATCTCTTAATGAAGGGTTATGTATGCATAACAGATGGATTTAATTTTTTATCAAACTGAAGGAAAATACTGTTTTGCCCGCATTACTTATTACAGTAACACTTCCATTTTGTTTTTCCACCAGTTGTTTCACTATCGCCAGGCCCAAGCCTGAGCCTCGAAGCTTATCATTTCTCGAATTTTCTACGGTATAAAGCCTGTTAAATACAAAAGGCAGATCACCTTCCGGTATTCCCCTGCCATTATCCCATACTGACACCACTGCCTTATCCTTTTCTTCAGTAAGCGAAATCCCGATGGCTCCTCCATCCGTACCATACTTTAAGGCATTCGACAGAAGGTTATTCAGTATTCTTTCAATACTGGGAACATGCCCCCACACAAAAATATGTTCAGTAGGAAAACTGATTTCAGGGGTTATTTCCGCACTGTTAAACTTTTCATAAAAAGAAGCAATCGTGTCGGCAAGAATTTCTACAAGATCAACTTTTTCAAGCTTTATCTCCACATCTTCCGCTTCAAGTCTTGAAAGTTCAAAGAAATCCTGTATCAAATTATATAAAGATTGACCCTTTGAATTTATAATATGTAAATACTCTTTCTGTTCAGTTAAATCGATATTATCGTTTTTTTGAAGCACCTCGACAAATCCCAGCATCGAAGTCAATGGAGTACGAATATCATGTGAAATATTAGAGATAAGTTTTTTATGGGCTAATTCAAGTTTTTGCTTTTGCTCAATTATATTTTGAAATTTATCCATCAGGTAGTTGAGATGAGAACTTAGCTCTCTTAAAGCTCTTGAGCTATTTCCCATATGAATTCTTCTGACAAAGCCGGAACTGCGAATTTCTGTCAATATATCCGTAATCAGTGCCAACCTGTTATTAAGGATTAAAAACTTATAAATAAGATATACATTTAAGATGATTGAAATAGCCAATAAGCATTTAAGAATTAAATTATACATAATTGTTTACCTGAATTAAAGTTCAGGCAATTCCTCCGCAAGTTTGTACCCAATCCCCCAAACTGTCTGGATATACTTAGGGTCAGAAGGATCTTTCTCAATCTTCTCCCTCAGCCGGCGTATATGAACCATTACCGTATTTTCGTCCTTTAGAAAATCTCCCCCCCAAATGGTCCTGAAAATCTGATTTTTGGTGAAAACCTTTTTGGGGTGGCTTAAAAATAATTTTAATATTTCAAATTCTTTGGCAGTTAATGCTATGTATGTTCCGCCAATTTTGACTTCATATGTTCCGGGATCAAGTTCTATATCCAAATGCCTGACTATTTCCAACCCTTTTTTGTTTTCTGAAGAATAGTGTATATACCTTCTAAGCTGAGCCTTGACTCTTGCCATTAGCTCTCCAACGCCGAAGGGCTTGGTAAGATAGTCATCTGCGCCAAGCCCTAAACCTATTATTTTATCAGTCTCCTGGTTTTTAGCCGACAAAATAATTACAGGCGTGTTCCCCTTCTCCCGAACTTTTCGTAATACCTCATATCCGTCTACCTTAGGAAGCATTATATCCAAAATAACCAACTGATATTGTTCCTGTTTGAGAGTGCTGAGAGCCTCGTCTCCGTCATAACAACTTCTTACGAAATAGCCCTCTTTTTTCAGGCTGTCTGCAATCAGTCTGTTTATCTCATTATCATCCTCTACCACAAGTATATTAACATTATACACATCTAATCCCCCAGTTACCAAGGCTACACTGCCGCAGGTCACCTTGTCAAACAACATTGTCTCTGTCAGGCCAATACCGGCAAATAGTTTCGCCGGTGTACTACTGATTCTGCTTAAATGCTTCCACCAATACCTTCAGGTTTTCATCCATTGTCTTTATATAGCTGTCAGCCGGAGCATTCTTTTCCCCTGTAACAACAGGATCCAGCAAATAAACCTTAGCTCCTGTTTCCTTTGAAATAGCTTCAGCTGCCTTTTGTGAATACTGCGGTTCGGCAAAAAGCACTTTAATCTTGTCCGCTTTAATAGTATCTATCAAATTTGCCAGTTCACCGGCACTGGGCTCAGTTCCAGGCTCTCTTTCAACCACCGAAACAATGTTGAGTCCGAACTCCTTTGCAAAGTACGGAAAAGCTTCATGGAAGGTAACAACATCCTTTTTCTTGAAGCCGTCCAGTTGCTGATGCATTTTGTCTCTTTGAGTCTCCAACTCCTTAACATATTTATCGGCATTGGACTTGTAGGCAACAGCATTATTGGGATCAGAAGCCGCCAGGCCTTCAGCTATATTCTTAACCTCCTGAATTGCTCCTGTAATGCTTACCCATACATGTGCATTTTCTTCGCCGTTATTATCCTTTAACAGCTCAATCCCCTTGGCAGCTTCAATAATGTTTAATTCCGGCTGCTGCTTTATAACTTTATCCATAAAGGCTTCCATACCTGCTCCATTTATTACAAAAGCATCTGCTTTATCAAGAACTTTCAGATCTGCCGGGATGAGCTGATAGTCGTGAAGACACCCGGTCTGGGGCTCAGTCATGTTGATTAACTCTACTCCTGAAATATCACCGACGATATTTTTTGTAAATACGTATATTGGGTAAAAGGAAGTTACTATTGTAAAAGTGCTGTCCCTTTTTTTACTTTTTTCATTATAAGAGCAGCCCGATAGAGCAATTGTACTTAAAATACTGCAGCAAAACAAAAACAGTGCTATGGTTCGTCTTAAAGACTTACTTTTACTAAACAAAAAAACTGCCTCCTGTAAATAGAATTAAATAATAAAAGCTCAGGTGTTAAAATCTACCCATTCCATAATGACTGGAAGCTTTTCATTATCTAACTCTATTATATACTAAAAACCCCCTACCTTAAACTCTCATTTAGTGCTATCCGTTTATCAACTCATATATTTTTTTTAAAGAAGGTGGATTTAAAGCTAAAGGAAAGCTGCTGCAAACGGTGGCTGCTGTTGCTGCAGCAAATTTTACAATTTCGTCATCAGCCATTTCTTTATATATTCCGTAAACTGCTCCGGCTTTAAAAGAGTCCCCTGCCCCTAGTGTGCTTTCAACCTGTACCTTATAAGGCTTAAAGCTCTTAATGGGCTGATTCTTTCTGCCGTATAATATTTCTCTTGCGCCAAAAGTAAATATTACAAGCCCGTCAGTATTATCCGTATATGTTCTGAATAGTTGATTAATATCACAGCCAGGGTAATTATTTTCAATGAACTCGTTTGATATTACGTTAACCTCAGAATACTTATGTATTATGGTTTCGGGCTTACAGTCTATAGTAACATACTTTTTTCCCGACTCTTTGCAGTATTCTGCCACAAGCTCCGACTGTTCCATAAAGAAAGGATCAAGCCCCACCACAGAAGAGTTTTCAATATCTTCTTTAATAGGTGTATTCCATCGTTTTACAGAGTCATCAAAATACGCACCAAAGGTTCCAAAGCAGTTTCGTGTATTCCCTCCTATTACAACCATATCCTGGACTCCATCGAAATCAGGATCGTTGTAAGTTCTTGTCATATCGACTCCGTATCGGTCCACAAGATACTTTTGTAATACCTCCATTGTTTTACGACCCTGATAATTACCGTCCAGCTTAACTTCACAGCCAAGAGAGGATAAAACAACTGCACAGCTCCCGGTTTCCCCTCCGGGCAGCACATAGCTCTCCTTTATTTCTGAATAGGCATCGGCCTGAGGAAAATCATTTGTTAATAAATGCATGGTACTAACCAGCGTCATACCATATAGGTAAATATATGCCTTCTGCATAAAACAACCCCCTTAAAAATATTATCGGTCCAAGGTTATCAAAACCGTCAAACCCCTTACCTGATTGCTGCAACACGTGTTTACAAATTCATAACATTATTTTACTATAAACTAATATTTTTACAAACATTTTTTTTAAATACGACCTTTAATCACAAATTTTTATTAATCTTATAATAAACCTTGTCCCCATTGAGGGTTCACTATACGCATATATCGAACCACCCTGACCTTCAATTACTGTCTTTGTAATGTACAAGCCAATTCCTATGTTTGTGGGGTTACTGCTATCAGGACCCTTGTAAAACCTGTCAAAAATTTTTGGAAGCTCCTCCTTGGGTATCCCTACTCCATTGTCTTTAATTTCAACCTGAACAAATACACTGTTTTCCTCCCAGCGGATTTGGATTAACCCCCCTGGTCTACTATGTTCAATACAGTTTTTTATAATATTTGAAAACGCCTCGGCAGTCCACCTTCTGTCATGCTTTACAATAACATTTTCATCACCGCGTGTGTCAATTAAAATATTTTTTTCTTCTGCAATAAAACTCAATCCGTTTATGCTTGTTTTTATCGTATTTATAATGGGCAAAGGTTCCTGATTAAATTCAACTACACCAGCTTCAAGTTTCGCCATTTTTAACATGTTTTTTATGAGCCATTCCATTCTGTCCAGCTGGTTTTTGCTTTCATTAACAAAGGTTTTACGTTCAAGTTCCGATATTGTACTATCAGTTTTCAAAATATCATTAAACATTATAAGCGAGGCAAGGGGAGTTTTAAGCTGGTGTGAAATATCAGTAATAAGTCTTTTAAGAAAAAACTTCTCCTCTTTAAGTGCCTCGACATTTTCACTTAATCTTTCCGTCATGGTATTAAACTGGCTTACTAGAAACCCCATATCACCTTCCTGGGTATCTCCCGGGATGGGACGGAAATTACCTTCTATTACAGCCTCAGCTCCTTGGCTGATTTTCCTGATTCCGGAATATATTCTGTTGAAACTCATTAAGTACAATGAAATCAAAACAGCTGCCAAACCAAAAACCAGAGCGTAAAATTTAATTTTAGTATTTCGAAGTTCCTTGAATACAAAACCGTTTTTTTCAACGTTAAGGTTTTCGTCATAACTATATTTTTTCATTATGCTTCTGCCAAGTTTATAATCTCCCGCATAATTTCCTGTAAAGTTTTTGACTATTTCAGTTTCAGCCTCGGGGTAAGTTTTTACAACTGCACCAATTACGGCAATATTCTGTTTTATCAGTTCCTGATTGATATTTCCGGTATAACTCTGAAGCATGAATATAAATACAGCGCTAAAAGCCATTAGCAACACAGTAAGAATACCTAAGGACATTTTTACCTCATTATTTTTTAAAATGCTCATTCCTTTCCTCCTTCAGGTTAATTAAGCTGAAAAGTTATCCCTCCAGACATACCCAAGACCCCTTATTGTTTCAATGTGCTTTTCCTGCTCAGTCTCAATTTTTTCTCTTAGCCTTTTTACGTATACATTCAGGGTATTATAATCTACAAAATTGCCATCAATATCCCATAATTGCTCAATAATTGTACTACGATTCAGAACCTTGTCCCTGTTTTCAATTAAAAGCAGCAGAAGTTTGTATTCAGCAGCTGTAAGGTTTACATCTGTTCCTCTTACTGTGACTTTGCATTTTAACGGTTCAACTTGCACGCTGCCGCTTACAAGACACCTGGAATCGCTGTCTACGGTTTTGTTTTGCCGTCTCATAAGTGCGTTTATCCTTGAAACCAATTCACTTATTCTAATGGGTTTTGATATATAATCGTCCCCTCCGATATCCAAGCCAAAAACTACGTTAGCTTCATCATCAAGAGCCGTCATAAATATAATTGGTACATTATTCTTTGCTCTGATACTTTTGCAAAAGTCATACCCATTCCCGTCAGGCAAGCTTACATCCAGCAAAAGCAACTGAATTGATGAATTAAAAAGCTCATTAGCTTCCTTTATTGATTTTGCTATCTGAACTGAAAATCCACTTTTTCTTAAAGCATATTCTATACCCATTGCAAGAGGCCCGTCATCTTCAACAAGTAAAATATTCATTTTTAACCTCCATCTACGTAAACAATGTTTACACGATTAAGCAGTTCAACCATTGCTTTACATTATTTTATCAGATTTGGCTCCATTAAATAAGGGTTGCTTTTAACAGCAACCCTTATAATTCATTACTTATTCTTCAATTCTTAATGCTTCGACAATATTCATATCATTTAGTTTTCTTAGCGGTATGACTGCTGCAAGTAACGTAATAAGTATTATACCCACTCCCCCACTTAAATAAGGCCATACTGCAAAGCTAAAACCAATACCACCTACAGGGTTATTTTTAAGTATAACATAAGTCAAAAAGTGGGATAAGGGTAAGCCTGCTATACAGGCAATAATGCCAAACAACGCTCCTTCCAGCAGAACCAGCTTCTGAAATTGCCGCTTTGTCATTCCTATAGCTTTAAAAGTAGCATATTCTCTTTTCTTCACCAAAAGATTTATTGTTACAGTATTTACTATATTCACAGTAGATATAACAACTATTAAGCCTATGAAGCCATATACCAATACCATCATTTGATTTGACAAAGAATCAACTTTTTTCATTTCACTTTGTATATCCAGATATGTGGCTTTATTCTCATCAGCGAGAATATTAAATTTTTCAAAGTTTTTATTTGCCAGGTCAGGAGAAATAAAGTTTGCTGCTATTACTGAAAGTCCCTTAATTGTCGTTAATTCAGTGTAATTTTCATTTGTCATAATCAATCCAAAACCGTCGTATAGTACAGAACCACTGATAACTTCATAATCGACAACTCCAACAACCTTAAAAGTCATTGTTTTTCCTGTCCTTGCAATTTCTTTAAGCTGCTTGATATCGGGGCTATCAACAAATTTCTGGTTTAAGACCGGAAGAGTGATCTCATCACCCGTTTTGTAAGTGGTAAAAGAGTCATAAAACCGGTTCTTGTTTTTGTCAAAACCTCCTGCCTTATTTACGATAATTACACCATTCTCATCATTAAACTCTCCATAATTTATTTTGCTGTTATTTTGTTTATTTAACAGTTCAAGAGTCTTTTGATCATAGCCTATAAGCTGTGCACCTCCAATAATATATTTGTCTTTAAACTCTTCGATTTTGTTGAGCTTTAAGGAAGGCACAAACTTCTCGTTCAACTTGTTTTTATCAAGGGGCAATGGAACTGTATTAAAATTTAAATTAAAAACCTCTGTGACCCCTTCAGAACTTTTTATCTGACGACTCAAATTCTCGCTTAGATAAGGAGTTCCGGCTTCCTGCTGCTTAGAAAAGATTGCCCCAACCTTAATCATTCCATTTGCAATTTTATTGCTTTCAAAAAGAATATCGATAAAATTGGAGAAAAACACAAAGGTTATTAAAGATATTATTAATGATAAACAGGTTATATAGAATCTTTTCCTGCTTCTCTTGATATTTTTATATGCTACCTGACCTTCAAATCTGAAAAATAATCCAGCTAGCCTTCCACCTCTCCTTTTCAACTTGTCTCCCTTGACTATCATGGTTCCTCTGATTGCGTCTATGGGTGAAACTTTCGAGGCTGTTCTTGCAGGGAAGAAAGCTGACACAAATACGGTTACAAGCCCAAGAACAGTGGCTACTACAATTACCTGGGGATAGAAGCCTATTTTGAAGGTGCTCAGAAATCCATCCGTCAGAACATTAAATGTTATCATAACTCCGGCAAAGCCCACTGCAATACCTGTTGGAATAGCTATGATACTCATTATAAACGCTTCCTTAAAAACAAGTTTTCTGATCTGAGCCTTGGTCGCCCCAATACTTCTAAGTATCCCGAAATGCTTAATTCTCTCCATAACAGATATGTTAAAAGCATTATAAATCACTACTGTGGTACATACAACTACGAAAGCCGCAATTGTTCCGAAAACTACTGCCATCTGATTGTTTTTTTTCTTATCAGGGCCATCACCCAATAAATACAGAAGCTTTGTATTTCCGTTCACCTTCACCTGGTTTTGTTTCGCTATTTTCGTAGCCAGTTCAGGTCTGCCTTTTTCAGTTTTCATGTTGGCAAAATAAGTATAAGCTTTAGTATTCGGTGACGTCTCTATATCCAAATAGGTTAAAGCAGTGTTGGTTATTTCTGCACTTTCATAGGAGCCTACAATGTTGTATTGAGTTTTAGACGTAATGCCTTCCTTGGTTGTTATCTCTCCATCAAGTTTATTATTGATTTTTTTATTCTTGAGTATAGCTGAAAATTTTTTATCTACTAGTATTTCAGAACTGTTTTCAGGTAATCTTCCTTCAATAAGTCTGATTTTGAATATATCCTTGAAGGCAGCCGTATCGTATGCTTTAATGGTGAATTTTCTAAGTGACTCGGTCAAAAGGGTGTTACTTATAAGAAAAATACCCTCATCTTTAACTATACCTCCGTTTTTTATTTCAGCATTTGCAGCCAATACCTTTACCTGTTCCCTGTCTGCATCATAAAACGAAACTTCAAAATTCCCGGTCTCCTTTTTTGCACTCTCAATCTCATTATTAATTCCGCTGTAGTATATACTGCCTATACAGGTAAACATTGATATGGCAACTGCTATTCCAATCAGCGCAAGTAAGGTCCTTCCCATATGCTTTTTTAGATATCTCACTGTCAGAGTTGAATAATTTCTCATTTTCTTATCACCTCATCAGCCGATATCTTTCCGTCAATTATGCTGATTACCCTGTCAGCAGTACTAGCAATGTTCATATCGTGAGAAATAAGAATAAGGGTTTGGTTGTACTTCTTTGCTGAATACTTCAATAATTCCAACACTTCTCTTGAGTTTTTGGTGTCAAGGTTCCCGGTAGGTTCATCTGCTAGAATAATTGAGGGCTTATTTGCAAGAGCCCTTCCGATGGAAACACGTTGCTGCTGGCCGCCCGAAAGTTCAGAGGGAAGGTGTCTTCTTCTTTCTTCCAGATTTAATATATTCAGAAGTTCATCTATATACTGCTTATCTTCCTTTCTATTGTCTAAAAGCAACGGCATCAGTATATTCTCTTCAGCTGATAAGACCGGAATCAAATTATAGGCCTGAAAAACAAAACCAACCTTTCTCCTTCTTAAAATGGATAAATCCTTTTCCTTAAGGCTATAAATATCCAAATCATCAATAAAAACTTTTCCGGAAGTCGGTTTATCAACTCCACCCAGTAAATGCAGTAAAGTACTTTTACCTGAGCCGCTGGGTCCCACAATTGCAACAAATTCGCCCTTATTAACTGAAAAACTTATATTATCAACAGCAATAACTTCATTGTGACCTTTTCCATATTTTTTTGTGAGATTTTCAATTCTTAATACTTCCATTCTTTCTCCTCCAAATATCAATTAGCTTACGCTTTATAACTGATTATACGGATATAAAATTACAAAGGCGTGAATTTTAAAATTACAATTTTGTAATTTAGTTCAGGGTATAAAAAAAGCCGGTCACCCGACTTATAAATCCCCTATAACATTAATTATTAGCACCAAAGTCTAACCTTTAGGCGTCTATTATCATAAGTGGTAATTTTCTTATACTGAATCTATTACCACCACTTCTTTCTCTTGAAGAATATTAGCATGGAAACTGATATGCAAATCATACATAGCCATAAAAACGGATACATCCAAGGCCAGTTTAGTTCAGGCATATTTTTGAGGTTCATTCCGTAAACACCCACTATAAAGGAAAGAGGCATAAACACAGTAGATATTATTGTCAGTACCTTCATTATCTCGTTCATTCTATTACTGCTGCTGGACAGATAGACATCCAGCATGCTTGAAAGAATGTCCCGCAGCGTCTCGGTGGTATCCATAACCTGTATTACGTGATCGTATAAATCCCGGATGTATATCTCGGTTGAATCCTGTACAAGCAAGCTTTCTCCTCGTTCCAGAAAGGATAGTACTTCCCTCAGAGGCCAAACGGCCTTGTGAAGAAATAATATTTGTCGCTTCAGCTTGTGAATGGTCCTCAGAGTTTGCCGACTGGTCCGGACAACCATTTCGTCTTCCACTACTTCAACCTTGTCGCCAAATCCCTCAATTACAGTAAAATAGTTATCAACAACTACATCCAGAAGGCTATACGCCAGGTAATCAGCTCCCAGTTTTCTGAAACGGCTCATACCCTGCTGCAGCCTCTTAATAACAGGTTCAAAAACATCGGTATCCTTTTCGCTTATTGAAACCACATAGTTTTTACCCAGAATAAAACTCACCTGTTCAATATCAAATTCACCGATAGCTTTATCATAAAATAACATTTTAGCCGTAAGAAAGATATAATCATCATTGACATCTATCTTAGGCCTTTGGTCGGTATTTAAAATGTCCTCCAGTATCAGTGGATGCAGATTAAATACTCTTCCTACTGTCTCGAGCACATTAATATCACTAAGGCCTTCAACATTCAGCCAGCGTATACCAGTTTCCGTTGTTTGAAGAGATTCAAGTTCTTTTAAACTGATCTGATTTTGTTCAAAGCTTTCCTCCGTATAATCTATAAGCGTCATTAAGGTGCTTTCACGTTTTTTATCTCCTATATGAATGAGCGACCCGGGTGGCAGCCCAATTGTTCTGGAGCGTGATTTGACTAGCTTTTGCATATGTACTCCTTCTTAAAGCTATACATATTTGTTTTATAAGGATATTTCCAGCTTGACAAGTCTTGCAATGACTTTTATTTCCTTTAAACTCATGGTCTCTGT
Organism: Bacillota bacterium; assembly: GCA_023460955.1. Taxonomy (GTDB): domain Bacteria; phylum Bacillota; class Clostridia; order Acetivibrionales; family DSM-1351; genus Ruminiclostridium. The sequence goes on along the minus strand of JAEWOH010000018.1, from coordinate 124,327 downwards.
AATAAGGTTTCCTCTGTTACTTACCAGCAGAAGTTTGTCAGCCTGAAGCTTCTTTACCTGTCTTACTGCTCTGGTGCCTTTATATTCGATAAAGAATATGCCGTCATTATCAATCTCACCGGTTAATACGGCCAGAGCCCTATCACCTTTAAAAATACGGAAGCCGCTCATATCGGTATCTTCAATATCAAGATAAAAAACTTTTTCTTTCTGGAAACCCTCCACCTTGTTCTTTTCGATAGGCAGAAGCTTTTTGTCAATTAACCTGTCCATTTTGTAATCATACACGGGTACAGTTTTTAATATATTTCCAAAGGCATCATCCCATACCTCCTGTACCGGCTTATTTTGAGCCTGATTCTGCGGATTACTTTGAAACTGCTTTGACTTAGCTGCAGCCGTTGTATGCATCGAAGACTGATGTGCATATTTTATCCCTATTCCAGAATCACTATCCTGCTGTCTGTCCTCCGATGCAAATAAACCTATGGGTCCCAACTCAAAATCAAGAGCCTTCGATACTCTTCCTATCATATCGTCACTAATTATCTTTTTACCGGATTCAATATCAAGTATATAACTTTCAGCCACCCCCAGTGTCCTTGCAAGCTGTTTCGGTGACAAGCCCTTTTGTAATCTTAATTTGCTAATTTCCTGTCCTATTCTGCTCATATTAATCCCTCATCTACGCTATTGTGCGTACATAAACAGTAATAACACAACTGCGTTGCAATTTATCGATGTATGAATATAGAATTTTCTATCTTGCCCATAAAACCAACATGTATGAATTATATTTGTCGAATTCATTACCGTTAAAATCTCCAAAGAGCTTTAATTTTTTAAACCCGGCTTCGTTTAATGCTTCAGTAAGTTCGTCCTGCCGCAAAGGGTATAGAGTCACCTCATTGTCAAAACTTTTACCTTCTACAGTCAGTTTTGTTTTAAAAGCAATTCTGTTACTAGTTTTATTATACTCATAGTTTCTTTCGAAAGAAAGCCCGGCAGTTTCATTTTCTATTGTAGGCAGACTCTTTATCTCTCTTAATATTATTCTGTCAAAATTAATAATCTGAAGTACCAGACTACCGTCGTTCTCCAATACCTTTTTAACACTGATTAAAAATTCTTTTATTTGCTGGATACTCTCAAGGTGCACCAGCGAATTGCCAATACAAAAGGCAATATGAAACTTATCCGTAAGTTTTTGGTTCAATTGCAGCATATCGGCTTCCAGGTATTTAAGAGTTGTTTCAGAAGGCTTAATTTTTTCTGCAAGTTGTCTAATCATACCTGCATCACGGTCTACAGCTGTAACGTTATATCCCTGCTCCGAAAGGGCAAAAGAATAGCCTCCTGTGCCGCAAGCTATGTCTAATAAAGACTTTGGCGGATTACCTGCAACTTCTTTTAAAAATTTCACCTGTTCCTCGCCTGTAGGAAAGATATAATCATAATATTTAGATATTTGTTGGTAAAATTCCATATTCACAGTCCCTTAATTTTATATTTTAATTAACCTGCTAAAACTGCTATCAGAAACTTAATTTTTATTCCATCTTGGGAAAACATTATTTCGTGTTCGGTAGGTACGCTATCAGTAAATCCGCTGGAATGTAAATCTTCTGTTGCATACTTTATTATGAACCCATTTTCTTCAAAATATTTAACCGATTCCCTGAAAAGCTCATCATTATCAGTCTTGAACCATATTTCAGCAGCCGGTTTCAGGAAAGTTTTATATTTAATCAGCTGTTTTCCGTGGGTCAGTCTTTTCTTTTTATATGGGGACTTTGGCCAGGGATTGCAGAAGTTTATATATATTTTTTCTATATTATCTGTTGGAGCCAGCATATTATCTATCTGCTCTATATTTTGAGACATCAGCTTAACATTTTTAATTTCACTTAATCCGACATTAGCAAATTCTGCTTCAATCTTGCGCTTGGCAAGTGCAAGCACCTCACTTTTTATATCAACTGCAATATAGTTTATTTGTTGGTTGGCAGCGGCGACTTTGGAAATAAATCCGCCCTTCCCGCACCCAAGCTCAAGCTGCATTGGATTACCGTTACCGAAAAGCTCCTGCCACTTCCCTTTCATATCGGGCGGCTTGTCAATATAAAAAGGACATGCTGCCAATTCAGGCCTAGCCCAAGGTTTTCTTCTTAATCTCACACTTTCCTCCTGTCTGCGTAACTCTACGCAATTAAGTAAAGATCTTCAGGCAATCAAGGTTGCGCTAAAAGATATTGTACATTTAGTAAGGTTTTGTGTCTATATCATTTGTACCCAAATTTAATCAGACAAACCAGCAAAATAGTCCGTAAACTTTTTGAACCGGATAAGGGAAAAGAAAGGGGACCGTAAAGGGAAAGCTAAAGTGAAGCTTTGGAAATTACTTTTTTGTAACTTGACTTAAAGCCCGGCGTTCTGTACCCTAATAGATAGGACATAAAGTTTTTGAATAACTTCAACGTATTTTCGCATAAAGATTTATACATATAGATCTATATAGATTATATATTGAAAACCAAAGAGAATTATATTGGAACATGGAGGACAAAATGGATTTTTTACTTTTCGTACTGAAATCAATTATACTGGGCATTGTTGAAGGAATTACCGAGTTTCTGCCTGTATCATCAACCGGGCATCTTATTATTTTTCAAAACCTTTTACATTTCGAAAGTCCAAATTCCAATTATATTGAAATGTATACTTATGTAATCCAGCTTGGCGCTATATTGGCCGTAGTGCTTCTTTACTGGCAAAAGATTAAGGAGACACTGATTAATTTCTTTCCTTCAAAGGTAGGCTATGAAAAATCAGGCTTTAAATTCTGGCTTATGATTGCTTTGGCATGTATTCCGGGAGTGGCTGTTAAATTGTTGCTGGGTGATATTGCAGATACATATCTATTCAACTATTTAACTGTAGCCATAACTCTGTTTCTGGGAGCAATATGGATGATATATGCAGAAAACAGGTTCCGTAACAATAATATTACTAAACAGAAGCTTAGCGTCACACCAAAGCAGGCATTAATTATAGGTGCCTTTCAATGTTTGGCTATAATCCCAGGTATGTCACGTTCAGCCTCAACAATTATCGGAGGCTGGGTTTCAGGACTATCAACAGTGGTTGCCGCAGAATTCTCTTTTTTTCTGGCAATACCTGTTATGTTCGGAATGAGCTTTTTACAAATAATAAAGCTGGGAGATTTTAATTTACTAACAGGTACAGAGATAACCGCACTTATAGTAGGCTTTATAGTATCCTTTATAGTTGCAGTCGCTGTTATCAGCAAGTTTATAGCTTACCTTAAAAAGAAGCCTATGAAGGGGTTTGCGTACTATAGAATGATTTTTGCAGTGATAGTTGTTGTTGCGGGACTGTTCAAAGTATTCTAAAATTGCGCTAGATATGTTCATCCGTCAGCTTTTCACTTAATTCAAATAATTTCCGGGCCAGCTCCTCATTCTTTGAAGCTTTTGAGGACTTGGCCCTTTTACATTTATAAAAATATTCTCCGGTAATATCCCTTACGGCCGGGTCCAGCGCCAAATAGAGTGCTGTGCGGGACCCCAGCTCAGGAGTCTGAAAAAGGGGCTTTAGCAGTCCGGTAATTGTTTTACCGAAACCGGTTTTTCTGTCAACTCCCATCGAGGTTGCAACTGCCCCCGGGTGAGCACAATTGACAGTAATACCTTTTCCGTCCAACCTTTTTGCAAGTTCTCTGGTAAACAGCAGATTGGCAAGCTTAGCCTGACCATAGGCAGAAACTACGTTGTAGCCTTTTTTCAAATTGATATCGTTAAAATGAATTCTTCCCGCCTTGTGTGCTCCCGAGCCCACAACCACTATCCTTGCCCCTGAATGCTCAGGCATTATATCTATTAGACGTAGGGTAAGTAGAAAATGACCCAGGTGGTTTACACCAAACTGAAGCTCAAAGCCGTCCTTGGTCTCTCGTCTGTCCAATGTGATTACTCCTGCATTGTTGACGAGAATGTCCAGGCGGCCGTATCTTTCTTTGAACTCATCTGTAAAACGCCTAATATCTCTCATATCCCCAAGGTCGCACAACATCAGTTCAAGCTTTCTTGCAGAGTTCTGCTCTGATACCTCCCTCAAGGCCGCCTCACCTCTGGCCATATCCCTGCAAAGCATGATTACCCTTGCGCCGGTATCAGCCAGCTTGGCTGCGGTAGCCTTTCCCATTCCGGAATTTGCACCTGTTACAAGTATTACTTTTTCGCTCATAATATCTATCCCTTTTTATTTTAACGTTGAGTCCGTTACCCGCTCAAGCCGGTTTTACCACTCAAAATCCTTCGGCTTTACAGGTTCTATGTTGCCACCTCCCGGGTCAGGATTATTCTGAGTGATTCTAGAAACTGCTTTGCTAGTTACATCATAAACAAAATTACCGCTTTGCCTGTTATCCTTATCATCTGTCCATTGATAAAACATCAGAATTTTCCCACTGTCCGGTGACCACTCACAGAACTGTATGTAAGGGTCCGGTCTATACGTTCTAAGGCTGTAGTTGAAAACCACTCCAAGCTTTCCGAATTGTTCAAACCCCGCCATGTCATCATCTGAAAGGCTTGTGACAGATTTCTTATCTAAATTAATAACACAAGTATCTATCCATATCCTTGCCAACTTTGTTATGCTCAGCTTTTTACTATCAGGAGACCAGTTAAAGCCAAACTCCTGAGCAAGAATATCATACTTGCCGATTAATTTATTTTTAATAACATCATAAATAAGAATATATGAGCCTCCATCCAAGCCCCATTCGTGAGAAATAACAGCATATCTGCCGTCCGGAGATAAGGAATCGGCATTAAAGTATGGCTGTCCCTTATTGTTCTTATATGAAATCGGAATGTATGGAACCATTTCGGCAGTTTTTGAATCCCATACAAGATAGCATTTTTTCTTCCATCCAACCACATCATTTTCAGTGAAAATTGGTTCGGTTACTTTAACAATATCATCAGCCATTAGATCAAATCTGTACTGGCCGGAAAAAAATCCATTATCCTCATTCAGCTGCTGTTTCCAATTCTTTGATAAATCCATAAGCTGCAGTGTGCAGGTACTATGGCCCTGATAGGTAGTCGTACCGGAATAAAGCAGATACTTCTTCCGGTTACTGTCAGTAAGCAACCTGAATTGCGCTTCATCAGTAATAAAAGCTTGCTGGGATATCCGATCAACAGTTCCCTTTTGGTATATTGCAGCCACCGAATAATCCAAACCAGCTGCATGGGGCAGACCTTTAAGCTTAAAAATAATCAAAAGCTCTTGTTTTCCCGCAGAAGTGAAACTTCCCTCATATATATTTGCAATCTTTATATTCTCGGGCTTATCATAGTAAACGTATTTTATTGTATCCTCTGTAATGTCAAGGTTATTAATAAGGTCTATATTGCTTACAGCACTGCCATCTTTCAAAACAATTCTTTTTCTCTTTACTACTTTGCTTATATCGTATCTGTCCTCACCTGTTATACTGTTTGGTGCCACCCGAACGAATTCCCCGTCAATCCATAGATAAGTCTTTTCAACATATTTACCTTTATCCATATCATAAATTGAAAACTTGAAACCCTTTTTACCTATTTTTACGAACTTTGTGGAATAATACCCTTCAAAGTCAGAGCATAATATTTCTTGGGGACCTCCCTGGATTGGCAGAAGGCTTACTGTTCCCTTGTCCGAAATTGTAAAAAGCAAAAAGGTATTGAAATTGCTGCCAGCATATTGCCCTACGGTAAAATCTGCAAGCCCGTCACCATTATAGTCCTCAACCTTTAGATCGAACTTTTCTCTGAATATAGCAGTCTCGTTCTCTGAAAAAAATTCATTGAGCTTTGTGTTAGAAACCAACTTGTTATATTCATCATATACCTCTGCAGTTAATTGACCTTCATAGTAATTTTCTCCATAAGGCCCAGGGTCAGCATTTGTTATATGCCTGACATCTGTAAGCAGAAGCTTCAATGTCATATTTTTTCCTTGACTTGAAACATCAGCTGTGGAAAGCAGAAAAGGTGCAGGTAATGCGCCGTTATGGTTTGAACTGCCGGTTTCTGCCTTGTCAATCGTTACCGGCCCTGAAGAAGCTGCAGTTTGAGCAGACGAACTTGAATCTGTATGTGTAGATCCGGTTGCGGGAGCTATAGTTATGATAGACGGTTCCCATATTATAAACAAAAAGCAAAAAGTTGCTATAATAACGCTGATAAAAATGATATATGCCGGTCTTTTAAGTAACCCTGATAGGAATTTTTTCACTCTACACCTCAAAATCTGCCAGTTGTTGTTAAAACATACATTAGTTAATATAAGTTTAATAGATTTTGATGTATAGTGGAATAGCTATTACTAAAAAAAGGTTTCTGCTCAATTGGCAGAAACCTTTTTTGTAATATTGAAGCTGTCATCACATTTATACACAAGTATAGCCACCATCCACAGGGAGAATTACTCCGGTTACATAGGATGAATAATCCGACGCAAGATAAACAACTGTAGAATCCAGTTCTCCCTCTGCACCATATCTGCCAACTGGGACAGTTGATTTCATATAATTTGTAAAGAATTCGGTATTTATAGACTCCTCAGTTAATTCAGTAGCAAAGTAACCCGGGCACAAGGAGTTGACAGTTATGTTATGCTTAGCCCACTCAGCAGCAAGTGCTCTTGTAAGATTATTAACTCCGCCTTTTGCTGCATGATAAGCAGCTGTCGGCAATGCCATGTTTCCCACTATACCATACATTGAAGAAATATTTATAATTCGCCCGTATTTATTTTCAATCATCAGTTTCCCAAATTCTCTTGCAACCTTAAATACGCCGTCTAAATCAACCTTAATTGTATGACTCCAATCATCATCAGTCATTTCCTCTGCCGGGCCTACTCCGCCTGAACCTGCATTATTTACCAGTATATCAACTTTTCCGAATTCCGCTTTAACAGCTGAGGCTGCTGATACTACCGACGCTGTGTCTGTTACATCACACTGTACCGGAATACACTTGACTCCAATACTCCTTATTTCTTCTGCAACCTTGTCCAATTTTTCCTTACGTCTTGCCAGAATTGCTATATCTGCGCCCTGATGGGCTAATGCTTTTGCCATTTGAACACCCAATCCAGAGGATGCACCTGTTACAACCGCTACTCTGCCACTAAGATCAAACAAATTCTTCATATTCTAAGTACCTCCTATAATAATGTTAATGACTTTCAATATATATATACCCCTTTTGTTAATTATTTAACATCTATTTTAAATAAAAGGACAGGAGTTTTTCTCCCGTCCCCTCATTCTTCTGCAAGGGTTTCTTTTCCAAACTTCGCTCTGGCACTTTCAGACTGTGGATCATGCTTAATATTCTTTGACGGAAAAGCTCCGTCCTTTTTCTTGTCTTTTGTCTTTTTACTTCTTTTATCTGTAGGCATATTTATCTGCTCCATTCTGATAATAAATTTAAAAGTGCGTTTGCTCACTGACAGTAAAAAATTTGCTTTATTTATTATTTAACGTACCTAAATTAATATTCATAAAAGCATTATTTTAAATAATTGTTTTTATATGCTGCGAGGGTTATGGATTGTCACTTTCCAGTAACTTATAAAAAATCAGATGATTGACAATGCACATGTTACATCGTAAAATCATAATATAATAATATAGTATTTTTTTGAGGAGACCTCATGAAAGTATTAATTATCGGGGGAGTGGCAGGAGGAGATTCAGCAATGAGCTTGAAAGGGCCACTGCCTCCTTCTGTGAACTGTATATTTTAAGAAAAACTGAAGGTAAAGGTGTAAAAAAGGACTTTATTTCCAGAATGTTTGGTGTTATGATGCCTAAAGGAGCAAATAAATTGTCGCTTTCTAAAATGAATTTTGGAGGGATTGGACCCAGGCTGATCCGTTTCTTTATAAATAAAAAGGAAATTTAGAAGCTGATATGAGTCTGTTTATTTAATCGTAAACATAAAATTTTGCTTTGGATTTAATGAAAGGTAACTAAGGAGGTTTTCCAATTGATTGATTTAAAAATGTATGAAAAAAAGGCCGACAAAATTAAGGCAATGGCACATCCGCATAGGCTGTGTATTATTAAAGGCTTAATGGAAGGCGGCTGTAACGTTACAAAGATTCAGGAATGTCTTGGCCTGCCACAGTCTACAGTATCACAGCATTTAGCGAAGCTCAAGTCAGCGGGTATTATAACAGGTGAACGTAACGGACTTGAAATCTGCTACAGTGTGGTGGATGAAGATGTAATCAATATTGCGAAAATCCTTCTGCATGACGAAAAAGCTTGAAGTCTATAACTCCCCCTAGTCGAGCTCGGGATCGTCGCTCGGCCAGGGGGAGTTTCACATGTATTTATGATCAGCCAATAGAAAACCTGAACCTTAGGGATTGGGTGCAGTGTTGAGCTGCTCAGCCAGGGAGGCTATATAAGCTTCATTTTCAAAAAGTAAACATCCGCCCTTATGTTCTCCCAGCAATCTACCGTCCTGTCTTATTTTCATAAATAATGGTGATTTAAGTGCCTGAAGAAGACTACTTCCGCCGAGGTTAATATCTGAAAATGGAGAAAATGGACAGGGCTCTGCTCCGCCGTTTGCGTTAATGTGGAAAAAACCTCTTCCGGCTGCAAGACAACCTTCCGTTCCTTTTTCGTCTCCCGGGAAAGCCAGAAAAATCATATCGTTTAATTTATTTCGCAAAATGTTAAGCTTCTTATCCAGCAGGTCTCTATCTTTTTGTTCAGGTGCAAGATCAGCGGTAGCGTTTGTTACAGGCACATACTCAACATAAAATATCAACTTGCACCCCTTGTTATACAAATCATCTACAAAGTCCACATTCGTTACCATATCAAGGTTTTGAGTTGTAACTGTTACTGATGCTCCATAAAAAATACCCTTGCTGTTTAAACACTCCATATTATCGATCAGCTTGTCATATGTACCCTTGCCTCTTCTAGTGTCTGTTTGGGTCTGATCACCTTCTATGCTGAGAATGGGCAGAAGATTTCTGTTGTTATTGAAAAGCTCAAAATATCCTTGGTCAAACATTGTACCGTTGGTGAAAACCGGAAATATAATACTCTTGTAACCGGCTGCCGTTTCAATAACATCCTTTCTCATAAAGGGCTCCCCACCAGCCAGCAAAATAAATGAAACACCTAACTGGGCGGCTTCCTCAAATATCTCATTCCACCTTTTAGTGGAAAGCTGATTATCTGAAATTTTGTCAGTACAGGATTTGTTTGCTCTTGCATAGCAACCCTTGCAAAACAAGTTGCAGGTGGTTGATATACTGGCAATCAGAAAAGGTGGTATATTAATCTTTCCATTTTCGTGGTGTTTTCGTTTTGCCGCAGCAGCTTTTGCCTTAATTGAATAGCTCAGTAAGAAGGCTGATTCCCTTGGATTTTTCAATGATGCTTTTATTGCGTTTTTTACCAGCTTTTCAATAGATACATTCATATATTCGGACAAACTAAAGGTTTCGCTCATAATACTCTCCAAAAACTTTTATCATCTTATAATACGTCCCTTCAAAAATAATGTCTTATATCTCAGTTTGTAATATAGATGTATAATCTCATAATATGCCCGATAGCCTTTGTGTCACCAACATTTTACTATTTAATTTTTAACCTAATGTTGCTATATCCAGTTCAATCTTTTCATTGCCGCCAATGTTAATTGGAATACATAAGGTTTTCATTTTAGGTGTTGATACCAGATTATTCTCTCCTTCAAACAATGCGGGAGGAGTTATATCGATTTTTATGTTTTTGGAGGAAAGTATTGTCGCTGCATTTCCAAGTATCATATTAGCTGCTTCAGATATTGCACTTTTTGAAATTTCATCCAACCGTTCCACAGGCATGCCCATCATCATACGAGATGCCAGTTTACAGGCTACCTTCCTATCCATACTGATCACAATATGTCCTTTTATATCTCCGATAAGACCAATGACAATTGCTAATGATTCGCTGGAATACGGTGAAGTTTTAATATAAACCTGACCAAGCGATGAGCTGAAATTTGCTATCGACTTAAGAACCGAGCAGCTAGCCTGAATAAACGGATTAATATAATTAACATCCATAGTAACACCCCTTAACTTGGAAAAAAATACTCTTTTGTAACAGTATTCGACAGCTTTCTTTATTTTAAGGGGGGAAAGAGAAATTTTTTTTATATTTACAAGCTACTTAGCTACAGAAATTTTATCTGAATTATTTACTGAACGATATAACGGTTTTTACAGCAGCTATTTTGTAGCCATACTATTAAAAATTGATGGAATTGCCATAAGGCTAAGTCCTTGGCAATCCTCATCAAAACGAATACACTCATCAGGGAAGGTAAGTAATTATTTATTTAAAGATTCGTTAATGTTGAATTGACTTTAATTCATGTTCTGTCAAATGATCTACAAATAATCCCTTCAATTCCTGTTCAGCCGAACAGCTTTGCTGGTAGTACCAGTACTTTACATCAGTCTCAATCTTGTCGTCTGTTCCCTCGGGCTTATTTGGATATACTGCTATTAAAGCCTTTGTTTCCTTATCTCTCAACCCTACTCTTTCAAATCTTTCAAATTTTCCCATATAGATATCTCCAACCTTTCTGCATCGAATAATTATAAAAAGTCACATGTTCGAACCCGGATAATTCGGTAATATAAAAGCTGCAATAAAAAATTGAGTATATAAATATTAATACCCAATTATCAAAATAACTTTCGAGAAATATGAATTTTAATTAAAACAACTTTGTATATAATTATTCAGCATGCCCCTTTGAATTGCCAGACCTCCCCAACATATTTTTTTCAATCTCCATCAGCTTTTGCTTTACCACCAACCCACCTCTGTAACCGATAAGCTTACCTGTTGAGCCGATAACTCTATGACAGGGAATTATTACAGGGATAGGATTGCGGTTATTTGCCATTCCAACTGCTCTTGATGCCTTGGGATTTCCGCAGGCAGCGGCAATTTCCTTATAGCTGCGTGTCTCGCCATAAGGTATTTGTGTGAGACATTGCCATACCTGCTTCATAAACGCAGTCCCTTGCGGGGCCAGAGGAAGAGAGAAATTCTTTCTTTTCCCTGACAGGTATTCATAAAGCTGTCCTGATGCAACTTTTAGTACTTCTGTCTCGTTTGTGATAAAATCTTCGTGAATAACATCCTCATTAAAGAAAATATTAGTGATGTATCCATCCTGTTCTGCTATTCCAACTTGTCCAATAACCGTATCGTAGAATAATATGTTTTTCATGATAGCTATACCTTCCAAAATCAATGTATTGATTATGTATCAAAGAATACTAATTGAATACGTAGTTTTCACCAATAACAAGCTCAGCTAATTAAATATAGAAGTCATATTATATGTGTTCGTTGTAAAACTCAGTATAATTCTGTAATTCCCTCTTAAGCAGCTTCGGTGTATCTATGCCGTAAGGACAATGGTTTTTACAATTACCGCATTCAATACATTCGGGAATCAGGTCCATCTTCTTCTTGAAGCTGTCCTGTAGGAACTGTTGATAGGGAGCTCTCCTTAAGAGCAGCGATATTCTTGCCTGCATTGGTATTTCAATACCGACAGGACATGGCATACAGTAACCGCAGCCTCTGCAGAAATTACCTGCCAGCTCCTCCCTGTCTTTATTTATCACCTGCCACAAAGCATCATCCAATACAGGAGGCTGCTTTTCCATAGCAAGGAATTCATCCAGCTCTGACTCTCTCTGGATTCCCCATATTGGAACAACATTTTCATATTGTCTTAAGAAAGCAAAGGTTGATGCTGCATTGGTTATTAATCCGCCCGACATTGCCTTCATAGCTATAAGTCCAACATCATACTTTTTACAATGGTCAATTAATTTAAGATCAACCTCGGATGAAAGTGAACTTAAGGGGAACTGCATGGTATCGTAAAGTCCTGAAGCTACAGCCTCAAAAGCTGCGTTGATTTTATGACTTGTTATTCCTATAAATCTTATCATGCCCTTTTTCTTTGCTTCCAGCAGCCCTGAATAGGTACTGTTCGGGTCATCGGGGTTTGGCAGTTCAGCAGGATTGTGTAGTTGAAGTATATCCACGTAATCTGTCTTCATATTTTTAAGACTTGTTTCAAGGTGCTCAAACAAAGTTTTTTTATCTTGGGCAAAGGTTTTTGTCGCTATTAATATGTTTTTTCTTACGTTCGAAAGAGCATATCCTATCTTTTCCTCACTATCGGTATAACCTCTTGCAGTATCAAAAAAGTTTATTCCATTTTCATAAGCTTTAGCCAACAGTTTTTTTGCTTCCTCAAAAGAAACTCTCTGTATGGGAAGTGCCCCGAAACTGCTTCTGGTAACCATAAGCTCTGTACGTCCCAATCTTGTTTTTTCCATAATATCACCAACCTGTCTCATTTGCTGAAATTTTATAAGAATTATCATGGTACGCTAATTCTTGCTTTGCCATATTTCTTTACGGCTTATATCGGTGAAAACCGTTATTCAGGGTTGTTCAATTTTTCTCTGAATTCTTTAGGTGACAAACCTGTATTCTTCTTGAATGCAAGAGAGAAGTAATTGGTATCATGATACCCTACTTTTTCAGCTATCTCATAGGTCTTAAGTCTTGAAGCTCCCAACAGCTGTTTTGCTTTTTCAATACGCAGTCTTGTAATATATTCGTTGCAGCCTTCACCCATTTCCTTTTTAAACAATCTGGAAAAATAATTGCGCGCAACATGAAACTGTTCTGCAAGCGTAAAAACCGTAAGATCTTCTGTAAGCCTCTCATTTATGTATTTCGTTGCTGCCTCAACTATTTCATGCATTTGCTTTTTGTTTGTGTACATAAGCTTTGCAATAAACATTTCAATGAAAACACAGCAATTTTCCAGGTCATTATTCTGAAGAGTAGTTATTAATGTTTCCAACCGTCCATCCGCTTGATATCCGGTAGTTTTAAGATATTGCCAGTAAAATGCTGAAGCCAGATCATAAAATTTCTGTTCGGCACTTAGCTTTTTCATTCCAGAGTGCCTGACCTCATCAATATACATTTTAAGATACATTTTTACAGCTTCAGTATCAGGAAAACTATCCAGCATCTGTTCCTTATAATACTGGAGCTTTTCGGTTGGTCTAACTGGTTCATCACCAGAGCCAGCCTCAGTCGATTTTGCAGCAGGAGTCTTATATAGCTGTACATTCTCCTTCGCCTGATTATAGGAGGTTTTTATGTTAGAAATATTGGGTACCACCGCTCCTATTCCTATTTCCAAATCCACGTCATATTCCACATTTACTATTTCCTGCAGTTTTGCTATCTGATCCTCGGCATTATCCTCGCTGTTTCTTATGTAGAAAATAACAACAATATCGCCTTCCCTGCTTTGAAAGGTCCAGCCTAAATTGTTAGAGTCAACCATATCAATAAGTATTGTTTTGATCGAAATCAATAAAAGATTCCTATGCTGAACCCACACGCTGTCACGGGTTAAAATTGGGGTTATAAGACTTACCTGATACTGGCAATTTTCCTCAAGAATCAGTTCATCAATATTAATACCATCTGAATCATTTATTTTTTCCGTCAGCTGCATCAGGGATTTTTCAAAGGCTCTTTGGTTTTCCAGAACTCTCTTCCTGTTTAATATGCTGCACTTTAAGGAAGATTGTATTTCACTTTTAATGTTTTCTACCTGCTGCCTTATACTTTTTTCGAGACTAACCTCATCAACCGGCTTAAGTATAAACTCTTTAACTCCCAAGGAGCAGCTCTTCTGAGCATACTTAAAATCATCATACCCGGTAAGTACAATTACTTTAAGATCTGGTAAGAAATCAAGCATCAGCTTTGTCATTTCAAGACCATCCATCTCGGGCATACAGATATCTGTCAGTACAATATCAGGCTTTGTCTCTCGGGCAAGCTCCAAGGCCTCCTGGGCACAGGAGGCTGTCCTAACCTCATCTATCTCAAGGTTTTTCCAGGGAATCATATTATATAGTCCATTACGGATCATTACTTCATCATCTACTATCAGAACCTTGTACAATATACAGCACCTACCTTTTCATAAGCCCGATTATAAGCTCTTTTATGTTCCCAAAGCCTTAATACTTTTTTGCTCCTTATTTATATGTAATCTGACATTTACGGTTATTCCGCCGTATTCATTACTTTCATAATATAATCCATAAGGGTTTCCGTAGAACAGCTTTATTCTTCTATGAACATTCCTGACTCCATATCCTACACTTGCGTCATTATCCTCAAGGGTACGGTTAAGACTTTTAATCTGGTCCGGAACCATCCCAACACCATTATCTATAACCTTGACAATTAGGTCCTCGCCCTCAAGTTCAGCAGTTATTTTAATAAAACCCTTTGATTGCTTAACTCTTAAACCGTGATAAATAGAATTTTCAACCAGCGGTTGAAGTGTCATTTTAGGTATCATTACATCTAGAAATTCATCTGGAATATCTATATAGCTTTCCATTTTATCCTTATAGCGCATTTCCTGTATAGTGAGATAATTTTCCACATGTTGTGATTCACTCTTTAAAGGTATTATGGCTTCTCCCCTGCTTAAGCTGATTCTGTAAAAGCCTGCCAGGGCCTTAACCATTGTGGAAATTTCGTGATGCCCGTAAAGAAGTGCCTGCCAATGTATTGATTCAAGAGTATTATAAAGGAAGTGTGGATTTATTTGTGATTGAAGTGCCTTAAACTCAATTTCCTTCAATTGTCTTTGCTCATCATAAATCTTCCGCATAAGGACATTAATCTGCTCAACCATAAGGTTAAAGCCTTTTGACACTTGTTCAAAATCATAGCCATGTTCTTCCAGGTTTATACGAGTGGTCAGATCTCCCTTTGAAACCATAGACATTCTATATATAAGATCATCGAAAGGTCTTAATAAATGCTTACTGAAAATCAATGAAATAAAGGATGCGAGAATAATTGTAACAATCACTATTATTAATATTGCCAAAAGCATTACATTATTACTTCTGAGCAGATAGCTTATAGGAAGTGTACCAACTACATACCAATCCCAGTCTTCTATATACTTATACACAACTAACTTTCCGCCGATTTCAGCAGAACCATCTTTTTTGTCCATAATCTCATTGAGTTGTGCATTAGTAGAAATTTTTGATTTATCCGTATGTGATACTATAGTTCCGTCACCATTCATAATAAAGGTTTCCAGAGGAAGATCCCTTTTAGTATGTGAATAAAACCTGGCAACAACGTCCTCGGTTACAGATATGCCAAGCATCCCAATTGGCCTTTTTATCCTGTAAATATCAAATATGGGCTGATAAATTGTCAGTGTATATTTCTTAGTAATAACAGGATCCTGCCTAAAGCCGACCCTGATTGGGCTTCCTGTAATATCACTCCGTGAAAGATATCCGGCTACATTTGAAAAATCCGAATCCTGCCCCGCTTTCGTCGGACCAAGATATAAAACATTATTATCTTTTGCCTTGAATAGAAAAACATACAGGATATCTCTTTTAGCCCCAATTATATTGGACATTGACCTGTACACATCATCAACGGTATCCGAAAAATTCATGCTATCTTCGCCCGGTTGTGATAAATATTCCTGAAGACTTTTATCGGTAACTATACTATCCGGAGTACTTTCAATATTTTGAAGATAATCCTCCAGATTTGACGTGTTTTGTTGAAGCTGGAGCATAGTCATATCTTTTGCCTGTTGTTTAATGGATCTGTTGGTAACCGTATATGAGAACCCAACTACAATCAATACTGTTAAGCAAATAGTTATTACAAGATAATAAGTAAGTTTTGATCTGAATGGAATATTTCGAATTTTTTGTTTTGTAAATTGTAATAACCTGTTCTTCATATCCTCACCCTTTATTGATTATAGTACTGTTTGGTTATTTCTTCCATCTTCTCTGCAGCACGTTTAGGGTCTTCACCTCCGAATATTTGTCTTGTAAGAGTCAAATGAGCTTCCGACAGTTTTGGGGGAAGATACTGATCATACCAGAACTGGACATTGGGAGACTTTTTAATAAAATCAAATATTTCATTTGTCAGCGGATCTTGTATTACAACATTGTTTACTGGGGGAATTTTCCCTGCGTGAATACGTTTTTGAACTGCGGAATCATCAATAAGGTATTGTATCAGTTCAAATGCATCGTCAATGTAATGAGAGGAACTGGCTATAGAGTAAAAATTATCCCCCATAGTGCCTATAGAATTGTTGGGATTCCCTTTTCCTCCGGGAATTGCCGGGAAAGGAAATACTCCTATATCATCATAAAATTTAGGATTTTCATATTTAACATTGCTTAAAAACCAACTTCCGCACAGAACCATGGCTGCTGAATTATTGTACAGAAGGTCTCTGGAATCCCCGGCATCTTCATCCATCCAGTTGAAGCCCGGAGGAAACGAACCCATATCTACCAGTTCCTGTACCATTTCTCCTGCCTTTACGAAAATTTCATTGTCAAACGATCCGTTATTTTTTCTGTTTGCTGCGTTATCAAATACAGAAGGTCCTCCCAATCTGTCTACGAAATACATATAGAACATGGAACCCGTCCATGCAGTTCTATTAGCCAATGCGAAAGGGATATAACCATGTTCTTTTAATATCTCAATATTCTTCTTGAGCTGGTTAAAATCTCTGGGTTCCGATAGATTCAAGACTTTGTAGATATTTTTATTGTAAAAGATCATTGCAATAGTCATATTCTCTACCGGAACGCCCCAAATACCGTTTTTATCGGTAACCATATCAAGTGCTTTTTTATTGAAGCGGGAGCTGTAATCATCCTTGCTCATATATGTGCTTAGGTTTACTACTCCACCTATACCTATGTATTCTTTCAGAACGCTTCCTGACCACGTGGGGAATACATCCGGCATCTGGTTTGTAGCGGCGCATACTGAAAGTCTGTTTTTATAAAGATCATTAGGAATCAACTCGTGTACTACTTCAAAACCACTGTTGTTATTTTCAAATCGGCTGACTGAGTCTGCTATAACCTCATTAACTGCGGAATCTCCCTGTATGCTGTATAAGGTAATCTGCTTTTTTTGCGGTCTCTGAGCAGATATACCCATGTGTCCGTCATAAATGCATCCAGACATAGGAAGGAATATTATTAGAGCAATAAGGGCTAGCATTACTTTTCTCACGTTAACCTCCTGTGCATACCCACCTGCAATCACCGGAAAATATATGGGGACTTTTACTAATTTATACCACATTTTTTTCACGGTAACAACCTCAAAAGTTTACAGTTTGAAGTATTTATCCTTTTCAAATACCGGGTATCAACCCTTTACTGCTCCTGCCATCATACCCTTAATCAGCTTATCCTGACCAATAGCAAAGGCCACAATCATAGGGAGTGCACACAGAGACAAAACAGCCATTATCATTGGAATATTTGAATTATATTGACCTTGATAATCCCATATTGACAATGGAAGAGTTCTGCTTTTTGCAGACTGGGTTAATACAAGTGCAAAACTGAATTCATTCCACATGTTAACAGCATTGTATATTGCAAGCGTAGCCAGACCCGGCTTGGATAAAGGTGCGATAATATGGAAGAAGGTTCTGTACTTTCCACAACCATCAATTTCTGCTGATTCTTCAAGTTCCTTTGGAATATCCGTCATAAAGCTAGTAAGGATAAATACAGATATAGGCAGGTTAAATGCTGTGTATGGCCCAATCAGAGCAAATATTGTATCATACATATGTATTTTCTGCGTCAGCTGGAAGACGGGAATTAAGGTTACATGTATTGGAACAGCCATTGCTGCTACAACTAATCCAAATAAAGGTTTGTTAAATCTGAACTTGAATCTTGAAAACGGATATGATGCACATAATGCTGTTATCAGAATCAGTACCAGCGAAACAGCAACTACAAATAAGCTGTTTAGTAAATATTTATAAAAATCGCTTTTTATAACGCTGACAAAATTGTCAACGTAAAAACTTTGAGGAAATGCAAATACTCCTGAGGTAAGTATCTCGAATTGCTCTTTAAAGGCTGAGGCTACCATAAAGTAAAATGGAGCTCCTGCTATAACCAGCCACACCAGGGCTAATACTGCTACTGTTATCTTACCAACTGATATTTTTCTCTTAGTCATCCTCTACGCCTCCTCTTTTCCATTTAAAGCCCTTAGGGTTAACAATGAAATCAGGGTTATAACAATAAACATACCTGATGCAACTGTTGAACCATAGCCCATTTTCATGGTGACGAAGGCATTCTTATACATATATGTAGCCATAAGTTCTGTGGCCCCGTCAGGTCCGCCCTGAGTCATAACATATATAAGATCAAAGTACTTTAATGATCCGACCAGCGATAGAACTGCTGCACTCTTTACCGAACCTTTCATACATGGGAGGGCAACTCTCCAGAAATACTGGCCATAAGTCGCTCCATCAATTATTGACGCTTCATATATCTCTTCTGAAAGAGAACTGAAAGCAGCCAGGAAGTATACCATATAGAAAGGGATGAACTGCCAGCAAATAACGCCTATTACTGCATATATTGCAATTTTGGGATTACCCAGCAGGTCTATCATACCTTCACCGCCGAACATTTGTGCTACTGCACTTATAAGACCGAACTGCGGATCATAAGTATACTTGAAAAGAAAGCCTACTGCTACTGATGACATGAGCATCGGAAAAAAGTAAACTACTTTTAGAAAATTAAGCTTCTTTCCTCCTGTATCAAGCAAAAATGCCAGTGCCATTGCTATAGGAAGCTGAATAACTATGGATAAAATCACTATAATTATATTGTTAAGAAAAGACTTATAAAAGACTGCATCAGTTACAAGAGTTTTCCAATTCTCTAATCCGAAGAAAACCTTATCTGAGCTAATTCCATTCCAATCATGGAGACTTAGCCAAAAAGAATTTAAAATTGGATAAATAATAAAAATTAAGATAAAAAAGAATACCGGAATAAGGAATACTGTTGCTGCAATTGCTGTGCTGCGTTTTCTACTGGTTAAAAGTGATCTTGAAGCTTGCATTGTTTCTCCTTCCCTCTGAATAAAACTGGATTTCAGACCGGTTATATTATTTGGAAACTTGTTATGTCTAAATATAATTGATGGGTATCTATGCGATACCCAATCAATTATGCTTTTATTAAAATTCTAGTTTGTGATTACTTACCAAAATACTTCTTTGCTGCTGCTTCCATTTCCTTGTTTACCTCTTCAGGAGTCTTTGAAAGACCGAAGATAGCTTGTGAAGTATCCTTGTGAACCTGAGCAACTTCTGCTGGCAGGTACTGGTCATACCACAACTGAACTGAAGGAGCCTTTTCAACTGCATTCAATACATCCTGAAGCAGAGGATCGCTAACTTTTACACCTTTTACTGGAGGAACTCTACCAGCTTCAATACGCTTAGCAACTGCTGTATCGTCTATAAGGTAAGTGATAGCCTTAAATGCGCCTGCGATATCTTTGCTGCCTGCAGCAACTGAATAGAAGTTGTCACCAACTGTACCAACAACAGAGTTAGGATCACCTTTTCCGCCATCAGCAGCTGGGAATGAGAAGGAACCGATCTTCTTCATGAAGTCTTTGATTTTTGCATCTTTGCTGCTTTCTGTTTCACCCTTTGCTGTTGAAAGGAACCATGAACCCATAAGAGTCATAGCAGCTTTTTCCTGATACAGGAGCATACGTGATTGTCCGGAATCTTCATCAAGACCGTTGAAGCCCTTGTTGAAGTAATCCTTCTTAACCCATTCCTGAATCTTGTTTCCAGCCTGAGTAAATGCTTCGTTTTCAAATGAACCTGTACGCTGTGCTGCTGCATTAAACGCCTGAGCACCACCGAAACGGTCTACAAGGTACATGTAATACATTGAACCAGTCCACTGTGTCTTGTTAGCCAATGAGAAAGGAATAATTCCATTCTTCTTTAAGGTATCACAAACAGTTTCAAGTTCACTTAATGTCTTTGGAACCTGGAGGTTATACTTAGCAAACAAATCCTTGTTGTAGAAGAACATTGCTACTGAAGTATTTTCTACAGGTACTGCCCATATCTTATCCTTGTATGTAGCCTGGTTAACAGCTGCATCCATGAAACGGTTCTTATAGTCACCTTCGTTCATGTAGGATGTGATATCAGCAACCAATCCTTCGTCAACATAGGTGTTCATTGGTCCGCCTGACCAGTGTGGCCATATATCTGGCATTTGCTTTGAGCTCATTGCAATCTGAAGCTTTTGTTTGTAAGCATCATTCTGCATTACTGTGATTTCTACAGAGTAATTTGGATTGTCTTTTGAGAAACGATCCATACTGTCCTTGATGATAGTAGGAGCAGGTTCTGTAGTCTGGAGATGCCACATTGTGAATTTTACTGGTTCAGCAGCTGGTGCTGAAGACTCTGCTGCTACAGAAGAAGGAGCAGCACTTGTTGTTGCAGTTGAGGTTGAAGTTGCTGCGGGTTCTGATGAACCGCAAGCTGCAATTGATAATGACATAGCGATTGCTATACCGGCAGCAAGGGCCTTACTAATAGCTTTTTTCATTATTTCTTGACCTCCTTTAATATTATGTATTTATGATAGCATTTCAGGACAATCAATTTAATTTATAAAACTTACTTCTTCATATAATTTTGTGACAAAAAAAAACCTAACTTGTTCGTTAGGTTTATACAAAATCGATTATTGATTTCCGTCAAATATTTATGATAATCTTGTTTCAAAATCACTAAAATGGAATTCTTTAACAACCTTTATGCCGCCTTTTTCTGTATAAAGGGCTATTGCAGGAAGGTTAACACCGTTGAAAGTATTATTCTTAACCATTGTATAATGTGCCATATCACAGAACACTAATCTGTCCCCTGGCTTTAGCGGATTTTTAAAGGAATAGTCTCCTATAATATCACCGGCAAGGCAGGTATGACCACCCAACCGATATGTGTACTGATTTTCTCCAGGTTTTCCTGCATTAATAATATTGGGTCGGTAAGGCATTTCCAACACATCCGGCATGTGGCAGGCAGCCGAGGTATCCAGGATAGCAATGTTCATTTCATTATCTACTATGTCAAGGACTTTTCCTACAAGATAACCTGTATTCAGAGCCACTGCCTCTCCTGGTTCAAGATAAACCTGAACACCGTACTTGTCCTGGAAGTAATTAATTGTTTTTACAAGTGTCTCTATATCATAGTCCGGCCTTGTTATATGATGCCCTCCACCAAAATTCAGCCATTTCATTCCTTTGATGAATTCACCGAATTTTTCATCCACAACCTTTGCAGTACGCTCCAGCGAATCGGAATTCTGCTCGCATAAGGTATGGAAATGCAGTCCGTCTATTCCGCTAAGTTCTTCGGGTCTAAAGTTTTTCAGCGTAACTCCCAATCTTGAGAAGCTGGAGCAGGGATCATAAATAGCATGATCCTGTTCAGAATACTCCGGATTTATACGTATACCGCACTCAATCTTTTTTCCCGGATAATTTCTAACTTTGTCTTTATATTTTTCCCATTGGTGAAATGAGTTGAAAACGATGTGATCTGAATATTTCATCAGCTCGTCAAATTCTTCTTCAATGTACGCCGGTGCATATACATGAACTTCCTTGCCCATCTTTTCATAACCCAGCCTTGCCTCAAAAAGAGAGCTTGAGGTCACACCCTGCAGGTACTTTCCTATAAGTGGGTAGACAGCATGCATTGAGAAGCCCTTCTGAGCAAGAAGTATTTTGCAGCCCGTGCGTTTTTGTACAGAATCAAGAATTTCGAGATTTTTAACAAGCAGTCTTTCATCAACGATATAGCAGGGTGTTGGAAGTTTTGAGATATCTATATCCATTTATAATTCCTTTCCGGCTCACATAGTTATTCAGGTAGACCACATATACTTACCGTGAGCCGGATAAGCATTGGTATTTATTCTGCTTTAAGACCTGTAAATATTATACGCCACTGCCTCACTGGTTTTACTTAATTACTATGTGAAGCAGCGGCGTATTTGCAGTTCGATATTCAGTAAGCAATTTAGTCTAGGAGGTCAGGTGAGAAACTCTCTTTCCATGGAAGGCCGTATTTATTCAGTGCTTCCATAAAAGGATCAGGATCAAATTCTTCAACATTATATACTCCGGGCTTCATCCATATACCCTTCAGCATCATCATTGCACCTATCATTGCAGGTACTCCGGTTGTATAGGATATAGCCTGTGAGCCTACCTCTGCATAACATTCTTCGTGTACACAAACATTGTAAACATAGTAGGTTCTTGGTTTTCCGTCCTTGATACCCTGAATGATACAGCCAATGTTTGTCTTGCCCTTTGTTCTAGGCCCCAGTGAAGCAGGGTCAGGCAATACTGCTTTAAGGAACTGTAACGGCTGAATTTTTACACCTTCAATTTCAATTGGTTCAATAGACGTCATTCCAACGTTTTCAAGAACTCTTAAATGTGTCAGATATCTTTCAGAGAAAGTCATCCAGAATCTGATTTTCTTAACACCTTTAATATTTACAGCCAAGGATTCAATCTCTTCATGGTGTAAAAGATAAATATCCTTTTGTCCGATTTCCGGGAAATCGTAAACTTTCTTAATTTCTAAAGGTTCTGTTTCTACCCATTCCCCATTTTCCCAATAGCTGCCGGGAGCAGTTATTTCACGAATGTTTATCTCAGGGTTGAAATTTGTTGCAAACGGATAACCGTGGTCACCTGCATTTGCATCAAGTATGTCAATGTAGTGAATCTCATCAAAATAATGCTTCTGGGCATAGGCACAGAAAACACTTGTAACACCGGGGTCGAAGCCGCTGCCCAAAAGTGCCATAATTCCTGCCTTTTCAAATTTCTCTCTATAAGCCCATTGCCATTTGTATTCAAACTTTGGTATTTCAGGCGGCTCGTAGTTGGCTGTATCCAGATAGTGTACTCCGGTCGCCAGACAAGCGTCCATTATTGTAAGATCCTGATATGGCAGTGCTACATTTATAACCAAATCAGGTTTGAATTTATTTATAAGTTCAATAACTTCGTCAGTGTTGTCAGCATTAACCTGGGCAGTCTGGATTTTAGTCTTGCCTCCATCCAGTTTGGCCTTAATGGCCTCGCATTTTTCAACAGTTCTGCTGGCTATACATATTTCTTCAAAAACATCCGGGTTTTGGCAGCATTTATGAATTACAACACTTGCAACGCCACCAGCACCAATAATTAACGCCTTTCCCATATTAAACCTCCTGTCCAGCACATAGTGCATTTTAATTGTCAATAATATAAGCGTGATTATACAAAAAATAATTTAAAAAATCAATAAATTTCTAAAATATTCTGCTTTATTGATAATAATATCCTAAATTCTTCAATTTCCTCAATATTTCATACATATCCATTATTAATTTAATCATGTGCAATCATTTCTATTAATATTTATCCCCAATTCAAGCCTTTCTAAAAATTACTACCTTCCAGGATGAATCCAGTTCTGCAAGAGCAACCTGTTTCTTCGGATTTTGTACCCCTTGCATTTCTAATTCCTTCATAAGCCATAATTCGTCCTTACCCAAGTAGTTCAAATTCTCTCTTAAAATGTTTCCGTCCATAATCAATGGAAGATTAAAAGTACTCTCCGGAACAGGTAACCCTAAATCTTTTACTGTAACAGGTTTATTTTGTGCTTTGGCGAAAACTGAGAGCTGACCCTGAGGTTCGAATATTGCGGTTTGAACATCAGAAACACGGTCATAGCCCTGCTGGCGTAGAAGCCCCAGTAGTTGATTAAAGCTAAGACTTAGTCTCCTCATTTGCTTATAATCTATTTGCCCATTGGAAATTATTATGGTGGCAGTGTGTTCCATTACATGATTAATCCTATTGAACAAGGCCAGTTTTGCTACCAGAATCATTAGTAGCATCAGTAAGCCTGAACCAAATACAGATTTTATTACTACTTTATCGACTATGGGTTCGGCTGCCACATTCGCAAATACCATAAGCCCGGCCATTTCGTAGGCTGTCATTTCTGCAATAGCCTTTTTTGTTAGAATTCTGGTAGAAAGATAAGTAAAAAAATATACTATAATCACTCTTATACTATAGCTGATCAATGTATACATAATGACCTCCGAATTAATGGACTAATCGAACCCGGATGGCAAATATTTAGGTCGCGTTAATAAGTTGCTTTATTCTTTTGACTATGGGCCCGAAAAAGGCTTTACAACAAAATTGAGACCTTCCTTCAGATAACCGGCATATTCCAAAGCGCTTTCCTGTTTATTCTTCACTGATAATTCCATCTGCCTGACCGCAGGCTCAAAGGTTGTAAATATTTCAGTTGCATTATTTACTTGTATAAGGTATTTCTTATCAAAAAAGCTTTTTGTAAATTTGTCGGTATATGTTTTAGCCTGATTCCAATCCTTATTCTCAACACATTCGATTATTTTGTCCAAATCCTTCTCTAAACCTAACATATTAAAAGAACTGTAAAATATAACCCAAACCATGAGAAATGCTACAACCCATACAATCATTAGCTTATATCTGATATCTGATTTCCACAGCATTTATCCTTCCTCACTGTAACTGAATTTTACATGCTTTCCAACGGCATAAGCTTATTATTCCAAATATTATGGAGATTATTAGGAATAAAAAATTTGTTTTCAATAATACTAATTTTATTGAAACTAGGAGGCCTTACTTTGAGTGAAGGATTGGTAGTTTTTGTTCGTTCTATTATCAGCTTTTTTTCCCTATTAATTTTTGCAAAAGTACTTGGGAAACAGCAGATAAGCCAGCTGACTTTCTTTGATTACGTATTGGGCATCACTATAGGTTCCATAGCCGCAACCCTTGCAACAGATCTTTCCAGTAGGGCCTGGCCCCATTGGATCGGGCTTGCAACCTGGGCCGGTCTGGGATTTCTAATGGAAGCTGTCACTACCAAATGGAGATATGCTGCCAAGTATTTGGAAGGTGAACCTACTATTGTGATAATGAACGGCAAAATAATGGAAAATGCAATTAAAAAAATGAAGTATAGGATATCGGACATCACAGAACTGCTGCGAAACAAAGATGTGTTTGATTTGAACGAAGTGGATTTTGCAATACTTGAGCCCAATGGTCAGATATCAGTTCTCAAAAAACCCGAATATCAAAACCTTACTGCTAAAGATATGAATATACCCAAAACAACAACCGGTATAGGTACTGAACTCATTTACGACGGTATAGTTATTAATGAAAATCTGAGACAACTTGACAAGGATAGGGCCTGGCTTTTGTCACAACTAAAACAGCAGGGTGTTAATGACCCCTCAGAGGTGTTTTTTGCATCTTTGACGCCCTCCGGTTCATTTTATGTGGACCTATACCGGGACCATATTGAAACAATAACCGATATTGGTGACTATAAGGGTCCTTATTAATGTTAAATTAAGTATTAGCTATGCAAATTATGTATTAATCCTGCAAATTCATTCATAATGGAGGATAAAATGAGGAGTTTTCTGGTCAAGGCTATACCAATTTTTACATTATTAATATTTTTATCTGTTATGGCCAGCGGCTTTTTCCTCAAAAAACCCATTGGTAAGGAGCCAGGCATTCCCGAATCAATAACTGCTGTTGTTGCCGAGGTAATAAACGAGGATTGGCAGATGGCAAATAAAAAGGCCCTTGCACTATCTGATCTCTGGAGAAAAATAGTGACAAGAGTCCAATTCAGTTCTGAACGAGATGAAATTAATGCGTTTGATGTATGCATGGCCCGTCTCCGTGGAGCCATTATGGCAAAGGATAAGTCGGCATCACTCCAGGAACTGTCAGAAGCTTATGAGCACTGGGTTGAACTTGGAAGGTAAACTCTGTAACGTTACCTTCTGTCAATTAAAATTCTTATCCTCGATCGTATTCTTAATGCCCTTAAATATCTCGTTTCTCTTTGAAATGTCAAAATGAATATATTCAAAGGCAGAGGAGATTGTTTCCCTTATCTGCTCCTTTGGAAGCAGCTTAAGGCTTGAAGATGGCCTAAAGTACAAATACATTGGCAGACCACCTTCGTTATTTGGTAATTTATAATCAACTGAAAGTCTTTCTGCTTCCATCCTCTCATAGAATTTAATTCGCCTCTGTTGCTCCAGCCGGCACTGATCATCACCTTCCGAAGGTATTTCAACTTCAAGAAAAATCCCTAGAATTCCATCCTGCTTTGACTCAGTTATTTTGTTGAATAACAAAGTACCGTATCCGGCATTCTGAAATCTCATATCAATAGCCATATAATCCAGCCATAACATCTTATTGTTATCAATTTCATAAATAAACGCATAACCTATAATTCCACCAAAAATCTTATGCTTTGCAAGCAGAAGTTTGTATTTTCCTTTTTCCATTAATATTTTAAGATGTGCATAAGCCTTCTTTTCGCTACCAGGAAAGTCTTTCTCAAATCTTTCGTAGACGTCCCTCAGATCACTAACACTTCCCTCTATGATCTCTATATCGTTAAGTTCACTAGTAACAAACTTTTGAAAATCCGGTTTGAAGAGCCGTAGATTATGTTTGAACCAGGTATAGTGTAAACGGTTTTCCTCAAACATAACAGGAATCCAGGTTTCAGAGAGTTTAAACCTGCCTCCTTTGTCCTTCTGCCGGTCATAGATGGTCTCTACCAAATTCCAGCACATATTTGCATATATATTGTATTTTTTCTTATAAGTGTTGTTTGAATCCAACTTATAAAACATTGATGTATGCTCATAGCTTCTCAGATCCGGTTCATCCAGCCCAATACGCAATAAATCGGAATATTGCTTGTCAATATCCGGATATGAGTTGTCACTTCTGGATGCCTTGTAAACATAATATGTGATTATTACAGACAACATTGCTAAAATCGCAGAAACTATTGAAATTGAAATATTTAACATGTATACCTCCCAGGTGAAGATCATATAGCTACTCATTTACATAATATATTATAGACTAAATAAAGCCATATGTATTTACAGTTTAATATTATAAGGCAATTTACAGTTTAATATTATAAGGCATTAATGGCTTTCTTCATCAAGTTTATTGTAACACTACCCCATCGTTATAAATATTATGTAAAGTAGAGATATGTTGCTACATATATAATTTATAATGAAAGAAGGAATAAAGTAATGCCTCCTGTTGTTCTAACCGTCTCTCAAAATACTTTCATTTCATCAGCTAAGCCAAACGATAATCTTGCTTATCATCCTCTTTTATACACAGGATATGATGAAATATTTGAAAGCTGTATAAGCCTACTTAAATTTGATTTTACTACAATACCTACAAATACTGTCGACAGTGCATTTCTGCAGTTGTCGGTTATTGTGGAGTCAGGAACGGACGAATCAGTTATTGGAGTAGCAAGAATTGAAGAATCCTTTGATGCTTTCTTTGTAACCTACGAGACTTCACCAAAAATGACTCCACCTGTTACTGAAAAAAACATTTCCTCTGAAGATGTATACAAGACTGTTCAGATTGAAGTTACCCAGCTGGTTAACGACTGGCTAAGCGGTGTACATCCAAATTTCGGTTTGGCACTAATAGCCGACAGCAGCGGTTCTCTGGTTCAGTTCGGCAGTGACAAAATTGTATGGGAACCCTACTTTCCCAAGCTGGTGTTGAATTATTCCGTTGTTTCTCCCGAATCATCCAAGTCTTATTGTTATGTATACAATTCAGGCAACGAAATTATTGCACCGGAACAAAATGTACCCTTCGGAAGCAACGGAGCTCTTAAAGCTGTATCACATCCACAGGGAAGTGATACGGTTACTTTTGAAGAAAAGGGTTCTTATGCTGTCTGGTATTCAGTTTCAGGTTCAAATGAAAATCAATTCGCGCTCTTCCTGAATGACAATTTAATTCCCGGAAGTACTTACGGTATAGGTTTGCCTTTACCAGCATCCAATGTTGGAATGACTATAGTAAGCGCGAAATCCGGAGATAAACTGACTTTAAAAAACCATACAAGTGGAGCCCCTGTAAATTTATGCAATACCCTTGGTGGTACACAAAAAAATGTATCAGCATCTTTGCTGATAATAAAATTGGGATCCGCCGAAGACCCTATTCGCTTTTTGGCAGCAGTAAATGCGGCTCAAACAGAGGATGAAATGAGAATTGCAATAGCAAATCCCGATTTAGGTCTTATTTTAAACGATTTTGATACCATTTCTGGTAGTCAGCAGACAGAGGTTCTCGCTCAGCTGATGGCATACAAACCCGATAACGGCTACTCCAACGTATTGGAAATACAGTCAATACTGGAGCATTCAATAGACTCCTCGGTTGATCATAATAATATTTATGTTGAGGCAGGCTATTCAGAAGGTATTGGAAATCCATCACACCCGTTTGGTAGAATTGAGGATGGCCTGTCTTCAGTTGAAGCCGGCGGAACAGTTCACATAGCGGGCACCTTTGAAGTAGCGGGACCGATTAATATAACAAAAGCTGGTGTGACCCTTCTTTCTGAAGGAAATGCGGAATTAGTACCTACCAGTGACTTGATTCCAATAATAATAAATGCACCGGCTGTAACACTAAACGGTTTAACTATAAGAAATGCCGAAAGGCACCCTACTGAGCTTATTAGAATTATGTCTACAGACATAAATATAATCAATTGTAATTTATCAGGCCCGGGCAAGAAAGCTTCAGCTCAGCTGTTAGCCGGTATTTCAGCAGTTTCTGAGGCCGCAAATAATTATAATATACAGCGTAATATAATAAACTCAATGGATACGGGAATTCATCTTTTAGAGTATTCACAGGGAGTAGTGTCCAAAAACAACATATCTGATACCAGATATGGCATATCCTTAGATGGTGGAACAGGTAATATTATTAATAATAGCTGGCTTGGATTACCCAATGATGCTGATATTAATATCACAGCCAGGACAGCTTTTGAGCCTCCTTACGATAATGTTCAGGAACTCTCGGAAAAGAATAATGCTGCAGTAATTGTTGATGAAAGAGCTCAATAAATTTTAAGCCTTTTAATTATCTATACAATCAATAAAGGCAGCCGTTCTGCGGCTGCCTTTACTAAATTATATTCTTTTTAATTATTATAACAATACCAATAAAATATTAGTCTTACCTCTCATAATACGTATAGCCTCGAAGGCCATTATCATACGCCCTCATTATCTCAGGGCGTTCACTTGCACTTATAAGTCCATCGTGAATTGCCTGTTCTGCCTTCTCACGGAAGCTTACCAGCATATCCTTGGGATCAAATTCTACATATGAGAGCACATCAGAAACGCTGTCACCATGTATTTCCTTTACCAGATCATAAGTGCCGTCTCCATTTATCCTGACACTTACTACATTTGTATCACCAAACAGGTTGTGAAGGTCTCCAAGAGTCTCCTGATAAGCACCCACAAGGAATACTCCAAGATAGTAGTCCTCACCTGATTTTAACTCATGTAAGGGTAAGGTATTTCTAACATCATGAAGGTCTATAAAATGATCAATCTTTCCGTCACAGTCACAGGTAATATCGGCAATTACCGCATTTCTCTTAGGCAGCTCCAACAACCTGTGCAGCGGCATTATTGGAAACAATTGATCAATTGCCCAGCTGTCAGGAATAGATTGAAATACAGAAAAATTGCAATAATAAATATCGGCAATTGCACTTTCTATATCCTCCAGGTCAGGTGGTGCATTCTTCAGCTTCATCTTTTCCTTTGCTATCTGGTTTATAGTGTTCCAGAATATCTTCTCAGAAAAAGCACGTTCTCTGAGGCTCAATCTGCCGTGTTTGAACATATCTCGGATTTCATCACGATAATAAAGAGCATCATTGTAACATTCCTGAATATTTTTTAGTGTAATGTTTTTATTAACATCATACAAATTTTTGATTTGGTCTGAAGTGTTTTCATCAAGCTTGTCGGGGATGTCATGCTCCTCAAATTTCTCCACGTCCAGTACATTAAAAAGCAGCACAGAATAATAAGCAACTGTTGTCCTGCCTGACTCGGTTACAATTATCGGATGTGGAACATCACTTGAGTCAAGCGTAGTCATAACTGCCTCGACTATATCTGTACAGTATTCTTCAACTGTGTAGTTACGACTGCAGGTATAGTTTGTATTTGAACCATCATAGTCAACTGCCAGTCCGCCGCCCAAATCCAGGTAACCCATAGGAGCACCTTCTTTGACAAGCTCGGCATATACACGTGCCGCTTCAAGAACTGCAGAACGTATATCTCGAATATTGGGGATTTGGGAACCCAGGTGGTAATGGAGAAGTTTAAGAGAATCCAGCATATTCTTTTCCTTAAGCTCGTCCACCATTGCTATGACCTGAGACATGTTAAGACCAAATATGCTTCTGTCTCCGCCTGACTCAGTCCAATGTCCTCCCGCCTTTGCAGAAAGCTTTATTCTGATTCCTATATTAGGCTTTATTCCCAACGCCTTTGATCTCTCCATTACTATTTCCAGTTCTCCCGGAATTTCAATAACGAAGAAACATTTGAAACCCATCTTAACAGCATACAGTCCAAGATCGATAAACTCCTCGTCCTTGTACCCATTACAGATGAGGCAGGCTTCTTTGTCCTTAATAACTGACAACGCTGCAACCAATTCAGCCTTACTTCCGACCTCAAGTCCATGGTGATAGCGCTGCCCAAATTTGGTTACTTCCTCTACTACCTGCTGCTGCTGATTTACCTTTATAGGATAAACTCCTCTATAAGCCCCCTTGTAATTCAGCTTTTTCATTGCATCATTAAAAGAGTTGTTCAGAAAAGAGATTTGTGAATCCAAAAGATTTTCAAAACGCAATAGTACAGGCATATCGAGCCCACGCTCACGAACACCTGAAATAATATCCATAAGGCTGACTGCAGCCGATTCATTATCTTTATACGGGTTAACAAGAACTTCCCCATTATCTGAAACTGAAAAATATCCGTTACCCCAGTTTTTAATACCGTAAAGCTCTTCAGACTTTTCTTTTGTCCATCTTCCTAAAAGTTCTGGTTTGTTCATGTCTGCTTCCTTTCTAAATCCACATACACTCTATGGATTTTCCTCAACCTAAAGCCTTATTTTACAAGGCTCTTCACATAATTATGAATAAATATAAACTACCCAAAGCAGACAATAACACATGCTAAACCTAATGTCAATAAAATTACGAAAAAGGTAAAATTTATAATATTACAGAACTTTTCTTATATTATAAACATTGCTCAGAACCAGCCAATTTTGAGGGAAATACTTCATAATTGTCCAGTAACTGAGTCCCCCAAGTCTGAACTCATTTGCCAAAGTGAATTTTGCGAGCATACTTCTGGCATCCTCAAACCATACTACATGACGTCTTCTTCTGTCATCGTAATAGTAGAAAAATGGAGCTTGTGAAACCGGATCATATTGAATTACAGCACCTCTTCTTCTTGCCAAATCCACAGCACCGGTATTAGTTACAGTTCTGGCAGCCGTTCCGGGACGATAGGGCAGAGTCCAGTCATAACCGTAGTTCGATATGCCCATAAATATTTTTTCTCTGGGGATAGCAGTAACTGCATATTCTAGCACTCTTCTTATACCGGGTATAGGAGATACCGCCATAGGAGCGCTATAAGTGTAGCCGAATTCATAGGTCATAAGTATAACATGATCTGCAAGAGCTCCATGAACCGGGTAGTCATGTGCTTCGTAAAGCTTACCCACCTGTCCCGCGGAGGTTTTAGGAGCCAATGCCGTTGTAACAGTGTAGCCGAGTGGTCTCAGAGTATTTACCATTCTTCTGAGGAAATTGTTATAGCTTTCTCTGTCATAAGGGTAGATATACTCAAAGTCTATGTCCAAGCCATAATAGTTTTTCTCTCTCAGGGTTCTTATTACGTTGTTTACCAGCGTATTCTGAGCTGTCTGGTTAGTAAGAATGGCATGAGCTATATCACTGTTAAAGCCACCTTCCTCTCCCAGATTTGTTATAACCATCAAGGGAGCAACCCTAGCAGCCCTGGCAGCCCTTATCAGCGGCTCGTCATTAATGTTTTTAAGACTACCGTCAGGTCTTACCTGATGACTGAAAATACTAAGATATGTTAGATTGGGCAGGGTTTTTCTGAGTACCTCGGGCTCAATATTAGGGAAGGTATAGCCGTTAACTTCAGTATTACCGAAGTTAATAGTCCTTGGAGGAATAACTATTATCTGTCCGACGGATAGCTGGGCAGGATTAGTAATTTGGGGATTGGCCTCAAGTAATTCATCCACACTTACCTTGTATAATGCAGCAATGCTATACAGGGATTGCCCGGGGGCCACGACATGACGCCGGGTTCCTTCAAGAATTACCAAAGTTTGCCCTATTACCAGCTGTGAGGGATTTGATAGCTCATTGTCAGATATTATCTTTTGCGGTGAAACATTATATTGCCGCGCAATTGTGTAAATACTTTCTCCTCGGCGTACTACATGTATTCTCAAATTAATCACTCTTTCCTGTTAATTTAAGGGTGCATAAAGCATCCTCATACATAATATGCCGGTTAACCATAATCCGTTACCGCCCTGCAGAGCGAGGAAAAAAGACTTGATATTCTTTTCAGAATAGAAACTAATTAATCATAACGCGAGGACAATTTTTCTCAATGGGAAGTATGATAAAAGAGCTTACAGGAATTGTTAGCGAGCAATAATTTATATTAACCGTAAAAGTGACAGGACGTCACTTTTAGCAGTACGCTTGGCCAGGATGGTCAAGTCACTGCGACGGTAAAATATATTATTGCAAGTACTACTATTCCTAGTAAGCTCTTTGTGTACGACCCATTGAGTAAAATTTGTCTGGGAGTAATGGTTATAGTGAGAGTTCTATCTGATAGACAAAGTATAACGTCTGAGTCAGAACTCTCTTGTGAAGATGTCGCTGTGCTCCAGCAGGCTTTCTATTGTATCGAAGCCCAACCGGTGCAGCAAATCTATAACATAAGGATTGTCAATGGGTGTTGGGTAAACAGCCTGCTTGCCATAGGCTATTACATTTTTTCTTCCTTCCCCGCGGTCCAATATAGCCTTAGGCCCTCCTACACAGCCGCCTACACAGCCCATTCCTTCTAAAAAGTTTGCAGTGATCCTACCTTCCTTCAAGGCAGTCAGCAGTTCCTTACAGGCGGGCATTCCGTCTGCTTGCTGGGCTTTAACAGTTATTTTCCTGTGTGGATTAAGACGCTCAACCGTGCTTTGTACAGCTTCGCTTACGCCGCCCGTCCTCGCATAGATTCTTCCTGCTCTGGAGGAGTGATCCCTCTCATCTTCCCCCAAATCAGCCGGATTAATCCCGGCGGCGTCAAATATATCCTGCACCTCCTGAAAGGTAAGTACAAAATCCACCGCATCGGCTATATCCTTTTCGCGGGCTTCTGCTTTCTTTGCTATACAGGGACCGATAAATACAGTAACAGCATCCGGCTCAAGCACCTTTATGGAACGCCCGCAGGCCACCATGGGAGAAACCGACCCCGGTACATGCGGAACGTACTGGCTGTAAACTCTCCTAATCATGGCTATCCACATTGGGCAGCAGCAGCTTGTAAGAAGAAAATCCTTTTCATCCACAATTTTTCGGTCAAATTCAAGTGCTTCTTTAAGAGTGAGAATATCTGCAAAAAGAGCAACCTCAAGCATTCCTGCAAAGCCTAAGCGTTTAAAGGCACTTCTCAGCTTTCCGGGTGTTACCTCTTCACTGAACTGGCTAATATATGCAGGTGCAATCATTGCATATACCGGTCCTTTTGCTTTATTTACAGTATCCAGTACCGGCAGTATATCCTTACTTCCCACCAGTTTTTCCGCCTTACATCTGTCAATACAACCTGAGCAACCAACACATTTTTCAATATCTATAGAAATATTGCCCTGTTCATCTTTTTCAATTGCTTCAAAAAGGCACTTTGTGGGACAGTTCTTCCCTTCTTCATCATCACAGCAGTCACATTTGCCCAGTCGCCATACCGGCCCGTAATTTTTAGGGTGCAGCAGGCAGTCCAGCTGATGAGGGTCGAAATCCTGTTTGCGGATTTCATCCACTTCCTCTTCCACCCGGTTTTGGACTGCTGCTTTTACCAGCCTATTGTATAATTCTTCAAAAGTCTGCACTAGATTACACCTTCCTCTTTAAAGATGTCTTAGTATATGTCATCCCCTTACTTTTTATTTTCAGTCTTCAAATATTGTTCAAACCCGTCACTGTATTTGATTGAACCGTCTTTAAATACCCACATGGCCTCAGTATTTGTCTTAGAGTTTATATATTCGAGAGCCTTGTTAAAGGGAAGAATAAATGCTGCCTTTGCAGTAGCATCGGCTTCACCTGAATCCTTTGTAAGGATGGTTACCTGAGCATAGTTATCAGCAGGAAAAAGCGTATCTGGATCAATTATATGATGATATCTCTTACCATTTACAACATAGTATCTTTCATAAATACCGCTTGAAACAAGAGACATATCCTTAAGGTAAACTATTCCGAGAGTTTTCTGAGCACTCTCCTTATCAGGGTTCTGAACACCCACATTCCAAGCTTCATCCTCCAGACCTTTTGAGCCGATGGCACGAACATTGCCACCTACACTTATTAGAGCATTAGTAAACCCGTTTTTAGCTGCATACAAGCAAACCTGTTCAGTGGCATAGCCCTTGCCTACGCCTCCCACATCAAGACTCATTTTGGGATCTTCCAGAAAAACTGTGGATTTAGCTTCGTCAATAATGACCTTGTTAATATCGGTATGTTTTTTAGCTTCCTTCAATTCAACAAGGTCAGGTACCGTGGCATTTGCCTCATCCTCAAGACCAGCTTCCCTGTGAGTGTGCCAAATTTTAAGAACTGCCCCTAAAGCAACATTCAATTTGCCGTCTGTATTTTTATACCACTTCTTCGAAAAAAGAAGCAGGTCTATAATTTTCTTATCCACTTTTACAGGCTTTATCCCTGCGTTATCATTTATAGTCTTAATATTGTTAATTCCCGGATAGTTATTGTATATGTCATACAACTGGTGATATTCCTTCAAAGTATCATAAATCAATTGTGACTGCTTTGTAAATTCCTCTTTGCTGTCAGTATAGGCTACAATTTGGGTTACTGTATCAAACAATTCCAGAAATTGAGCTTCATAGCGTTTCTTTTCAGTTGTTCTGCCGCAAGATGCTAAACTTAGTGCGAATGCTACTATTAGTACTACAGAAATTATTCTTTTAAACAAATTACCACCTCAATATGGTTAGAGAGGTAGCTGAAAAACTACCTCTCTGGTTTAATAACTTAATAATATATTGTTTTAATATTTTTTACAACTTAACTTGATTTTATAACTATTTAGCAGATTTTGATGCTTTTTCAATCATTGATGTAAAGTCAGTTATGTGAACTGTTACTGCGCTTGTTAATTCAGCAACTGTTGGAACACCTTCAGTTACAGCTATACCCTTAACTTCATCAACTGATTTTCCAACAACATATTTTGCGAATGCATCAGCCTGTTCAAACCATTCCTTACCTATTTTTGAAGCCTTCTTCATGCCGTAAGCATCTCCGAGTTCATTCTTTGTCTTGAGCTCAGCCTTAAGGTCAGTAGTAATTTTACCTTCTTTTGAGAAATTAACATTTGATTGTGAAGCGTCTATGATACAGCTAGTTATTTTACCTGCAGCATCAAAAGTTGTTGCACTATAGTTTGAGTAAGCCTGAGCCAAACCTTCTTTTTCACCAGCATCTGTTGATTTTGCTATGTTTGTTACTGCAGCAAGACCAAGCTTGTCACTTGCTTTAGCGCCTAATTCCTTAGCATTGCTAACAGCCTTTTCTATTGCAGTAACATAATCTGTGATATGTACTGTAACAGAAGTAGATAATTCAGCATCGGTTGGAATGCCTTCTTCATTAACAGCTATACCCTTGATTTCAGCAACTGTTTTACCTAATACATAATCAGCAAATGCATTAGCCTGTTCAAACCAATCCTTGCCGATCTTGGAAGCTTTTTTCATGCCATATTCATTTCCGAGTTCCTGCTTTGATTTGTATTCTGCCTTAAGGTCGGAAAGTATTTTACCTTCTTTTGAAAAGTTAATTTTAGTTTGTGCAGTATCAATTGCACACTTAACAATTTTACCGTCCTTGTCAACAGTAACGGCAACAACAACTGAATCAGTCTGTGCCAATCCGTCTTTTTCACCTGCATCAGCTGATTTAGCAACTGATGATATAACTGCAAGACCAGTCTTAACTGCATCATCTGTGCTTGGTTCTGTAGCTGTTGTGCTTGGTGCAGTGCTTGCTTCAGAGCTAGCTGCCGTGCTGGATGGTGAAGTTTCGGTTGAAGTTGAGCCGCAGCCTGTAACAAAGGTTACAGCAAGAACTAAAACCAATACCAGTGATAATAATTTCTTCATAGTAGTTCCTCCAAATAGATATATTTATTTTATTTATTTAAAACCAACCTGTTAAAGGCAGGTAAAATAAATCTTAAAAGAATTGAGGTTGCAATTCCGGCTATTACTCCTGAAATCAGAAGTACCGGAAGATAAACCCATAGATATACGTTTGTGTATATAAGTGATACTATAATAAACTGACCAACATTGTGAGCTATTGCTCCGAATATGCTTAAAGCCAGATAGGATATTCTGTCCTTGAAAATAAATATCAGGATTGCCATTATTAAAACAGACAGCACACCCCCGCCTGCACTCAACAAACCTGCAATGGGACCTCTGGTCATGGCCACAAACAAACCCTTGAGTATTGCTATTGAAAAGGCGGGTTTCTTATCAAGAAAAAAAAGTGTATACATTACTGCTATATTTGAAAGCCCCAGCTTAACCCCCGGAACGGGAATCAAAAAACTAATAGAGGGCAGAGTATTCTCA
The DNA here is from genome assembly GCA_023460955.1 of Bacillota bacterium. Classification (GTDB taxonomy): domain Bacteria; phylum Bacillota; class Clostridia; order Acetivibrionales; family DSM-1351; genus Ruminiclostridium. The sequence continues at coordinate 87,210 of JAEWOH010000018.1, read as the reverse complement.
ACAACTGAAAGTACAAGAGCGACAGCAAAAAGCAATGCTGTTAATACCAAGAGTTTGGTTTTTGACAAACCTTTAATCTTATTCATTAATACTGTCAGCTCCTTTCCGGATATTTAACAAAGGGTTCATTACTAACAAACCTTGTTATCCTATGATGTCCATATCTTCTTTATCATGACCTGCCTGGGGAACTATTTTAATAAAAATTTCATTTGGGAGACAAGCAGCTGTCTGGCCTGCCGTATTCAGTTTTCCGGTCTTTACACAAATTTTATCGGGACAATCGGATTTTTCAAAACATATGCTTCCGTCAGGCTCAAGATGAAATACTACATTTTTATTTTGCGGTATTGTAAAATGGACATCTTTACCTTTTGTGAGCTCGAGAGTTTTAATAAGCTCAGTTTTATAGTATATTTCCGCTCTTACGGGCTTATCAGCAAAAATGTACTTATATATCACCATAGATGATATACCAATAATCAATATAGATAAAACAAGGATGATGTCACTTTTTTTTAAAAACTTCATGTTTCCTCCAACCTCTAATTTGGGGATAAATATGGTGTTAATTATTTAACTAATTAAGCCAGACCTGTAGCTGCTTCTTAAATAAAGACTGACAGGAGACTAAATTAACGCTGAAATCAATATTGAAAGCGTAAGCGAGGCCATTATAATTACATAATTTTTTATTGAACAAATAAAGGTTTTTTCCTTATCCTGCAGCTTGAAAAATATATTTATATTCTTCTGTACAGGTATAAGCGTTAGCAGAGAAAGCAGGCATAAAGGTGAAATTATTCCCAAGCAAACCATTGTAACAACAGCTGCATACGGAATGTAATATAAAACCGCAAACAGATATAATGCCGGTTTGTTTCCCAGATAATATGGCAAAGTATAACGCATAACTGATATATCCTTGTCCACATCGCAAATATTATTGGCAAGCATAATATTTGCCGTTGTGCAGGTGGGGCTTATTGACAATAAGAATATGGTAAATAAGGGTAGTACATTCAAAACAATACTTACTGACTCAAATCCCAGTTTCAAAGTCAAATAATAACCTTCAGGCATGTTTATATAAAGCAGAATAAAAGGGATAAGCAGTCCATAAAACACACCTGAAAATATCTCACCCAGGGGCTGCCTTGAAATAGGTACCGGCCCGAAAGTGTACAGCACACCGCAAATAAAGCAAACTGCTCCTAAAGCCAACACTACTGCATCAGTTAAATAGGCAAGATACAGACCAAACCCTGCGGATATTCCAAATAGTATATATATTATAATTAGAGCTGTCTTCCTTTTGAACGCGAGAGTCTGATGGTTGGTTTTAGTATCTATATAGTTATTAATAGCAGTTGTTGTAAGATCAAACACAAACATGGAAATAAAAAATATTAAAGTGAGTTTCCAGTTAATTGAATTACCTTTATAAACAAGATATGAAATTGTTAGTAAGAATGCAAATAAGCTTGTAATTTTTGTTTTAATTTCAGTATAATCCAGTAATCTAAAGACCATGCATTTCACCCGCCTCTAGGCTTTCCCATATGCTTTATCAAGAACATATATAAGCTTTGACCTTTTATTGTCAGAAATATCAAGCTGATTAATAATTTTTAATGACTTATCATAGTATCTTCCTGATATCATATGTGTAAACTCAAGTCCGCCTGATTTTGAAACAGCCATATTGAGTTCAGAGGTGGTAAGCTCATTATTTTGAGCTTTGTCCTTCAACCCCGCCATTTTTTTGAAGGCATATATTAAAGGTAAAGTAATAACCCCCTGCTGATAATCGGATTGTACAGGCTTTTTGGCAACTTCCTGGGTTTTTTCGTAATCCATGCAATCGTCCTGTATCTGAAAAATCATTCCGATATACCTGCCCAATTTCATGTAACTCCTGATAGTATGGTCTTGAGGCTCCCGATACACAGACCCATCTTCATTCTTCTCATAACCGCTTAGTATTGCTCCGGCACTGAAAGATGCCTCAAACAGAGCAGCGGTTTTTCCAGATATAATTTTCAGGTACTTCAAGGCTGTTAGGTCAAGAAAACCGTTATTAATATGCTGGTTAAGTTCTCCAAGACAAACTCTGCTAATATAATTCGGCATGTCAAGCTTTATATAGTCTTCCTTATCAGGGACAGAGGCGGCTATTTTCAATGCTATACTAAAGAGATAGTCACCACATATAACTGCAGTCTTTCTCCCGTACTTTTTCTGAAGTGTAACCTTACCACGACGAATACCTGCATTATCCATAACATCGTCATGAACCAAAGTCGCAAGGTGAAGCAGTTCAATAGCCGCAGCAAAGCTTACAGCATTGGGATGTATTTTCCCTTCACTGTTCTGGGCACAAATCAGAAGAGAAACTGCTCTGATATATTTGCCTGTTGAACCGGTCAAGTGTTCAGTATATTTACGTATTATGACCGGAGCTTTGGATAACTCTTTGTTTACCCTTTCTTTTACAAGCTCCAATGCTCCGTCATAAGCAATAAATTCGAGATCATCCTGTGACTTTATGTTTTTATTAATCATTATAAATATACAACCTTCTCACAATAGGTATTCTCTTCCACTGTTTTTTGAGGAAAGGCATTACATAGTAATCCAAACCAAAAGTTCTTCCGGCACCTATCAATACTGCTATGGCAGCAAATATCATCCAGAAGGTTCCCAGGTAAAGCCCTGTTGTACAGACAAACATAAACTGAAGTACCAGTGATAAAGCTGATGCAGGAGTTGTAAACAAGCCTCCGATAAGCGCAAGTCCTATTAATATCTCTGCAATAACTATAAAACTTTGCATGAATATCTGAACTGAATTATTAGGCATAACAAACTTATCAAGGAACCAGTTCATTAAAGGTATATCTATTTTAAATGCGTAGTCACTTAATACTGAATGGGCTAAGTCTTTACCGCTTACAAATATTAAACGGAATAAACCAAGGAAATCAAAATTCATAATAGCTGTTCCTGCAGCCTTTACTGCTTCCTGAACTGCTCCGTCCCCGCCCACACCTGTCGCAGCACTTACAGCATCAACTGCCTTCTGAACGGTACTTGTAGCTACTTCTCCAGTTGCTGAACTTACGGCATCTGTTGCTGCCTGACCACTGGTCTGAGCAGCATTCAGTATACTATTGTACCATGAGTCCGCACCGCCGAAAAAGCCTGTAAGCTTAGGTTCCCTCAGCCAGCCCTCAACAATTTTCATTATCCCTTCAAACAGCCATACCGCGCCAAGCCATACTCTAAGTGCAACAAGAAGGAAGCTTGGTGTTCTGTTGGAGAAATGCCCTCCTACAAAACTTCTGCAATTTCTGATAGTAAAAAACTCATGTCTTATATAACTGAATATCTTATTCCAACCCAAAACCTGGATAAAGTAAACTATATTAATAAAATGCTTTGCAAACATTGCAAAGAAGGAAGGAAGATTGAACATAAAATTCGGCAGACCGACCCTTGCAACACCGTAACGTCCGCCAACACAAACCATTACACCATGGAAGGATGGCTTGTATTCTTCCATCTTACCTTTTCCTGTAATTGCACAATATATATTATTTGCACAAGTTGCCGCACTATGCTCACAATTTTCTACCATCTGAGGAACTGGTCTTTCTTCTCCTTCAGGTATATAGAACATATTGTCGCCAACAACATAGACTTTTTCGTCGGTAACCGATCTTAAATATGAATCAGTCTTAATACGACCTCTGTTTACAGATTCAAGATTTTTTGCTGCTTCATTAGTTATGTCTGAACCCTCGATACCAGCGGTCCAGATAACTGTACCTGCATCATATCTTGTGCACTGGCTGTTTTTCTTAACTTCAATAAAGTCTTCTCCTACTGCGCAAACACCGGAGTTAAGCATGACCTTGACACCCATTTTTTCAAGTCTTGCTTCCACTTTTGCAGACAGCTTTTCAGGCAGAATTGGAACTGCTCTTTGAAGTACATCCACATTTACAAGTTCAACCAGTTCTCTATCTATTTCATATTTTTCGCATAGGAAAGGAACATATTCGGCCAGCTCTCCCACCATTTCAACTCCGGTAAAGCCCGCACCTATTACATAAAATGAAAGAAGTTTTTTCTTTTTATTTATATTGGTTTCTGAAGCAGCTTTCCTAAAGCAATTATGGATGTGGTCCTTAAGTACAACCGCATCGTCATAGGACCAGAGCTTGAAAGTATATTCTTCAGCTCCCGGTACTCCAAAGAAGGTTGGCTTTGAGCCTGCCGCAACTACCAAATACTCATAACCATATTCACTATTTTCGCCTATAACATTGTGGTTTTTAAAATCAATGGATTTAACAGTATCCATTACAACATTTACTTTTCTTCCGGCGAAAACCTTTTTCAGGCTGATTTTTATACTATCTTCATCCACACGGTTTGCTGCCACCTCATGCAATTCTGTAAGCATAGTATGGAAAGGGTTTTTGTCAATAATTGTTATAGTTACGGTATCGTCTTTTTTAAATTTCTTTGCAAGCTTCTTTGCAGTAAGTATTCCCGCATACCCAGCTCCGATAACCAAAATTCTACTGTTCATATTTTCCTCCAAGCGTCAAATTAGAAAACATCATTTTTCAACATTTTTCTACAACTTTCGTAATAATATTATCAAATAAATAAAAAACAATCAATAAGTTTGTTAAGAATTTGACATGAAAATTCATACAAAAGTCAGTGAAATAATAATATATAAATTTTGATATATAAATACCACAAATTTTTCCCACATAAACATGAAATTGTATGAAATTTCAGTATTTATCCAGCCTTACATAGTTTATCAGCATATCCAACTTGCTCATTAAAGGATTGGGGTATTACCAAAGATTCAAAACTATACTTTAATTTATCCACACCGGGCGGACAGTACTTTAATTCTGAAAATGCACAACCCCCCAGTTTTAATAATCCAAACTAACTATCCTATCATTTAAGGTACAAAAACAGCTTCCTTCGAAGGGAAGCCGTTTTTGTACCTTACTTATTCTTAATTTATTATCATCTTTTATAAAACACAAGGTTTTCTAGTGTTAATTTTTCTTCCCACAAGAGCTGAAGAAGCTGAAGTTCTTCAGAGTAATCACTCTTATCCTGGTCCCTTTCATCATATTGCAGATGTTCCAGGATCTCAATACTAAAATTTTCTCCGCCCAATTCATTCCAGTCCTTCTGAAGCTCGCGGACAGGGTGACGTCCATAGCCCAACTTGACCCGGGTTCCGTTCATAACTCCTCTTAAGTCAGGTGTGGCTTGAATGTGAACCTTATTGTTCAGGCTATTCCGGACAATAAATATCCCCATGGGATGCTTGGCGTTCATATACTGCTGCTGAAGCTCCTTCTTTCTCAGCTTATCCATTAATAACCCATCTCCTTTAAAATTCGAGCCAACGCACTCAACCGTTCTCCAATAAGCTCGTCGTCATCACTTAGAGCCTGACTGAACAGCTTTATATCTTCTTCAATTTTGTCATTATCTGTACATACCGACACCGTCATGGCATCTCCCTGCAATCCGACTCTATCAACTATCGGTTTTTCTGAATCATATAGCTTGGGATGCCTATAAGAGTCTTCTCTGAAGTAAAGCTTTGTTCTTGCAATTAATATTGCAAGGTCAAGTACCCGATGAAGAGGAAGTTCCTCCGATTGCCTTGACCATTTTTCCCCGGTATATCTCCATACTTTTGCTGAAATATCAACCTTTCCCCGGTCATTCCACTGTGCGAGGCCGAGTGAAAGTCCTTTTGCGTCAGTGTTATATGCGTATCTGCCATCAACGTTTTCGTAATTTTCAGACACAATTACAGGTTTATGTTTTAGAGTTGTAGGTATTTTCATAAAGGCTCCTATTCTTGAATATCTTATTCATTAAAACTTAATAGATGTAATTATTATTTAGTAATTTACTAAATAACTAAATTACTAAATATATTCTATGACTTGTTATAGTATAAGTCAATACCCTATAATAACTATTGAGTTACACTTAAAAATGGTGTTATAATAAAATTAATTAGATACAGTTGGTTTTCGGTTGGGCAAAGGTTTTTATTTGCTTTCAAGATGACTAAAGGCTTCTGGGGTGGGAAGCTCGTTTTAATGACGAGCTTCCCACCCTTTTTCCGTCTAATTATGAACTTTTAATATGGAGGTGCAAAGATGGATAATGTAAAAAAACAAGTATTATTTGTCGCAGGTTATTTATTAATCGCAGTAATAATCGTTATTGTAGTTGCAAATGTTATGAAGTAGAGAAGTTTAATTATCTGAGTTTAAATATTTATCAAGAGGAGCAGACAGACAATGATTGCAGGATTAATAATAATTCTCATACTTATATTGGTACTACCTTTTACCTTCAGAAGAATTGAGCATAACCTGGAGTATTTTCTTCTGGTTATGGGATTGGCGGCAACAATAATTTCAGGAACATTATCAATTGAACTTACAGAGCATATATTTACAAATTATCTTCTTTATTTTATAACAGCAGCAGTACTTGTTGCCGGCTTAGTTTTCAGATCCTCGGTTAAAAGGATAAAACAATTAGTTGCTTACACTGTTAAAAGAATACCTCTTCCGGTATTTACATTCTTACTGATACTGGTTTTAGGTTTGCTATCCAGCCTTATAACTGCCATAATAGCAGCACTCATACTTGTTGAAATAGTTCACGCCTTGCCGGTTAACCGCAACAAGAAAGTAGTTTTAACTGTCATAGCCTGTTTTTCCATTGGCTTGGGAGCAGCTCTGACACCCATCGGAGAACCCTTGTCAACAATAGTAGTAACAGCTTTAAAAGCAGACTTCTTTTATCTGGCCAGGAGTATCGGAGCTTATGTAATACCCGGAGTTATAGCAATGGCTCTTTTAGGTGCTGTAATTTCAGCTTATAAGAAAAAAGGCGGTCTGGGGAACGAAAAAGATATTAGTCTGGAGAATAGCCATGAAACAGAAGAAAGCAGCATTAAGGGTGAAAGCTTAAAAGATGTATTTGTAAGGGCATTAAAAATATTTCTATTTGTAATTGCACTTGAACTTTTAGGCTCAGGATTTAAGCCTCTAATTAATACCTATATAATACATCTGGACAGCCGCCTTCTATATTGGATAAACATGTCCTCTGCAGTTCTCGATAATGCTACCCTGGCGGCAGCAGAAATAAGCCCTGCTATGAGCCTAAAGCAGATTCAGGCTATCCTTATGGGATTACTTCTTAGCGGCGGAATGCTTATACCTGGTAACATACCCAATATCATATCTGCCGGAAAGCTTAATATAAAGAGCAGAGAATGGGCAAAAATCGGTTTACCTATCGGTATTTCACTTTTAGTTTTATACTTTATAATAATATTCGTAATTTAATTCGCAATTTATATCTATAGCAATTATTGGTTTGCATGAGAAATTATTCGTTTACACGGGCAAATATTGGTTTACACTGATTGGAATTATATAGCTTACACGGAGCCTTCACTTTCCAACAGTTCAACTATTTTAGGTGTACAGCGCCTTCCCCCACAAGGCCCGCTTCCCGCACCTGTAGCTTTTTGAACCTCCTCCAGGGTTTTTGCTCCATCCTTGATTACTTTTTTTATTGTAGATCTTGGAATAGCTTTACAAATACAGACCTTTGTTATTTTATCCAAGATTTCCGAATTGAGATTTTGTTCCATGATAGCCTCCAATTAAGTTATTTAATTTTGTGTAGCACAAACTATATTTATACCAAATACGCATATAATACTCACATCAAATTTTGCACGACGTGAGTGGTCTTTTTGTATTTCACTTATGTTGATTTCTATGGCTTATACCTTTCCTTTTCAGGAGATATAATTGATATGTCCAAACAGTAAAAATCCGGACCTCTGAAAACTAGTGGTCCGGATCTCAAAACTATTGCTTTATTGCAGCATTCAATTCTTGCATTAATTCATCAACATTAATTCCATGAGCAAGAGCTCCCTGTTCTATATTTTCAAATCTGGCTGCCATACAGCCAAAGCAGTGCATTCCGTGATTTAATAATATATCTGCAGTTTGAGGATATTTCTCAACAATATCTGTTATTGACCAATCCTTAGTTATCATCTTTTCACCTCCTTATTTAAATCGTTTTTTCATAACTTAGTTAACACTGTCAAAAATACCAAATCAATATGTTTAAAAGTAGCAAAAATAAAATCAACAAAGCATTCTATGAACTAAATACCCATAGTATATATTGCCCAACCATATTTGAAAAAATGTTAACTGCTTCTCTTCAAGATATTTTACAAAATATAATTAACTACATCAATATTTCTTCTAGGTACAGGCAGGCTTCTGTCATAGTGCTTATAACCAAAAGAAATACCGTAAAAGGGCTCATATCCTTCCGGTATATTAAGCTTTACAACTTCCTTTTTATCTGCAAAAAGAAATCGCATAAGTCCAAGCCAAACTGACCCGATATCCATACTTTCAGCGGCAATAAGCATGTTTTGAATAGCGGCCGCACAGTCAGTCCTCCACACCATTCCATCCTTTCTGCCTGAAACAATTACCAGGGTTGGAGCATCGTAGGTTACCTTGAAGTCAGGTTTTGATCCCATTTTCCGTACCCATTCGTCCTCCGACTTTGACATTGCTTCTCTGACAAAAGAATTTATTCCCGCCAGTAACTCTCGGTTCTGTATTACTGTAAAATGCCAAGGCTGTTGATTATGAGCAGATGGAGCATAAATGCCAGCTTCAATTATTTTGTCCAGCTGCTCCCTGCTTATCTGTTCAGGCTTGTATTTTCTTACACTCCTCCTGCTTTTGATTACATCCAATACGTCTTTCATACAAACATTCTCCTTAAAGTTGATATTAAGGTTATTACAAACTATAGTTTACAATCAGTAAATAAAAAATTATACTTTTATAAGAGTATTTTTAAAGTTTAACCTGATATTTAAGTTTAATAGTTCAAATACTATTGAACTATTTTAATATATCACAATTTATGATATGATTCAATAGGTAATGTTAAGAAAAGTCAGCGAAAATTTTAAGACTTGTTTTATTTTGAATACGGTTACAGCGGAATTTAATGTATTATCCGCTACGACTGGCACTCTGGGTTCGAATCTGAGGAGGTAAAGTATTGAGAGAATTATTTCATCCTAATATTGATCAAATGTGTTTATCTACAATATTAAATGCTTTAGGTGACCCCATCAGGCTTCAGATTGTAAAAAACCTGTCAAATCAGACTGAAACTACTTGTGCCTGCTGTAACATTGACTTGCCAAAATCCGCCCTTTCCCATCACTTTAAGGTTCTGCGGGAATCCGGCTTAATCAATGTCAGGATTGAAGGCAAACAGAGGTTTTTATCAATAAGGTTCACAGAGCTTGAAGAAAAATTCCCCGGGCTGATCGGGTCAGTTATTAGAAGTATTCAGTAGCTATAATTACAATCTTAAAAAACTTAACCAATCCTTCAGGTTAAGTTTTTTAAGACATTATAAGTTTTATATATGTTATAAGTTTTTGAGTTGTCCAAACAAGTCCCGCCTATAGATTACCTACTGACTCCCTGACCCAATGCAATCTGTTCAAATCGATATCTGCTGGTACGGTGCAGTCTGCTCCAATAACTACCCCATCATTTCCAGCCTTTTTAACAAGCCCTCGGGTAAACTCTTCTATTTCCTCTTTGGAACCGGTATGCAATAGTTTTCCTGGACGGTTGTCAAAGCCTCCTATAACGGCCTTTCCTCCAAAGAATTTTTTTCCTTCAGCCAAGTCAAGCTTTTCTATGGTTACTGCCCAGTTTACCGCCTTGGCATCATAATCCTTCCAAACGCTTAAATTATTTTTATTGCCGTTGTATCCGCAGCAGTGAAGGATATTATTATGACTTACTTGATTGGCACTTTCCAGAACCTTCTTTTCACTTGGAGTTATATATCTGCGGTATTCCTCATATGTAAAGGCACCATTTCCGGGATTCTGAACACTTAGATATATTCCGTCGGCACCTGCTTCCTCTATTACAGCTTGTGCCAATATGACAAGGTCCTGTGCTATTACATCAAGCGCATAGGCTATTGCCGCAGGGTCTTCTCTGAAGTATTCAATAAACCTCTCTTCAGATATGGCAATTCTTAAGAAGGTTGCAGGAGAGAATATGTTATAAAAGGAACATGTATCTTTTAGGAAGCCTGTAACTTCTTTTACGAGACTTATCTGTTTCTGTAGCCATTCATGATTTTTACCAACAGGTGTCAGCTTCTTAAGGTCCTGCACATTTGATAAGGACTCAAGTACCGGGCTTGGATAACGGAAAAATCCGTCGCTCATGATCTTCACGAAATCGGGATCAGCTGCTTCAATAAAGCTCCTATGAGATGCTATATTAATCTCAACCAATTCAGGTTTTTCCAGCCCGTTCCCAAGCTCCTCCTCCGGCAGGAAATGAAACCAGAATCCAACAGGAATCCTGTCTACCGGCTTGTTATTGAAAGCATTAAGTAATCTTTCTCTTTTTGACATATAGTCGCCCCCTAACATAATAAAAAATAAATAAAATATTTGAAGAACTAAATATAAAGTTAAAATTTAATGCTAAAAGTTAAATGCTTTTAAAATTAATTGCTAAAAATAATTAAAATTAAATGCTTAAAATTAAATGCTTTACTTAAACTAAATACTTATTATTAAATATAATAGGTATAATCAGGTAAAATCCTTTTTAGAAACTGCCTTGTTCTTTCTTCCTTAGGCTGTGTAAAAATCTCTTTTGGCTCACCCTCCTCCACAACCACACCTCCGTCCATAAAGATAACTCTGTTTGCAACATCCTGTGCAAAGGACATCTCATGTGTTACAACCACCATAGTCGTACCCTCCCGAGCTATTTTTCTCATTACTGTAAGGACTTCTCCTATCAGTTCCGGGTCAAGTGCTGAGGTAGGTTCATCAAATAATATAATATCCGGACTGAGTGCAATTGCTCTTGCTATACCGACACGCTGTTGTTGACCACCTGAGAGCTGACTGGGATAAAAATTGTATTTGTCTGATAAGCCTACTTTATCAAGTGCCTTTTTGCTTATTTCATAGGCCTCTTCCTTAGCCATTTTTCTTCCAACAATCAATCCCAACGCCACATTGTCCAGCGCCGTTTTGTTATTGAACAAATTATAGTTCTGAAATACAAAGGCTACTTTTTGTCTTATTTCATGTATCTGCTTCTTAGTTGCTGTTTTCAGGCTAACATCAGTATCTCCGAAGACCGCATGCCCCTCATCCGGTTTTTCAAGGAAATTTATACATCTGAGAAGAGTTGTTTTGCCAGAACCACTTGGTCCGAGTATTACCACAACATCCCCCTTATCAATATTCAAATCAACACCTTTTAAAACCTCATTCTTACCAAATGCCTTATGAATGTTACTAATTTTTAGCATATTGTTTCCCCCAGTCAAAGATAATTTCAATAGTCACGCATTAACACTTTTATAGGTTCTTATTCTTTTTTCGAAAAGCTTAAAGCCATACTCCACCAATCCGCAAATAATAAGGTATACAAGGAATATATCTATATAGGCTTCCACGTAGTTGTAGCCGACATTTGCGGCAACCTTGGCCCTAAGCGTAATTTCCTTAAGTGACATTGCGTAACCCAGAGAGGTTCCCTTAATAAGGTTTGTTGTGGCATTACAAATATTAGGCAATGCCACTGTAAGTGCCTGAGGAATAATGACTTGAGTATAGGCTTGGAAATTGGTTAACCCTACGGACTGAGCCGCCTCCAGTTGTCCTTTGTTAACAGCTCCCAGCGCAGATCTGAATACCTCAGATAATATTGCTATTGTGTTTATTGAGAAAACTATGAATGCGTACCAAATCGGATTTATATCATAAATTTTCACATTGATATGGAGGCTTGTGAAAAGTCTGGACAGCAGCAATGGAACACTGTTATAAATTATAAATATCTGTACTATCATCGGTGTACCCCTCACAAAAGATACATAAACTTGAGCAATTCGATGAAGTACAGGAACCTGATTCAATCTGGCAAGGGCCAGCATAAAACCAAGTGGAAGAGCAAATATCATAGCTGTCACAGTTATAAGTAACGCCGTCGGTACACCCGAGAGTGCAACAAAGAAAGTTTTATATAGAAATTCGTAATTTAACATCCTGCCACCCCCGATTATATAGACTTGGCAACTTGTCTGCCTTTGCCCAGTTCCTTCTCAGTTTTAATGAATATATTCTCAATTGTGAGTGATATCACCCAATATATCAGAGAGAGTGCTATATAGGTTTCCAGCGCGTGGGCATTGAAATTTCCAGCTATTATGAGGCTTGCTTTTCCCATTACATCAATCAGTCCGATGGTATATGCAAGTGCCCCCTCTTTAATCAGTGCAAGCAGTGAATTTCCTATATTCGGCAGTGCAACAACAAATGCCTGGGGGAAAATTACTATTTTGTATGCCTGAAAGCTGTTCAAGCCCACACTCACAGCCGCCTCATACTGTCCTTTGTCCACCGAATCGTAAGCAGTTCGTATAACCTCACACATGGCTGCCGCAAACTGTAGCGAGAAGGTTATAACAATAAAAATTGTTTTATCCACACTGTCCAGATTGATACCGAAGCTTTCAGTAATTGCCGGTATTCCGTAATAAATGAGGAAAAGCAGAACTATGGACGGGGTACATCTCAAGGCAGTTGTGTACCCGTTTGCGATTTTCAGTGCTATCCTGCCTCTTTTAATTTTGGCCGCTGCCAGTAGGAAACCCAGAAGAGTTCCAAAAAACACTGACAGAATGGTTATCATGAAAGTTACTCTCAAATACGGTAACAGCTTAGGAAATGCGTCAATTATATATACTGCATCGAAATATTTGTCCATGTTCAGTCCCAACCCCACAAAAGATTTAATAATTATCTGTTAACTTTATCAAGAACTTCAAATAAGTCTTTTCCATAGAATTTGACACTTTGTTCATTTGTTTTCTTTTCATCCTTGAGCTTTTTGACAGCGGTATCATAAGCATCTGCAAACGCCTGCTGCTTTTTGTTGAATAACGGCCATGTTTTTATAACAGCAAATTCATTGTATACCAGATCGTTTGCAAGGCTGTGATATTGTCCTTCGTCAGCCTTCACCTGTTTGTTATAAACACCTTCAATAATGACACCACCGTCAACACGGCCCTCGTTAACCCATTGAACCACATCAACCGTAAAGGAATCACCGGCTTCAAGTTTTACCTGATTATCAGGGTTTGCTTTGTTGTATTCATCAATAATGGTGTACTGTGCATTGTTTGCCGCAATTGGAGCTAAAGTCATACCTGCTTTTGCAAAATCTGAGAGAGTCTTAATACTTTCATTGCTTTTCTTGAGAACAAAACCTGTACTGCTAAGTCCAAGAAATTCCTTGGGGAAAATAAACTTTTCTGTTCTTTCCTTTGTCCAGAAAGCATTTTTTATGCCAACATCATATTTGCCCTGCTCAACTCCTAATAGGAGATCATCATTTGAAGTTCCGATAAATTCAAATTCATATTGAGGAAGCAATTCGTCCACCAGCCTCATTACTTCAACATCATAACCCGTTGCTTTGCCGTTTTCATCCAGCCAGGAAATTGGTTTAGAAGCCTGATCATAGGCTACTTTCACTTTGGTAACCTGAGCCCCGGATCCTGATGCAGCTTGTGAATCAGTATTTTCAGCACCCGAATTTGCAGCTCCACACCCGGTTACAAGTGCTGCCGTTAATAGTCCTGCTGCTACTAAGCTTAAAAATTTAATTTTCTTCATAATTTTAATCTCCCTTTCGTTATCTTTATTGTGTAGTATTCATATAAGTTTTATATGTATTGAATATAGTTTAGTATTCCGATAGGGATTTGTCAATATAAATTATTTTAAAATTGTTAGATTTATTAAAAAACGTAAATTTTACCAAACAGACTGGCTTAATTCGGAATACGAACTATTATAATTACACAAAAAGCAGGTGCAGAATTTCAAGGTATAGGGCCCTTTTGAAATTCCACACCTGCTACTGGTGCAAGTCCATAATTGAAGTATATAAGTATTAATTTTAATAGGCTTATTATTTAACTTTCTTGATTAATACCTGGCAAGTGTCCTTACCGTCTGCAATAGTATCTCCAAGTTCAAAGGTAAAGTTATCATACCTGCTTATTATTCCTCTATCACCATCCATGGCAGCATCACATAACCTGGATATCTTAATTTCATCATTGGTTAGTTTTTTCCATGCAGAAACCAGAGGGCAGTAATGAAAATCAATTTTTAACTCTTTCTCCGTTGTCGTTACGTCCATCTCAAAAACCTTCTTAACCTGTTCGGTTGCAAAAGCCGCAGCAAATTCTTTAATATCGTTTGTTTTTGGGAACTTATTTTCACCATGGAAGCATCCGCATTTATAGATAGCATCTTTGGCAAACTGAATATCTATTCCTCTTTTTTCTGCCTCCTCAATCAGGTAGTAGAACCAGGTAGCCCTGTGTTCAAAAGCATTTCTAAGATCTGTTGTATGTTGTTCATTGATTGTTGCTACATTTTTTATCATAATATCCCCCTCTACACGCATAGCACGTATGTAATAATAATTAAAACCTACTGTAGAACTACTGTTGTTTAGCTTTAGTTTGTTAATTCATACTAAACATATAAATTTTATAAGCTATTAATTATTATACACCTATTTTCAGATTTGTAAACTATGTTTTAATGCAATAAAAGGTCTGAATTTATCATGACTAATCCCGCATCATGGTTACAATTGCCCGAATAACCTCTTGTTTCATGACGGGATAATTCATATAATCATGATTATGATATGCCATTTTGTGGCAAAGGTCTTCTATCATACCCATAGCAATAAGAATCTTTTCTCGTGCATTAGGTGGTTTTAACCCATGTCTATCCAAAATCTCTACCAAAGTGTTTGCTGTGGTTACTTCAAAATAGCAGAAATACTCCCGGACGTCTTCATCAGTGTGAGACATTGCCATCATTTCTTCATGGGCAGACTGTGACAGAGAATGGGAACTCGTAAAAATATCAATGATTGTATTAACCAGAGAATTGAGCTCGTAGGGTTCTTCTAAATTATTCATCATATTATAAAGAAGATTTGTCATTCCTTCGGCATAGTACTTTATAACATCAAGGAAGATATCCTTTTTATCCTTAAAATAGTTGTAGACTATCCCGGTTGAAACGCCTGCTTCTTTAGCTATTTCAGCAGTATTGGTATTATAAAAGCCTTTTTCACCAAACAGCCTAAAACCTGCTTCAACAATTTTTCTTTTTTTCTCTATGGAACGCTTTTGCTTTGGCTCTCTGATTTCACTATTACTCATGGTATTTATCTCCGTAGTACACTTATAAGGTTTTGATAGTTATGAATTAATTATATTTTATTGATTTTAAATATGCAATGATTAAAATATGAAATAAATTTCATATTTCATTGACATTTCCATCCAAACAATAATATACTAAATATGAAATGTATTTCATGTTTTTTATAACAAAGCTATGGAGGTTATTATGAATTCATTAATTCAATTTAAAAATGTCACCAAAGAATATGTTACCGGTTCAAAAAAGCTTTTAGCTGCTGATAATATTAATTTTTCAATTAATCAGGGGGAATTTGTTGTTATATTGGGACCAAGTGGGGCCGGTAAATCAACCGTATTGAATCTTTTAGGAGGGATGGATTCAGCTACATCTGGAGACATAATAATTAACGGTCAGAATATTGCAAAATATAACGAACAACAGCTGACCAGTTTCAGAGCCGAAAACGTTGGCTTTGTGTTTCAATTTTATAATCTTATTCCCACACTTACCGCTCTTGAAAATGTAGCATTAATCAAAAATATTGTTAAAGCCCCTCTCGATGCGGAGGATGTTTTAGTTTCAGTAGGTCTGGAGGATCACTTAAGAAAGTTTCCGTCAGAACTGTCGGGAGGAGAACAGCAGAGAGTTTCCATAGCCAGAGCCATATGCAAAAATCCTATGATGCTGTTATGCGATGAGCCCACCGGAGCTCTGGACAGTGAGACAGGCACAATAATATTGTCCCTTCTGCAAAAATTGAGCAGGGAGCAAAAAAAGACAGTTATAATAGTCACACATAATGCGGCTCTGGCGCAGGCTGCAGACAAAGTAATCCACCTGAAAAACGGCAAGGTAAGAGATATTTCATTAATTGAGACGCCTCTTTCTGTAAGTGAGGTGAATTGGTAATGCTGTTAAAAAAAATGCTGAGAGATATGAAACAAAACAAAACACAATTTATTTCAATTTTTATTATGGCATTTCTGGGTGTTTTCATATTTGCCGGTGTAGGAGGAGAATGGTACGGCCTGCAGCAAACTTCAAACAAATATTATGAAGATACCAGACTGCCGAATCTATGGATCTATGGAAACAGCTTCACTGACGAGGATGTAAAGGCAGTTTCCATGGTTGATGGAGTCTCCGGGGTTCAAAAGCGTTTGTCCATAGAGGCCATTGCTGATTTTAATAACAAGCCAACCATAAAGCTTCATTTCATAGAAAAGAATGATATTTCAAGAGCTTATACCATAACCGGAGAAGAATTTTCTGCAAACAAGGATGGTATTTGGCTTGATGACTTGTTTGCAAAGGAAAAAAAACTAAAGGTTGGTGATACCATTGCATTGACGGCATTTGGCATAACCATGAAAAAGGAGATTCTTGGAACAATACTCAGTCCTGAGTATGTTTATGCACCCGGAGGCAATGATATGGTACCCAACCACGGGAACTTTGGCTTTGCATATCTTCCGTCGTCAGCTTTTCCCAAACCCCTGAAAATGGTCTATACGGATTTGCTGGTAATCACCCCGAAGACTCCGGATGCAGGCCTTGAGGAAAAGATTAATTCAGCACTAAAAGGTCATTACAGTGTATATTTGGACAGAGATAGCCATCCGAGCTATTCAACGTTTTACAGTGAGATACAGCAGCACAAAGCTATGGGCTCTGTATTCCCCATTGTATTTCTAGCTATTGCCCTACTTACTATACTAACAACCATGACCAGAATGGTAAACAATCAAAGAACCCATATAGGTACTCTCAAAGCGCTTGGCTTTAGCAGGAATACAATACTGCTCCATTATATATCGTACAGCTTTTGGCTCTCTCTTGCCGGAGCACTTATGGGCGCAGCAATCGGTCCGTTTACTCTGCCATATTTATTCTATGGTGCAATGCAGACTACTTACACTCTTCCAAAATGGGAGCCTTCATTCTCATCATCTTTCGTTATTATGGCGATATTTACCGTATTGTCCTGCACCCTGGCCACTTATCTGGCTTGCCGAAACAATCTAAGGGGTAATCCGTCTGAGACCCTCCGTCCAAAATCCCCTAAAGCAATAAAGCAGGGCATACATGAAAAAAGTGTTATTTGGTCTAAACTTAGCTTTAATATCCAATGGAATTTAAGAGATATATTTAGAAGCAAAATACGCTCAATTATGGCGGTAGTAGGTGTCCTTGGCTGCAGCGCCCTCCTCGTCTGTGCCTTCGGTATGCAGGATAGTCTGGACGATGTAGTCAAATGGCAGTACAGCGACCTGAACACCTTTAAAACCAAGCTGTCTCTTACCGAAAACATATCTTCGGCAGCTGCAGCTTCCATCTTGCAGCAAACGGGCGGTCAAGCAATGATGGAAGGTGCGGTTGAAATAAAAGCCAACGGACTAAAAAAATCAGGGGAGATATTGATTACAGATAATGTATCCCTTGTAAGATTCACAGATCCTGAAAGAAATTTTATTGAACTTCCTTCTGATAAATTATCAATCAGCTATAAAATGTCAAAACTCCTTAACGTTAAGGAGGGAGACAAGATAAGCTGGCATATTTATGGTCAGGAGAAATGGATAACAAGCGAGATAGGAGCCATTTACCGTTCCCCTATTTCTCAGGGGATAACCCTGTCCAAGGAGCTGTTTGAGACTCTGGGATTTCATTTTGTACCGACTTCTATAGTGTCAGACAAACATATAGATAAACTTCCGAAGGGGGTTGACAGCAAGTGGTCGGCAAAGGATCTGACAGCAAGCTATGAGACTATGACCGAAGCCATGAGCATAATGATTTATGTATTGATCGGCGCCGCCTCTCTGCTTGCAATCGTTGTGTTATACAACCTGGGGGTGCTGTCATTTACAGAACGTACGAGAGAGCTGGCAACCCTAAAGGTAATTGGCTTTCAATCCGCAAAAATCAGACATCTGCTTCTGACACAAAATATCTGGTTTACTGCTGTGGGGATAATTCTGGGGATCCCCTGCGGAAAATGGCTAATAGACTTCATGCTATCCTTTATGGGTGACAGTTTTGATATGATGTCCGCAATATCTGTAATAAATATAGTGTTAAGCATCGCAATAACGTTCATACTTTCTGTATTCGTCAACTTTATGTTTTCAGGTAAAATAAAACGCATTGACATGGTTAGTTCGCTAAAAGGCGTTGAATAGGATGTTATTGTATAGGCATTATTAAATTCAATGCGATTAACTAGTCTGTTTGATAAAATCAGTAAATCACAGGACAATATACAATCCTCCCGTACAACTTTAATTAATGGCTTGCACCCAAAGCAGCTGCTATAATTTCAAACGGCTCATATCAGGCGTTAAGCCGTCGCAAACCAAGCCACCTCCTGTGTCTCCTTTGCTCAAAGCGGCGTCCTGCCGCTTTGACGGCTGAACGCCTGATATTCGCCTTGAAATTCTGCAACTGCTTTTAATCGTGCTTTCCATTAATTAAAGTCGTACTCGCGTACTGTATATTGTTCTGATTAAATTTCATACTATCTAGCATTACTTCCGGCATTTATTGAATGCTGAAAGGCTATCGCATAAGCCAACTGCGATGAATATTATTACTGTGAATACCAAGGTTCCTAAAAACCAGCCGTCTGAAAATTGCGTTGCCGAAACCTTAAATATTGTACCCATTTGTTCAAAGGTAGCTTGGTTGAAAAGCTGCCTGTCATTTATTATGAACATTAGCATCAGACAGGAGGCCAAGTTTTGAATTGTATTAGCTATAGCCAAAGGCACTGTCCACCTTCTTTGAACTAATTGCCATATGATTACAAACAATTTGACAAGGGCCACCGCTAACAGTGGTACATAATAAATCTGAAGGCTTGCAATATTAAAGAGCGGAGTAACTTCTCTTGTACCTGAAATGGTTGTATAAACTGCAATTACCTGTGGTTTAAAATATAACACTGAGATGAACAGAATTGTCAAAAACATTGATACTAATGGTCCGGATCTTCTTATTTCAGCCTTTTTAGATAAAGGCTCGGTAGGTAGATCATCTATTGACCACTTATTTTTGGCAAACGGAAGTTGACCTTCATTAACACCACTTCTCTCCAATATTGCAAAAATAATAGTAACCCAGAAGGCTGCCTGAAGTCCTCCTGATATTATAGTATCAACTACATTCTCAAACAGAGTCTTCCACGTATCAATTTCCGATGCCGTATTGGGTCCCTTAAGAACCCAGTCAAGAATTGTAATACAAACAAGAACACTTATCGCAATAGTAACCACCGTTTTAAGTACTGACAAATAAGAATCATATAATGACGGTCCAATAAGATATCTTTTTGTCGGATAATAATCCTGTGCCAGTTTTTGTGGATTGCCAAACTTCTCAAGTAGCTTCCTTATTTCATTGTCGTCAGCATTATCAGGCAGCATATCCTCTATATTTGATCTAAGTTCTTCCGCAACATCGTTACGCATATCTTCAGGCAAACGCTCTGTTACTGCTAATATATACCTTTCTATCAAACTCATAATTCATCCTCCCTTAATAAAACCTCAAGTTGTTGCGAAAGAGTTCTCCACTCTTTTTTTAAACTGCTGTAAACTTCCCTGCCCATATCACTTAATACATAAAATTTTCTTGGACGACTTTCACTGGTATCCCACTGGCTCGAAAGCAGATTCTGCTTTTCCAGCCTCCTGAGCAGTGGATAAAGTGTACCTGCTTCAATGGGTGTATTTTTCTCCTCCAGCTTCTGTGCCAGCGAATAGCCATATTCAGGGCTGCTAAGCTGGCTTAGCACCGAAAGCACCAGTGTACCTCTCTTAAGTTCAATAATCAGCGAGCTTATCAATTCGTTAAAACTTTCCATTTGATCACCTCAAAATTATTATACTGTACGACATACACTATTGTCAATATATTATTATTAAAGTTTTCGCCATGTTTTTTATTCTACTATATTGCCAAGTGCAGCATATTTGCTTATATACTTCGTAAGATTGCTCCCATACTGGCGTGGTACAGTTTTGCTGGACACACGGCACACAAAAAAAGCCAAAGAGACAATAGCTCCTCTTTGGCTTTTCTACTACTAATACTTACTCAGCTATATATAATTTAAAGTGATTGACTAGTTTGCAGCCTGTTTTCTTCTCTTAAGAAGAATTGCTGTTCCGCCTAGCAGAACTACTGCACCGGCAGCACCCAAAGCACTCATTGTTATAACCTTCTGTCCATCCACAACTTTAACCTTATCTTTACCAAATATTCCGTAAAGGTACGCTGCGTTCTCATCATTCAAAGGCGTAATTCCAATTTCCACATATATTACAAAAGGAGCTGTATGTGTCACAGAAATACCTTTTTGCAATAAAATTTATTTCATTGATTTTGCTGTTTTCACTGCCAAGTCTTTACTAATCTGTCCCGAAAGCATGTAATTGATTTCGCCTTCCTTCCAATGGATTTCAGTAAACTGGCTTTTCAAGCCGTTCCCTTGCTGAAGTATTTCTGTCTTTACATACCCTTTATTTCCGTTTATATCTATTGTTTCAAAACCACTAAAATCAAGCGGCACATTTGACTTGTCTTCAGTTATAACAATGGTCGCAGCCTCAGATACATAACTTAATGTTATTTTGTCAACAGACCCGCTCTCTGCAAGAACTCCGTGAATTGAACCAGTTTTAAAGCCGGAAGGGATATATTCAGGCATCTTAAAGCCTTTACCAAAGGACTTTCCAGCCTCTTCAGCCAATCTGTATTCTACCTCTTTCTCTTCGACTGCTGCCTTAAGTACACTCCCGGCGGTATCCTGAGGCGTACTTACCAAGCCCTGTGCTGATTCAGACATTATAGTACTCTCTGTAGCAAATTTTTGTTTGCTCCCCCTTGCAGTTTCAAACCAGTCAATAGTGTTTACGGCTGCGACAATAAGTACTATACATGCTGCAGGAACTAGAATTCCGGTTAACTTACGATAATTATTTCTTTTCATCCTTTTAAGTGTTTTTTCTTTAAGTTCCGGGGTTATAACAACGTCCTTCATTATATCGTTTGAAATATTTTTAAAGTTTTTTAACTTGTCCACTTTTTTTAACGCCTCCTCCCATTCTGGTTTTTAGCATTTCACGTCCTCTGTGAAGCCGGCTCCTTACTGTTCCCTCCGCAATATTAAGAACTTTACTTAACTCCGCCGTATCAAAGTTGTGATAGTAATAGAGTATGATTACTTCTTTATATTTGGGGGGAAGGGAGGTTACTTCCTCAAACAGGCGTCTGTTTTCATCCTTCTTTATTATTTTGCTTTCAACATCAGATTCCTGATTATCCGGCCCGATTTTGTCAGTCAGTAGAACTCTTTTCAACCAGAAACTTCTCAACAAATCCTTACAAACATTTATAGTAATTCTTATAATCCAGGTTCTTTCACTACTGTCGCCCCTGAAGCTGCCATACTTTTTATATACTTTGCAGAATACCTCCTGAAACGCATCCTCGGCCTTTTGAAAATCCTTAAGATACATATATGAAGTTCTTAATACATCATTTCCATATAAATCAATCATTCTTTCAATTTCTGAATCTATATGAACCCTTGTATTTGCACTGTCTTTTTTTATGTCATTATCCTTTGGTACCGAAAGGAAATACATTCGCGGCCCCCTTTCTGTGTTAATCACTCATTAGACGCAATACTTTTTTCTTACGCTCCAGGAAATCTTAAATTCGTGTATAATAAAAAGACCCACCCATAATTTTTGATTTATGGTTGAGTCTTATACCTGTCTTTCTATCTCCATAATGGTAGGAGATATTTTTAGTTAAGGCTAGTCCTTCCTCTTATGGGATTTATACTCTTTATGAAGTTGCCTTTTAAGCTTCTTTTTTTTGATATCCTCTGTTAACTCGCGTGAGAATTCTGTTGAAAGCCTTAGCTTTGTATGTTCCCTTTCCTCAGCATTAATGAAGAGCGTGTTCTCTTTTTTAATAAAAACGAACCTTACAGCTATATAAATAAGAATGAAAGAAACAGTCATGACAATTCCGGCTATAAGGCCGGAACCCTGCCCCGGAATAAAGGGCATACTTAGTATGATAGCTATAAGACTTATCAGTGCAATCCAGGAGGTCACAGGAAAACCGGGCATCTGGCATTTTCCCTCAGGCGGGCAGCCATTTCGTTTTCTTAACCTTATATGTGTTGCCATTATGACAGCATAGGTAAACAACAATGCAAAGCCACCCGAGCTCACCAGAAACAAATATACCCGGGGCCAGAGCAAGCCAACACCCAATCCCAACAATACTGCCAATCCCGAAAAAACAATTCCCCGATATGGCACCTCAGCATTATCCTTAAGCCATTTAGGTGCATGCCCCTCCTGTGCAAGTGAGCGAATCATTCTCCCTATCCCGAACATTGCTGCAAGAGATGAGGACAAAATGGCTGATATCAGAACAAAGTTCATAATTGAACCAGCCCAGCCCATGCCATGCATATTAAGAGCGGCAACCATTGGACTGATGTTTTCATTCAACATCCCGGTAGGTACTAAGGGTAATAAAACTATTATTGATATAATATAAAAACCCACAAGACTTATTACCGTATATAAAATTGCCTTAGGAATATGTTTTGTAGGATTGCCTGTTTCAGATGCTGCCAGACCGATTATTTCAAAGCCTGCGTAGGCAAACATTACTATAAGCATGCTTCCGGCAATTCCTCTAAGCCCATTTGGCATCAAAGGTTCCCTTGTTAATTCTCCCAGACCTACTTTTGATGTGCCGGGAATCAAACCAATTATAAGAAGTATTCCCAATAATATAAACGAGGAAATAGCCAGTAGTTTGACCGCGGCCAGACCGCTTTCCAGTTTGCTTAATTTATCTGCTCCCAACAGATTTAAGAGTGTAACGCCAATAATTACAGTAGTACCTAATATTGAAATTGATGCCTTAGGTATCCATTCTCTGATAAGAATAGATACTGCTGTTGCTTCGCTCGACATAGAAAGTACCATTCCAGTCCAATAAACCCAACCAACCGTAAAACCCGTACCGGGTCCAAAAGCATGGGCAGCAAATGTACGGAAGGAGCCAGAATCCGGATTGGCAACAGTTAACTCAGATAAAGCAAACAAAATAAAATATACTAAAATTCCTCCTATTACATAAGAAAATATAATAGATGGCCCAGCTGCCTGAATGGCCACAGAAGAGCCTAGAAAGAAGGAACCCCCTATGACTGTTCCGAGAGCCATCATAGTCAGATGCAAGGGAGATAACCCTTTACTTGTCTTTTCCATAAATTTTCTTTATCCTCTCTGTTCCAGTTTAAATTTTAAAACTTAACAGTTCAAAAGATATTATTCCTTGATTTATGAAAAAGAATTCAAATTGAGTTTTAAAGGGCAGAATGTTCCTGTCTTGTTAAGAGCTTTGACTTTCGGCTTCTGCAAATTAATTTAACTATTTCATACCATAATACAGCAGCCGCTGCAATTGCTACAGAAGTTGATAACTGTACCAAACTCAGCTCAGCGAGTTTAAGCAGACCGCTTAAAGGTGTATAAATTATAACTACAATTGCTGTCAGTGTACCTAAATTTATGGCCCACATAACCTTATCTTTGAAAAGTAGTTTTAAGGAATATATAACTGATTCTGTTTCAGAGCTGTTTACCTGAACCAGGAATAAGTTTGCCAGCATAATTATAACCAGGCTCATAGTTCTTGCAACCGGAGCATTTCCCGGGTTATTGGGTTCAAAGGCCAGGTAGGTCCCAAAGGCCGCAGCAAATATGACAACCCCCTGAATAACGCTTTTTAACAAGCCCTTTTTATTCAGAATGTTTTCCTTCAGGTTTCTGGGCTTTCTTTCCATAATATTTTTTTCTGCAGGCTGCCGTTCAAGTACAATCGAACAGGTAGGATCAATAACTAACTCCAGTAGTACCACATGGAGCGGCAGCAACATCAGGTTGGACGGGCTTATATTAATCAGTGGTGCCAGAAGTGATGCAAAAGCTATCGGGATATGAATTGTAAGAACATACCCTATTGCTTTTCGGATATTGTCAAATATCCTGCGTCCGTCTCTGACTGTCTCCACTATTGTAGAAAAATTATCATCCATAAGAATAAGATCGGCAGCTTCTCTTGAAACTTCAGAACCTCTTTTCCCCATTGCAATTCCGATGTCGGCATGCTTCAAAGCAGGTGCATCATTGACACCATCTCCTGTCATAGCGACAATATGCCCGTTTTTTTGAAATGCTTTCACTATTCTCATCTTATGTTCAGGAACTACCCTTGAAAAAATGTTGGCAGCTTTGACAAGCTCGGCAAGCTCATCATCCTTCAACTTATCAATATCGTCTCCTGTAATTATTCTATCGGAAGCCTGGATGCCCACCTTTGAAGCAATACTGCTTGCGGTAATGCCATTGTCTCCGGTAATCATTACAACCCTTATGCCCGCCTCTAAACAAGCGGCTATATCCTTTTGTACTGAAGGTCTTGGTGGATCTACCAAGCCTATCAAGCCCAACAAATCAAGACTGCAATCAGTCAGCAAAGCCGGCACCTCTTCCAATCGAGAATACACAGCTTGTGCTACAGCAATAACTCTCAATCCCTGAGAAGACATATTCATCAGTTTTTCATTTACTTCTCTGTAATCTGCATCCGAAAGGCTGCACAGGGACAGTACTTTTTCAGGAGAACCCTTCGAAGCAAGTATAATTTCTCCATCGTGGCTCCAGACATGCCCCATCATTTTTAGCTCATTGGTAAATGCATATTCCTTCAGCATTTGTCCGCCAAACAAATGCGACTCACTTATTCCTGACTGTTGACAATAGGAAAGCATAGCCTTTTCCATAGGGTCATAGGTATCTGTTTCGCAGGCAAGCCCCATTACCTCACAAAGGTGCGAAGGTTCAGTTTTAAGTGTCCAACAATCCATTACCTCCATCTGGTTCATCGTTATAGTACCCGTTTTGTCAACACATAGAACAGATACAGCACCCAGAGTTTCAACCGATGGAAGCTTACGCACCAGAGATTTCTTTCTGGCGAGACGCCATGCACCCATAGAAAGAAAGACAGTCAGTATTACCGGAAATTCTTCCGGAATCATAGCCATTGCAAGTGTAATACCTGACAGGATACTTTCGGTAATTCTTTCTCTTAAGCCGTGATCAGTCAAGTTAGAAAAAGTAAATGTTCCAACAAGAACACAAAGGACCGCAGCAATTGCGGCGCAAAATTTAACTAATTTTCCTGTTTGTTTTTGCAGCGGTGTCGGCTTATCCTGAGCGGAAGCGACATTGGAGCCAATTTTTCCGTACTCGGTGGAGCTGCCTGTTTTCTCAACCAAAACATATGCACTCCCTTGAGTTACAAGTGTTCCGGCATAACAATGATCTTTTTTCCAATAGTTTTCTTTTACTTCTGTTTCAGAAGAAGCAGTTGTAGTCTTCCAAACTCCTTCTGGTTCTCCGGTAAGGGAGGATTCGTTGACGCAAAGGTCACTGGCCTTCAAAATAATACCGTCTGCAGGGATTTTTACTCCTTCCGATATGAGCATTATATCCCCTGGAACAAGGTCGATACTTGGAATGTTCTTTTGTACTCCGTCCCTTATAACATTTATATGGGGAGCAGATAAATCCTTAAGCGCATTAAGTGTTTTGTCAGTTTTCCATTCCTGTATAACATCTATGCTAATAATTCCAATAACGAAAATTAGCATTATTGCTCCATCCCGCGGTTCTCCAAGAATGAAATAAATTACAGCTGCCGCAAGCAGCAGTAAAAACATAGGTTCACTGATAATTTTCAGCGTTTTAAATATGAAATTGTCTTTTTTTTCTGGAGTGATTTGGTTTTTACCGTGCAGTTCAAGGCGTTTCGCCGCCTCATCCGCAGTAAGACCCTCAATTTTGATTTGTTCTGTCATAAAAGTTACCTCCGTCCATACCCTTCAGGTATTAATTAAGATAGCTCTATGGCACTTCATAAAGTCGGATTTTGTAAGACTTTTACAGTTGAGGATGTTTTGAAGGGAATAAAAAACACCTGTGGAACATCCTACTGTCCCACAGATGTGTGAATACTTCATCTGCTGCCGTATGGTGGCGGCCCGGCCCCATGACCTAAAAGGTTCATCGCCTGCTCAGTTTGTACTGTAGCTTTATATGCAGCGCAAAGAGATATTAATATAATATGTTAGAAGCTGCGTTTTTGTCAATGCTTTCCAGTACTTTTTAATAAACTTAAAAAATAAATTTACTCAAATTTGCTGCATCCTGATCAATTTAACAGCCACATCTATTCAATAATTACATTCAACATATTATCCTCTATGGTGTATAAAAGAGGTACCACCTTTATACCGGGATATTTTTGAGAAAGTCTTTTTGATTCATTCACTACAAACTCTATCTCATTGTCAATCTCAAACATGGGAGCATAGTTCATAAAGTGTTCTTCAGCCCGTTGTTTGTCCCAATTAGCATTTTTGCAAAGCCCCTCCACAAACCTTTCCCTCTTTGATATAAGATTTACCATGCCGCAGTTGTTATGAGCAATTAGTGCGATATGCTTTACTCCCCCTATAGCTATGGCATAGGATACTTTAAACTCACTGTATCTGAGGTTGGCTCCCCCCGTCCTGATAATGTATGCAAAGTTTTCAGGAATGCGAAGCTGCTTTCTATTATCCATGCACATTCCTACCAGTAGTTCTGCTGAAGTGTAAGTCTTTAGTTCAGCCCCTAGATTGTTATAACATAGAAGCTCGTAAAAGGGGGTATCCATGTGTTCATCCGGAATATCCTCTAAAGTTTTTATTTTTTTTACAATCATATTTCTTCCTTCTGCTACTTTTAAATTTATTAACTAATTAAATTTTTCTCAATATTTATAATCATTGCCGAAAGCCTTTTATAACTGAGATTATCGATACGTGAAGCAGGAATGTTTGCACTGATAATTCCGTTATTACTTCTCTTTAAGTATGAATAGATAATGTGCGCTTCGTCTATTTCTTCTTGACTTAGAGTTCTTTCCATCTTCATATGGGTTTTAAAACAGCTTACCGACAGCTGCTTAAGCTTTTCTTCCAGCGAAGCCGGGTCATACTCTGAAAGACTGATTACCTCTGTTTGGAGAAGCCTGTTGCCCTTGATAAGGAAAAGCTTTACCAGGTTTTTTCCATATTTTTCAGCAGCAATTATATTCCTACCGTAGCCAGATATTTTAATAATCTTTTGTTTGTAAAGAACATGCCTGATTCCTTTTAGCTGCTCCCTATAGGCAGCAGCTTTTTCAAATTCAAGCTTTTCAGCAGCAGAGAGCATTTTAGCCTTTAAAAGACGTATCGGCTCAGCGTCCTTGCCCTGAAGCAGAGAAATAATTTTGGTAATCTGCTCCCGGTATTGTGGCGAAACATCTATACCTGTACAAGGTCCGGAGCAGTTTCCCAGTTGCAGATTAAGGCAAGCTGAGGGCTTGTTTTTTACCGTTCTGCTGTTACATTTTCTTATTTTAAAGTGATCCTTTAAAAACATTACTGCATTTTCAACCGAGCTCTGGCTGGTGAACGGCCCGAAATAAAGAGCCTTGTCCTTCCCGGGCTGTGTTACGACTTCCGGTATGGGATAATTTTTATTTATGTCAATTTTTATGTATTTATAGTTCAGATAATTTTTAAGAAGCTTGTTGTAAGGAGGTCTAAGTTCTTTAATAGTCTTTCCTTCCAGAAGAAAGGCTTCAAGCTCTGTATCAACAGTAACAATTTCAAAATTATTTATTTGCTGTATCATCTCAATTATTCTTGACGAATGGCTTTTGCTGTTCTGAAAGTACTGAGAAACTCTGGCTTTCAGATTCTTTGCCTTTCCAACGTAAATAACCATACCGTAGGAATTTTTCATAAGATATATACCAGGCTGTTTGGGAAGTTTTTTAACTTCTTCTTTAAGATCCATAGTCTGTCCTTCTATTGTTAATGAAAATATATTATCTTATTATAGCATAGCTTGAAGTTTATTTGCATAAGCTTATTTGCATAAAAGGAGCTGAGTTTTAATATCTGAAAACATCTCCATTCCTTTTGTCTCGGCAACATGAATTACTTCTGAATATTTGTCGTTTTCGGGCAGAAGAGTATCTAAAAGGTTTGTTATGGTCAGAATCTTTTCCGGATTAAAAATAACCTCTTCACTTCCATCAAATAGCGCGACATAAAAGATACCCGTTTCAACAAGATCCTGAAAAAAATGGCTTCCATAGGATAACTCCGGCATTAACCCGGCTTGTCTGTATGCCACCTCGCAAACCGCCGTCATGTTGCACAGTTCAGTAAAATGTACCGGTACTCCAAGCGAAGGAGTTGTGCTTCCCCACCGTCCCGGTCCAAGCAGCAATACATTTTCACCCTTTAATGCCCTGTTCAGCTGTCCAATCTGCCTTGCTATGGAGTATTTACCCTGTTCATTTAACTCAATATATTCTTTCGCCTTGACAAAAACCACATAATCTACAGGAAGCCTTACATTCCCCCCCATGAAATTACCCTTTGAGGAGAAAAAGCATTGACTTGGATCAACCGGTTTTGGGATTTCAACAGACTTACCAAGGCCTCTGGTTTGTAGCGGCCGGCATTGAAGAAGGTTTATTTTAAAGCGGTTATCCTTTGTAAAATTTGCTGTATATTCTATATCAACAGGATAGTCATAAAACTTCGAAAGCAAAGCAAGCACTTCTTTCATTATCATAGGGAATTCAGACTCTGAGAGTAATTTCTTATAATTCAAAATATTCGGGACCTTTACATTTGTATAACCCAGCTCTCTAAGCCTTTCTGAGGTTTTAAAATCGGGAGCAGCAAAAAGTTCTTTATCGGCCTTTATATCTTCAGACAGAATTTCCTCCAACCCTTTTACAACAAGATTATTCTCTCTTAGTGAAAGAACATCAACATTGTGCTGAGAAAACTTATTCTGATCTTCAACATTCATGGGAGGCAGCCTAAGGGGATTGTCCAGGCAAACGATTCTGGGATAATCACCTTCTGTTCTGTCCACCGCCCTGGTTCCCAGACCAAAAACCAATCTCAGCATGCCTGCATCCATGTCTATACTCTGATCCCATACATATAAATTTGACGAATTTCCAACACCTGCAACATGGGGGAAAAAGTAATCTTTATACTGATCGCCTGAAACACGCTGAACCAGAATAGCCATCTGCTCATCTCTTTCAGACAGGCCCCTGTTCATTCTATAGGCAAGAGCATCTTCATTCATTGTACTGGCATAGACTTTTCGAATAGCCTCTTCAAAGGCTTCATAGCGTTCCTCCGGCGTTCCCTGATTTACACAGAAAACACTTTCATATTTTCCCGCAAAAGCATTACCGAAATTGTCCTCCAACAAAGAACTGGAGCGTACAATAATAGGGAACTGTCCAAAATACTCCAGCATTTGAAGGAACTGCTCCTGTATATTTTTGGGGAACTTGCCATGCAGTAATTTATCCTTCAGCTCCGGCGCATAGTAGTAATAGCCCTCATCAGTTTTTTGGTTTGTCCTGAGTTTCCACCAGCCGTTTTGAACAATATAGGTATAAAAAACATCCGAGCCTATGTAATAAGAATCATGAGGTTCCAAATAAGAGTTAAACCGCCCATGTCCCTCGGATTCCAATATCTTTCTTGCTATGAGCATACCCACACTTTTACCACCAATGAAGCCGGTACCGACTTCTCTGGATGCAATTTGGAGAATATCCTGCAACGTAAAATATTTATTGCACAAATCGAACATTCTTGAATCGTTTCCGATAAGCATATACATCAGTTGTTTCTTTGTAAGCTCCTGCTCGTCAATGGGCTGCTTCAGAACCTCCTTAGCCCTGCTAAAGATGATATTCCAATAATCCGGACGGTCCTCTCCGCGGCTTATACTCGAAAACAGCTCGGCAGCTTCAGTGCTTGCGGTAATGCTTATGGCCTTCTCATCCTCGATCAGGTGAGGAAAGAACATTGTAGGAGAATAGCGTTGCCAGACTTTTAGAGGATGAATATAAAATTTATCATTGACCTGATATAGATCCAACAGAAGCTGGGTAGTTTCACGTATACCCGCGATAGTACTGTAGGTGTGAAAGTTTCTCATAATTGCAAAGTATGCCACTGTGTCAAGTTCATATAAATAAGGGCAGGTAACCTTAAAGAAATTTCCTATCATCAAATCGGAATACCAATACATTAATAAATCAGTAAGACAATCAAAAACATAAAATACCTTTTTACCTTCGTTTTTGATAATATTGTGAACTTCTGTTGCAAAGCTCTCAAAACCTTTGCTGGAATCAATGCGATAGACTTTAACAGCACCCTCTTCCTCGAGAAGCTGTTCATGACTGCCAAAGCGTATGTAGACTAGACTTCTGTTATCAGCTTTCGCCTGTGTTACAAACGGAGAAACCAGCTTTTTATAAGCTGAAACCGAATCCACCTGCCAAACCACGTTGTCACCAAGTCTCAAATGGTCTATCACCTGGTCAAACCCAACCAAACCCGTGCTTGCCTTGTCAATAACATCCATATTTCCACCTCGCTTTATACTAATAATTATACAGCGAACATCGTTGTAATAAAAGCTAATACTACAGGCTTCTCAACGCATCAATCGGATTAAGCCTGCTTGCCTTTCCGGCAGGCATATACCCGAAAATTATACCCACTGCGGCAGAAAATCCAACTGCAAGCGAAATTGTAGATATAGAAATTGAAAATACAATTCCGATAACAATAGCTGCTATATAAGCTAATATCCCTCCGAGCAGCAAACCAATCAGTCCTCCTATTACTGAGAGGAATATGGATTCTATTATAAATTGAAGCTGAATTCTGTTTGGAGTTGCCCCTAAAGCTTTCCTCAGTCCAATTTCGGTAGTTCTTTCTGTAATGGAGACCAGCATCATATTCATAATACCAATCCCTCCTACAACTAACGAAATAGCAGCAATACCTGCCAGCAGCATTGACATAATTGACATCATATTCTGAAAGGATTCTATCATATCTCCCATGTTAAAAACAGTGAATGCTTCATCCTTGTAATTAAATGCCTGACTTAGTACACCCTTTATATCAATTACTGTCTCATCAGCTAATTCAGTGTTCTTCAGATATACATCAAGGCTGGATATATTCTTTATTCCAAGACTCCTGAGTGCGGTAGTATAAGGAATAATCACTGTCTCATTATTTGAGTTCATGCCAAAGCCACTGGAGGCTACAAGTGTACCTACAACCGTATAGGAGGTTCCATTTATAAGAAGTTCCTTTCCCAAAGGATTCTCCCCGTAGAACAAATCCTTCTCTAAACTGCTTCCAATGACCGCCACCTGATTTTTTTCCTTTATATCCAGAAGGTTAATTGCTCTGCCTGACTTTATAAGGCTGGTGCCTGTTCTGAAAAACACCTCATTTTTTCCCTGAACAGTGACTTTGTCCGCTATTGTTCCGTTGCTGACAACAGAGGTTTTTCCCGCAATGGTTGGCGAAACGCCGCTTATATTTTTAAGCTTAGATAAAGCTTTTATATCATCGTCTGACAAACCTCCTTTAAGCGGTGTTCCTACTACTGTAACCATTATCTTGTTAACTCCCAGGGAATTAACCTCGTTGCTTATACTGGCAGTGGCCCCCTGAACTATAGTAATCAGAGCGATTATCGAAGCAACCCCTATTACAATTCCCAGCATTGTCAGAATAGATCTGAGTTTATTTTTTATTATATTTTCCCAGGACATCCTTATACTTTCCCAAAGCATTTATCTTCCTCCAGCTCTACTGAGCTACTGTCTATTCCTACTTAGCTACTAACTACTTGACTACTATCTTCTTGACTACTAGCTACTATCTACTTGACTACTATCTTCTTGACTACTAACTACTAACTTCCGGCTCTTAAGTGATCCTTCCGTCAAGTATATTCACAATCCGTTTCGCCCGCCGCGCTATGGCGGTGTCATGTGTAATCATGATTATTGTCCTGCCGTTGCGGTTTATCTCTTCAAACAGCTCCATAACCTGAATACCTGTCTTCTGATCCAAAGCACCTGTGGGTTCATCGGCAAGCAGAATAGTCGGCTCGGTGACCAGCGCGCGGGCAATGGCAACACGCTGCTGCTGCCCGCCCGAAAGCTGATTTGGCAGGTTCTTCATTTTATCCGACAGCCCCACTTTTTCAAGAATATCCTTTGCCCTCTTCTGTCTCTGTGCATAGGTCAAGCCTGAGTAAATCAGAGGCAGTTCTACATTTTGAATGGCAGACAGGCGGGGCAGCAGATGAAAGCTTTGAAAGACAAAGCCTATTTCCCTGTTTCTGACCTTTGCCAGCTGTATTTCATTCAAATGGTTAATATCATTTCCCGAAAGAAGATACGTACCTGAAGTAGGCACATCCAGGCATCCTATAATATTCATCATTGTTGATTTTCCTGAACCGGAGGGGCCTAATATAGATAAAAATTCTCCTGTTTCGACCGAAAGGTTAACATTATGAAGCACCTCCAGTTCCTCACCACCCAACATATAACTCTTACAAATATCTTTCATGCTTAGTATTTCGGCCATTATTCAGAGCCTCCGCCAGAACTGGTATCCGAAGATCTACGTCCCCTGAAATTAACACCCATTGCAGCATCAGGAGACTTGAAAAGTATTGTTTCACCGTCTGCAACCCCTTCTTTTACCTCTACAATTAAACCGTTGTTAATTCCTGTTTTAATATCAACTCTCACCGGTTTACCCTTATTATTTTCTTTCAGTACATAAGGCGTATTGTTTTCATCAAAGGACACGGCTGACATTGGTATTGTTACGGCGTTACTTACATTATTTTTAACTAGTCTGACCTCTGCCGACATTCCAACCCTTAATGCAGCATCACTTTTAAGAGCAATTGTTGCAGTAAAGTAAGTTAGACCATTCAATACTACTCCCTCTCTGGAGATAGTATTGATTTTACCTTCGATTTCCTTATTTAACGCACCAATTTTAACCTTTGCAGGCTCTCCGGTTTTAAGAGCTGTTAAATCATATTCGTCAACACGTACTTTAACCTGCAGGTTAGTAAAATCAACTATTTCCATAAGCCTGGAACCGGCCATCACAATGGCGTTTTTTTCAGCATTCAAGTTGGTAACCTCTCCGTTTATTTCCGCGGTAAGCTCACCGCCTGTAGAAGTTTCAGCCAGAACATCCCCCTTTTCCACAAAATCCCCTTCATTAACGTAAATTTCAGAGAGCTGCATTACTGTTTCAGAAATTACAAGCTGACGATACTTTGCCTCAATATTGCCTGAAAATGAGTTGTAGGTTACTATATCCGCCTTTTGCGCTTTTACATTTTCATATATTTTGGAATCTCTTTGAGTTATAAAATATATGAAAATAGAAGCAGCTGCAATAATTATGATAACCAGACCCAGCCATTTTCCAAGCCCGGACTTCTTTTTGGGTACCATATAAAACATCCTCCCAAACGATAAATAAAGAGCATCAGCCACACATTTTTTTGCGGAAGATGCTCTTTATTATGTTTTACATTTTTAGGTTTTATATGAATTAAAATGAAATTTACATGAGCCTTGTTACGGGATTTATGATAAGTTAATACTAGTCTATCTAGTATAAGCAGAGCTGTTGGTTTTTTCATTTGACAAAAACATCACTATAAGGAATATCAACAGAAAATATGGATAGACCGCAAAAGTAGTCTTTTGAGCTATAAATCCTAATATAGGAGGCATAAGCGTTGATCCCATATAGGCAAAGGCCATCTGAATTCCAATGAAGGCCTGAGATAAATCCTTTCCAAAGCGTTCAGGGGTCTCATGGACCGCACACGGAAATATGGGAGCACAGCCCAGCCCTACCAGCAGGAAACCCATCATAAGTATGTAATTATTGACTACGGGAAGTAAAATACATAAAAGACCTACAATAATTATACCCTGCCCCAATCTAACCAACGTCCTGTTTCCAAGTTTTATTGTTACAAACCCTGAAAGAAATCTTCCAAGAGTAATTCCAAAGTAATATAGCGATATCCATTTTGCAGCAGTATTTGCGGAAATACCCCTGCTGATTACAAGGTAGCTGCTTCCCCATAGTCCGGCAGCAGCTTCCAGAGCGCAATAAGAAAAAAAGGTTAAAATTGCAGGTTTTGCCCCCGGTATTCGAATTAAATCAATGAATTTTCTTGATTGAGAAGTTCCTTCCAGGCTCTCGTGCCCGGCCCCTGCCTTTTTCCACAAAGGCAGAGATATGAATAAAAGCACAACCAGGCATAGCTGAATCAAGCCGATTGTGTTGTAGCCCATTTTCCAGCCTCCTTCTCTGACCAGAAAATACGACATGATAATAGGGCCTGCAGTTGCGCCAACTCCCCAGAAGCAGTGGAGCCAACTCATGTGCCGCGCCTTATAGTGGAGTGCAACAAAATTATTAAGAGCCACATCTACCGAGCCCGCACCCAAGCCAAGAGGTATAGCCGGAATACAGAGCCAGAAAAATCCCGGCGCTATAGAAAAACCCAGAAGCGCAACAGCTGTCATTGTAACACTTACAGCTGTGACAATTCCGGTTCCGAACCTTCTGATTACTTTTTCACTTAAGAAGCTGGAAATTATGGTCCCCGCAGTTATAATGAAGGAAAGAATTCCTGCATAAGAAACCGGCATAGCCAAATCCACCCTCATGGAAGGCCACGCAGAGCCTAAGAGTGAATCCGGCAATCCAAGACTTATAAAAGACATATATATTATTACCAACAGTAGTGTGACCATATTTACCTCAACTCAGGTACTTGATTTATTATAGAAAATCTGTTTATTCAATAATAATAGCTGTGCCTGAAGCTGTTACCATGAGCATGTTGTTACCCTGACCGAGCACCTCATAGTCTATGTCCACTCCCACTATGGCATTAGCTCCCATGGCTTCAGCCCTCTTAGTCATCTCGTAAATAGCATTTTCTCTGGCCTGGATAAGTTCTCCTTCATAAGAATTGGACCTTCCTCCGAAAAAGTTTGTAAGACCTGCTGCAAAATCTTTAATAAAATCAACACCTGATATAACCTCTCCAAAAACAATTCCCTTGTAATCAATAACTTTTCTTCCTTCAACCGAAGGAGTTGTAGTGATAATCATAAGCTCTCCTTTTCTGCAGGATAGCGGGGTGTTAAGCTCCTGCTGTTTAATTTTTAATTAACTTTGTTACATATCTATTATTATAATACGAGAAGCTTTGTATTTTTACTTAAGCTTTATAAAAATTTATGTTATATTATGAACGTGTATACTGCTTAATCTCTCTTTTATGGAAAAATTAAATACATAGTGGTATAATCTAAGGGTTGGATTTAATTGATTTATTCAAATAATAACGAAAGAAGATATTATGGAAAACAGTTTTAGTAATTTAGGCATTTCGCCTCCAATTTTAAAAGCCCTTGAAGAAATGGGTTTTGAAACACCAACTGAGGTACAAAGAAGAGCTATACCTCATATTTTAAACAGTGAAGACCTTATAGTTATGTCTAAAACCGGCAGCGGAAAAACAGCAGTTTTTGGTGTTTCAATGCTTCAGCTAATCGATCCTGCTGCTGAAGGACCTCAGGGGTTGATTCTTACTCCGGTGCGTGAGCTTGCCGTACAGGTTGACAGCGATATTAATAAAATGGCTAAGCATCTGACCCATAGAACAACAGCCGTCTACGGTCAACATAACATAAATACCGAAGTGCAGGCGCTTAACAAGGGGATTACTATTGTAACAGGAACTCCCGGCAGAGTATATGACCATATTCAGCATGGTAATCTAAAGACAAAAAATATCCGTTTTCTTGTACTAGATGAAGCGGACAGAATGCTGGACATGGGTTTTCTTGATCAGGTAAAAAGAATTATCCGAGCTCTCCCCAAGAACAGGGTAACTCTGCTCTTTTCAGCAACAATGCCCCCAGAAATACACAGAATCTGCAGTGATTACATGAAGAACCCTGCTACCATCGAAATAGAATCCCAGACCAAAACAGTTGACACTATTCAGCAGGAATATTATAGGGTACAGCACAATGAAAAAAGGACGCAGCTTAATAGACTGCTTCTGGTGGAACAGCCTGAAAGCTGTATGATTTTCTGCAACACGAGGATAGCAGTCGATCAGGTACAAAGTTTCCTGACTAAGCAGGGCTACGCTTCCGAGGCCCTTCACGGAGATATACCTCAGGCAAAAAGAACAAAAACTATTTCCCAGTTCAAGCAGGGTGAATTCCATATACTTGTTGCCACTGATGTTGCAGCAAGAGGTATTCATATTGATAATTTGTCATTGGTTATTAATTACGACGTCCCCGTTGAAAAGGACAGCTATGTTCATAGAATAGGCCGTACCGGAAGAGCCGGTAATGGAGGAAGAGCTGTATCACTGGTAACCAGTGATGATATAATGAGTCTATATGAAATAGAGGAACACATCGGAGTTATGATACCAGAAGCTCAGCTTCCCTCTGAAGAAACCTTTAACAAGCGCAAGGCAGAGGCAAGTGAATGGCTGCAAGCAAATGCTGTAAAAGCAAAACCTGCTAAAGCTTCGCGGACTGCTTCAGAGCAATCCGATAAATCCGTACGCAGAGGTTCCGGCCGCAGTAATCAGTCAAAACAAGGGGAAAAGCAGAAAAGCAGCTTTGACTCAAAACAAAGCGGACGGTCAAAAACCTCCGGGAGCATTTCACCATCACAAATTAAGGATAAAGAAGCTGCAAAATTTCCAAACAAACCAAAGGCTGATGGATTCCAAAAAAACCGCGTAGCTCATAAGAGCAGCCCTGATAAGGCACAGGCTATAAAAAATAAGCCTCCAATTAATAATCGGACCGGTGAACGCAAGCAAAATTCCGGCAGTGATCGTTTTGACAG
Source organism: Bacillota bacterium (assembly GCA_023460955.1). Classification (GTDB taxonomy): domain Bacteria; phylum Bacillota; class Clostridia; order Acetivibrionales; family DSM-1351; genus Ruminiclostridium. The sequence goes on along the minus strand of JAEWOH010000018.1, from coordinate 49,759 downwards.
AAGGAATTATACCAACAGTAAAATCGCCGGAAACAGCCAAAATGCAACTCCAGCCGTAAAACCCGAAAATATTGCTGCTGGAATTTCAACAGCACCTGAAATGAAGGTTCATAAGAAGAAATCCTTCCTGAAGCGTTTGATTGAGGGTATTTTGGGAAAATAGCAAAAATAAACTTTTTAATTACTTATTTTTTAATTACTTATTAAATTAAATGGAACACTGTAAAAAAGCTTACTGAAATTTTGGAGGTTAAGATTATGAACCTCACTATTTTAAGTAAGCTTTTTTGTGTGCCATTCATTATCTATTGTTTAATTTCTTAAATTCCAGCTTATGAATAAAGTTCTTTCCCAAAAGAGAAAGGTATATTTGATACATTATGTCTCCTATATTTTTCATGGTGGTATCAACATCGTTTTTGCAGGGGCATACCATAAGATGCATAGGCACATCCCATATTACATAATCTATTCCCGGAACAAGGATAAAGCCCGCGCGTCTGTAAAATTCAAGACGTCTTTCCCGGATTGTGACCTCCTCCTGCAGCAGCGCCTCATCAACCTTTTCCACCTCAACAATAATCCCTTGGGCGTTTGAATATATCTCCTTTAATTTTTCAAGGAACAAGGTTCCTAAACCCTTTTGCCGGTAATCTTTGTAAACTGCAAAAAAACTTATAAGAACATAGCCATCCGCACTCTCAGCACATATTGAGTATGCTGTATCCCTGCCATCAACCACCAGAATCCAGCCCTTTTGAATATTGTTCTCAAAATGTCTCTTAAGGTTCACAAAAGGCGGATATTCCCCCGCAGGAAAATCCTGAGTTATTCGCTTATAAACTTCTTGCAGCTCTCTTATATCCATTTCTCTGATTTCAGTCATATCTTTTTTCATTGTATATATAAAACAACGCTACCCCTTTATTTAATAAAATCAACTTCTTAACATGCTTAAATATTATTAATCAAGCCTCCTGTAATTATTAAAGCATAAATAAGTGAGCTGTCAAGGCAATGAAACTGTAACCGAAGCACATTTTCCCTATACTAAAAAAACCTGATTATTTCTCTTAGCTCCTTTTTTATAACTCCTCACAAAGTACTAACTTAGTTTTATCTCAACTTCCCGTGCACCACAGCAGGCTTTGATATCCCCGATGGTCTTCTGAAAGCTTTCAGTATGAATTCCGGCACATTCTATAAAAACTTTATCTATCTCTGTTTTCATTGATAGTGAATTTTCAGATTTATATTTCCTTGTGTCTGATATTATTTCCTTCAGCCTCTCCCCAAAACTAATAATATTTTCATCAATGAATTCAATCTTCTCCCATATTAACTTATGAATAGAAATTGTGCCTTCCCTTCCTCTGAAAAATTCCTGATACAGGTATTCCGTTATATGTGGAACATATACGGCATAAAGCTTTAGAACATTAAGTATACAATAGTAAAGAGCATACTGTGCTGAGCACCGTTCTTCATAGCCATGCTTTTCGGGCTGATATAGGCGTTCCTTTACAATCTCCAGATAATAATCGCACAGGTCCTTCCAGAAAAAATCATCAGCCTCGTGTCTCGCCAGCCCAATCTCATATCGTTCCAACAATTTTGCAGTCTTCGATATAGTTTCCCTGCACCTTTCAATAATCCAGCAGTCAACCGGCAGCAGCCTGATTTCCCTGCGGGCTGGCGGCAAAGTTTCAGTTGAATTTTCAACTTTGGTAGCAAAAGATTGGGCTTCAGAAATTATTTTTATTGCCCCCGGTTCAAAATCTTCAAGGTGAAATGTTGCAAATTTTACCGCATTCCACAGTTTGGTAATAAACCTTCTGGCAATTCCCAGCTCATCTGCTGCAAAGAAGGTATCTGTGCCAAGCCGGGAGTTTGCAGCCCAATATCGTATAATATCAGCTGAATGTGCCTCTATCAATTCGGAAGGAGAAAGCCCCGAATTGTTCTTTGACTTGCTGATTTTTTCTCCCTTCTTTGCTAGTACATAGCCGCAGATCATTATATCTCTCCAGGGAACCTCTCCGGTGTGGTACAGGCTTTTAACAATTGTGTAAAATGCCCAGGTACGTATTATTTCATGGGCCTGTGTTCTCATGCTCATTGGCAAAAGCCTATCGGATATGTCCTTTTCCTCACCCCATTTTGCATTTATCTGCGGCGTTAAAGAAGAGGTAGCCCAGGTGTCAAAAATGGAGGTTTCAGCAATAAACTCATTGCATCCGCAGTCACAAGTTATACCCGGAGCAGTTTCCAGAGGATTTACAGGCAGCTGCTCTTCTCTTGCTGAGATAATCTTTCCACAATCTTTACAATACCAAATGGGTATAGGTATGCCAAAGTAACGCTGCCGCGATATACACCAGTCCCATTTAAGGTTCTCAACCCAAATAGTATACCTGGTCTTCATCTGTGGAGGGTACCAGTTTATTTTATCCGCTGCTTTCAGAAAAAGTTCCCTGTTTGAAAGTATATCTATATACCACTGTCTTGAGGGGATGATTTCTATTTCTTTCCCGCAGCGTTCATGTATTGCAACGGTATGGGAGATATTCTGAGACTCAATTAAAAGTCCTTTTTCTGAAAGCAGCCGGATAATTTCTTTTCTGGCTGCCGTAACCTTCAGACCACCTATCAGAGGAACAGCTCTATTTATGGTTCCGTCAGGATTTATAACCTTCCTATAAGGCAGCCGGTGAGTTTCAAACCATTCAGCATCGGTGCTGTCCCCAAAGGTAGCACACATAACAACTCCCGTCCCCTTTTCCTGACTTACTTTTTCATCTGCAAGTACAGGTATTGAATAACCGTATAACGGAACTTCGGCAGTCCTTCCAACAAAGTTCTTATATCGTTCATCCCCAGGATTTACGAACAGGCATACACAGCCGTATAGCAGTTCAGGTCTGGTGGTTGCAACTATGAGTTTATCTTTTTCAACCTCAAAGGGGATATAGTTGAAGTCAGTATCTCTGTCAACAGTATCAAGCTCAGCCTGAGCTATTGAGGTGCCACATTCTGTACACCACAAAACCGGCGATTCCTTCATATAAGCTTTACCGTCTTCCAACAGTCTTAAAAAAGACTTTTGAGAGATTTTCTGAACCATAGGATTTATCGTTTCATACTGAAGAGACCAGTCAACTGAAAAGCCCAGACTTTCCCACAATTCACCGAACTGTTTTTCATACTTTTCAGTTGTAGTTTTACATCTGTCAATAAATTCACTTCTGGGAAGCTGTTTTGCAGTGATTCCCTCCTCTCTTTCAACAAGTCGCTCTGTTGGAAGCCCGTTATCATCAAACCCGAAGGGATAATAAACGTTAAAACCCTGCATACGCTTAAAGCGGGCTATCATTTCAGCCTGAGTATAGGAAAAAATATGCCCGATATGAAGACTTCCGCTGACAGTTGGTGGGGGCGTATCAATGGAAAAAATCTCATTTCTACTGTCTTCATCAAAAGCATAAATATTGTTTTCCCTCCAAAAATCCTGCATTTCTCTTTCAGTTTTTCTGTGATCATAATTTTTTTTCATATTCTCTCCAATCTAAACAAGTAAACGTTAACAAAGGAACAAAAAAAGTCCGCCTCAAGCTTTAATTTATAAAGCTCAGGGCGAACTGTTATGTCCGTGGTACCACCTTGATTCAGATATTATTATCTGCTCTCCTACAATACGGGATAAAAAAATCATCCGATATCGCTTTCCCAGTAACGGTGGAAATCTCCGTTGAAGCCTACTTGGGAAATAAACCCTTTCGGTTCACAGCTCGAAGGCTACTTCCATACTACCGTCATGAAGATTTTCACCAGCCATCTTCTCTCTATGCTTCGGGTGAGTACGTACTCCTCCTTGTCAACGCTCTTTTGTCATTCATATTTTTTATATATTAATTCATAATATGTAAAAAGTCAAGAAAAAACCTTGTATTTTTTTACAATTCCGCAATGATCAATTAAAAATTTCTTCTATACCACCTGTATCAATCATTTCAAACAACGCGTTGACTACATGGGCATCAAGGCAGCCTCTGTTAACATCTCCTGTAAGAATTTCCTTCACCTTATCCATAGTCAGCTTCTGACGATACGGTCTATCTGAATAAAGTGCATCAAAAATATCAGCAACTGCAAGTATCCTGGTTTCAAGAGATATTTCATCACCCTTCAGACCGTCGGGATAACCAGTTCCGTTCAGCTTTTCATGATGATGCCTTACAGGCTTGAGACAGTCTTTAAGAGACCCAAGGGGCTTTAATATAGTTTCTCCCATTTCAGAATGCTTCTTGATGATGTCAAATTCTTCGTCTGTCAGCTTGTCAGGCTTGTTCAGAATATTTTCCGGTACTCCTACCTTGCCTATATCATGAATAATTCCTGCTATTTCAAGAGAATTGAGACGTTCCACATCCAACCCGAGTTTCTTACCTAACAGACTGCTGATAATTCCCACTCTGCGGGTATGCCCGTCGGTATATTTATCCTTTGCTTCAATAACATTTGCCAGAGTAATTATCAGGTTTTTTGTATCTTCAGTTTCTTTTTTATAATCATGCTTTAATAGCTCGTAGAGTCTGGTTATTTCATGGCTGGACTCCTCCAGCTCTTCATACTTCTTCTTAAGATCGTCTTCCAGTTCCTTCTTTTCAAGTCCATTTTTAACCACTTTAATTAAGTCGTTATTATCCCACGGTTTTTCCAGATAATAGTACAGACCGACTTCATTAATGCTCTTAATTGCATTTTCTTTATCTGCATATCCTGTAAGAAGTATTGTAACAGTATCGGGGCTTTTCTCCCTTACACTCTTCAGAAACTCTAGGCCATTCATTTTAGGCATCATAAAGTCCGAAATAATAAGGTCAACTCTGTTAGCTGCAAGCTCATTGCTTGCCAACGCCTGATCAACATCATTGTATACTATAACATTTTCCTTCAACATAAGCTTAAACATTGTAGAAAGAGTTGTTGTAATCATTTTTTCATCATCAACTACCATTATTGTCTTACTCAAGCTCCCACTCCCTTGTTTTATTATCATTTAAGTTCTGCTATTATCCATTGGAATTCTTATTGTGAATTCTGCACCTTTGCCCTCTTCGCTTTTTACTGTAATTATACCATCATGATTCTGAACTATATTGTAGCTTATGTAAAGACCCAAACCCAGTCCTACTCCAACTCCCTTTGTTGTAAACCCTGGATCGAATATCTTTGAAAGGTTTTCTTCCTTTATTCCCATCCCTGTATCCTTTATATTTACACAAATGTATCTGTCCTGCTGATAGGTTCTGATAAATAACTCTCCTTCGCCTTCAATAGCCTGAGAAGCATTTACAATTATGTTCATGAAAACCTGATTCAATTGCCCTGGAAAACACTTAACCCGTGGAATATTTCCATAATCCTCATGAACGGTTATCCTTCTTTTCAGAAGGTTATTTGTAAGTACAAGTACGCTTTTTATCCCCTCGTTTATATCTGCCACCTGGAAATCAGCCTGATCCAATCTTGAAAAGCTTTTCAAGCTCTTTATTATCTCAATTATCCTCTTACATGCCATAAGATTAGTCTCATTCGCCTCTTTTAACTGGGCAAACATAATTATCAATTCGTCATCAGCCACAACAGCCGGATGATTCAGCAATACCCCGAGAATCATTTCCTCCAGCTGTGCATTACTGTTAATTGCACCTATCGGGGTATTTATCTCATGAGTTATTGCAGCGGTAAGTAAACCTACTGAAGCCATTTTTTCGCTTTGAATAAGCTGTGCCTGCTGCTGCTGTATTTGCTGTTTTGATTCAATGAGTTCCTCATTCTGTACCTCCAACTCGGCGTTATAATTCTCGAGAACAAATTTTTGTTTTTCAAGCAAATCATTATAGCCTTTAAGCTTATTCATTATACCGTTTGTAGAATCGGCAAGAGACTCAATTTCACGAAGGGGTTTCTTTAATACCAGCTGGGTATTGGCTGCAGTTTCCTGGTCACCATCTGCCAGAGCCCTGACTTTGGTCTCCAACTGTTTTATTGGGTTAATAACCGGGATCACAAGAAACATACTTAATATCTTTGAGATAATCATTGCTACTAGACTCAGAAAAACAATTACTCCAAGTAGCGGCATGACCAAGGCAAATAAAAATCTGGGATTGACCCTAACTGAAATCTGCCCTATTTCATTGTTTTTTGCATCAAAAATAGGTTTTATTGACTCTGTATCCTTGTAAAATTCATCAATATCTTGATTATAGGGCTCATCAATTTCATTTGAGTAAATGATTTTATCTTTTACTGTTATTTTTATGTACAACTTGTTTATATCACTATAGTAGGGAATAAAAGTATTGATAATTGTTTTATTGTTAATATCTTCAACCCACCTCTTCAGATGAGGGTTATTTTCCTTTAGATCATCAATATTGCTTATGCCTAGAGGTAATATTGCTTTCCCGGAGTTTATTTCCTTCTGAATGGAATAGCTGACAACCTCGGCCTGATATGCAGCAAAACTTTGAGATGCAACTAAAATAATGAATATTATTACTCCGCTCATAAAAAGAACTGTTATCATCGCTGAAAGAGATGTTGCTCTTTTTATTCTTTTCTTAAGCGTTCTACGGTTTTTGCCCATGAAGTTTTACCCGCCTTCGACATATTCTTTTATATATTTTACATTATCCTGAGTAAATTATATAGAATTATTTGTTAATAGTTAGTTTATTATGTTGCAAATTTACACATAAGGTATTTTTGCTAAGTAAATACTATAGCATAATAAAGCTTAATTGGTTGTTTATATATACTTGTTCTGTCACAATTTGTCTGATATACATACCTTTGTCACCTACCACCCTCTTGCTGTAAGGAGAAGACCAAATCTTATGAGTACATTTGCAGAAGATTGGAACTTACTGTCACAATACGCAAAACAGGATTGAGTTAATTTCCCCAATCCTGTTATTTTTAATTATTTTACTCAGTATTAATTTTGCAATTTATTTCGCGATTTATTTCATTATTTATTTTATTATTTATTTTTACTATTTACTGAAGCTATCCTATTTTATCTCGTTCTGAGCGGCTACCAGGCTGGCAGCACCGAATTGTTCCCTCAGTCTCGGCTTTTCTATTTTCCCAGTCGGATTTCGAGGCACAGTATCAAAAATAATTTTTTTAGGTCTTTTATATCTTGGAAGTGAAGCACAAAAGGCTTCTATCTCCAATTCTGTAATGTTAAAGCCTGGTTTCAGTTCTATGATTGCAGCTGCAATTTCTCCCTGACGTTTGTCCGGCAGCCCTATGACAGCTACGTCTTTTATAGCCGCATGCGCTCTAAGGAAGTCCTCAATCTGAACAGGATATATATTTTCCCCTCCGCTTATAATGACGTCTTTTTTTCTGTCAACCAGGTATATAAAGCCCTCTTCATCCATTCTAGCCATATCCCCTGTAAACAACCAATCATCCTTAAGTACTGCAGCTGTTGCTTCAGGGTCATTGTAATAACACTTCATAACTCCGGGGCCTTTAACAGCAAGCTCTCCGACCATACCCTGGGATACGGAATTTCCGTTTTCATCGGTTATTTTAATCTCCCAGCCATATCCCGGAACACCTATAGCACCCACCTTTTCTATATTCTCCACGCCCAAATGCACACAGCCCGGGCCGATGGATTCACTGAGACCATAGTTTGTGTCATATTGATGATGAGGAAAATACTTTTTCCACCGGCGTATAAGGCTTGGCGGAACAGGCTGAGCACCTATATGCATAAGTCTCCACTGTGAAAGCTGGTAATCTTCCAGTCTTATATCTCCTCTGTCAAGAGCATCAAGAATATCCTGAGCCCAGGGTACCAGCAGCCATACAATTGTTATGTGTTCTTCAGAAACAGTCTTCAATATCCATTCAGGCTTGATACCTCTGAGTATTACTGCTTTACTTCCTGCAAGAAAGCTTCCGAACCAGTGCATTTTGGCACCTGTATGATAGAGTGGCGGAATGCACAGGAAGTTGTCATTTCTGGTTTGTCCGTGGTGATGATATTCTGTGTAGCAGGCTGACATCAGACTTCCGTGTGTATGTAAAATTGCCTTTGGAAAGCCTGTTGTGCCGGAAGAAAAGTATATTGCCGCATCGTCATCGTCTGTCAGTTTGATATCAGGAGCTTCTGAGGAACAGTTTGCTGTGAGCCTGTCATAGTTCTCCGCAAACGTCGGACGATTTTCACCTGCAAAGAAAAGTGTCTTAACCTGTGGAATCTGATCATATATGGTTTCAATTCTCCCTATAAATTCGGGACCGAAAACAAGCGCTGTAGTTTCAGACAGTTCCAGGCAATACTTTATTTCTTCAGCAGTATAGCGGAAATTCATCGGAACAGCGAGGGCACCGGCTTTGAGGATTCCGAAATAAATTGGCAGCCATTCAAGACAATTCATCATAAGAATAGCAACCTTATCACCCTTTTGTATTCCTCTTTTCAGCAGAAGATTTGCCATTCTGTTGGCTTTTTCGTCAAAGACGCGCCAGGTCATATCCCTACGGTATTCACCCGCAGGATTATTTTCTATAAGCTCGTATTCTTTCCATATAATGTTGTGGCTATCCTGAAGATCCAGATTAATTTCGGTGAGACATAGTTCTGAGCCGTATAACTCAGCATTTTTAGACAATATTTCAGTAATAGGCATTTGCTTTTCCTCCCGTTATACCGTATAACATTTTATTTTACTTACCATAATATTCCGTTCCACCATGATGCCTTTACACCTTAAAAGCCTTATGCTAAATTCTTTAGGCAATTAAGAAAATACTTATACATTACATTATATTATAAATATTTATAACCTGCTAATCAATACAATATTGTTTTTACCTATTTCTAATAAGTTAAAACCGGATCTCTCAACGAAATCCGGCTTTAACTCATATTCAATCCTAGATTTAAGCATCCTATATATTAACCTTTCATTATTAAAAAAACTTCAAAACATTGTAATAAATAATATGCAATAAAATACAGAAACTATAAAGCATAAACAGTAGATTCTGTATTGTAAATATTATGAAAAATTATTAAAAAAGTAAATTAATAATTTTGCCAACACAAAAATTAAGGAGGCACATTTAATGAAAAAAATTTTGGCAATAGGGATGGTTCTTATAATAGTTTGCACAATGTTTGCAGGCTGCGGAGCAAGTTCAAAAAGCAGTAAAGGTTTTGAAATTGCATTGATTACGGACAAGGGTAATATTGATGACAAATCCTTTAACCAGGGTTCTTGGGAGGGCTTAGAGAAATTTTCCAAGGAAAACAACCTGACTCATAAGTATTATAAGCCGGAGGAAGCTTCAGATGCAGGTTACCTGGCTGCAATCGATCTTGCTGTAACAGGTGGTGCAAAAGTTATTGTGACTCCTGGCTTCCTGTTCGAAATCCCGGTATATCAGGCACAGACAAAATATCCTGAAGTTAAATTTATTCTTTTAGACGGAGTACCTCATAAGTCAGAAAAAGATTATACCCCGGATATTAAAGCAAACGTAGCCAGCATTAAATATGCTGAACAGGAACCCGGTTACCTTGCAGGATATGCTGCTGTCAGTGACGGAATGACTAAGCTCGGCTTTATGGGAGGCATGGCAGTTCCTGCAGTTCAGGCCTACGGCTACGGTTATCTGCAGGGTGCAGAAGCTGCCGCTTCAAAATTAGGCTTGGCTGATGGTTCAGTATCGGTTACCTATCATTACACAGGTGACTTTGCCGAAACTGATACCAACAAGGCTACAGCAAAAACTATTTTTCAGGAAGGTGCAGAAGTAATATTTGCCTGTGGTGGAGCGGTTGGTAAAAGTGTAATGTCCGCTGCCAGGGAAGCCGGTAAAAAAGTCATAGGCGTTGATGTTGACCAGAGATATGACAGTGACACAGTAGTTACTTCAGCTATGAAGGAGTTGGGAGGCTCTGTTTACCAGGTACTCGCTTCTATTTACAAGGAGAATAAGTGGGCTACTTATTCAGGAAAAACTACAACCTTTGATTCAAAGAACAATGGTATCGGTCTTCCTACTTCAGTTATTGGTGATAACAAAGCTGATGCTTTTGACAGATTCACAAAGTTTAAGAAGTCTGATTATGAAGCAGTTTATGCAACATTAAAGGACGGTACTGTTAAACCGGTTAACACTATTAAGGTAGCCGCAAAAACGGGTTATGCAACTTCAGAGGAGCTTACTTCACAGTTAAATCTCAAGAAGATTAAGGTTACTACAAGATAATATAAAATGATTTGGGCTTTTCTTTACAGCCCCATGAATTTATACAAGGCACTGAAAATTTTTTCAGTGCCATTACCCTTTGTTTTTGAAATAATTATTGATTATATATGTAACCTCTTGCAGTTCGTCTGAAATTATACTACGTGTATCAGCACGCAGACAGGGAGCTAAAACTATGGAAGACTATATTATCGAAATGCTTAATATCACCAAGGAGTTTCCGGGGATTATAGCAAACGACAACATTACACTACGGCTAAAAAAAGGCGAAATTCACGCGCTACTCGGAGAAAACGGAGCCGGTAAATCAACTCTGATGAGTGTCCTTTTTGGTTTGTATCAGGCGGAAAAGGGTGAAATTCGCATGAACGGAAAACCAGTAAAAATCAATAATCCAAACGATGCAAATGCACTTGGAATTGGTATGGTTCATCAGCATTTTAAGCTGGTAGAGATCTTTACAGTACTTGAAAACATAATATTAGGTCTAGAGCCAAGTAAGGTGGGCTTTATTCAGAAAAAGGAAGCCAGAGATAGGGTTTTGCAGTTAAGTGAAAAATATGGCTTGAAGGTAAACCCCGATGCGCTGATTGAAAAAATTTCTGTTGGCATGCAGCAGCGTGTAGAGATATTGAAAATGCTTTATCGAGAAAACGATATACTGATTTTTGATGAACCCACTGCAGTTCTAACTCCCCAGGAAATCGATGAGCTTATGGAAATAATGAGGGGCTTTGCAAAAGAAGGAAAATCAATATTATTTATTACTCATAAATTAAATGAGATAATGACGGTTGCTGACCGCTGCACAGTTCTTTGGAAGGGCAAATACAAGGGCACTGTTGATATAAAAAGCATTACCAAAGAAGACCTATCAAGAATGATGGTTGGGCGTGACGTAACCTTTAAGGTGGACAAGAAGGACCCCCGACCTGGGAAAGTAATTCTTTCAGTGAGAAATGTCACCGTTTCATCAAAAACACATAAAAACAATGCTGTAAAAAACGTATCCTTTGATGTCAGGGCTGGTGAAATAGTCTGCCTTGCTGGTATTGACGGAAACGGACAGACAGAATTTGTTTCCGGACTTACGGGACTTGAAAAATTGAGCAGGGGAAGTATTATACTTGCAGGAAAAGATATAACCAAATCCAATATCCGCAATCGTTCAAAGGCTGGTATGAGCCACATACCCGAAGACAGGCACAAACACGGACTTGTTCTTGACTATACACTGGAAGAGAATATGGTGCTTGAACGTTATTGGGAACCTGAATTTCAAAAAGCAGGCTTTATCAAGAAACCAGCTGTGCGATCCTATTCCGAGAAGCTCATTGAACAGTATGACGTTCGCAGTGGAAAAGGCCCCGAAACAGTTGTGCGGAGTATGTCGGGAGGAAACCAGCAAAAAGCCATTATTGCCCGTGAAATTGGCAAAAAGCATGAGCTTCTGGTAGCAGTCCAACCGACCCGAGGTCTTGATGTAGGGGCTATAGAGTATATCCATAAACAGCTGGTTGCAACCAGAGATGCCGGAAAAGCTGTACTTTTGGTATCCTTGGAGCTTGACGAAGTTATGAATGTAAGTGACCGTATCCTTGTAATGTTTGAGGGAGAAATAGTGGGTGAACTGGATCCAAAAACTACAACTGTTCAGGAACTTGGACTTTACATGTCAGGCGCAAAACGTAACACTGTAAAGGAGGTTGAAAATGCGTAATAATACAGCTTCTTCATCCAGAAAGTTTGATTTTAAACGGCTTACAGGCTTTAAAGGATTTTCGGCATTTACAGCTGCGCTACTCGCTATATTCCTGGGTTTGGTGTTCGGCTTTATAGTAATGCTTATAGCTAGTCCCGCCAATGCATTTGCCGGTTTTGAAATGATTTTGAGCGGCGGTTTCAGCAGAATAAGTGATGTTTTCTACTTTGCAACTCCAATATTGATGACTGGTCTGGCTGTTGGCTTTGCCTTTAAAATGGGGCTTTTCAATATTGGAGCTTCAGGTCAATATACAATGGGTATGTTTTTTGCTCTTTATGCGGGTTTTACTTGGGATTTTCCAGGCAGTATCCACTGGATTGTATGTGTTCTCGCCGGTTTTCTGGGAGGAATGGTCTGGGGCTTTATACCCGGTATATTTAAGGCTTTGCTCAATGTAAACGAAGTAATAACATCAATAATGTTCAATTATATCGGTATGTATCTGGTTGATATGCTTATTCAGAGTAATTCGACCATGTATATTTCAACCAAGACCAGAACAAACTATCTGCCTGAATCGGCGCAGCTTCCAAAACTCGGTATTGCTAATTCCAGTCTTAATATTTCTTTTATAATAGCCATTGCAGCGGCCCTGATTTTATATGTTATCCTGAATAAGACCATCTTCGGCTATGAGCTTAAGGCAACAGGTTATAATAAATACGCTGCTACCTACGCAGGAATGAACGGAAAGCGCAACATAATACTTACAATGGTAATTGCAGGGGCGATGGCGGGACTGGGCGGAGCCTTTGCAATACTGGCGCCTTCAACTATAGCCGGCAGCAGTATGACCTATGAACCCATCAATGTAATCGCAGCAAACGGCTTTAATGGTATAGCAGTTGCACTTCTGGGCAACAGCAGTCCATTGGGAATAATATTCTCAGCCATATTCATTTCCCACATACAGCGTGGTGGGACCCTGGCAAGCCTTTATGATTTCAAGCCTGAGATAATAGATGTGGTTATAGCTGTCATTATTTACTTTTCGGCTTTTGCAATGTTAATGAACTCAGCGGTTTCAAAAGTGCTCAAAGGCCGCAGAAACCGTAAGAAGCAGGTAGACACCGGTACTATTGAAAGTACGGCAGATTTAAATAAATCACAGAAGCTTAATGAAAAGGGGGAGGCGTAAACTATGGGTACTATATATTATTTAATTCAAAATATGCTTCCGGTTGCCATTCCATTGCTTTTGGTGGCGCTGGGCGGCATGTTCAGTGAACGCAGCGGTATTATTAATATAGCTCTTGAAGGTATTATGTTATTTGGTGCTTTATTTGGTTGTCTGTTAGTTTACCTTATTCAGGGCAGTAACATGGACGCGCAGCTAATTCTTCTGCTGGGTATGGCTGTAGCAGCGCTGGCCGGGCTTATTTACTCCCTGCTTTTATCTTTTGCAGCAGTAAATATGAAGGCGGATCAGACAATAACAGGAACAGCGCTGAATATGCTTGTACCTGCAGCTATGCTGCTGTTTGCAAAAATGTACTTCAATAGTGACGGAATTACAACAAATGTTAACTTCTACCTTAAGGGAATCCCGGGGTTGAAGAATATACCCATACTGGGACCAATGTTTTTCCAGAACACGTACATTACTGTCTATATCGGTTTACTGCTTTTAGCTTTGGCTACTATAATTTTTTACAAGACTAAATTCGGACTTCGCTTGCGTGCCTGCGGTGAACATCCTCATGCTGCCGATTCTGTTGGAATCAATGTGTACACTATGCGTTATGCCGGAGTAAGTCTATCAGGTATACTTGGCGGCATAGGCGGCTTCTTCTACTCGGTAGGCATAATGGACGGAAATATAAACGGTCACACCGGAGTAGCAGGTTTCGGCTTCCTGGCTTTGGCTGTAATGATATTCGGACAGTGGAAGCCAATTAAAATCCTTTTTGCCGCTTTGTTCTTTGCCTTCCTGCGTACATTGGCTTACTCAATTACGCTCATTCCTTTCCTGCATGCTTTGAATCTTAACCAGACCTTCTACAAAATGCTTCCCTACCTGGCAACCATGGTGGTTCTGGCCTTTACCTCAAAGAAGTCGAGAGCACCAAAGGCAGAAGGTATTCCTTATGATAAGGGGCAGCGTTAACAGCAGAAATTTGCACCTCCAGCTTAAGATTATGGTCTAAAACTGGTTATAATTAAACAAACGTAAAAATTTTATAGGCTGCTGCCGAAGGAATACGTGGATTCTGATATGCTCCCTTCTAAGTGACAAGTTTTATTATTTCACTTGTCTACCTGGAAGGGAGCATATCATTCATCGGGCGGCTGCCCTTTTTATTTATTGGTTATATAGAACTCAAAATCGTATTCCTCAATTTTCTTGTTACCGGGATTGTTCCTGCATTTGTTCTCTGCATCATAAATAGGAAGGTCAGCCCTTCCTCAGGACAGTTGCAGAAATAGCAGCCAAGCCAGCCATCCCAGCCATACTCCCACTGGTTTGCCAGGTCTCCCGCTTTACTGCAGTCGGTCATAACTCTCATGAGATTGCCGTAACTAAAACCACTGAGTGTAGGCCACATAGGTTTCTGTTGATCGGAACTCAGTGTACAGGACGTAAAGTATTTAACTGTTTTAGGCTTTAGTATCTGTACTCCGTTAAAGCTGCCCGCATTCATTAGCATGGACGCGAATCTAGAATAGTCATCTATTGTGGAAGCCAGACCTGCTCCTCCCGATTCAAATGCAGGTATTCTATCCATTGCATTTATTATTCCGAGATAGTGTCCATAATATGGGATTAATTCACCCTGGTGGTTATATTCGTAAGCTTTAGCAAAACGGTCTCTCTTCTCCGGCGGGACCCAAAAAGCTGTATCTTTCATGTTCAATGGCTTGAATATTTCCTTATCAAGAAATTCACTGAAACGCATACCGCTTACAACTTCTACCACAGCCCCCAAAACATCTGCAGAGGTTCCGTACAACCAGCTTTTCCCTGGTTGGAACGAAAGTGCACATTGACCAAGTCTGTTCATTGCTTCTAGTGTGCTTATGGGGTTATCGCCCAAAAGCCTTGAATTTATGTCTTCAAACAGTGAAAGAGTTTCCATACCTGCCCTGTCGCTACCGTCATAAACCAGTCCTGAGGTCATTGACAG
Organism: Bacillota bacterium; assembly: GCA_023460955.1. Classification (GTDB taxonomy): domain Bacteria; phylum Bacillota; class Clostridia; order Acetivibrionales; family DSM-1351; genus Ruminiclostridium. The sequence continues at coordinate 34,561 of JAEWOH010000018.1, read as the reverse complement.
CAAATCCTTCAGATTGACCTCCCTTTCAACAGGTACGAGGTCGTTCCCCACACCTACCATTTGGTTTTTAAAGCCGGGAAGGAATTTGCTTACAGGTTCAAACAGGTCTATAAGGCCTCGTTCAAGTAAAATCATAACTGCTGCGGCAGTTATCGGTTTACTCATGGAATAAAGCCTGAATATTGTATCTCTTTTTATCGGCTTATTTTCTTCCTTATCTGCAAAGCCGTCTTCGTGATAGAAAATCTCCCTGCCGTCTTTGATTACCATAAGGTTAGCACCCATGGTTTCATAGGTGTCAATACTTGCTTTCAATATGTTTTTTATTTGATCTTCCCATTGATAAAGCATTATTCCACTCCCGTTTTTTAAAATTAACATAATATACATATTATTGTTGTTACACTTAATATATTCCAAATCAAATTAACTTTCAATAATTACCGTAAATTATAAGTACTTCAAGTTAATAATGGTTCTGCTTTTGATATTTTAGTGCTATAATTTCATTATAAATTACTGCTATATTTATTATATATTACTGCTTTATGAGAGGAAGTTACCAGTGATTAAGAGCAAATTTGAACAGAAGAAAGTTGTTTTCTCCCTGGAGGTATTCCCACCAAAAAATGATGTTGATATCGTAGAACTTTTCAGGGTTTTAGACCAATTAAAGGGACTAAACCTTGACTTTATCAGTATTACTTATGGTGCAGCAGGCAGTACCAGTAAAAGAACTATTGAAATTGCCTCTTATATTCAGAACAATTGCAGCACCAGTGCTTTAGCACATTTGACCAGCGTATCACTTGATGAACTTCATCTGGAAAAGTATGTGGAGCAATTAAAAATCAATAATATTCAAAACGTTTTAGCCCTTAGGGGAGACCGTCCAAAAGATATGTCTGATGAAGCTTATTCAAACCGGCCGTATAAGTATGCTTCTGATTTAGTTAGAACTATCCGGGCAAGTAACGCAATTTGTATTGGTGGTGCCTGTTATCCTGAGATTCATCCAGAAGCCCATAACCAGGAGGAAGACTTGTATTATTTAAAAGAGAAGGTGGAAGCAGGTACAGACTACTTGCTGTCCCAGCTGTTTTTCGATAATTCAAGGTTTTACAGCTTTCATGAAAAGGCCGGATCGGTTGGTATTTCTGTACCTGTTTCAGCTGGAATCATGCCTGTTACTTCAATTAATCAGATAAAAACTATAATTGAACTATCAGGTGCATACATTCCTCAAGCCCTCAGAGAAATATTTGCTAAATATGAAAATAACCCTGAGGACTTCAAAAAGGCTGGTATCGAATATGCCTCAAAGCAAATTTACGACCTGTTAAGAAACGGGGTCCAGGGAATTCATCTCTATACACTTAACAAAGTGGATGTAAGCACATACATATTAAACAATGTTAGGTGAGTTTTGATTTATGCAGTAAAACTACATTTGAGTTATGTCCTGACTTACTTCAAAAACACCTTTAAACATATCTCTGCTATCCCTTAGTATTTTGACATCAGATTAATTTCCGATTAACAAAATTAACTGACCCTCATCATGAAGAAGGTTACATCATCACGTAACCCGTCACTCTCAGAATAGCATTTGATTTCCCGGTTAATTTCATTATATATTTCAAGGCTGTCTTTTTTACAATATTGAGCTAACAATTTTTTCAAACTATCCAGATTGAAAGTTCTACCGGTTTTTTTATTACTCAATTCAACAAGGCCATCGGTATAAAAGAATACCTTATCTCCCTTTTCCAGCTTGATTTTCCTGTCAGTATAATCTGCCGGACAAATATCAGCCAGCTTGCAAATCGGTAAGCCTCTAATTTCTAATTCTTGTACCTCAGTAGTGTTTTTAATAATTAAGGGCTGCGCATTCATGCCCGCTGAGGAATACATCAGTTCATTAGTTTCAGTATTATATATTGCATACAAAACCAAAATGTATGTTTCATTTTTGAAATGTACCTTGTTATATAGTTCATAGAGGTTTTCCAGTACTTTTGATGGGTTTATTATTTCCAGCCTGTTTCCTTCAACCTCTTTTGTAGTTTTAATGCTCTGATTCAAAAATACTGTAAGCATAGCCGCCGGAACACCATGTCCGGACACATCCCCTATGTACATACCTATATGCTTGTCGTCCAGCCTGAATATGTTGTAAAAATCCCCGCTGACTCTTTCGGCAGGAAAATACTGAGCCAAAAAATCCACCTGGTCACTATTAGGTAATTTTTCAGGTAGGATTGCTTTTTGAATATCACGGGCATATTCTAAATCCTCAAGCAGTTTCTGGTTTATTTCGGCAAGATCCTTTGTTCTTTCAGCAACCAATTTGTTAAGATTCCTGGCATTTTCCTTTATTTTATTCTTCGCTTCATATAATGCGAGATATGGTTTTTCGATGTTATTTACAAAAGCCACCCTGAATATCAAGAAATACGAAACAAATTTATATATATGTCCTAAATAGTTATTTATATCATATACAGAATAATACCTTACAAACGCCAGCTCACTGAATATGCTCGCAGCAATGGCTATTACATATATAAATGAAGAATTCTCTTTGTATTTTATATACTGGAAAAGGAATCTTATGCCGGCTAAAACCAAAAATGAGATTATTACATATTCCAATACTTTTTTTAATTCAGTTACTCCAACTCCCTCCACATACATCGCAGGAAGCAGATGAGGATAATAGGTAACAACGTAAACCACTCCCAGGGTGAATACAATAGAAGCCAAAAGGAATACATTTTTATTCAGCAGGGATCTCTTATTTATGCGGACAAAACTTGAAACCGTTATACCTATAACTCCTACCAGTCTGGATATAATCCAGAAAGTAGTAGCTCTATTAGCAGTATCGTTCGGAACTAAAAAAACCGGCATACCTTTAAAGCTCAATGTATGGAACAAGTCGATACACCCCATAATCAAAAAAACGTGAGCTGTAATCAGTCCCCTGAGTCTTCGATTCTGATTATATGAATAGTATGGCAGCAGAAAAACACAAAACGATATCAATATACTTATCAATTCAAAAAGAGTATGCCAGGATAGATACGTCGATGGCTTCATAACCTTGTCAAACATAGGTTCTAGAGCATATATATTTTCAAAAAGCAGTATCGAGAAAAGCACAAAGAGCGGAAGCCAGAAAAGCTTTTTATATTCTGTAATCCTATAATTTCTACCGTGTAACTGCAAGATATCACCCACCTGTAATATTTGGTAAACCTCTGTTTATGTATGATAGATAAATCAGTATTCTTGCACACTAAATTGATGTTACGTTAAAAATTCTAACATAAATTAACTTGACATTCAAAGAATTATAATATTTTATGACATTTTTCACGAAAATTATAAGGCATCAGTTTTTCTGATGCCTCTCCTAGTTGATCTCCCATGAATATATTCGATATAAAACAGACGTTAATTACACTCTATAAATTCTATATTTCCAGACTGAATCTTATGACACTTTTATCATAATAATAAAAAAATGGCCATAAACATAGTAGTACTCAAGTATTTAAGGAGGAGTTCTATGCTGTTAAAAGGAGTAAAGATCGGGTATGCCTTCACAGGAGCATACTGTGTATTTCATGAAGTATTTCCTCAATTGGAGGCTTTGGTGAATGAAGGAGCTGAAGTTATTCCAATTGTATCCTACCAGGTTGCTGTAACTAATTCACGCTATGGTAATGCAGATGATTTTTTAAAGACAATGAAAAACACCTGTGCAAAAGAGCCAATAAAGACTATGTCTGAAGCTGAAATTTACAATAAGCAGGAAAAACCTCTGAATATACTTATAATTTCACCCTGTACCGGGTGCAGTTTATCAAAGCTGGCAGACGGAGCTACAGACACCCCTGTGCTAATGATGGCAAAGGAAATGTTCCGGAACAATAAGCCGGTTGTGTTGGGAATCGCAACAAATGATGGACTTGGAATCAGTGCAAAAAATATAGGTACATTGCTAAGTACCAAAAATACATTTTTTATTCCTTTCGGACAGGACAATCCGAAGGATAAGCCCCTTTCACTAATTTCAAAATTTGAATTAACAGTGCCAACTGTTATTGACGCTCTTAGAAATGAGCAGTTACAACCTATACTTGAAAAGTACTAAATTGCTGATACATAAAAATGGTTTTTAACAGTTCTGGCACAGCCTAATCCTCCACTCTCTAAATTGCGTCTGGCGGGTCTGGATGAAAACAAGAATTATTTGCTGGTTGGAACAAATACAATAATAGGCGGTGACGCTTTAATGAATGTGGAGCTGAATGTTCCTCAGCTCGACGGTGACCACAGGAGCTATATCTGGAGGTTTAAGGCTGTTTAACAGCCTTGAACCTTTACATTTATAGTAAAATATGTTAAACTGTGCTTAAGTTTGTCAAAGCATTTATTCCTCGCATTCAAATGAATGGAGGATTTAAAATGTCTCAAAAGAAAATCAGTTATTTATCAATTTTTCTTGGTCTAATTCTATTCTTAAGCTGTTTTCCGGTTCAAACCACAACTGCCGGTTCTTCTGGTTCAATTTCATTCATTATACTTACAAAATACAGTGCTAACGTTGATATAGGCAGTGATTTCTATATTGTTGCTGTCACATCAAATGGGAAACTGCCTGCTTGGAAAAGCAGCAACTCGAGCATAGCTGCTGTAAATACCTACGGAAAGGTTACTGCAAAAAAAGCCGGAACAGTGACTATAACGGCTAAAATAAAGAACGCGGAAGCCTCCTGTAAAGTTACTGTCAATAAGACAAAAATAACTGTCAGCAAAACAAGCGCAAGTCTTGAACGAGGAGAAAAAGTCAAGCTTTCGGCCTCAGCCTCCACCGGCTCCAAAATAACCTGGAAAAGCAGCAAATCCAGTGTCGCTTTAGTTGATGAAGACGGTAATGTCACAGCACTAAAGCCAGGGGAAACCAATCTTACAGCATCTGCTGACGGCAGCACTGTCTCATGCAAAATAACTGTCAAAGTACCTTCCATCAGTCTCAGCAATTCCTCAATAAAACTTTATAAGAAGCAAAAATTCCTTTTAACTGCGAAAGTCTCTTCAGGCATAACTCCTGTCTGGAAGAGCAATAGGAAGAGTGTTGCAGTGGTGGACGAACGCGGTAATATCACAGCAGTGAAGAACGGAACTGCAATAATTTCAGCAACTGTGGACGGAGTTGTAAAAACCTGCGAGGTGATTGTAGAAAAGCCGGTAATTACTTTAAGCAAATACGATATTACTCTTAAAAAGGGGGCTTCAACTTCGGTTATTGCAAACGTAACCTCAGGAAATGTACCTGTTTGGTCATCGAGTAATTCAAATGTTGCCACAGTAAACTTATCAGGTCAGGTTACAGCCCTGAAAAAGGGAACAGCCTATGTTTACGCTTCAGAGGATGGTACAAAAGTCCGCTGCATAGTTCATGTTACCGATTAAGTAAAAGCGCATACCATCTTTCCATTTTCTAAACTCTAATGCAACCTAATTGGAAGGCTTACGCGATGTTAACCTTCCCTGATTAATTTGTGAGGAGTAAATGCAAGCAAACTTAAACCTCGGCACTTTGTTTAACATTCTTCAATAAAACTACAAGGCAAATACATAACACCAGGCTGAACAGCGGGAACATAATTATTTCCACTATCCCCATTTTAACTCCGGCAAGGTATTGATTTATAATCATTGCTGTAAGGGCAGCACCCATTGTAAACCCTTTCATAATAACTACCGAAGAAAGTAGGTAACCAAAGGGTTTTCTTCTTATAAGCAGGATACCGGATAAAAATGCAACCGGAACAATAAAACCCAGGTCCATTCCTTGAATCACAAGAGTAGTATAGTGTTCAAGCCCGACAGGAACTACCTCTGAAGCAATAGTTGGATAGATTTTTCCAAGCCACAATAAGCAAAGGGCAGTACCTAGAAAAATTTGAAAACCTCCGAGTAATTTAATCGGAAGCTTTTTATCAAAAGCCTCCTTTAATTTTTCAGCATTAATAGACATCATACACATAATAAATGTGAAGAAGCTTGAAGACATAAGTATTGTATATAATAAAAACATGGGATTATACATTGACAGGAAAGTATAGGAAACATATGTATATAAAAAGTATCCCAGCGTACCGGTAAGCAGAAGCCTGCCTTTTAAAGAGCCCTTTATTGCAAAATATAGTGAAGTCAACAGCAGCGGAACCCCCAGAAACAAAGTAACCACATCCTGGGCCACAGCCTGTGATGCAACAGAAACAGAATCATTGCTGTATATCCCCTGACCGTAAATTGTTATTGTTTCTCCCCTGAAGGATTCAATATCATGTCTGCCCGGGCCTCCTACGCTAAAAATACCATTAACACAAACAAATATTGATAATAATGCAATAATTATTACAAGTGTGGTTATTGTTTTTTTGTAATTCAACTTGAATATCCTCCAATTATATCTGACTTTTTAACAGTTTAATTTATTAAGAGACTTGTTTTGAAATTAAAGTTACTACTTCATCAGGAGTGATATTCAAAGCTACTGCGAACTCCTCATTTAATACCTTTTCCGCTGCCTTCATAATATCCTCGTCTGCCCGGTTAAGTTTTTTGCCAATACTAGCTTTTTGCTGCTGCTCTAAATATATAGCTTTAACAAGTCTGACCCATTGCTCACTTTCACCGGTTCTGAGGGCTGCTTTAAAACTTAAATTCCTCTGTTTGTCATCTTTTATCCAGGTAGTTTCTTTTCCCGGTATGGATTCAATCAGACTTAAGGCAGCATCCTTTGAAAGCACCTGTCTCATTAATCTCTTTGGATTACTATTTACAGGTGTTTTAATTGTTATGTTATTTCCATAAGCCGGTTGTAAAATATAATACTCAGTTTCATTATTACTGATATCCATTTCGCTTCTTATATCTACTACTTTATAAACTCCCAAAGAGTTGTAAATTACGAATTCATTTATTTTAAACATTCTTCCTCCTTGAATTGGCTGATATAAAAAAAGCTTTGACAACCTTGCAAGTTATCAAGCTTCCAAAGATTAATTATAACACATTTTCTCGTTTGTTGTAAGGTTTTTTGCTAGTAAATATATATAATTGTTCTCTATCTTGTTATAAAATGCAAGCTATGTTAACATATAATAACAAAAAAAGATAACTTTCACATTTTGTCATTTTAAGGGGTTTCAAGGGGTTTATATGAAAGTATTCAACGAGTTAATAAAATTGAATTTCAAGGTCTCCTTCCAGTATAAGTGGACCATGGCAATTTCAGTATTTTGTCAGCCTATCCTTCTCATTATAAATATTGCACTTTTTAAAAGCATATATGCTTATAATGATACAACCAGCATAAAGGGTTATGGCTTTGAACAGATGGTTTGGTACTATACCGCATATTATGTAATTCTCAGCTTTGTATGGAACGGTATTACAAATCAGATATCAAGAAAAATTCTCACAGGGCAACTAGCTTCAGATTTGTTGAAACCTATTTCGGTTTTCCGAGCTATGCTTGCAAGTGCCATTGGGTCAAGACTTGTAGCATTGTTAATAGAATTTTTCCCCGGTATGGTAATTTATAGTTTGATTGTGTTCCCTAGCTTTTTGACCTTAAAATCCTTTCTGTCCTTCCTTATAATAGCTTTCCTAGGGTTTGTTCTTAACTATATGTATTCATTTCTACTTGGAATGTCTGCCATGATAATTAAAAACAATATGTCAATTAACGCAATCAGAGAGGTTCTTCAGGCAATAGTGGGAGGAGGTCTTATTCCACTGGAGTTTATGCCGGTCTGGCTAAACAGGATTTTTGACTTTTTACCCTTCAAATACATAATTTACTGGCCCATTCAATTCTTTCTCAACCGGGTTGAGGACGATATGCTTGGTACACTGATAAGGGTTGGTGGAATACAGCTTATTTGGATTATTGCTTTTTATGTGGCAATTAAAATATTATGGAAACGCCTCATAAAGAAGTTTTGTGCCGCGGGGGGTTAACGTGAAAGATTTATTAAGCTTTCACGCTACGAAAACCCACAAACAGCTTTTGATTAATATTTGTATCGCTGTAAAGCAGCGAGATGGGGATTAATATGCTTAAATTGTTAAACTTATTCAAACTATTCATTTGGAATTGCAAAGTTGGTATAGCCCGTAATATGGAGTATCGATTCGACTTTGTATTGGGCACTGTAATCGGCTTGGCATTTTCCAGTGCAGGGCCGATTTTACAGTACTTAATATTTACGCAGACAAAAGGGTTCCCGGGTTGGAATCTGGAACAAATTATTTTATTCCAAGGCATTTTGCTATTTATATCTGGAATAAGGGGATTGATTTTTGGAGGTTTACCCTATTTCGTCAACTCAATTGTCTGGCAGGGTGATTTTGACAGATTGCTGCTTAAGCCTTATCCTCCTATAGGTATAATCCTGGTAAGCGGGTTCAGTCTGAACAATTTTGGTCCTCTTCTTTCGGGTGCCGCAATAATGGTTTACTCCATAGTCAAAATGGATCTCTACATAGGTTTTGTTCAGGTTGCTGTTTTTCTTCTGGCTATAGTTTTTGGAATCATTTTGTATATGGGCTTTGAAGTTTTTTACAGCAGTATAGTTATAATGATTGTTCAAATCGGAAGACTTGATGAATTAATGTATCAGTTTTCAAGATTTGGCGAATTCCCGGTAAATATTTTCCCTAAGACCTTTCAAACAATCCTTATTACTGTAGTTCCATTTGCAGTATGGGTGAACATCCCTGCAAATGCGTTGTTGAACAGGCTTGATTACACAATATTTATTACTTTTGTTTTCTGTGTGTTGTTTTTCTACGTGAGTCTCAAAATTTGGAATCGATGCATAAAAAAATATTCAAGTGCAGGAGGTTAAGCACATGAGCGAATACATAATAGACGTTAAAGGCTTAAAAAAAGATTTTAAGGTACATAAAAGAGAAAAAGCTGGTCTACTGTCTTCAGTCAAGTCACTGTTTATCAGGAATTACAAGCTGGTGACAGCTGTGGAAAATCTGGATCTGAGTATTCCACAGGGTGAAATCAGGGGACTTATCGGTCCAAACGGTGCAGGAAAATCAACTACTATTAAGATTCTTTCAGGCATCCTATATCCTACCGAAGGAACTGTTAATGTAATGGGTTATACTCCCTGGACACAAAGAGAGCAGTATGTAAAAAAGATAGGTGTTGTATTCGGCCAGAAGTCACAGCTTGTGTGGGATTTGCCTGCTATTGATACCTTTGCCTTGAATAAGCAGATGTACAGTATTCCCGATAAGGTCTTTGAGGATAATATTAAATACTTCAAGGAACTGCTTAATATCGGGGATGTAGTTACCAAGCCGGTCAGACAGTTGTCTTTAGGAGAAAGAATGAAGTGTGAGTTCGTTTGCGCACTTCTCCATGAACCTCCACTGGTCTATCTTGATGAGCCTACGATTGGCCTGGATATTATCTCAAAGGAAGCCATAAGATCTTTCATCAAAATGGTTAATAAGGAAAAAGGAACGACATTTATTGTTACAACCCATGATTTAAGTGACATTGAGGATCTTTGTGAAAATGTAAGTATTATCAATAACGGTACTATAGTTTTTAATGACAGCATTGATAAACTGAAAACTTATTTCTCTGATAAAAAAATTATTGAGGTCAAGTTCTCACGACAGATTGATGAGTCACTTCTGGAAGGTTTTAAGGTTATCTCCAGCGGACCTTATTTCGCCAATATTGAAATCGAGACTGTAAACACCAATATTCAGGACGAAATATCCAGTATTTTTAAACTGCTTCCAGTCCAGGATATTAATGTAAACAATATAAATATTGAAGAGGTAATTAAGCATTTGTATAGAAGTACTGATGCGGTGCATTCCTAAACATACAGGATTTACCCTCAAGTAGTAGCTTAATAAAGAAGAATGTTTAACAAAGGCTTAAATCCATGGATTTAAGCCTTTAATATACTTATGTCATATAATAAAGCCATTTTTATTTTCAAACTTAATAACTTTATCACAAAGATGTTATTTGATTTTTCACCAAGAATTCCTTTAAACACTCGTAACTCTCTTCACTAATAACATGTTCAATCTTACAGGCGTCCTTTTCCGCAACTTCCTGTCTTACACCAAATGTCATAAGGAGATTAGAAATTGTCTGATGCCGATCCAGTATTTTTGACGCTATCTCAAAGCCAGCGGCTTCCAGAGTTATATTTCCATTCTTATCTACACTGATATAACCGCTTTCTCGCAGCTTCTTCATAGCAACGCTGACACTTGGCTTGGAGTAACCCAGATCATTGGCAATATCTATGGCACGCACCATGCCATTTTCTTTTTTAAGCATAAGAATTATTTCTAAATAGTTTTCTGCAGACTCCTTAAGTTGCATTATTTCACCTCATATTCACAATACTCTGCATTATTATAACCCACGTAGTTCACTTTATCAATATCATGGATGGTCGTGCCTGTCATGTCACAATAATCTTTACCGAATAGCTCTTAAAAATACTCCTATAGAGAATTGTTAAAAAGTACTTGACATTTTAGAAGTAAGGATATATCATTCTTTTATCAAAGTTAGTCATGACTAACTACAAAACATTTATACGCACAAGAAAGGAAACCACCATGAAATTTACAGGTAAAAGAATCGTTATAACAACCGCAATAACACTTTCTCTTTTTTTAACCGGCTGTGGAAGCTCAACAGAATCTTCGTCTTCAGTTAATTCAGCAAGCACCTCTTCCGGAGCAGCAAGTTCAACTTCCTCCAGCGTTGATTCCTCTTCATCTGAAACAGTATACCCAATTACAATAAAGCATGCTTTTGGTGAGACAGTTATAAAAAGCAAACCTGAGCGCATTGCCACTATTGCTTGGGGTAATCACGACCTGCCATTGGCACTCGGAGTTGTACCTGTCGGTATATCCAAAGCTAATTATGGCGTTACTGATGGCAGCGGTCTTTTACCGTGGACTAATGAAAAATTTAAAGAATTAGGAGTGGATGAGCCTGTTCTGTTTGACGATATTGATGGTTTGAATTATGAAGCTATCAGTGACTCCAAGCCCGATGTTATTCTTGCAGCATACTCCGGTATCACTCAGGAAGAATATGATTTATTAAGCAAAATCGCACCTGTAGTAGCATATCCTACACTTCCCTGGCAAACTTTCTGGCGTGATCAGATTGTAATCAATGCAACTGCTCTAGGGATGAAGGGTGAAGGTGAAAAACTGGTTAGCGATATTGAAAGCACTATCCGGAATAAGACAGGCGAATATCCTCAACTTACCGGAAAAACAGCTGCCTTTTTCTATTTTAACCCATCGGATTTAAGTAAGTTCTACATATATCTCCCTAATGATCCTCGTGCTGCTTACCTGACCGACCTGGGTATGGGCTTCCCGGCAAGTGTCAAAAATCTGGAGAAGTCTTCTGATAGTTTTGCTTTGGAACTCAGTGCTGAAAATGCTGATCTCCTCAAAGATGTGGACATCATTGTTACATACGGTAACGATACTTTGCTTTCTGCTTTGCAGGCAGATGCCCTACTAGGTACAATTCCTGCAGTTAAAAGAGGCTCGGTGGCTGTTATTCAAGACGGAACTCCACTTGCTGCCTCCGGAACACCAAGCGCGCTGTCAATCCCGGCTACTATTGATGAGTATCTTAAAACACTGGCAGGAGCAGCGGATAAAGTAAAATGAAAAAGTTAAAGCTTCCAGTTCTGTTTATAGGCAGCCTCCTGCTTCTTTCACTATGTATCCTCGCGTCTTTGGCTTTTGGAGCACGCTCGGTAAGCCTAACCGAAGTAGCCAATGCATTGTTTGCCTTCAATAGAACAAACCTCAATGAATTAGTTGTTTATGAAAGAATTCCCCGAACTGTTTTTGGTATTATTGCAGGGGCGGCGCTAGGGGTATCAGGTGCAATAATGCAGGCAATCACTCGTAATCCAATAGCCGACCCCAGTGTTCTGGGTGTTAACACAGGTGCCTCCTTGTTTGTAGTTGCCGGAATTGCTTTCTTTAATATCGGCTCAGCCGGACAATATATATGGTTTGCTTTAGCGGGTGCTGCCATAACCTCCCTGTTTGTTTATGGTATAGGTTCCATGGGACACGGTGGAGCAACCCCAATAAAACTTGCTTTAGCCGGTGCTGCAACCAGTGCCGCACTAACTTCTGTGGTCAGCGCTATCATACTCCCTCGTACGGAAGTTATGAATTCCTTTCGGTTCTGGCAGGCAGGAAGTATTGGTGGTGCCACTTGGGAAGGCATACTCACAGTTTTGCCATTTATAGTAGTTGGATTGGTTGTGGGGTTACTCATCAGCCCTTCCTTGGATGCTCTTGCTCTAGGTGACGATGTTGCCACAGGTCTGGGTGTCCGGACGGGATTAATTAGGCTTGCAGGGGCCTTCGCCGGTGTACTCCTGTGCGGCGCAACGACAGCACTTGCCGGCCCTATAGGTTTTATAGGGCTGATGATTCCGCATATAATTAGGTTACTTTGCGGACCCAATCTTCGATTGATTATTCCCATGTCCGCAATTGGCGGCGCTATCCTCCTCACTATGTCAGATGTTGTGGGCAGATTGATAGGAAGCCCCAGCGAGCTGGAGACCGGAATTGTAACAGCCTTTATCGGGGCTCCCATACTTATTATTATCGCTATGAGATCAAAGGTACATTCAATATGATTACAAACAACAATCTTAATATTATACAAAAGGGCCGCTTTCAAAGGCGTTTCCGCTGGGTAGTGGTAACTGCTATCCTGGGTATTATTACCCTGGTGCTCTGTAGCCTGGCACTTATATTCGGAAATACCATATATCCGTTTGAGGTCATTATAAAAACACTTTTGGGGGAACAAATCCAAGGAGCAACCTTTGCTATTGTAACTCTTAGACTACCACGAATGATAGCAGGACTTTTTGCGGGTATTGCCTTCGGTATGGCCGGAAGTACCTTTCAGACTATGTTGAGAAACCCACTGGCAAGTCCTGATATTATCGGAATAACATCGGGTTCCAGTGTAGCAGCTGTCTTCTTAATAGTAGTACTTAAAATAAGCGGAACTATTGTTTCGGTATCAGCTGTCGTTGCAGGGCTTTTGGTTGCCGCCATAATCTATCTGCTCTCCAGAGGTACGGGATTCTCGGGTGGAAGGTTGATTTTGATAGGTATAGGAATACAAGCCATGCTCAATGCAGTGGTCTCTTACCTTTTGCTCAGAGCTTCTCAATACGATGTACCGGGTGCACTAAGATGGCTTAACGGAAGCCTCAACGGGATTCAAATGTCTGAAAATTATAGTCTTCTCATCTGTATAGCTATCTTTGTACCAGTCATACTCCTCCTTGGAAGACATCTGAAAATCCTTGAGCTGGGCGAACAGACTGCAATCTCTCTGGGAATAAGAACGGATCTGAACCGTTGTTTACTTATTCTGAGTGCAGTTTTCCTTATTGCCGTTGCTACTTCGGTAACCGGGCCTATTTCCTTTGTAGCCTTTCTTGCAGGGCCTATTGCAAAAAGAATGGTGGGCAACGGTTTGCCAAATGAACTACCAACAGGTTTGGTAGGAGCCATATTGGTTCTTGGAGCCGATCTAATAGGTCAATTTGCCTTTGGTACCAGATTTCCTGTTGGGATTATTACCGGGATTCTAGGCTCTCCTTATTTAATATATTTACTTATCCGCATGAATCGAAGAGGAGGAACTGCATGAAGACTAAGAATGCACCATTATTATTAAAATCAAGTAACATTGTAGCCGGATATGATAAAAAAGTTATTATTAATGGCATTAATATTACAATACCCAACAATAAAATAAGTGTGATTATCGGTGCTAACGCCTGTGGCAAATCCACTTTACTTAAAACCTTGGCCCGTTTGATAAAGCCTATTTCAGGTGATGTCCTTTTGGACGACAGAAAACTGACCGATATTCCTCCGAAACAGTTGGCAAAAAGTCTCGGACTTCTCCCACAATCACCGGTTGTACCCGAAGGTATTTCGGTAGCAGATCTGGTTGGCAGGGGACGTTTCCCCCATAATTCACTTTTTAGAGGATTAAGCAAAAGTGATTACAGCGCTGTGGAGGAGGCCCTTGACATAATGGGTATTACCGAGCTTGCTAATTGTAATGTTGACGAGTTATCCGGTGGTCAGCGCCAGAGGGTTTGGATTGCTATGGCCCTTGCTCAGCAGACAGACCTCCTTTTACTGGACGAACCCACAACTTATCTTGATATTGCTTATCAGGTAGAAATTCTTGATCTTTTGACAGACTTGAACAGAAAACGCGGTACTACTATTGTCATGGTGTTGCATGACATCAATTTATCAGCCAGGTATGCGGATCACATATTCGCCCTTAAAAAAGGGAGATTGATTGCAGAAGGTACTCCCTCGGATATCCTTACAGACAAGCTTATAAAGCAGGTCTTTGATTTAGACTGCATTGTAATCCGTGACCCTGTATCCGGTTCTCCCTTTATTGTTCCGAAGGGTCGACACCATGTTAGCCTCAAAAGCAATGTATCTTAATATGAGGCCAGCTATTGCAAAATAATATTTGGAGGTCGTAGCAGCAGCATAACCTTTGAGGGCTGCATAGTTAAAGGTAAATGCATTTGCTGCACTCTGCTATGGCTTCTTTTCGTTCTTTTCCTTATTCTTCTTATTTGATATTTTAGGTGCGTATTTTACTTTTTTCACTTTGTTCTTATCTTTTTTTAATCTATCAGGATTTTTAAATGACATTTTAATCCACCTTAATAATGTATTTTTATTACCAGGACCTGTTATTGTGCAGATCCTCAAATTTACTAAGTTCCTGTTTCTTTTACTTAGTTATATAACTTATTTTATATAACTTATTTATTTAGCCCTTTCATATTGAACAGGCCATTCAAGCTGGCTGTTAAGCGTCTTTGCTGCCTGTAGAGGCCAATAGGGGTTTCTGAGAAGTTCTCTGCCCAGATAAATTAAATCAGCCCTGTTATTATGAATTATCTCTTCCGCCATGAGAGCTGACGTTATCAAGCCACCAGCTATGACCGGTAACCCGGTCTCGCTCTTTACTACTTCAGCAAACTTTACCTGGTATCCGGGGAAAATATCCATATTAGCATTAATTACACCGCCGGAACTGACATTTATCATATCTATTCCATCTGCTTTAAGGAAATTCAATATACCTGCAACACCTTCGGGGTGATTGCCGTTTTCCGAGTACTCTTCTGCTGATACCCTTATTATAACAGGTTTAACTTCGGGCCAAACCTTTCTGATTTCACAAAGAATTTCCTTCAGAAATCTTGAACGGTTTTCTGTACTTCCGCCGAATTCGTCGGTTCTTTTATTTGTCAATGGCGATAGAAACTGGTTGATGAGATAACCATGTGCCCCATGGAGTTCTATGGCATCAAAGCCGGCCAGATTAGCCCTCCTTGCCGCTTCTCTGAAGGCAATCTGAACTTGTTTAATATCTTCTATGGTCATTTCAACAGGAACCCTGTACTTCTCACTGAAGGGCACCGGACTAGGTGCAATTGATAACTCAGAAGTAACCTCCGACTTTCTGCCGGCATGACCCAACTGTACCGCAACCTTGGCGCCATGTTTCTGACAGGCCTCAACAATTTGTTTTAGTCCATCAACATGTTCATCACTCCATAATCCAAGGTCTTTATCACTTATACGTCCCCTGCTCTCTACGCCGGTTGCTTCAAAAATTATCAGGCCGGCACCGCCTACCGCCCTGGAAGTATAATGCGTATAATGCCAGTTATTTGGCTTACCGTCCCCATCCGCACTGTACATACACATAGGGGCCATAACAATTCTGTTTTTCAACTCCATACCTTTAATCTTAAAATCTGAAAATAGTTTGGCCATATCATACCTCCGTTTTAGTCTGGCTTAATATATAGTTCTTTATATATTTGCTTTTATATAATATGTATAAAATACCATTTTAAACAGAGACTAAACAGATTTTTTTGACTTCCTTTTATGTATAACAAAAGCTGCGAAACCTATAAGAATAATTATAACGCAACTTACTATTGTTACACCAACTTTTGTTGAAATAATAGAATTTGAGTTCTCCTTATGGATGTTTCCAGAACTGCTGTTTTCTCGGTGAGAGCCTGACAAGTCGCTGACTTCGGTATCCGCGCCTTCGGATTTAGCAGTAGTAACTGAAGCATCAGTTTGTCCCGAATAAACTCCAATGTTATTTAATTCTTCCGATAGAAGTCCACTTTCTCCTATTTCGACAGCCTGATGGCCCTTAAAGCCTTTATAGGTCTCGACCATTCTCTCATTAATGGATACCTTCCACGCCTTGGTAAAGTCTTTATTCATAACTATGTATACTTCAGCTGCTTCGGGGTCAAACAGCATTGAGCACTGGGTCGGGAAAGGTCCGCTTATTTGGACAGCGTTTTGCAGAGCTTTCATTCCGTCATCGTACGTAAAAGCATCAATGTGAGCATCAATATAATCTTTTGCCTTTTTATAGCGGTCCGCTCCAAATCCTGTAACTGAATCAATATTACCGCCTTTCAGTTCAGAATTAAAGAAGTTGGTCATTACAATACTTTTACCTTCGATATCAGTTATCCACTTTTCTTTATTGTCTGTTTCAATGACTACAGCATCCCCGTTATTGTCTGCAAACAAATTATGGACAAAATTATTCTGACATATCAGGGTCTTATCAGTTACAGTTTTACGAATATCCTTTACCTGATCAGTTAAGTAAGGAGCCTGATAAAATAAATCAAACATATCCATCTGATCTTGATTTTCTTTTTGAGCTGTACCTTTTTGAGGATATGCCAACTGACACGAAGAAAACAAGCCTTTATTACTCATGCTGACAGTGGGATAATACTTTCCATTTATCAAAAAGTCCATACTAAAAACCTTTATGTTACTTTTTGTATCATTAACTATTGAAAACCTCATATCATGTATATAGTGATCGAAATTCATTCCGTAATAGGTTTTTTGAGAATACACAGCAAAGCTGGTACATGCTAAGGCATTAACTGAAAGAATTAAAGATCCAACTAAAACTGTAATAAATAAAACAACTTTTTTCATTACCAAACGAGCCTCCAGTCTATTTATTTTTATTTTATTGGCAGATAGATGTCCATACGGACATCATTAAGTATCTCAGGATTAACTGTAATAATTTCAATCAAATCATTTTTATTGTCCAGCTGAAAGCCTGAGAATGGCAGCCATTGTCCATAAATGAACTCCAAAGCTTTAAGGAATTCATCTATTACAGCGAAACCATTCTTTATGGCTTTAAAATTGAAAACTGCATACTTGCAGCCCGGTATCTCTCTCCCTTGCATACCTTCTGGAATGTCGTCCAAGTTATCAACTTCAACACCTGCCATATAGTTAAAGTGTTTTCTATAACTACCATCAAAGGAAATCCCATAAGCGGTATTCTTATTTATAACTCCGGTCATTAAAGCCATATTTTCTCTAAAATTACGCCATAGCTGCCGTACTATATAACTCTTTGAATTTTCTTCATATGATGCTTTCAAAACCATTCCTGCAACTAATACCCCCTTTTTCTCAACAATTACGGGTCCATTAAGAAAGGAAACCTTTTCTTTAGAAAAATTTCTTCCAATTAAACTAACCTTATCGTAGAGTTCCACAGGTTTGATTTTTTTTCGGCATTCCATGGGTGAAATGCCTTGAATTCTTCTGAAAGTCCTTGAAAAGTCTACTTGTGAGCAAAAACCGTAATCATAAGCAATATCAACCAACTTACGTTTTGTACTTAATATCTCATTTGCAGCTAAAGTCACCCTTCTCTTTCGGACATATTCCATTACAGGCTCTCCAACCATAGCCTGAAAGGTCCTGTGATAATGAAATTTTGAGCAATAGGCAATTGCTGCAAGTTGATCAAGCGTTATGTCATTATTAAGGTTCTGTTCTATGTAGTCAATTGTCTCTTGGATT
The DNA here is from genome assembly GCA_023460955.1 of Bacillota bacterium. GTDB lineage: Bacteria > Bacillota > Clostridia > Acetivibrionales > DSM-1351 > Ruminiclostridium. Next base: position 16,465 of record JAEWOH010000018.1, on the reverse strand, counting down.
CTTTCAAGATAAAGCTGCATTATGATACTCTCACTCCGCTCTCAGGTTTCGGCCGAAACCATATATCATTATATCTTAATGAATTATAAGATTCTTAACATTCTTTGCGATATTTTAAGAATATAATAACCTTCTATTGTAAATTTTGCTAGTTCTTCACTCAATCCTAGGGATTTTTCAGTAGGATAATTCAAAGCACTTAAAAAAATGCCAAGCCTTGTCGAAATATATTTCATATTATGTTATAATTAGTAAAATAATCCTTTATCTGAGATGATAATGCTAAAAGCTTTAAATTAGGCAGGTGGTTTCGTATGAGTATCGAAGCAAGCTTTCTTATTACTTTTGTTGCCCTGGTACTTACAGTTTATGTATTTGTAATGACACTGAAAACTAATAATAAATCAAGTATACACTATGCCTTTTTAGGCGCTTTTGTCTGTTGTTTCATTTTAGAAATCGAAAGTATTGGAGTATATCTTCTTCCAAGCTATTCCAAGTTGTGGATTATTGCCGATATTGCAGGTGCAGGGGTGGCACCGCCGTGCTTTGTTTTAGCAGGCTACTTTTTTTCACATACCGATAAGCAGATAAAAAAACTACATTCCCTTCTTTTTGCAATACCGGCAATATATCTGATTTTAGCTGTCACAAACAGTTATCACAGTCTTGTATATGTCAAATACTCGCTGTATTTAGACAAAATTATTTATGGAAAGTTAATTTTCATATTCAGCTTTTATTCGTATTTATGCCTAATTATTGGCTTTTACTTATTTATAAGTTTTTCTGTTAAAAACTCCGGATTATTCTCAAAGCAAGCCTTTCTGATAGTAAGTGCATTTATTATTCCTATCTCGGTTAACCTGCTGGCAGTTATAGGAGTTATCAGAGCAAACGCCTTAATTATTACAGCTACTCTGGCATTGACTATGATATTATTATGGATATCTATAATAAAGTATAAATTTCTAAATATTGTCCCGGTTGCATTAAGGCATGCAATAGACTATATTTGTGACGGCTTTGTACTTATCAGCAGTGATTTTGACATTTTGGATTTTAATAAACCGTTTCTGGAATTATTTAAAGGTAACCTTAATCTAAAGGAAAAGAGAGATTTTATTGAGTTAATAGGAAAGCTGGGCTTTAACTCAGAATATTTTAGGGAACGTATTAATTATGCTTTTTTAAACATTGCAAGCTTGTCTTTCAAATCGGAGCTTGCCTTTAATACAGAATCAGATAAGAGTAATCCAAAAGTTCTGTGCTTTGTAATAGAAGTATCACCTATATCGCACAATCAGACTGTTACAGGTGCCATAATATTGTTTAAAGATACTACAAAACAGGAAGAGTACATCGAGGATCTCAAACTAAAAAATAAGCGACTGGATTATCTGACTAATGAACTAAAAACTCAAAATATCGAAATCACAGAATTAAACCAAAGGCTCAAGGAGTTGGCTCAGACTGATGGTTTGACGGGTGCTTATAATAGAAGATTTTTTAATGAATACTATGAGATTGAAATCGCAAAAACATTAAACTGCAAAAAATATAAGCTTCAGAATATGGTGCAGACAGATTTTAGTATTGCTCTACTGGATATAGATAATTTTAAAAACATTAACGATACTTATGGTCATTTAGTAGGAGACAAGGTGTTAAAGCAGTTGGTAATATTAATTAAAAAAGTTGTATTCTCAAGAGACATTGTATGCAGATATGGCGGTGAAGAATTTGCGGTGATATTTACAGGAACCGATAAAAAGAGTTCTGTTGAAGCAGCTGAAAAGATCAGAAGGGTTATAGAGGAAAACCAATTTTATTTCAATAAGGATTGTACTGAGGGCCACCTAACAGTAAGTATAGGATTAGCAGGCTTTTATGAGGATTACATCAACGGCAAGGATATTCTTAAAACGGCCGACGATAGATTATATAAAGCCAAAGTATCAGGTAAAAACAAAGTAGTTTATGAATAAACTACTTTGTTTTTTATTATCCAGATAATCATGTTAGCAGATTTGATTTTATAGAGAGAAAATTAATTAAGTCAACTTAAACAGCTTAGCTCCATGGGCTGACACTTCTGTTTTAAAAATCCCCTTGATATCCTTTATGACTTCATTATTCCACAGTTCTTCTAAACAGTATTCTTTAATGCCTTCCAGCTGTAATTCTTCCAGAAGTACGGAGATTTCCTGTTTACTGTCATCAAGGTTAAATACCGCAAGATAGTTGGCAGCTTCCTCGGTATCTTTTGAAAACCAAACTGCTTGTTTATTATCCCTCATAATCTGTTTAGCACCTGAAGAGTGAGTCAACAGCCTTAATACCTTTTTATTTGTCAGTAGCTCAAGAGTCTCCTTATCCAGCTTTGTCAGCTCTGCACCCAACATAAGAGGCGATCGGAAGGTACACCACAAGGTCATCATTGTTATTTGCTCTTCCCTAGTGAATTCAGTATAGCGTTCATTTCCAAAACCCTTTCCGATATATCCCAGCGGAAGCATGTCACAATCCGGATAGCACCCTTCCGAAACATGGTTCTGCCAAATTTCGCAGCGTTCAAACATATTCTTTAGCAAAGGCCAGCTATCCCAGAAATCATCGGTAATTCTCCACATGTTGGCATATTTTTCATAGTGCCAGGCTTTTTCAATCAGGGCCGGCCCTGGCGACAGGCTCAGTACCATTGGACGGCCACAGTTCTGTATTGCTTTATAAAGCATTTCTATTTCCTTCTGGGCAGATTTCATATCATGTCTGCATATGTCATCACATTTGATAAAATCTACTCCCCATTGGGCATAAAGCTGGAAAATGGAATTATAATACTCCTGGGCCCCTTCCTTCTGAACATCCAATCCATACATATCCGGATTCCAAAAGCAGATAGATGAAGGATCGGCTATCTCGTTAGCTTTACGATCGGTTCCGTAAAGTCCTGTATGATTATGTGCTGCAACTCTCGGAATACCCCTCATAATATGAATGCCAAACTTTAGTCCGAAGCTGTGGATGTAATCAGCCAAAGGCTTGAAGCCTTGTCCGTTTGTCGAGGAGGGAAAACGGTCGGGACAGGGCAGCAGCCTTGAGTATTGATCCATTTCCACCTTTTCAAAGGGTATATACTGATAATCCTTTCTTTGGGTTCCTGTGTAGTAAGAATACCACTCAATATCCACGATAATATAATTCCACCCATATTCCTTCATATAAGCGGCCATATAATCCGCATTACTCTTAATCTGGTCCTCATTTACCGTGGTATCATAATAGTCATAGCTGTTCCAGCCCATTGGCGGAGTAAGGGCAATCTTGTTTTTATCCATAATAGCCTCCTTATACGCATCTAAGCGAATACATTAAATAATTAAATGCTTTTTAGGTTTTGTTTTAAAGTGTTTAAGCCTTAAAAAATCAATCCTTTACCAACTCTGTTATTTGCTTTTTTGCTTCGGGAGTTATGGCATCTTCGAGATAATTACGGTTTTTACCCTGAATTTTACTGTTTTCTTCATAGATTTCTTTTTGGGCTCTTTCAACATCAGCTTTCAATTCTCTGGCAGTTAAAAGGGCACAGCCCGCTCCTCTTATGATTATCTGTTGCAATCCATCTGACGTGGCAACTGTTATACTATATTTTTTATTATTGTCATGGGCAAATTTCTCAATGTATTGATCGGCAGTTTGAGCTTCCCTGGTGTAAACCACGTGGATGGTGTTATATTCTGCCACTTCCTCAAGATGCCCCTGAACACGGTAAGCATCAAAAACTACAATAATATGGCATTTACGAATTCCCTGAAAATTGCTCAGCGCATCCAGCAATTTTGTCCTTGCACCATCCATGTTGCTATCTGCCAGTCCCTTTAAGTCCGGCCAGGCATGGATAATATTATATCCGTCCACAAGGAGGTACTCTTCCCTAATATCCTGTCTTTTTGCGACGTTATCAGCCTTAACAGCTTCATAATACCTTTTTATACTTGTTTCAGGCCTCTTCCAGACGGACTTCCTCCCCTGGTTTGCATTTGAAGCATTATTAATAAGAAGGTCAACCTCTTCGGGGCTTATAAAGCGTTCTGTTACCTGAGGCACATGGTTTATGCTTATCTCCGTCTTTGCTTTACCCCCGCTGAAATAGCTTTCAACATGCATATATTCCTTAACCTGATCCCATTCCACTAAAAAACCTGTACCATGTGAACAAAATACAGACCCGGTTGGATTTCCGTAGTCTCTCTCAGAATCGTATCCTATTTCCGCTATGACCTCTTCCGAATTGTGGCAAGGTTCGTAACCTTTGAGGCTGTAAAACAGCCTCCCAAGTCCTTTCGTATACGCAACCACTTCAGTCTGGTAATTCCTCATTGCAGTAACAGGAGCACTCCCTGTTAGAACTGCTATTTCTCCGTCAGTCTGAGATATTTCACATTTACCGTTCATTTTTTCAATGTCGGTCATAGCTCTTCCAACCATTTTTTCTGGCAGTTCCAGCTGAAAGGCATAATAGGGCTCCAGTAATACGGACTGTGCCTCCTTGAGTCCTTGGCGCACCGCTCGATAAGTAGCCTCCCTGAAGTCACCGCCCTCAGTATGCTTATTATGTGCCCTGCCTGAGACTAAGGATATTTTTATATCAGTTATAGGAGCACCTGTAAGTACACCTTTATGAACTTTCTCCTCCAAATGAGTTAAAACAAGTCTCTGCCAACTTTTGCCCAATATCTCTTCACTGCATAGGGAACTGAACCTCAAACCGCTTCCGGGCTCACCCGGTTCTAATAACAGATGCACTTCAGCATAGTGTCTCAAGGGTTCAAAGTGTCCGACGCCCTCAACAGTATTTGCAATGGTTTCCTTGTACAAAACTGTTCCCGAATCAAATCCCACTGCGACCCCGAAACGGCTATGAATCAGACTCTGTAGAATTTCGAGCTGCACTTCCCCCATTATCTGAACTTGCATTTCCTGAAGCTGTTCATCCCAAACAATATGAAGCTCGGGCTCTTCCTCTTCAATTTGTCTCAATTTTGGCAGCATTACCCGCGGGTCACAGCCCTCGGGAAGTAGGATTCTGTAAAAAAGCACGGGTTCAAGTACAGGTGCTTCGGAAGCCTTCTCTATACCAAGGCCCTCCCCTGGTCTGGTATTGTTAAGTCCTGAAACCGCGCATATGGAGCCCGCTTCCAGTTCACTAACCGGTTCGAATTTCTGTCCCGAATAGATTCTTATCTGGTTGACTTTCTCTTCCCAACTATTACTCTTTAAAACATCCTTTACCCGAAGCTTTCCTCCTGTGAGCTTAAGGTGAGTAAGTCTTGTTCCCTGTTCATCTCTAGTTATTTTAAATATTTTAGCGCCGAACTTCTCTGGATAGAGTGGTATTATTGAATACCTCTCAAGCCCTTGCATAAATTCCTCAATACCCTGCAATCTCAGAGCCGAGCCAAAATAGCACGGAAATACCTTACGGTCTTTTACAGCATTCTTAATGGACATTGTCCGAACATTGCCCGTTTTGATATAGCTTTCCATAATGCTTTCATCACACATGGCCAGTTGATCGTAAAAGCTGTCTGTGCCAGTCTGTTCAAAATCTACACAGCCATCATCCAGCTGCCTTTTAATGTCCTTAATTAATTTGTCCTTGTCGGCAGTAAGCTGATCCATTTTATTTACAAATATGAAAACGGGTACTTTATACCTTTCAAGCAAACTCCACAAGGTTTTAGTATGGGCCTGGACGCCGTCCGCTCCGCTTATAACTAAAATAGCATAATCCAGCACCTGAAGCGTTCTTTCCATTTCAGCCGAAAAATCCACATGTCCCGGAGTATCCAGTAAAGTTACTTGGGTATCGCCCAGCTTAAATAAGGCCTGCTTGGAGAAAATAGTTATACCCCTTGCCTTTTCAAGCCCGAAGGTGTCCAAATAAGCATCCCTGTTATCCACTCTTCCAAGCTTACCAATTTTACCGCTTAGGTACAGCATGCTTTCAGATAAAGTTGTCTTTCCCGCATCTACGTGTGCCAATATTCCAAGAACCAATTTGTTCATTATCCGTTTTCAATCCTTTATATTATAAATATATACTTATTTTTAACTGTATTGGGATATTATCCCTCACAAATCCTCTATGTCAGCTCTTCTACTACGATGATAACAGCCCATGGGGATTTTGACAACATTATAGAACCGGGAGTATTTTCACCCCATGTAAAAAGCTGACAGGTTATAGTTTCCTGTCAGCTTTTTACATAAAAATATGTTTAAATTGTCTTTTATCACTTCATTCTTTTGAAATACTGCCTAACAAGAAAATTCATAATGTCACTTGGGTATTCTTTAAGAAACTCGGTTCTGTCTCCGAAGTACATTCCAAAGGGAGCAGCCCCAGTATAAGTATCCCAATGTGGCATATCTTCCCCGGTGGAATCTTTTCCGTTAGGGTTGCCACAGCGTATAAAGTTTGCCCAGTAATTGCACATATGCCGGGCTAGGTCATAGTGTTTTCCCACAAAAGGTCTCCAGCATTTTGCCAGTGTCTCAAAAAAGAACCATAAATCCACAGAATGGAAGGTCCCAGGGTTATCCCAGCCGGGTATTTCAGCATCAAAATTATAATAATAAAGCGGAACGTTAACTCCTGTATCCTCGTTAGCCTTCGCCGCAACACGGATAGCATATTCAATGCTGTTTACCTTAGCTTTACTTACAGCTTCACTTATATTACCCGTCTGGCCCCCACATAGTGATAGAAATTCGTCCGAGTCTTCTCCAAACATTTCATCAGCCATTTTTTTCAGTTCCTGTAGTGTACCTACGTTGGGAGCAGAAAAAAACTCATTTGAGGTATTTCCGAAAAGTATGGGTACCTTCCAGCGCTTTCCTTCCACAAATAACTCGTAGGCCCATCCCACACAAAAAGCATTGTCAATTACTGTGCCCCAGAAATAGTTATATTCCAAGGCTTTATCACGAATATATTCAGCATCAAGCTTACGAGCCTCAGCAAGCGACTTCACTCCTAGAAAATTAAAGAACCTTACACCATTCTGTTCAGCTTCCTGAAGATTACATTTAATAAAGGGAAAAAAGTTATCAGGGTATAAATCTGTAATTATCCCGCTCTCAATAATAGCTTTATTAAAGAGCCCTTCATTCTGAGGTGATGTAAGCTGGGTCAGTACACTTCCACCTCCGGCTGATTGTCCTCCTATTGTGATATTGTCAGGGTCCCCTCCAAAAGCTGCTATATTTCGTTTTACCCATTGTGTTGCAGCCTGTTGGTCAAGATTTCCGAAATTGGCGGGAGCTTCCGGTGCTTCGGCAGTAATTTCCGGATGGCATAAAAAGCCGAAAGCGTTCAATCGGTAATTTATTGTAACTACTACTATGCCTCTTCGTGCGAGGCGCTCACCGTCAAACTCCATTTCTGATGTATACCCGACTTGAAGCCCTCCTCCGAAATACCATACATAAACCGGAAGCTTTTCATCGGCACTGCAGGCAGGTGTCCAGACATTCAGGTAAAGGCAATCCTCATCCATTTCGATATCAGGATCCACAGCCCACTCTCTGGAGTATATATTTTTTTCATCTATTACGGTTGGAGCCTGCATGGAGATAGGAGCAAACTCATAGGCCATCAGCACACCTTCCCAGTCTTCCGCAGGCTGTGGAGCTCTCCAACGGTTTTCTCCAATAGGAGGAGCCGCAAACGGAATGCCCTTAAAGCTTGTAATTCGCGGGTCAGCTGCCGGGAGTCCCTGCACCATACCATTTTCAACCTTGACTATTCTAAGCATATTTTTCACTCCTTATAGACTTAATATGATCTATTTATTTTCCAAAGGTCAATCGAATAAAATTATATGCCCCATCGTCCCATACCTTAAAATCATGAACACCGTCTTTTATAACTACCCGATAGTAATCACCCAGTTTGTCACCCGCGGCTTCAGTCAGGCCTTGCGTCGCTGCTTCGAAACCGATTTGGTATGCTATTCCATCAGCATCACCGCAATTGATAAAAAGCAGGTCAAGTTTGTAGTCACTGGAGGCTATGCCTTTACCAAGTACTTTACCATTGCTGGAAGTAGGAGCATTTGAAAATGCACCGGCGCAAGAGAACAAATCCAGCATTCCAGGTGCGGTCACGGTGGCATCCAGTTCATTTCCCCAGGGGCTGCTTTTTCCGATGTACTCTACCGAATCGCACCTATACCCGCCCAGAGTCAGGTTTAAAGTCTGCATCCCTCCCATGGAAAGGCCGCCTATAGCTCTGTGCTTACGGTTATAGTCAACAGCGTCCGGACTAGTGTCATTTATATTAGCGTATGTATTGTAATTAGTTTCAATTAAAGGAATCAGATCGTATCTCAACTCATAATCAAAATAATAGAAGCCAAGCATATTAATACCCTTAGTATTAAAAGAGCGATCTGTCCAGTCAGTTGTACTCCTGCCCTCCGGAAATACTACAATTAAAGGAGCAATATCACCTTTTGCTATAAGGTTGTCCAGAATATTCTTAATATCACCGCTTAACCATTCATAGCGATCTCCTCCAACTCCATGAAGAAGGTATAAGACGTCGTATTTTACAGCTTTATTATTTTCATCATAGCCGGCAGGCAAATAAACATTGCATTTTTTTAAAATCCCTTCACCTGTAGCTATTTTTCTTCCTATGTGTGCCAAATCGATATCCTGATTAGTCACAAGCTGTCTATCCTCGTTAATATAGTTATTAACGCTGTATTGTACTTCTTTTATCGTACCTTGAAATTTTGCCTCCAAAGCACATTTGTAGCTTTCAGGAACTGTTTCCACCTTCATTTTCCTCATGAAAATCCCTCCCCGTGTTATAAAGTACCAGACAGTACTTCCCCACACGCTTAAAATAATTAATATCTTAATGGAAATAATGGCACGTATTCACAAATACACACCCTATATTATATTAAATATCATTTTATTAATTAATACAATGCTTTAATCTGGTATCAGCCTATAACATTTACCTGCCGCAGTATTAAATGTGATTGAATCTCCGGACTGTTTAGCCTCAACAGTGTTGCCGTCACATGTAATATGATATTTTTGTAAAGTAATTATTTTGCACACTTCACCATTTAATGAGAGAATATCCGCCAGGCAAACGGCCCCATTCTTCCAATTCATGCTGACCTCGAAACCTCCTCGAGCAATCAAACCTTTAACCTGACCTTTATTCCATTCCTGTGGAATAGCAGGAAGAAACTCGATGCCTCCATCCTGGCTTTGAAGCAGCATTTCAGCGATTCCGGCAGTCCCCCCGAAGTTTCCGTCAATCTGAAAAGGAGGATGATTATCAAACATATTTGGAAGAGTGGACTTTTTTAACAGTTCAAGTACGTTTTCATAAGCCTTTTTTCCATCCTTCAATCTTGCCCACATGTTAATAATCCATGCCCTGCTCCAGCCGGTGTGCCCTCCTCCGTTTGCCAGCCGCCTTTGCAAAGTTCTTCTTGCTGCAGCAGCAAGTTCGGGTGTATGTCTGACACTGAACTGGTTTCCGGGGTGCAGCCCGAACAAATGAGAAATATGTCTGTGTCCCGGTTCCTCTTCCTCATAGTCCTCCGACCATTCCTGTATCTGACCGTACTTTCCTATCTGAGGCTTTGGTAGCCTGTTTTTCACAGCTTCGAGCTTTTGGGCAAAATCCCTCTCAAAACCCAGTATATCTGCCGCCTCAATACACCCGCTATAGAGCGCATGGATTATTTGACTATCCATGGAGGGTCCAATACAGAGACAGCCCTTTTCACCATTGTCTAAAATATAAGTGTTTTCAGGTGATACTGAGGGGCTTGTAACAAGTCTACCCTTGTTATCCTGAATCAGAAAGTCCAGAAAAAATTCTGCTGCTTCCTTCATTATGGGGAAAGCCCACTTCAGAAATTCCTTGTCTTTTGTAAATTCATAATGCTCCCACAAGTGAAGACTTAACCAGGCTGCTCCCATTGGCCAATAGGTTGCGGGAATATAAATATCCTGAGGAGCAGTATCTCCCCATATATCTGTATTGTGGTGAGCTACGAAGCCCTTACAGCCATACATAGCACTAGCAGTTCTTCTTCCGGGAGCTCTCATTCTGTCCAAAAGGTCAAAAAGAGGAGTGTGGCATTCTGATAGATTGCAGGTTTCAGCCGGCCAATAGTTCATTTCAGTATTTATGTTAATTGTATATTTGCTGTCCCAGGGCGGAAGCATATCCTTGTTCCATATACCCTGAAGATTGGCAGGAAGGCTTCCCGGCCGGCTGCAGGATATTAGAAGATATCTTCCGAATTGAAAATAAAGGCACAACAGGTCAAGGTCAGGTTTACCGCTTCTTAATCGCTCAAGCCTTTCGGCGGTGTCAAGGATCTGAAGTTCGGCTTGTTCAGCCTGTGCAGCTTCGCCCGGACTATCACCAAGCTTTAAAGATACACGATCGTATAAAGCCGAGTAGTCTGAAATATGGTCGGAAAGAAGCCCTGAATATACCTTAAGAGCCGCAGCTTCAAGGTAGTTTCTGCACTGTTCCTCATAATTACTGTGATAAAAACTGGTTGCGGCAGATATCAACAAAGTAACGGCATCTGCGTTTTCAATAATCAGATTTTCCCCTACGGTATATACTTTTCCGCCGTCAGCTATTGCCCTTACCATAGAACAAAAGGAGACTCCCTTATTTGACCCGCAGCCGGCATACATACCTATAGTATTACCTGCTGTCGCTGTTACCAGATCCAGAAACCTGCCCCTCCGCAGATTAGCCATAAAGCTTATTCTTCCCGGCTTATCAGCAATTAAGCGTATAACAATCACCTGGTCTGCTGCACTCGAAAAATATTCCCTTAAATAATTTGCCTCTTTGGCTTTATATCTGACAGAAACACATGATCGCTCCAGATCCAGTTCTCGGGAATAATCAGCTATGCTTTGTTCATTAATGTCAAAATGTAGATATAAATTCCCCAAAGTCTGGTACGGTCTCTGACTTTCAGGGACACCTGAAAGAGAGAGCATTGCAAGTTTTTCAGCCTCCGCTATCCTTCCATCAGCAAGCATTTTACGGATTTCAGGCAGATTTGACAATGCATCAGGATTGTTTCTGTCTATAGGTTCTCCATACCATATGCTGTCTTCATTCAGTTGAATGTTTTCATTTTGTACGCAGCCGTAAACCATACCTCCAAGCCTTCCGTTTCCTATTGGTAAAGCTTCGTTCCAGTCTTTGGCAGGCTTTTTGTACCATAATTTTTGTGTCATTATTTTCTCCTGTGTGTCAGTATAAACTTTAGAACAAAATATGCAGTACGCGAGTACAGATTTGATTAATGGGAAGCACAATTAAAAGCAGGTGGAGAGTTTCAAGGCGAAGATCAGGTATTAAACCGGAAAAGCGGCAGGACGCCGCTTTTAGTATAAGAGACACAGGAAGTGGCTTGTTATACGACGGTTTAATGCCTGTTGTGAGCCGTTTGAAATTCTTCACCTGCTTTGGGTGCAATCCATTAATCAAATTGATACGTGAGTACTGTATTGATTTTTTTATATTAAGTTTATTATACTACAAAAGTTTCAGTGTCGGATTTGAATTATAGGTGAAATTTCTGAAGTCTGCATATCCGCCTGCTTCAATTTGTGAGTAATTAAAAATTGCAATGCGATAACCAATGAAGAGATCCAAAGTATATTTCATCCGGAGATCACTTCCTAACTTTTTCCACTCTGTTCCATCTTTAGAGAAATAAAATTTAGCAATATCTTTACTATTTTCAAAGTAAAAATCAATCTTAAGAAATACGCTTTGTCCCGAAAACAAAATATATTCTTCTTCATTTTGATTCCCATCACTGGCTTTCTTTGTAAACAAGATTCTTTTCAACCCATTTTTGTCAGCTCTGATACCTATCATCCCATAAGTACCCTGTAATGCTGCAAGGCCGGCGTAATCTCCTGCTTTCATCCCCTCTGTGCAAAGCTCAACTGTAAATGAACAGCCTGGTCCGCTGGTTCTTTGCGTCAGTGTGTTCCGCGCTGATAGAAAATCTTTAGCCAATGAGTTTGTATGCAGCCTTAAATAGCCCGGACGCTCGGTAAATGACCAGCAATCCTTTTCAGGATTGTGATTCCATTCCCAGCATGTGTCCAGCTTATTTTCTGAATGGTTAAAACTATCACTGGTAATCAAAGGTTTGGCTTCATATTTATTCAAAGGTACTTCAAAGGTTTCAGGCACCTTACCGTTTATTCCGATAACAGGCCAGTTATCCTCCCATGAAACAGGTAACAGATAAGGAATTCTTCCCACTGCGCCGTGATCTTGAAACAGTATGGAATACCAATTTCCCTGAGGAGAATCAATTAGCGCACCTTGGGCAACACCCTGATTCTGGTACCCCATGTCATCGTCAAGCAGAATCTTCCTTTCGTACTCTCCCAGAAGTGCTTTTGACCTGTAGCATACAACTCGCCTTCTGCTATTTCCGTCAGTAGGCCATTCGATAAATAGCAAATAGTAAAATCCATTTATTTTATAGGCTCTGCAGCCTTCGCACCGAAGCATTATATTTTCAGAGGGTGTACTGAACAGAAGCTGATTTATTCCCCCTTCTTTAATACCGGATAAATCCTCCCTCAGCTCAACTATTTTAATATCACCGTTGTCATATATCAAATATGGCTTACCGTCGTCATCAAATAAAAAAGACATATCATGATAGCTTCCATTTATTTCATATCTATCCCAGCCGGTTTTCTCGATATTGTCGGTATAATAAATATAGGTTTTCTTTAAATCATGGCACATAAAGCAAGCATAATACATACCGTTACGGTATTTTAGACTGGTTGCCCATTGCCCTTTTCCATAGGCGTTCTTTCCATCTCTCAACTGATATATAGCATTGTCTTCAATTGTATTAAATATATAAGAAACCAATTCCCAGTGACACAAATCCCTGGACTTTAGTATAGGTCCACCCGGCATAACAAACATTGTTGTGCTTACCATATAATAGTTATCTCCGACACGGATTACATCAGGGTCCGGAAAGTCTATCCACATAATAGGATTATTTATAAACATAATATTTTACGACCTTTCTATAGAAGTTTAATCAGCTTGTTCACCGAATATATTAAAAATGACATAGTTAGTATATACTCGTGATCGAACACAAACAAGTGCGCAACTTTTAAGAAAAACATACAAGTCTGGCTGTTTTTAGTATTCTAAGCATTATTCCTTAGTAATAGAAAAATAGAAAAATAAAAACTTTACAACCATAAAATCCCATGATATAATACTACCAAACGGTAGGTAGTAAAGGAGGTTTTTTATGAAGTTTAAATCAAAACGTACACTTGGAAGATCGGGGATTGAGGTTAGCGCACTGGGTCTAGGCTGCTGGGCCATTGGAGGCCCCTTTATTTATGACGGGAAGCCTGACGGCTGGGGAGATGTAGACGATAATGAGTCCGTAAAAGCCTTACGCAGAGCATTTGATCTTGGTATAAACTACCTTGATACAGCAGATTGTTATGGTGTAGGCCATAGCGAAGAAATAATCGGGAAAGCAGTAGCCGGTATAAGAAATGATGTAGTTATAGCTACCAAATTCGGTAATTTCGGCAGTGAAGCTACCAAGACTCTACATGGAGTAAATTTAAAGCCTGATTATATAGAAAGAGCCTGCGATGCGTCCCTTAAACGGCTCAATACCGACTACATTGACGTGTATCTGCTTCATGAATGGAATATACTGATATCTGATGTCGACCCAATTTTGGCAACACTTGATAAGCTCGTTGAGAAAGGTAAAATTCGTACTTATGGCTGGAGCACAGATCTTGTTGCCGGCGCCAGATTATTTGCGGAAAGAGATAATTGTTCTGTAATTGAACATAACCTGAATATTTTTGAGAATGCTTCGGAATTAGTCAAGTTCTGTGAAAACAACAACCTTTCAAGTGTGAACCGCAGTCCTCTTGCCATGGGATTTCTTTCAGGCAAATTCAATTCATCATCATCAATATCCAAGGATGATGTGAGAGGAGGAGGGCACTCCTGGGTTCCATACTTTAAAGATGGTAAACCTGTGGCAGAGTTTTTGAAGGCACTCGATTCAGTTAAGGAGATCCTTACCAGCGATGGTCGCACTCCCGCCCAGGGTGCATTAGCCTGGATCTGGGGTAAGAGTGAAATAACAATACCGATTCCAGGTTTTAAGACGGTAAAACAAGTCGAAGAGAATGCAAAGGCTATGGAATTCGGCCCTCTGTCACAAGATCAAATTAATGAGATAGACCAGATTCTTTCCTTTTTAAAGTCAGAATGGCTATTGTAAAATTACTGTAGGAAAAAGATAAGAAACCACGCCTCTTGATAAAAATGTTTTAAGTAAACTGACACGATTGGCACAATGTAGTAAACTGACCAATTTGTTAATATTATGATATAATTATTAACAAATTGGTCAGTCCTGAAAATGGAGGTAACTTAATTAATGAAAAAGGCTGAAATACTAAATAAATCATTGGAGCTATTCGCAACTCATGGCTATTTTGGCACAAGCATGGATGATATCGCCAAAGCTGTAGGAATCAAAAAAGCATCGCTATACTCACATTATTCAGGTAAGGAAAGTATATTTACTGCAGTGTTTGATTCAATATTGGAGGACTACTCTGAGTTTATAGTAAATTTGACAACATATAAAGAGAATACAAATTCTCTTGCAGTTTTACAGGGTATTTTTTCTATATATATTAAAAACTGCATAAAAAATTATAAGATGACCTTTTGGGACAGATATTACTACTATCCGCCGGAATATCTCAAGGATTATATTATTCAAAAAACATATGAAATTGAAATGGTCCTTATGGATAAAATCACTAAAGTTATTGAAGAAGGCATCAACCGTAAGGAAATAATCAATAAACCCGCCTCTGATATAGCATTAACTTTTTATAATATTATGATTGGCTTTTCCTTGGGCATCAGGTTTTACGATGGCAAGGATATTGATGCAGAAATCTCCAGGTGTCTTAATGTTTTCCTTAACGGGATTAAGTCTTAAGAGATATTGTCCCGGGGGATTCCACACTCAATATCCGTCTGGTTTTCAGTCATTGTTTTACTTTGATTTATATTTTTAACAGGCCACGGAACCCCCGTGCTGAGTAGTAGGATTCTGCTCCGTTATGATAAACAAAAACAGTATCGTATCTTCGATCCCCAAAAATCGCTCCTCCAAGTTTTCGAATATCGGAAGGTGTTTTTAGCCAGCTTGATGTTTTAGTATCAAAGCTTCCATGCTTTTGTAATAGCCGGTATTGTTCTTCTGTTAAAAGCTCGATACCCATGTCAGCAGCCATGTCGATGACATTGTTCTCGGGCTTATGTTCTTTCCTTGCTTCCAGTGCTTCACGATCGTAACATACACTTCTCCTGCCCTTAGGACTCTCGGCCGAGCAATCATAAAAAATATACTCACCTTCGATTGCATCATTAGTAATAATATCCGGTTCTCCGCCGGTTCTTTCCATTTCACTAAGCGCCCAAAGTTTATCAGTATTAGCTTCCAACTCCGCTTGTACTTTTGACCATTCAACGCCTTGATGGCGAGACATGTTTTTTTCAAACCGGGATTTTAGTATAACTAATATTTCTTGACTTTTTTCTGGTGATAACTCCCTTTTGGTATTATTCATAATAAACCTCCTTTGCTATTACACATAATGCCCGTTTATTTAAATAATACCCATTTTTTTGTGTTAACAAATTTTTATACTAACTAAAAAATGTATTAAATATTTTTCAAAATAATACAGAAATCAGTTCTTTCTTCGTCACTTGATACAGATATTCTGCCCCCATGAAGCTGAACAATGGTTTTTGCGATGGCAAGTCCCAGTCCGTTACCTTCGTGTACCAAGTTTTTCTTTTCTCTGTAAAATCTATTAAAGATATGCTCAATATCATCCTCGGGTATCACAGGTCCGTAATTAATAAAATGAATTTCTACACGACCCTCCTGCTTAGCTGATCTAATAGTAAGATACTTGCCTCCGCTTGCATACTTAATTGTGTTTGAAATAATATTTTCAAATACTCTCTTCATCATTAGGGGATCAACTTCAACATATGTATCTTGTCCGATTAAGATTTCAAAGCCCATGTTTTTTTCTTCCAGTAAAGGTAAGTACGAAATAATAACCTGTTCTATATATTCCTTTAATCTTATATTGCTTTTTTTAAGTTCACACCCATCCGAATTAAGTTTGGACAACTCAAACAGCTGGTTTATAGAATTGTTAAGCTCTTTTGACTTTTTAGATATTATTTCACAATAAGTATTAAATTCCTTTTCATCTGAATATCGCTTATTTTTGATAAGTTGGATATACC
>JAEWOH010000017.1 GCA_023460955.1 Bacillota bacterium | reverse complement strand
TGCGAGAGAACCGCATGCACGGTTTGATGCAGGGGAAAGAGGGAAAAGGTATGAATTTTCCATCTGACCTACTCTACTCATTATCAGCTTAAGATTACCGAAAGTGTTGAGTTATTTTATAAATCCCGGTTAATAATTTTACTTTAAATTTTCAATTTTAAGAAATACCTTAATAGTTGGAGTAAATTGAAGAAAAATTGATAAAATATAAGAAAAGTAGTAATTTATTCTTTAAATAATATTAATTTGTGTTATAATACTAGTGAAAATTGCAATAGAAAGATTTGGTCCTGAAACTGACCCTCAGTATTGGGATTTATGGAGGAAAATATGGTTAGAAGCATGACAGGGTTTGGTAGAGGAACCTGTAATGAAAACGGCAAGGAGTTTACAGTTGAAATTAAGAGTGTTAATCATCGCTATATTGATTTTTATATAAAATTACCAAGGCAGATTGCATATCTTGAGGAACGTGTCAGAGAGGTCGCTTCAAAATGTATATTCAGAGGTAAGGTGGATATTTTCATATCTTTTGAAGACCGTTCAGAGGACTCTAAAAGCGTAATGCTTGATGAAGCTCTTGCAGGTGCATATATACAGGCAGTTGAAAAGCTTAAGGAAAAATATAGCCTTAAGGATGATTTGAGTATTTCCTTGGTATCTAGATTTCCTGATGTTTTAAGAATAGAAAAGACAGAGGATGACGAGGAACAGCTATGGAATATACTCAGTAAGGCTTTGGAAACAGCTGTGGCATCATTGGTACAGATGCGTGAAAAAGAGGGTAATGAGCTTAGAATGAGCTTGCTTCAAAAAGCTGATTATATGGAAAATATTATTTCACAGATTGCAAATAGAAGTCCTGAGGTTGTCATAGAATATAAACAAAAGCTGGAAAACAGAATAAAAGAGCTTTTAAATCAGCAAACTGTTGATGAGAACAGGCTGGCTATGGAAGTAGCTATTTTTGCAGACAGATGCAGTATCGATGAAGAATTGGTAAGGTTGGGAAGCCATCTTTCACAATTAAGAGATATACTGGGCATTAAGAAGCAGCCTGTTGGAAGAAAACTTGATTTTCTAGTTCAGGAAATAAATCGGGAAATAAATACAATCGGTTCAAAGTCAAATGATATTATAATAACAAAAAATGTATTGGAATTAAAAAGTGAAACTGAGAAAATAAGAGAACAAATTCAAAACATGGAATAAGACTAAAGTTAATTTAATCCGGGAGGAAATATATGAAGCTTATAAATATAGGATTTGGAAACATTGTTTCAGCCAACAGGCTTGTTGCAATAGTTAGTCCTGAATCAGCTCCAATAAAGAGAATAATCCAGGAAGCCAGAGATAGAGGCATGCTGATTGACGCAACTTATGGAAGAAGAACAAGGGCAGTTATTATTACTGACAGCGATCATATTATTTTATCTGCTGTTCAGCCTGAAACAGTTGCTCATAGACTTAATGCAAAAGATGTTGATGTAGCAGAACCGGAAGTAGATTCTGATGAAGACTAAAATAGATAATTGAAGATATATGGAGGAAGGAATGCAGCAAAGAGGTCTATTAGTAGTTATATCCGGCCCCTCCGGTACTGGTAAGGGAACGGTATGCAAAAAATTATTGTCCGAGAGAAAAAACGTCAAATATTCTGTATCGGCAACCACTAGAAAACCCCGCGAAGGAGAAGTGGAAGGAAAAAACTATTTTTTTGTTTCCGAAAGCCAGTTTCTTGACATGCTTGAAAAAGATGCCCTGATTGAATGGGATAAATACTGTGATAACTATTACGGTACTCCAAAGGCTTACGTTGATGAATGTGTTGATAAGGGAATGGACGTAATACTTGAAATAACGGTTGAAGGTGCACTTGAAATAAAGCAGAAGTATCCCGAATGTGTTTTGATTTTTATTATTCCACCTTCACTGGAGGAATTGAGAAGAAGAATCGAGAGCAGGAATACAGAATGCTGTGATGTAATTGAAAAAAGACTTATGAATGCAACAAATGAATTAAAATATGTATCAAAATACGATTATCTGATTCTAAATGACAGTATTGATGATGCTGTTTTGAATATACAAAAGGTTTTAGATGCTGAGCGTTTAAAGCCATCCAGAAATATTGACTTTGTAAACACACTAATTAAATAGGAGGCGCTACATGATTTATCCTTCAATAAATGATTTGATGAAAAAAGTAGACAGCAGATACACTTTGGTTGTTGAAGCTGCTAAAAGAGCAAGGCAGCTTGTAGATGGATCAGGCAAGCTTACTAAGGTTAATTCCGATAAGGAAGTAACAGTTGCAATCCATGAAATAGCTGAGGGCAAAATAACTTACGTTAGAACAAAGAACGTTATAAAATAGGGGGAATAAAAGTGGCACTAGAAAAAACAATGGAAAAAATAGTTTCTTTAGCCAAGAACAGAGGCTTTGTATATCCTGGCTCAGATATTTATGGCGGTCTGGCAAATGCTTGGGATTACGGTCCACTTGGTGTAGAACTTAAGAACAATGTAAAAAAAGCATGGTGGCGCAAATTTGTACAGGAGAGCCCATACAACGTTGGGGTAGACTGCGCGATTCTTATGAATCCTCAGGTATGGGTTGCTTCAGGACATGTTGGAGGTTTCAGCGATCCACTTATCGACTGTAAGGATTGTAAAACTCGTCACAGAGCTGATAAGCTCATTGAAGACTGGAATAAGGAAAACAACATAGAATTTAAAGTTGACGGTTTGAAGAATGAAGAACTGATGCAGTACATTAAGGATAAAGGTGTTAAATGTCCGGATTGCGGTTCATCAAACTTTACTGATATCAGAAAGTTCAATCTGATGTTTAAGACTTTTCAGGGTGTTACCGAAGACTCCAAGACTGAGATATTCTTAAGACCAGAAACAGCTCAGGGAATTTTCGTTAACTTTAAGAATGTACAAAGAACTACCAGAAAGAAAATACCCTTTGGTATCGGACAGATTGGTAAGTCCTTTAGAAATGAAATAACACCTGGAAACTTTATTTTCAGAATCCGTGAATTTGAACAGATGGAGCTTGAATTCTTCTGTGAACCTGGAAAGGATCTTGAATGGTTTAACTATTGGAAGGATTACTGCTACAACTGGTTACTTAATCTGAACCTAAAACCTGAATCTCTTAAGCTTCGTGACCACGATCCAAAAGAGCTTTCACACTATAGTAATGCAACTACAGATATAGAATTCCTTTTCCCATTTGGATGGGGAGAACTTTGGGGCATTGCTGATAGAACTGATTTTGACTTAAAGCAACACATGTTACATTCAAAAGATGATTTGTCATACTTTGATCCAACAACGAACGAAAAGTATGTGCCTTATTGTATTGAGCCTTCACTTGGTGCAGACAGAGTCACTCTGGCATTCATATGCGAAGCATATGACGAGGAAGAGGTTACAGAAGGTGATGTAAGAACAGTAATGAGATTCCATCCGGCACTTGCACCTGTAAAGATAGCAATATTACCGCTTTCTAAGAAATTAAGTGAAGAGGCGGAGAAAGTATATCATAACCTCACCAAGCAATATGTATGTGAATTCGATGAGACCGGAAGTATCGGTAAGAGATACAGAAGGCAGGATGAAATAGGAACACCTTACTGTATAACCTTTGATTTTGACTCTCTTGAGGACAAGAGTGTTACAATAAGGGATAGGGATACCATGCAGCAGGTCAGAGTAAAAATTGACGAATTAAATTCTTATTTTGATGGCAAATTTGAATTTTAACATAGTATGCTGAGCATACTATGTTATACAGTGCATAATACTATAATGCAGGCATAATAACTATGCCTGCATTAATTGCCTATAGAGAAAGTTAAGTTATTAACAATATTTTTATACAAGCTATTTCTATTTTAAACTATTTCTTATTAATATGACATCAATATATTTAGGCTATCCACGCAGACACAATGTTTGAAGCACAAATTGTACGGTAAGATTAAGTGATAATACATTTAAATAAGTATTTATTTAATCCGTTCCGGTAATACAATTTTGTTTATAGATCAATTCTAAAGTTTGTACAGGAGGGTTTTAAATGTCAAAGTACGTTTATCTTTTTAGTGAAGGAAATGCATCAATGAAAAACCTTCTCGGTGGTAAGGGAGCAAATCTGGCTGAAATGACCGGTTTGGGACTGCCAGTTCCGAGAGGATTCACAGTAACTACTGAAGCATGTACTAGATATTACAGTGATGGAAAAGTAATAGCACCCGAGATTGAAAACGAAATCTATCAGATGATGGCTAAAACTGAACAAATAGTAGGTAAAACTTTTGGTGACCCTGCTAATCCATTCCTTGTTTCTGTTAGATCAGGAGCACGGGCTTCTATGCCGGGTATGATGGATACCATTCTAAATCTTGGTTTGAATGACGAGGTGGTAATCGGCCTTGTCAAGCTTACAAACAATGAGAGATTTGCTTACGACAGCTACAGAAGATTTATTCAGATGTTTTCTGATGTCGTTATGGAGGTTGACAAACCCAAGTTTGAAAAGATTCTTGATGCAGTAAAAGAAGAAAACGGTGCAAAATTTGACACAGACTTAACAGCAGAAAACCTCAAGGAAGTAGTTAAGAGATATAAAGAAATGTTTAAAGCTGAAAAAGGCTTTGAATTCCCGCAGGACCCGAAAATTCAACTTATGGAAGCAGTAAAGGCGGTATTCCGTTCCTGGGACAATCCTCGAGCTATTGTTTACAGAAGATTGAATGATATTCCCGGAGATTGGGGAACTGCAGTAAACGTACAGGAAATGGTTTACGGAAACATGGGTAATGATTCCGGAACAGGTGTTGCTTTCACCAGAAATCCATCAACCGGAGAAAAGAAGCTCTATGGTGAATTCCTTATGAATGCACAGGGTGAAGATGTTGTTGCGGGTATAAGAACACCTCAGCCAATGGAGCAGATGAAGGTTGTTAACGAAGATGCCTATAATCAGTTTGTAAATATTGCAAACACTCTGGAATCACACTATAGAGATATGCAGGATATGGAATTTACAATTGAAAAGGGTAAGCTTTTCATGCTGCAGACCAGAAACGGAAAGAGAACTGCTGCAGCTGCTTTGAAAATAGCAGTTGATCTTGTAAGCGAAGGTATGATAACAAAGGAAGAGGCTTTGATGAAGGTTGATCCAAAGCAGCTGGATGCACTCTTGCATCCAAACTTTGAGCCTAAGGGACTCAAGGCTGCCAAGCCGATTGCAAAAGGTTTGCCTGCGTCACCCGGAGCAGCAACCGGCCGTGTATACTTTGAAGCCGGTGAAGCAGTAGAAGCAGCAAAGGGTGGAGAAAAGAAGATTATTCTTGTTAGAATGGAAACTTCACCTGAAGATATTGAAGGTATGCATGTTTCACAGGGTATTCTTACAGGACGCGGTGGTATGACCTCACATGCGGCAGTTGTTGCCCGTGGAATGGGAACCTGCTGTGTGGCCGGTTGCAGTGACATCAAAATTAATGAAGAAGAGAAGTACTTTATTGATAAAAACGGAAAGAAATACAGTGAGGGAGATTGGATTTCTCTGGACGGCTCAACAGGTAATGTTTACGGTGAAAAACTTCCTACAATAGAGCCTGAAATGACCGGCGACTTTGCTACACTGATGCAGTGGGCAGATGATACAAGAACTCTCAAGGTAAGAACAAATGCAGATACTCCTGCCGATGCTGCTCAGGCTATGAAGTTTGGTGCGGAAGGTATAGGTCTTTGCCGTACTGAGCACATGTTCTTTGAAGCTGACAGAATTCCTGCAATGAGAGAAATGATTGTTGCAAGGACTGAAGAGCAAAGAAGAAAGGCACTTGATAAGCTGCTTCCAATGCAGAGAGGTGATTTTGAAGGACTGTTCAAGGAAATGAAGGGCTACCCCGTAACTATCAGATTCCTCGATCCTCCTCTTCATGAATTCCTGCCACAGGCTGATGAAGATATAGAGGCTCTTGCAAAGGAAATGGGTATGAGTTTTGAAGATCTGAAGGGTATCGTTTCAGACCTTCATGAGTTCAATCCAATGATGGGACACAGAGGCTGCCGTCTTGCAGTATCCTACCCTGAAATAGCTGAAATGCAGACAAGAGCGGTTATAGAGGCTGCCATAAATGTTAACAGAGCTGGAATGTCTGTTGTACCTGAAATAATGATTCCATTGGTTGGTGAAATCAAGGAATTGAAATATGTAAAAGATATAGTTGTAAAAACTGCTAATGAGGTTATAGCTGAAGCGGGAGTAAAACTTGATTATAAGGTTGGAACAATGATTGAAATTCCAAGGGCTGCGCTTACTGCTGATCTTATTGCGCAGGAAGCAGAATTCTTCTCCTTTGGAACAAACGATCTTACTCAGATGACCTTCGGTTTCAGCCGTGATGACGCCGGTAGATTCCTTGAAGATTACTATTCAAAGAAGATATATGAGTCAGATCCTTTTGCAAAGCTTGACCAGACCGGAGTAGGAAAGCTGGTTGAAATGGCTGCCAAGCTTGGAAAACAGACCAGACCTGATATCAAGCTCGGTATATGCGGTGAACACGGTGGAGATCCTTCGTCCATTGAGTTCTGTCATAACGCAGGACTGAACTATGTAAGCTGCTCACCGTTCCGCGTGCCTATCGCAAGACTTGCCGCGGCTCAGGCAGCAATCGGCGGCGGCGGGCTGGGACAAAAGTAGGAGAGTCTCTTTCTTGAAAATTTAATGCAAAATTAACAAGCAGGATGATTGTTTTTTAAACGAAGCAATCATCCTGCTTGTGGTTTTTTACTATAACCTTGAAGTTAAAGATTCACTTCAGTATTCAGCTCCAAACGAGAAGATTCCGTTTTTAGGCTCTTAACTTTATTAATAACAAACATTAAAACAATTGCAAATACCATTATTGCTGCCAGAATGCTCATGCCCTCATACAAGTTTGAGTAATCGATACCTGAAATAGCTTCTTTCATTATATTTACAGAATACGTCATTGGCATGAATGGGCTTATAATATTGAAGAATTTTGGTACCAATTCCATTGGGAAGGTTCCTCCACAAGCAGTCAGCTGTAATATCAGAAGTAAAATGGTCAGGAACTTTCCAACCTCTCCAACGTACACAATAAGGAACTGTACTATTGTAGTGAAGACAAGAGAGGTTAATATACATACGGCATAATACGCAAAGCTGCTTTTTACGTCCATATGCAAGCAATATTTCACGGCTACACTTAGGATAATTGCCTGAATTACTCCAAAAGCCTCGTATATTATGAAGCCTTTCATACGTCTTGAATAATCTGTAATCCACTTGAATCTGTTGAAGGGGTCATAGAAGATAACCATAAATACTATCAATGCTCCGACCCAAAGTGATAGAGATATAAAATACGGTGCAAAAGCTGTACCATAATCGGGTACCGGATTAATACTCTGTGTATCAAGCTGCACCGGCTCTGAAGCGTATGAGTCTATTCCGTCCAAACCCTTAACTTTAGAATTTGCATCATTCATAGCTTTTGAAACATTACTGCTCATTTTTTCTGCACCAGCTTTTAATTCAGCTGCACCTGTATTCAACTTTGAAGCCCCATCAAGCAGCTTCTGACTATTTTGATACAGTGTATTGCTGCCGCTATAGGCGCTTGTTATTCCATTATTTATTGCATCTATACCACTGTTGAGGCTGGTCACACCTTTCAAAAGACTTTTAGCGTTCTCTGCTGCACTTTTAAGATTTCCTGATACTTGCTTTATTCCCTGGTTGATACTTCCGTAGGAGTTTGCAAGCTTTGAAACACCATCAGGGAGGGCAGAGGCAGCTTTGCTGAATTGATCCATACCTGCAGTTAATGCTTTGCTGCCGTCCTGAAGCTTCTGCGCACCGGCCACCAGCATTCCTGAAGTGGTCTTCAGATTAGTTGTGGCAGCCTGAAGTTCCTTAGTGCCACTTGACAGCTGTCCGTATATTCCCAGAATTCCTTTTATATCGGGATCATTCATTGCTTCCGGATGTTTTTTAATATAATCTTGAAGCAATGCTGCTGTTTTCACATTACTGTCAGCAATGGTACTAATGGAATCCAGGAATGTATTCAAGCCCTTATTAAATGCAGCAGTACTTGAGGAATACTGTTCTATCCCCATATTCAAACTGTCAGAGCCTTTCTTCAATTCAGCTACTCCATTACCCATTTGCGAAACCTTTGAGTTTAAATTATCCAGACCAGCAGCGTACATATCAGAACCCTGAACCAGCTGACCAACTAGTTCGGAGCCCTCAGACAGTTTTTTGTGAAACTCTGAGGTACCTGATTTTAAAGTCTCACTTCCGTTTGAAAGCTTCCCGGTACCTGCTACAGCACTTTTTAGCCCTGAGTTTAACTCTGATAATCCCGAGTTAAACTGTTTTTGTCCGTTTTCAAGTGATTTTGCACCTTCAGACAATTGTTTTGCACCATCAGAAATTCGTGCAGCTCCGTCACTCATTTCTTTTAAGCTAACTGGAATATTCTGCAATTCTGAAGCCATATTGCCAACTATTTCTTTAGTTATATTCTTCTGAATCCTTTCCTTCAGTTCCAGTACTGCTCTGTTCAAAACCTGTGATGCCAGATAATTACGTTTTTCATTGGGTTTGTAAATGATCAATCCTTCACTTTTATTAAGTTTATCTGCTGTGGAAATATTGTCAGAGAAATCGGCTGGTATATATATTTCTGCGTAAAATTCTTTTTTTGATAGCCCGTGATCTGCACTGGCCTTATCTGTAAACACCCATTTCAAGCTCTTATCGGTTTTCAGATTGTCAATTATTTCATTACCTGCATTCTTCATATTACCTTCGACAATAGCTCCCTTATCTTCATTAACAACTGCTACCGGGAGTTCTATCAATTTGCTGTAGGGATCCCAGAAAGCATATAGGTAAAAGAAGCTATAAATTAGCGGAATGAGCATTATAGCTATCATTATAGCAACACGCCTTGTCTTTGTATTATTCTTGTTGTTGTTATTACTCATTTTACATTCCTCCATTTCCTAATATATATTGTTTATTGATGGCTGAGTCAAATATTATTTGAATTTGTCATATTTTGAAGTTCAAAGTAATATTGAAAAAAATAATAGGATTACCAGCCTGAATTAAAAATGTAATTTTATTACTTCATCAAGTTTATTGTTTAACTTTGAAAGTATACTGATAAAATTCTCTCTCTCTTCGAAGGTAAGAACACCGAAAATCTTTTCGGTAATATTGTTCTTCAGATCAACTATTGAGTTATACACCTCAAGGCCTTTAGAAGATAGCTTTATGAAAACCTGTCTTCTGTCACCCTCATCACGTATTCGCTCTACATAACCTTTTGCTGTAAGCCTGTCAATAGTTACTGTCGGTGTGCCAAACGTTACTCCTAGGGTGTTGGCTATTTCAGACATACTCTTCATGCCCTCTGAACCAATAACAATAATTGTGTTTATTTCTATAACAGTTAGTTCTTTTATATCCTTGTACAGATATTTTTTGTTTTCTATCCTGCCATACTTGGTTAACAATAGCCTGAAGAGTTCACCTGCTAATAGTACTTCCTTCTGAATATCGCTTTCTATATTATCACCTCCAATATTTTGAATTTCAAAATATATTCAATTTAAAATATAATACTACTGCTAATATTTGTTAATTCCCATTTCGGTGGATTTTAGAGCATTTTTGTTTATTTGGTTTATATATCTTATATTACTAAGCTGTATCAAAGATTTTTAGCTTATATCAAAGAGGTATATTCTAACCAGAACATTTGAATTAAATTCAACATTATCCATTTAGTTTCCAATATTCAATTAAATGGAAACATGATACAATATTGACATCCATTAACATTTATGTTAACATATTTTCAATGGGCATTTCGTAGAGTTATCTAGGAAGTGCCTTCAGTTTTTATAAATAGTTATTACATTAATTAACAAAAGATTTTGAAAAAGGGAGATGGAAATGTGTAGAAACTCAATATCTAAAAGAATGTATGAGTATCTTTCCAACCATGTTATTGAGGTGGAAAGCAGGGAAGCTATACTTATTGAAGAATACTACAAAGAGAACGTTGAAGAGAGCATAGCAGTAGAGGATTTTTTTACAGAATACACAAAAGGAATAAATAATTTCCTTCATACTATTAGCATTGACGAGGATAATAGTGACTATTGTCCGATTGTCATTATCGGGAGTACTGTAGAGGTACAGGACCTTGATGATATGCAAATATACAAATATCGTATAGTGTATCCGTATTCAGAACATACTGATAAGAATATTGATTATGCATCGTGCATGTCTCCGTTAGGAAAAGCAATATTGCTTAAAAGTGTCAACCATCAGGCAAATATTAAAATTCCAGCAGGAACATTACATTATATTATTAAAAGTGTTACAGTTGAAGAGCATCTATTTTCCGAGCCAATTATAGAAAAGGAACTTAAAATACGTGCATAAACGCAATTGGGCTATCTATATAAATATAATAAGCATTTTCATAAATAAAATCGGGCATTCCTATAAAAATGGGAAAGCCCGATACTTTTGTAAATTAAATTTACATTTTGGAATAAGGAGGTTTATAAATGGGAAATCAAATATCGCTAACCAAACCTGTTTTTGAATGGCTAATCGAGCAATTGGTATTTATTGAAGAAGCTTCTGGTGAGTTAGCGGGCTTTATATATCCGGATTTACCTATTGAACAAGAGAAAATGAAAGTTTTTTTTCAGGCATATGTTGAAAAAATAGAATCCGTGTTAAAAAAAGTAAATATTGTTGAATCTATAAGGGAGTATTTATATATTGACCGATTAAATGAGTTTCCGTTTATTATTATTGGGAGTCAAGTTACGATGACAAAATTATCAGATAATAGCGAATTAACTTACGTCATAGTTTTTCCGGTAGATGATTCTAATAATCAACAAAATAATGAGTTATCCTGCATTTCACCATTAGGAAAAGAACTCCTTCTAAAAGAAGTGAAAAGTGAGTTTGACATAATAATACCTGAAGGTCTTACTAGGGTAAGAATAGATTGTATAAAGTTAAATACTGTTAATAAACTAAATTAATGGGTATATTTATTTTGGTTATATATTTTAATCTTCAGTAAGAATTAACTGCATACACTAGTTGAAATAATGTTTTTCTTATAGTAATTTCAGGGGGGAAAGCCATGTGGTTATTATTTGCCTTTGGGGCGGCATTGTTTGCCGGAATTACAGCTATATTATCAAAATTTGGTATCAAAAACACTGATTCCAATGTAGCTACAGCACTAAGAACAATCATTGTATTAGTATTTTCCTGGCTAATGGTGTTTATAGTGGGTTCCCAGCACACAATATCTGAAATCAGCTTGAAGACACTTCTGTTTCTTGTATTGTCAGGATTCGCCACAGGTGCATCCTGGCTTTGTTATTTCAAGGCACTTCAACTCGGAGATGTAAACAAGGTAACCCCAGTCGATAAATCAAGTACGGTTTTGACCATGCTTCTTGCCATAATATTTCTTGGTGAAAGTCTGACTGTAGCCAAATCTATTTCAATACTGCTTATTACAGCAGGAACTTATCTAATGCTTCACAAAAAGAAAGAGTTTGAAACCGGCACGGGTTCAAAAAATAACACTTGGTTTATTTATGCAGTTGGTTCGGCTATTTTTGCCAGCTTGACTTCTATACTTGGAAAAATCGGCATTGAAGGTGTTGAAGCAAATCTTGGAACTGCTATAAGAACCATTGTGGTTCTAATAATGGCTTGGGTGGTTGTTTTTGTAACCAAGAAGCAGGATACTGTTAAATATATAGACGTAAAAAGCTGGATATTTCTTATATTATCCGGTTTTGCAACAGGTGGGTCATGGCTGTGCTATTATAGGGCTCTGCAGAATGGGCCTGCAAGTATAGTTGTACCTGTTGACAAACTGAGCATACTAGTTACTATAATATTCTCTTATATATTTCTTAAAGAGAAAATATCAAAATTGTCAGCTCTTGGATTACTTTTGTTAGTTACAGGAACGATGGCACTTTTAATTTGAAGTTAATGTCATCCTACAAGGCTTTGAAAATCAGCATATTATTTAAATATGTGGCAATATTAAGATTAAATAATATAAGTGAAGGAGATTGTTATGAACAAGGTTTTATATATAAAAGCGAATGCAAAACCGGAGGGCGTTTCAAGGACGTTCAAGGTATCTGAAAAATTTGTAGATGCCTACAAGCAAAGTCATCCTGAGGATCAAGTGATTGAACTGGACTTATATAAGGAGAATATTAAATTCTTATATGAAAATGATATTAACTCTGTTTTTGGACCCAAAAATGAAGAAAGCAGGCAGCATCCAATTTTAAAATACGCTTATCAATTTGCCGAAGCTGATAGGTACATTATTGCTGAGCCCATGTGGAATTTAGGTATACCTGCAATCTTAAAGGCTTATATAGATTATGTCAGTGTTACCGGTGTAACCTTCAAGTATACTGAAAATGGGCCGGTTGGTCTGTTAAAGAATAAAAAGGCTGTAAATATTGTAGCAAGAGGGGGTAATTACAGCTCTGAACAATCTGCTGCTTTTGAGATGGGTGACAGATACTTGAGAACCATTTTCGGTTTTTTCGGTGTAACTGATTTTAAAACGATTGCTGCTGAGAGTTTAGACATTATAGGTCAAGATGTTGAAGCAATAGTCAATGAGGCTATCAATAAAGCAGAGGATTTGGCTAAGAATTTTTAAGATAACAATCAGATTAAAGAAAATTTGGTATTGAATTATTATTAGGTTCATGCTATTTTTAGTATAAATGTAATCTATATAATCATAAAAAAAGAAAGGTGGTTTTGATGTCGGTTTTATCTGTAAAGGTGATATTTAACTAAATATTATCTAAAGGACATTAATTTTTATAGGTGTGTTTTATCAACTAATTATAGTTTTGTTTTGTATGCCTTGAAAAATTATGTGTCCTATGGAGACATTGCCCTTACAGACTGCTTCAAAAACCTATTTTTCTGATTATTTCAAACGGAATAGCGTAGATTTAGCTCGATAAGGTTAATTGTCGGGCTTTTTTATTTTTCTTTCACAAGCCCTGACATGAGACTTTTGTCGTATGCAATTATATCAATAAATCTTCGCAAAACCCGCAGAAGCAATCTGCCTGTAATAAGGCAAGGTGTGTCTTCTGCGGGTTTTTTGTTTTAGTTTTTCACTATGAGTATTGTTGTTAATAAAAAATGGAGGATTCAAAATGAACATAATAACAACCACAAATTTGATTAAAACCTATAACAGCTTCAAAAAGGAGGAAGGCTTAAGGGGCAGCTTTAAAAGTCTATTCAACAGAGAAAAAATAGTCAGGACTGCAATAAATGATTTTAATTTGAAAATTGAGGAGGGTGAATTTGTTGGCTTGATTGGCCCAAACGGTGCAGGTAAAACCACGTTAATGAAAATGCTGACAGGAATAATTTCTCCAACAGCCGGAACTATTTCTGTATTGGGATATGTCCCAAATGAATTGAAAAATGAGTACAAAAAACAGTTCGCAATAGTAATGGGGCAAAAGAGCCAGCTTTTCCAGGATATCTCCGCTGCCGATAGTTTTATATTGCTGAAGGAAATCTATGATATTCCTGAGGCTGAATACAGAAAAAATCTGGACTATTTTATTGAGCTGTTTTCTATTAAAGAATATCTGAATGTGCAGGTAAGGACCCTATCACTGGGGCAGAGAATGAAGATGGAACTGATTGCAGCTTTATTACATAATCCCAAAATACTTTTTCTGGATGAACCTACAATAGGACTGGATGCCGTGGCTCAAAAGCAGGTTAGAGGTTTTCTCAGCAAAGTAAATTCAGAACTGGGAACCACCATTCTTTTAACCAGCCATTATATGGAGGACATTAAAAGCCTTTGCAAGAGGTGCGTTGTTGTAAATGGAGGTAATAAAATCTATGACGGAAGTCTTGAAGCCATGTTTGACAGCTACCAGACTCATAAAGTTATAACTGTTACTTTTGAGGAGGAGACTTACTTTAAACCTCATTTTGAGATTCAGACTATTGAGGCAAATCCATACAAACTGTCCTTTAAGGCCCATAGAAAAGACGTCCGGAGTATTCTAAACAGTATTATGAATGAATGCGAAATAAGTGATATTTCAATTGAGGAAGAGGAAATTGGCAGTGTTGTTGAACAGATTTATTCTGCCAAGGCAGGTGACGAAAATGGCTAAATATATAGAAACCGCAAAGATAATATTCAAAAGCCAGCTGGCTTACAGATTTGATATAATCTCCAGTATGGTTTTCACCGTTACTAAAATTTTGTTAGCCTATATTCTATGGGGTGCAATTTTTGGAGATCAGAATATGATTTCGGGTTTTACTCTGAATTCAATGCTTACGTATTATATAATCAGCTCTTTTATTAAACAGTTGGACCAATCCTCCGGTACCGGCTGGCAGGTAGCTGATGAAATCAAAAACGGTCGATTCTCAAAATATATTATCAGACCCATGGGAGTTTTCAGGTATTTTGCCTCTCAGACAGCAGGAGTATCAGCCTTTTTAATGGGATTCAACTTTATTGCGGCGGTGGTTTGGATTTTTGTATTTAACGTGGACTTTACTATAACCGAAAATTCTAGCTCAATAATTTGTGCTTTTATTATGATCCTGTTGGGCTTGATATTTATGCTGCAGCTCAACTATTTTATCGGAATACTTGCCTTTAAATTTATTGATACAGGTGTATTTATGATGGTTAAGGATAATCTTGTCGAGTTTGTCACAGGTTCTCTGATCCCACTATCAATTCTACCTGCCGGGATTATTAAGATAATGACGCTGTTTCCTTTTTATTATATAACATATTTGCCTTCCATGCTGCTTATGGGAAGGAATGAGAATGAGTCTGCAACAGGTCTATTTGTTATCATCATGTGGAATATACTTTTTGGATTAATAAATTTTTTAACCTTTAAGCGACTTAGAACAAATTATGATGGGGTGGGAATATGAGTATAAAAAGACACTTAAGGATTATATTTATTCTACTTAAAATGAAATTATCGAAAAGCATGGTATTCAGATTCTCTTTTTTCGGGGTTAGCATGGTTGACGGCTCCCTTTTCTTAATGCAGCTACTTATGTTTACCTCAATATATTCCAAGGTAGAAACAATTGGAAATTGGAACAGGTCACAAATGATTCTCTTCATTGGAACTTTTACGATTATTGATGCGCTTAATATGGCAGTTTTCTTTTTTGGACTAATTACAATACCCTCAAAAATCAAATCAGGGGAACTTGACCTTTATATCACAAAGCCTGTTAACACTTTGTTTCATCTGACTTTTGAAAGTATGGACCCCGGGTCTGTTCCGATGGTATTGGCAGGTATCGGCTTATTGTATTATGGGGTATCCGGAATGGGGATATATGTAACTCCGTTGATGATCATAGGATACATCTTTTTAGTTGTTTTAATGCTTATATTGTACTATGATATGGCATTAATAATCCGGACGATTCCCTTTTTCGTAATTCAGGCAACTTCTTTGGAAAGACTGGAAGGGGAATTCATAGTACTTTGTATGAAAATTCCCGGTACTCTTTTTAAGGGGGCTTTCAAGGTATTATTTTATCTGGTTCTGCCATACGGAATTATGGCGACAGTTCCGACACAATTTTTTTCAAAGACTTTGACCCCGGCTGGCTTCTGCTATTCAATAGCTATTGTTGCTGTCTTTACTGTTTTTGCATTAAGGTTTTGGAAGTTCGGATTAAAAAATTACAAGAGTGCCAGCAGCTAATTCATTATTATTACATAACTACGATTAATTAGGTAAAGATACGTTTAGAAGAAAAAATGCGGAGGTAATTATGAAAAGAAATCAACTGACTTTTCATGAAAGATTTTTAGTTCTATATAAAAGGAGTATCTTCTATTTTAATTTTTAAATTAAAATGGAATTTCTACAATTATATTTCAGCGTATTAAACGAAAAAACGCATATAATAGTAGTGTCCGTTAGGACAAATATATTTCAGAAGGAGCGATGCTTTATGGGAAACAACAATAATAGTAATAGAACTTTGGTACCTGAAGCAGAAAATAAGCTTGATCAACTGAAATATGAGATAGCTGCCGAAGAAGGTATCAACCTGAAGGAAGGTTACAATGGTGACATTACTGCAAGAGATGCCGGTAAAATCGGTGGCAACATGGTTAAGAAAATGATAGAGTATGCTGAAAAGAATATGAAGTAGACAAAAAAGGCCCGAAAGGGCCTTTTTTGTTACTGCATTTAATTTCTATTTTGCAGGATTATATTTTAGAAATTAAGGTTTATAAGGGTCGGGGTCAAAAGCTAATAAAACTTGCGTCAAATGTTCAGTGTGTTCCTTTTCATCATCTATTATTTTTTGGAGAGCATCACGAACATCTTTTTGCTGTATATGGGATATATCATCCTCGTACAATATTATTGCCTCAGACTCACCCTTAATGTCTTCTCTTACATTGTTAAGAATTAATTGCTTGTCATAATACTGGACACGGTTGGTCTGAGATGTTGAAGACTTTTTATTCGAGGGTCTGTTGGATTGATTTGGTGGAACAGTTTGTACTACTTGAACATTCTGTGTTGTGTTTACACTAAGGTTGATTTCATGTGGAGCCATGAAATACTTATATTCAACAGGATCATATTTTCTAAGTAAATTAAGAGCTATTATATAATGGCTCTTTTCATCAAGCATGATATGATGCCAGGCCTCATTTATTTCAGGTATGTTCGAACTCAGAATATGGCTTTGATAACCGTTAATTGCAACAAGTTCAGCTATCATGACTTCTCTTAGCAGATTGGTAACCTTTCTGGACGTACCCTGGGGATGGCCGTTTGGGTTTGTATAACTCATAAATAAACCTCTTTAAATATATTTTACTTATTTATTTTATGTTCATAGCAGGTTAAAAGTGTAAGTCATCGGAATAAGATTCTATTTGTATAGTTATGAATCCAAAAAAATTATATTGACATTAACGTAGCGTAAAGGTGTATATTGTCATTAAGACAGAAGCAAACATATAAAATGGCCATTAAAAATGTTGTTTTTGATAACAGATTATTGAGGAGGTGAAGGGCTTTGCCGGGCTGAATTTAATTCCGGTAAAGGCTTATAGGTGGAATACACGGTGAAAAAGCTGGCAGAAATTGCGGGTGTGAGTACAAGAACCATTAGGTATTACGATGAAATCGGTATTCTCAAGCCCGCAAGAGTAAACTCGTCAGGTTACAGGATATATGGTAAGGCAGAGGTTGACAGACTACAGCAGATTCTTTTTTACAGGGAGTTTGAGGTGGGACTCGATGACATT
This sequence comes from Bacillota bacterium, assembly GCA_023460955.1. GTDB lineage: Bacteria > Bacillota > Clostridia > Acetivibrionales > DSM-1351 > Ruminiclostridium. Next base: position 21,266 of record JAEWOH010000017.1, on the reverse strand, counting down.
AAGAAAATGATTACAAAGCATAGCTTTGACGGCAAAGCCGCTTTGCGGGAACACCGTGATAAGCTCATTGCTAAACGAAATCAAATTGATATATTACTGTCCAATATTGATAAATCGTTGGAGGCGGCAGAAGGGAGAAATATAATGAGTGATAAGGAAAAATTTGAAGGCTTTAAACAAAAACTTATAGATGAAAACGAACAGAAGTATGGTGAAGAAATTAGACAGAAATATGGTGAAAAGGTAGTGAACGAATCAAATAGCAAATTCATGAATATGAGTCAGGAAAAATATCAGGAATTTGAAAAGCTTGGTCAGGATGTTAATGATGCATTATTAGCGGCTATGGAAACAAACAATCCTGCCGGAGAACTGGGGCAGAAGGCTGCAGAACTTCACCGGCAATGGCTCTCTTTCACCTGGAGCAGCTATAGTAAGGCAGCCCATGCAGGGCTGGCGAACATGTATGTTCAGGATGAACGCTTTAAAGCTTACTATGATAAGTTGCAGCAAGGTGCTGCAGAATTCTTGAGAGATGCGATTCTTATTTACACTGGGATAATTGAGAACGAATAAGGCCATTATTAAGCTTATAGGGTAATCCTGAACAGTAGATAACAAAAGCTCATTTTTAGCGAGGAGAGTTGCTAAAGATGGGCTTTTTGTTACTGGATAAATTCAGCTTTGGAGCTTTAATATACTCATTATGGCAACTATTTCAGATAGAATAGTTAACATAAAGTTGCTATCATTGTAGGGTGATAAAATAATTTATACTGAGGTGACATAATGCCCAAAAAGTTAATATTAAGGTTTGCGAAAGTATTTTCAGCAGTTGTCTTATCTGCAGGCTTATTTGCAGGGGTAGTGCCTGCTCCCATACATGCGGCAAATATTAAAGATATATCCAAAGCTGCTGCTTATTCAAAAGATGCCGTACAATGGATGGTAAATAATAATGTTATTACCGGAGATCAGTATGGTTATTTTAACCCAACTAAAAAAATCAGCAGGGCAGAATTGGTTACAATAATAGTTAAAGCATTGAATATTGATACAACTAATTTACCAACAACACCAACCTACAGTGATGTTCCTGTACAGCACTGGGCCTATAAATATGTGGAAGCTGCTTCAAGAGCAGGAATCATAAGTGGTACGGGAAATGGAATGTTTGGAATCAGCGGTTTGAGTACAAGAGAGCAGGTTACAATGATACTTTTAAACAGTCTTTCGGTTTCTAAGGAAGCCGTACTTGCTGCTCAAGGACTTGATGGGTTATCCAGATTCAGCGACCTGGATAATATGTCTGATTGGGCTAAAGCTTCAATTCAATTTGCAGTATCCAATAATATAATGAGCGGAACAGGTACAAATACTTTCTCCCCCTCCGGAAAAGCCACAAAAGAACAAATAGCAGTCATTTTATATAACTTTTTAACTAATAAGAATAATATCAATAGGGTTGCAGATCAACTAAGAAGACCCATAATTACCTTTAATGGTGACATAATAAAGCTCAATGGTACAGAAAAAATCATAAACGGAGAAATATTGGTACCTACTGATGCTTTTGCGAAAATTGGCTTAAAGGTAATAATAGACGAAACAAAGAGCAATATTTTAATTAAGAATTTATCAGAAGAAAAAAATATTTATTTTCAGGTAGGAAGCAAAGTTGCTTATGTTAATTACACAGGAAACGAAAATCCTTTTACAGCTAGTGAAGCTGTAAATAACTCGATAAATATCCCGGTAGCACCTGAGCTGACTGGGGAAGAGATTTTAATTCCGGTTAAAACTGTTGCAACGGCTCTTGGAATGAGTTGCGACCTGAATCCAAAAACCGGTCTTGTTACTATTAAAGATGCTGCTGAAGTAAACAATCCCATGGTATATAACGCATTAAAAGACATGCTTGATTACAAGGGCGAGTATAAAACAAGTATGAATATGATTATGTTCGATACAGTGAATAAAGAAGAAATCATGAGTATCAAATATATCATGCAGGGAGCAAATAACGGTCTGAATTCTACAGCTAAAACAACTGTGACAGCCTACGATCCTTTAAATGGTGATGAAATCATTGAAAATGAGGTTGTTAAAATAGGTCAGACATTATATTCAAAAGATATTGCAACCGGTAGATGGAGTCAGATAACAGAAGAGGAGGCAGTTAATCAAGGTATAATGTACTATGACAGTGAGGCTGATAAAGCTGAAACCCAAAAACTATTGGATGCCTATGGCAAGTTTAATATCTTTTTAGCAGGGAAGTCAGTACTAAATGGGGAAGAGGTTACACGTTACCAGATTAAAGCCGGTAAAGAAATGATTAATGGATTAGTCCCTTCAGATATGCTGGATGGGTTATCTATTAGCGATATATATAATAAAGGCTTTAATATGGTAGTCGATATGTATTTAAATAATAAGGGACAGTTAGTGAAACAGGTTCTCAAGCTTACCGCAGGAATTGAACAGAATGGTTTTGGTATGGATTTAAACCTCACAAATACTGCAGAGTTCAGCAATATTGGAAAGTCTGTTGAAATTGCAAGTCCTGTTTAGTCGTAAATAAAAAATGGGGACCGGTATAAACCAGCCCCCAATTTTTGGCTTTATTGCGGTTTAGATGGAACAGAAATATTCTCTAAAGTATCTGCAACCTGGGTGTAATATTTTGCATCTACAGCTACGTCTCCCAGTGCTACGATTCCTACAAGACTGTTGTTTTCCACGACAGGAACCCTTCTTATCTGACTGGTCGCCATTTTTTGGGCAACATCGTGCATATCCATTTCAGGAGAAACACAAGCAACTCCTGTAGTCATTACTTCTGTAACAGGAGTCTGCTGGGGATTCTTACCGTTTGCAACAGTTCTCACAACAATATCTCTATCTGTTATAATACCAACAACACCGCTTTGATCACAAACAGGAATTGAACCAACATTATGCTGCTGCATAAGCTGAGCTGTTTCTGCAACATTCGCTGCCGGATTTACATAAGCTACATTTTTGGTCATTACGTCTCTAACCTTCATATAATCACCCTTTCTATTAAGAATTCATGATTATAATTCCCGAAATAAGTTGAAAAAATCGCGGAAGGTTTCACCATTTATTTTCAGTTATATATAACTCTGCAGAATATGAGGCTGTAGCGCCGTCAGCTGCAGCAGTAATAACCTGCCTGAGAAACTTTTGCCTAATATCCCCGGCAGCGAAGACTCCCGGAATACTAGTCTGCATCTTTTCATCTGTAACAATATAGCCATCTTTATTCTGCTGAAGCTTTCCATTGATAAGAGAATTATTCGGGTTCAAGCCTATTGCAATAAACAGACCTTCAACTGCTAATTGTGAGGATTCATTTGTTTTGAGATTTCTGATTTTTAGACCTTCAACTCCATCCTGACCAATGATTTCATCTACTACTGAATCCCATATAAATTCAATTTTTTTATTACAGCATAATTCATCCTGTAATATTTTTGTAGCTTTCATTTTATCTCTTCTGTGTATGATATAGACTTTGGGACAAAACCTAGCAAGGTATAAAGCATCTTCGGCTGCTGTATCTCCACCGCCGACAACTGCTACAGTTTTCCCTTTATAAAAAGCACCGTCGCATACAGCACAATAGGATACACCCGCTCCTCTGAAGTCTTCTTCCTTATCAAGCCCAAGCATTTTAGGATATGCGCCCATACACAAAATTAAGGTTTTACACTCATAAGTATTTTTATGGGTTTTGACGACTTTAATTTTTGAATCCAGCTCCAGATAAAGAACTTCATCATTAAGAACGACAGTTCCAAACTTTCTGGCCTGCCTTTCCATTCTAAGTGCCAAATCAGATCCTCCTATGGGTTCTTCAAAACCGGGGTAATTCTCAACTATATCTGTAGTAGCCATTTGTCCGCCAGTAAACATTTTTTCAATAACAAGTGTATCAAATTTAGCCCTCGAACTGTAAAGAGCAGCGGAGTAACCTGCAGGTCCGCCACCGATGATTATTACATCATACATAAATGGTACCTCCATTTTGATCATTTTCTATTTTAATATAAACTAATGTAGTTTCAATGACATTCAATATTATTATTCTATTATTGATTCAATTAATACTATTTTAGCACTTTATAGATTAATATACCCAAAAAATCAGGCTAGACTATAATATTTGTCTTAATTCGTTTATTGCAAAAACAGTTTATTACAAAAATTAGTTAAAATAATGTGAGAAAAAACCATAACACAAATAATAATTAATCATCATATACTTGAATAGAAACAAGTTTATTCAGGGTGAAAAGATGATTTGTCCGAACCTGTTAAATCCAAAAGCTCCAAAACCGCAGCAACCAGCAAACCCTAACGATTTTGAACGGAGCGTAATGTCCTATTATGCTCTATATAGAGCTTGCCATACAGAAGATTACGAAAACATTTTAAAGGCATTTTCTCCACCGGCACCCATTACCAGTATAGCTGATCCTGGACAGCTAAGAGGGAAAAGGATAGGAATAATAGGAGGGGGTCTTGCCGGACTTGCCTCAGCCTTTGAGTTGAGAAAGCTGGGCTGTGAAATAAAAATATTTGAAGCAAATAAGGAGAGAATAGGCGGAAGGGTATATACCTATTACTTCGACGAGAATAAAAAGTATTATGGAGAGCTTGGCCCCATGAGAATTCCCGTAAATCATGAAACGGTATGGTACTATATAAACCTGTTCGGCTTGGATACAATTCCGTGGATTCAGGCAGACCCCAACGCTTTTATATATTTGCATCAGATAAGAGTCAGAAATGATCCTATGGGAAAGAATGTGATGAAATACATATACCCTTCTTATAACCTTAAAGGGTGGGAGGCTGAAACATCCTGGCAGGAGTTGGGCTACTATGGAATTGAAGCACCGATTTTGCAGGCACCGCCTAAATCAAGAAGTGAAATAATCAGGGTATTACCCAGATATAGTAAGGAGCTAATCTACTGGGATAGCCTTAATATTAGACAAATGTTGCAGTCCAGAAACCTTAGTCAGCAGGCAATAAATATGTTATCAAATCTTTTTCCCATTGGCGGGGAGTTCCTATACAATAATTTTGTTGACTTTGCTCAGGAATATTTTCCTGTGAACTTCTGGTACATGTATCAAATAAAAGGCGGAATGGTTAAGCTACCTTTGGCTTTTTATAATTCCTTTAAAAGCAAAAATCCTGAGAAGTATTATCTTAACATTCCTGTATCCAGGCTTGGTCAGGTTGAATATAAACCTGGTCATTGTGTAAAGGGTATATACTATAATGAAAATGATACGGTTTCCGTTTCCTATACCAACAAGGAGTCGGATAGTATTCAGATTGAAACCTTTGATAGTATTATTTGTGCAGTGCCGTTTTCAGTTTTGAGGACTTTTGACATAAAACCATACTTCAGCAGCATTAAAATGCAGGCTATTAAAGAAGTAAACTACGGAAACTCCCAAAAGACGCTAATGTACTTCAACAGAAGGTTCTGGGAAGATCAGGGGATAATAGGCGGAGGCTCATATACAGATCTTCCTATAACAACTATCTGGTATTCGTCGCACTACCAGGGAAAAGTCAGTCCTGATGAGCCTGGTGTTATAGTCGCATCCTATAACTTTAACCTTGATGCCGTAAGACTTGGAAATATGACCGATGAAGCCAGGTTTGAAAAGATAAAAAGGGATGTTGAAGATGTGCATGGCTTACCAGTGGGAATGCTTGATAAATTGGCAACAGCATTTAAAACCCAAAATTGGAACTCAGACCCTTTATTCCGGGGTGCCTTTTGCTATCTTACACCGGAACAGAAAAAATTATTTTCCTGGCCAATGTCACTTCCGGAGTATAACAACAAAGTATTTTTTGCCGGAGAGCACATTTCAGCAATACACAGATGGCAGCAGGGAGCTCTTCAGAGCGGCATGGAAGCAGCTAATGCACTTGCTTATTCGTTATCAGGCAGTATCCATAAAAAGGGATTTAATTAAGTTTGCCAAAATGCTATAATTATTAAGATTATAAATATATATTAAATACATATTTAGCTTGAAATACATATTTAGCTTGAATTTTTTTAGAATACAAAAGTTAACAGGGGGATTCATAAATTGATTAAAAATTATCGGGATTTAGGAAAATTGGGTAAGAACCGTCCTTCAAGGTTTATAGCAGCTTCTACCGTAATTCTATATTTCTACCTGTGGATTGGTGGACTTATCGCTTCAATTCCTATGATATATGCATTGGTAACTCAGCCGGAGTCCATTTATGACCCCTTACTCCGTGAAGATGTGATGGGCTATATGGAAAAATACGTGGGACCCGTATCAAATTACATTTTCACTAACCTATCAATTTTTTGTATGCTATTAGGTGCGTTTATTGCTATCAAATGGGTACATAACAGGCCTTTTGGGACTATTTTTAATTTTACCGGCAAGATCAGGTGGGCCAATTTTATGATAAGCTTTTCAGTTTTCGGAGCACTGCTTGGAATCAGTACCGTTGTTGATTACATTATTAATCCTGAAACTTATACTATTTGTTTTGATGCATCAAAATTCTGGCTCACCCTGCCTTTGATACTAGTTATGACGCCAATACAAACCACAGCCGAAGAAATAGTTTTCAGAGGCTATGTAATTCAGAGCTTCGGACTGAAAATAAAAAACGGCTTACTTTTGTCTCTGATTTCAGGTTTTCTCTTTACACTTCCGCATCTTGCCAACCCTGAGGTTTACGCAGCAAACAAAATGGGTGTTTTTAACACTGTTTGTATGATTCTTAACTATTTTATAGTTGGTTTCATTCTGGCAATGATAACAATAAGGACAAATTCTCTGGAAGCTGCCATGGGGGCTCATGCCGTAAACAATTTATTTTCCTTCCTGATAGTCAGTTATCCAGATACTGTGTTGCCTACAAACACTGTGTTTTACACAAGTACCTTTGATCCTTCAGGAAGCCTGATTCCAACAATAATAACGGCTGTATTGTATTATTTCATTACATCTTTCTTAATCAGAAAGACAGATAATACTTTGTTCCCAAAAGAATTTTAAGTCCCGAAATATCAAGCAGAAGATAATATAAACAGGGGAGTACAAAAAGATATGAGCCTTAAATTTATTTATGGACGAGCCGGTTCTGGGAAATCCTTCCATTGCCTTAACGAAATAAAAAACAAAATAGCTAAGGATAATTCTAAAAAGTTAGTATTACTCGTTCCTGAGCAATACACCTTTCAGGCCGAACACGATTTGATAAAGGTTCTGCAAACCGGAGGTATATTAAAGACTGAGGTATTGAGCTTCAGAAGAATGGCTTACAGGGTGCTCAATGAAGTGGGAGGAATAACTTATCCTCATATCCATCCTGCCGGTAAATGCATGATATTGTACAATATACTGGACAAAATGAAAAAGGATTTTTCTATATTTCAGAAGTCCGCCGGTTCAAAGGGCTTTGTAAATACCCTTTCTGGTCTCATTACTGAAATGAAAAGATATAATGTTCATCCTGGAAATCTTGATAAAATTCTTGAAAGTCTTCAGAATAACACATATCTATATCAAAAGCTAAATGAGCTAAAACTTGTATACGAGAAATTTGAAGAAATGCTGTCGGCACGCTACAGAGATGCTGACGATGAGCTGACAATATTGTCGGCTAAGCTGGACAATACAGATATGTACAACAGTGCCGAGATTTGGATAGATGGTTTTTCTGGCTTTACTCCACAGGAATTTGAGGTTATCGCAAAACTCATTTTAAAAGCAGATATGGTTTACATAACTATATGCACCGATGTTCTTGATGATGAAAAGACCGATTTGTCAGATGTATTTTATTCTGCAAAAAAAGCTTATAGCAAATTTATAAATATAGCAAAAAACAGTTCAGTAGGTATTCTTCCGGCGGTAATGTGTTCTCAGCCGGTGTCTCCGCGATTCAAAGAGAGTAGAGAAATGGCATTTCTGGAGGAAAACTTTTTTGCTTACCCCTACAAAACTTATGTAAAGCCCACAGAAAATATTGAGCTTTTTGAGGCTTTAAATACATATTCCGAAATAGAAGAATGTGCTGGGGATATAATCAGGCAATGCAGGGATAATGGGTTGAGATATAAAGATATTGCAGTAGTTACAAGAAATCTTGCCGGTTATCAGGAACTTGTGGAGGCAATTTTCGAAGAGTATGGTATTCCGTATTTTATAGATTCAAAAGCTGAGATATCCAACCATCCGCTAATAAGGCTGGTTTTATCAATGCTGGAAATTTTCATAGATAATTGGTCTTACGAGTCAGTATTCCGATATTTGAAATCAGGACTCCTGGATTATGAAAAAAATATTATTGATAAACTGGAAAACTACGTATTGGCTTGCGGAATACGCGGCAGTAAATGGACTCAGAGTACGGACTGGAATATGACTCCGGAGTTGCTTCCCGAAGAAAGGCTTGAAAATAAACATCTTGAATTGCTTTTTGAAATAAATGAAACAAGAAAACTAGTAGCAGAACCTCTCATACGTTTCAGAGAGAAGACTAAAGGGCGTAAAAAAGCATCGGACTTTTGCAGCTGTCTATATGATTATCTCGTTGAAATGGGTGTTCAGAATAAAATCGAAGCCTACATAAATTTCTTTAATGAGACCGGAAAACTTAGATTGGCTTCAGAATATGAGCAGGTCTGGAACACATTAATGGAGGTTTTTGATCAGGCAGTAGAGGTGCTTGGTGAAGAAACTCTTGGTATAGAACGCTTTGCTGATGTTCTAAAAATCGGATTGGCTGAGTATAAAATCTCTTCAATTCCGGTTTCTCTTGACCAGGTACTGGTAGGCAGTGTTGAGCACTCTAAAAGCCATGAAATAAAGGCCCTTTACATACTTGGGACAAATGACGGAATTTTTCCGTCGGCAGGAATGAGCGAAGGGATCCTTTCGGACGCAGACAGAAAGGTGCTCAACGATAAGGGGCTGGAACTGGCCAGCGACACAAAAACTCAGGTGTTTGACGAGCAGAATCTAATATACAGAGCTCTTACGACTCCGAAGAATTTTTTAAGAGTCAGCTGGCCAATTGCTGACCACGAAGGAAAAGCCATGAGGCCTTCGTCAATTGTTTCGAGAATAAAAAAGCTGTTTCCTGGGGTAATATGGAAAAGTAATGTGGCTAAATTGTGTGACGAAGCTTCTTTGATTGAGCAGATATGCTCGCCTCAGCCTGCTTTTAACAGGCTGGTACTGGCTCTGCGGGAGAAAAATAACGGTAATGAAATAAGCTCCTATTGGACGGCGGTATATAATTGGTTTTCAGAGCAGGCCCAGTGGAAGCAGAGATGCGAATTGCTGGGGGATGCCTTTAAGTATAAGAATATTGCGCTCCCGGTAAGTAAGGAGAAAATACGCCAGCTGTACGGTGCAAATTTCCACTCCAGCGTCTCAAGGCTTGAGAAATATACCTCCTGTCCCTTTGCGTATTATGTGCAATACGGTTTGGGTGCCAGGGAGCGCAGAATATACCAGCTGAGCCCGCCGGATGTGGGCACCTTCATGCACTCGGTAATTGAGCGGTTTTCAAAAATGGTGGACGAGCAGGAGATTTCCTGGCGGGCGTTCGACAGGGAATGGTGTGCAGAGCAGGTAGCCGGGATTGTTGATGAACTTCTGGACAGCATGAAGAACACTATCGTCGGCGGTTCCAAGAGATTCAGGGCGCTGACCCTCAGGTTAAAAAGAGTTATCACCCGGGCTGTGTGGCTTATTGCCGAGCATATCAGACGGAGCAGCTTTGAGCCTATAGGTTATGAGGTGGATTTCGGTGAAGGAGGCAAATTTCCTCCAATTGTTATTGAACTGGATTCCGGCGAAAAAGTAACGCTTGTAGGAAGAATAGATAGGGTGGATGCACTTAAAACCACCGATGGCACGTACTTAAGAATAGTAGATTATAAATCGGGCCAGAAGGATTTCAGGCTCAGTGATGTTTATTACGGTTTGCAGATGCAGCTGATTACGTATATGGATGCATTGTGGGAATATTCCGGGAGGGAAAGCAGCGAGACAATCCTGCCGGGCGGAATGCTGTATTTTAAAGTTGATGACCCTATAATAAGAGGCCGCAGTTCAATAACAGCAGAGGAAATTGAGACTGTAATTATGAAAAAGCTCAAGATGAAAGGCTTGCTACTGGCAGATGTCCAACTTATAAAGCACATGGACAATAGTATTGATGGAAGTTCCTTGATAATTCCCGCAAGAATAAACAAGGGTGATACTCTTGGAAAATCATCTGCTGCTACTCTTGAACAGTTTACCGTTCTAAGGAGCTATGTAAAAAAACTGCTTAAGGAGCTTGGAGCAGAGATAATGAAAGGGAATGTTCCCATAAAGCCTTACAAAAAGAAAAAGATTACTTCGTGTCAATATTGCAGTTATTCCTCAATATGCCAGTTCGATCTTACCCAAAAGGAGAACAGCTTTAAACAGCTTCATGACAGAGAAAACGATGAGGTGTGGAAGCTGATGTCTGAGACCCTGATAACTGGTACGCCGATGACTGATACGTCGGGACAATAGAAATTGCTGTGCACGTTTTATTTTCAAAAAATATTTGAGAAAGGCCGTTTGATATCATGGCTGAAACTTTATGGACTCAGGAACAACAGGCTGCTATATATGAAAAAGACTGCAATTTGTTGGTGGCAGCGGCTGCCGGAGCAGGAAAGACAGCAGTTCTGGTGGAAAGAATCATTAGAAAAATAATTGATGATAAAGCTCCCATAGATATAGATTCCTTGCTGGTGGTGACCTTTACCAATGCTGCTGCAACCGAAATGAGGGAGAGAATCGGTGCTGCCCTTGCCAAGACTATAGAAGAGAATAAGGCTTCCAAAGACCTTCAAAGACAGTTGGCACTTTTAAACAAGGCAGCTATAACAACAATACATTCCTTCTGCCTTGAGGTTATAAGGAATAATTTTCAAAGTATTGAAATAGATCCGAAATTCAGAATATTGGATGAAACAGAAGCAGCATTGATGAAGCTTGAAACCCTCAATGAACTGTTTGAGGAAATATACGAGGCTGAGAACGAAAATCAGGACTTTTTTGATCTTCTGGAAACCTACGGTTCTAATAGGGATGATCAAAAGCTTCAGGAAATGGTTCTTAACATTTACGGGTTTGTACAGAGCTATCCGTGGCCGGAACAATGGCTGACTACTCAGGCCGAGAGCTTTAATCCTATTTTTCTTGACGATTTTGTAAAGTCAGATTGGGGTATAGTCATAACAGAGACAGTTCAGCTACGCCTTGAAGGTCTTAAAACCGCACTGGAAGCAGTAATTCATAGGCTTAAATATGCGGCTGGCTTTGAAAAGTATGTTCCGGTATATTATGAAGATATGGACAGGCTGGAAGTACTGCTGAAATTAGTTATTGCTGCCAGAAAGTCAGATAATCAACAGCTTGGAGAACATACCCCGAAAGAGTGCTCCGATGTCAGCTGGGATGACATATATAACAATCTGCTAAATTATGATTTCGGCAGACTGCCAACCTGTGGTAAGGATGCCGACAAACAGCTCCAGGAACAAGTTAAAGCCGTAAGGGATGAAATAAAGGCTTACATAAAAAGCTTGAAAGAGGATGTTTTCTTTCAGAAATCAGAAGACATTATTCTTGATCTGAAACAGATGTATCCGGCTTTGAAATGTATTTCAAAGCTCGTTGTTGAATTCGAAAAGAGATATTCTACGAAAAAGCAGCTGAAGGCGACTGTCGATTTTAATGATTTGGAGCATTTTTGTCTTAAAATACTTACTGAATCTGACGAGTCCGGCAATATAAAGCCATCAGCAGTTGCAATGGAATATAAGGAAAAGTTCACAGAAATCCTTGTTGACGAGTATCAGGACAGCAACCTTGTCCAGGAAATTATTATTAGTATGATATCCCGTGAGGATAAGGGGAAGCCTAATGTCTTCATGGTAGGTGACGTAAAGCAGAGTATTTATAGATTTCGTCAAGCCAAGCCGGAACTATTCATGAAGAAGTACAATGTATATTCAGTAGGGAACGAAGGCCTCTACCGTAAGATTCTGCTGTTCAAAAACTTCAGAAGCAGGAAGGAAGTGGTTGATGGCGTCAACTATGTATTTGAACAGATAATGTCTGACCAAATAGGTGAGCTTGATTACGATGAAACTGAGAGATTAAACCCGGGAGCAGTTTTTCCTGAAAACGAGGATACCGGCTTTATTTCTGGCGGCGATGTTGAATTACTCCTTATGGAAACCTCTTCAACTCAAAACTCGGATAATTTTAAAGATGATAGTGAGGAAGAGCCTGAAGAGCAGGAAGAGGAGGAGATACTGGATAACCTTCAGAAAGAGGCCAGAATGGTTGCCGGGAGAATTATTGAACTGCTGCGGCCGGATAAGTCTGGAAAAAGGTTCAGTGTTTTCGATAAAAAGAACAACTGTTACAAAGAAGTTCAATTCAGGGACATTGTTATACTATTAAGAACTACAAAAAATTGGACGGAGGTATTCTGTGAGGAGTTGGCACGGTGTGGTATACCCGCTTTTGCCGACACAGGCAGCGGCTTCTTTAAAACTCCGGAAGTCCAGGTAATGCTTTCACTGCTACAGATTATAGACAATCCCTATCAGGATATACCATTGCTTTCTGTACTCCGGTCACCCATTGGGAATTTCACTACAGATGATCTTGCAGAGCTGAGATTGACAGACCGGAAAGCTTCGTTATATGATGCTTTGGGTCTGCTGGCTGATAATGAGACTCCGGCTGCCGTAAAGGCCAGAAATTTTAATGAAGCTCTTAAACAATGGAAAGCTATGTCATTATATATGTCTACTCACAGCCTTATATGGAGGCTGTATAATGAGACCGGCTATTTCAGTATAATTGGAGCCATGCCTGACGGTGAGAGGAAGCAGGCAAATCTGAGAGTACTGTTTGAAAGAGCCTTACAATTTGAAAAGACCAGCTACAAGGGGCTATTCAATTTTATTAATTTTATCGACAAACTTAAAACGGGAAAAGGTGACCTGGGAAGTGCCAAGGTACTTGGAGAAAATGATAATGTTGTCAGGTTAATGAGTATACACAAAAGTAAAGGACTCGAGTTTCCTGTGGTATTTGTTAGCGGCTGCGGTAAAAAATTCAACTTCCAGGACATGTATAAAAGTGTTTTGCTGCATCAGGAGCTGGGGTTTGGTCCTGATTTTGTGGATCACAGAAAGAGAATAAAATATCCTTCGGTACCCAAGCTTGCCATTTCTCAAAAGGTCAGACTGGAAACCTTATCTGAGGAAATGCGAATTCTTTATGTAGCACTGACCAGAGCAAGGGAAAAGTTGATACTGACTGGTTCTGTAGCGAATATCCAGAAGTCCGCTTTAAAGTGGTTGACTTCAGCAGCAAACCAGAATATAAAGTTCCCTGCTTATGAAACCTCTAAGGCACAGAGCTTTCTTGACTGGATATGTCCTGCTGTAATGCGCCATGATAATGCACTTGCTTTTCGTTTTGCAGCCGGAACAGGAGTGGATATTGAGCTCCCTAAGGTCGATAAGGAAGCCGTGTGGAGCGTTTATCTGCATACTGCTGACAATCTTTCATCAGTAAAAAAACTTGATACAGCACAGGAGGACCAGTTTGATGTAATTGACTGGCTTAAGGGTCAGAATTTTTCTGAACCCAATATTATAAATGAGATTGACCGACGACTCTCATGGGAGTACAGGCATTTAAGAATGACGGGAATACCATCAAAATTCTCTGTTACTGAAATAAAACGTTATTTTAATTTGAACAATGAGGGTGAAGGTGAAGCACCTGTTGCAACTACAATCGGAATAAGAAAACCAGCTTTTCTACAGGAAAGAAAGGGCTTATCTGCTGCAGAAAAAGGGACAGTTATGCATTTCGTAATGCAGCATCTTGACTATACAGATAAAAACATTGACGGACAGCTTGACGTTATGGTCAATAAAGAGCTGATAACAAAACAGCAGGCTGATTGTGTGGATGTTAATAAAATTCAAAGATTTATTAATTCCGATATATGTAACAGAATCAATTCAGCTGAGAAGGTTTACCGGGAGGTACCTTTTAACCTAGAACTGCCGTTGCTTGAATTATATTCGGATTTTATCGGAGAAATTAATTCTGATGAGACTATACTGCTTCAGGGTGTTATTGACTGTTATTTTGAAGAGGACGGAAAAATTGTTCTAATTGATTACAAAACTGATTATATAGAGCAGGGTTCGGCAGATAAAGTAAAAGAGAGATATCAGACACAGCTTTCATATTATTCAAGGGCCCTGGAAAAGCTGACGGGCTTAAAGGTGAATGAAAGGTACATATACTTGTTTTCAACAGGAGAATTGGTAGAAGTGTAGGAGCCAGGAGTTAAGGAGTAGAATTTAAGAAATTCAGAAGTCAGTAGTTAAGTAGATGGCGGGCAGTGTTAACGTACTAAGAATTAAATTCAAGTATTTCGCTGCCTATATTTGGCTGTTTCATTTGATTTAATTCGGACAAAATACTAAATGATTTAAGTAGATTAGCAGCATAAAAATATATTTATGAAAATGTATTGACATAATTCATAGACCTATGCTAAAATACTTTTTGTCCGAAAGACATTGCGGGTTTGTGTAACGGCAGCACGACTGACTCTGGCTCAGTTCGTCAGGGTTCAAATCCTTGACCCGCAGCCAAAAAAACATTTCAATTGAAAAATTGAAATGTTTTTTTTATGTAAAAATTCAAATGTTTTTAAGTAATGTCCTATTTTGTATCATATATAACCCTACACGCCTTTTTGCTCTTGGTATCTAAAAAATCCCTGTAGGGTTGAGAACCTTCGTATTTCCAAAGACTGATAAAGGTTGGTTCTATCTCTACAACTACTTCATTTTTGATATGAGAGTAAGACTCATATGACCCCCTATACCCTTCTTTAAATGCATTTAAAAATGCAGTGTTTTCTTCATCAAAAGGATGTTTGCGTATTTTGGCTATTCCTACAATTTGAATATTGTCTACACATAATGCAATATTAGAGTTTCCAATAATCTGCTTTATCTTTTCAAAGGTATAATCCGTTTGGAAATAAATCTTTTTGTTAAGTATTATACAGCTCATATTTCTAGCAGTAACAGAATCCAGGTAACTAGTTGCTACAACCATTACTCTCTTTTGTCCCAAAAGGATATAAATTTCATTTTCTAAGGTATCAAAATCAATATCCATAATAATATCTCCTAAATCATGTGCTTCGTTGACAACAAGAATACAATCCGATGCGAACAGGTGTTCTTTTAATTGTAACATAGCCGTGATTAGAACACAATATTTTATAATTGCATAAAAAACCCTTGAAAAATGTAAAAAGCAGAAGTTAAATTAACTTCTGCTTTTTACGTATCTTTTTCGTTTAATCGTCCGGGTAAAACAAAAGAGATCGTCATTAATAGTATCATTATTATAAAATCAAATACTTTATGTGTCAATATTTATTTGTTAATTAATAAGTGCTGTTTATTGCATACTAATAAAATTATAGAAAATTTATTTTATTAAAAACAACTATGGGAAATATTACTAATTATTTTTTTAGCTGTTTCGAATACCGGAAAGATTGGTATATTGGTGATGTGATTCTATAAAAATGTTTTTTGAAAATAATACTTCATTATGATAGAATAATATAAGTAATTGTAATATTATGTATAATGGTTAATATGGTGTCTATTAATATTACTTCTTACGGAAATTGAGGAAGCCTTATGAGAATATTAATGCTGTCCTGGGAGTACCCGCCAAGAATCGTTGGGGGTATTTCCCGGGTAGTTTATAATTTGGCTCAGATTTTAGGCAGACACGGTAATGAAGTACACGTGCTGACCTGTTGGGAGCCGGGTACAAAAGAATTTGAAAAGGATGAATATGTAACCGTTCATAGGGTTCATGTTTATAATAATTCTTCAAATAATTTTGTTGAATGGGTAATGCAACTCAATTTTGCAATGCTTGAATATGCAATTGAACTTGTAAAAAATACTCAGTTTGATATAATACATGGGCATGACTGGCTTATTGCTTACACAGCGAGAGTTTTGAAGCGGGCGTATAAACTTCCGCTTATTACTACCATCCATGCTACAGAGTATGGAAGAAATTGCGGAATACATAATGACTTGCAGAGAACAATAAGCAGTATAGAAAGATGGTTGATTGATGAGTCAGACCGTATAATTGTAAACAGCAATTATATGTGGAAAGAACTGGTTTCTGTTTTTAACATTGATATAAACAAATTGACAATAATAAATAATGGTGTTGAACTAAAAAAGTTTGATGATATTGCTTTGGACCATATTTTCAGGCAAAATTATGCCGCCAGAAATGAAAAAATTGTTTTCTTTGTGGGAAGACTAGTGAATGAAAAAGGTGTTCATGTTTTATTAAATTCTATACCCAGAATTTTAGCCAACTATAACGATGTTAAGTTTATAATTGCGGGTAAAGGACCGTCTTTAAATAATCTAATTGAATTAAGCCGTAGACTGAATATCGACAAAAAGGTATATTTCACCGGCTTTGTAAGTGAGGAGGTATTGTTAAAGCTTTATAAATGTTCCGATATAGCCGTATTTCCAAGCACATATGAACCTTTCGGCATTGTTGCTCTTGAAGGAATGGTTGCAGGCATTCCGGTGGTAGTATCTGATGCTGGAGGATTAAACGAAATAGTAAATCATACTGAGGATGGAATGAAATTCTATAGTGAGAATTCCGATTCTCTGGCTGATAGCATTCTGGAACTGCTTAAAAATCCAGGCTTATCAGAAATGATAAAGAATAATGCATTACAAAAGGTACATAGGCTCTATAATTGGGATAATATAAGCAATACTGTTCTTGATGAATATAAGAGAGTTATTTCACAATATATGAGCTGAGGGGCAAAATAAGATATAAATTTATACACTAAAAATGGAGGATTAATTGTGTCAAAGAGTAAAAAAAAGTTAAAAATTATACCACTGGGTGGTTTGCAGGAAATTGGAAAAAACATTACAGCATTTGAATACGGTGAAGATATAGTTGTTGTGGATTGCGGGCTTTCATTTCCCGAAGACGAGATGCTTGGAATAGATTTGGTTATACCTGATGTAAGTTATTTGGTGAAAAACAAGGAAAAAGTAAGGGGTATTATATTATCCCACGGGCATGAAGATCATATTGGAGCTCTGCCGTATGTATTAAGAGAATTAAACGTTCCCGTCTATGGTACAAAACTGACTTTAGGCCTTGTAAAATATAAGCTTGAAGAACATGGACTCATAGATCTGGTTACCTTGGAGACGGTTCAGGCAGGACAAATTATTGAGCTTGGCGCCTTTAAAATAGAATTCATTCGTGCAACTCATAGCATTGCGGATTCAGTATCATTGGCAATTTTCACTCCTGTTGGAACAGTTGTTCATACAGGTGATTTCAAAATTGACTATACTCCTATCGAGGGAGAGCCTATGGACCTTGCAAGACTTGCAGAGTTAGGGAAAAAAGGTGTTTTGCTATTGATGTGTGACAGCACAAATGTGGAAAATGAAGGCTATACCATGTCTGAAAGAACTGTTGGCGATACTTTTAATGAGATATTTATGAACTGCAGGAGCAGAATCCTTGTTGCTACCTTTGCTTCCAACGTTCACCGAGTTCAGCAGATATTTAACGCAGCAGTCAAATTCGGACGAAAAGTAACTGTTATCGGTCGAAGTATGATAAATGTGGTCAACGTTGCGATGGAACTGGGTTACCTCAATGTTCCTGAAGGAGTTCTGGTGGACATGGAAAACATGGACAAGGTGCCTCAGGATAAGCTGGTTATAATTACAACAGGTAGTCAGGGAGAACCTATGTCAGCTTTGACAAGGATAACCTTCTCAGAACACAAGAAGGTTGAAATTATTCCGGGTGATACCGTAATTATCTCTGCTTCACCTATTCCGGGCAATGAAAAGCTGATCTCAAAAGTAATAAACGAACTTTTCAAAAAAGGTGCTAATGTTATATATGAAGCTCTTGCAGATACACACGTATCGGGTCATGCCTGCCAGGAGGAGATAAAGCTCATTCATTGTCTTGTAAAGCCGAAGTTCTTTATGCCTGTACACGGTGAACACCGTCATTTGAGACAGCATGCGGACCTGGCAGTCAAAATGGGTATGAGCAAGGAAAATACTTTTATACTTGATATCGGTAAGGTACTAGAATTGACAAGTGATTCTGCTAAAATCAATGGTAGCGTTACTGCAGGGAAAGTTCTTGTTGATGGTTTAGGTGTCGGAGATGTTGGAAATGTTGTATTAAGAGACAGAAAGCATTTGTCTCAGGATGGTTTGATAGTAGTTGTTATTACCATTGAGGGTGACACCGGAAACGTTGTCGCCGGACCGGATATTATATCCAGAGGCTTTGTTTATGTAAGGGAATCTGAGGACCTTATGGATCAGTTGAAGGAGATTGCAAAAGAGGCTGTATTCAAATTTGACGGCAAAAACCACGGAGACTGGTCTATCAGAAAATCAGCCATTCGTGAAGCTCTTAAGGAGTGCATTTATGAGAAGACTAAACGTAAACCTATGATTCTACCGATAATAATGGAGATATAGTTTTATATACCGGATATATTTAAAACGCTAAAATAATTTTTTTAGCGTTTTTTATGTGCGCCGATCAAGGACGCAATCTACCGAAACGGATAAACAGATATTGACATCTGTTTATATTAAATATAGAATACGGTTATAACACTTTAAAGTTAAGCAGATCAGGAGATTGAAAGTATCCTATGAATTATATAATGGGTTTGCCCCGGTTAATTGGAAGCATTATAAAGGCAGCTGGTATTATCCTTAATAGTACTTACAGGATAATATTAAATATATTTCTGGCCTTTTCGGGACACTCAAAGGCTGCAGAGGTTACACCAATCCTCAAGGTTTGTTACTTGTCAAAGGTTTTCTTGTTATTCAGCCTGGCTTCAGTGCTTATATCTGCGGTTTGTCTGAAGTTCCTGGTAATATCACTGGATATTATATTTTTAATAAATGTATTAATTCTCGTTTTATTTCATGTTTTCAAGGATCCTCAGCTTATTTAATATTTTAGAATGTATTACTACCAAACCTGTAATTCGTTTAAATGAATTTACATGGTCATTTTGTAACGCTCAAAAATATTTAATAGCATCATGAGGAGGTTTTTATGATAAAAAAAGCCAGTAAGTATCTATTAAAAAATAATAAGTATATCACTAAAGAGATAAAGAATAATGAAATTGTAGATAAAATAAAGCAAAGCAATTTAAAAAATATAAGTAACAGGGAATTAGAACAACGTTCAAAAAATCTAATGAACAGATCATTTAATGGAACTTTTGATGAAGATACCCTTATTGAGACGTTTTCACTTGTAAATGAAGCAGTTCACAGAGTATTAAATATCACACCCTTTGACTGCCAGCTTCTGGCTGCTTTATATCTGAATAACGGAAATATGATCGAAATGCAGACCGGAGAAGGTAAAACACTTGCCGCCGTTTTCCCGGCATATTTAAATGCTTTGTCCGGCAGGGGTGTCCACATCCTAACTTATAATGATTATCTCGCCAGAAGAGATGCCGCTTGGATGGGGCAGGTGTATCAACTTTTGGGTATGACAGTGGGGTACATCAATGAAGGCATGGATATCAGCCGAAGAAAGGCAGCTTATGCAAATGATATAACTTATGTAACTGCTAGGGAAGCCGGTTTTGACTACTTAAGGGATTCCATGAGCTATAACTGTAATAACATTGTGCATCGTCCTTTTAACTATGCAATCATTGATGAGGCCGATTCAATAATGATTGATGATGCTAAAACTCCTCTGGTTATTGCAGCAGAGGTTTCTGAAGATGAAAATATTCATTTATATAACAACATTTTCAGGCTTATCAGAACACTCATAAAAGGTATTCATTACAATGTTGATGAGAATATGAGAAATGTTTTTCTTACTGATCGGGGAATTCAATTATTTGAGTCTACTTTTGAATGTGGGAATTTATACGAGGAAACCAACTTAAACCTTTTATCAGATATTAACAGCGCTTTGCATTCCGAGGTTCTGCTTCACAGAGATATTGACTATATTGTCAGGGATAAAAGGATTGAGCTTGTAGATGAGTTTACAGGAAGAGTAGTAGAAAAAAGACATTGGCCGGACAGACTTCAAACAGCTGTTGAAATAAAGGAAGGTTTAAATGCAGCCTCTAGGGGCAGAATTTTAAGTTCCATTTCCATACAAAATTTCCTGAGGCTCTACCCGAGGGTCTCAGGTATGACAGGAACAGCCTTGTCTTCACAAAATGAATTCATGAATTTCTACGGAATAGAGACTGTCTCCATTCCACAAAACAAGCCCTGTAAAAGAATCGACTTTCCGGATAATATTTACACCGATCAAGACAGTAAATTCACTGCAGTTGTAAATGAAATAACAGAGATAAATAAAACCGGGAGGCCAATATTAATAGGTACCGGCAGTATCGTCGAATCTGAGAGGCTGTCGAGCATGTTAAAGGGAAAGGGTGTTGAGTGCAGTATTCTTAATGCTAAAAATGATGAAGCGGAAGCTCAGATTATTGCCAATGCCGGTTCTCTTGGAACTGTTACCGTCTCAACCAACATGGCTGGTCGTGGAACTGATATCAGACTGGGCGGGAAAGATGAAAAGGATAGAGAAAAGGTAATCGCTTTAGGGGGCTTGTATGTTATCGGAATAAACAGGCATGAAAGCATTAGAGTAGATAACCAGCTAAGAGGTCGTGCGGGCAGACAGGGGGATCCTGGTTCAACCAGGTTCTTCATATCTTTGGAAGACAGCATTTTTAGTAAATGTTCTGCAACAATAAACATTATGAAAAAATATCTTAAAACTATTAATTACTCTTCAAAGATTTATTCCAGGCTGAATAATGAGATATTAAAACATCAGAGGATTAGATAGTGTTAACTAATCTATGAAAAACTGAAGTAAAAAGTATTGAACTTTGAAAAGTGAAAAATATATCTAGAAATTGTATTTCGAGTGGTAATTTCCGCATTTATTCCACGTTCCTCTTGCCAT